>JACPKU010000002.1 GCA_016186915.1 Candidatus Doudnabacteria bacterium | reverse complement strand
GGCAGCCAAGCTCGGCACAGGCCTTTTTATAACCTTCCCAGCCACTGCCCATATTCTTTTTTAGATCATGGACTCCAAGAAATAATGCCATAGATTTTTGACCTCATTATTTTATTGATTAAATCATCGACCTTTGATTAACTATATCACTTGCTGAAGAGACTAGAAAGTTATTGTTTGACTCTTCATATTATTTCAGCAAATCTTCAACGTGAATACCTAACGCTTTAGCGATTTTTGCTATAACTTGGACACTAGTTTCAAAACTTTGATATCATCAACTCATAAGATGCTTTCAAAATTATGATATCAAAAAATCTTAATTCAGTAAAGAAACGCCTGCTATTGGCCTTGACTTTATTCCCACCTTCGCCGAGGCTTCCGCCGACGCTGAAGCTTGGGCGGACAAGTCGGCGGACAGGCGAGCTGATTTGTTTTTATTAAACTAATCTTTTTCTTGCAAAAGCAAAACCTGATCCGATTTTTAAATATTTTTCGAAACTTAGTGCCTTTTCTTTATCCTTGAAAGCACAGTACCAGACAAGATCAAAGGGTGCTTTTGTTGCACTGTATTTAACTTCTTTATTGTTATGTTTGGTAATTCGACTTTTTATGTCTTGAGTCGAACCAGTGTAATAACTTCTATCCTTCCGGCTTTGTAAAATATAAACGTAATACATAGTATTGGTCCTACTACGCTAAAGCTTCGTAGGACACTTCTTCGCTCCCAATGAGTGCAAGGTGCTTGCACTTCTCCTACTTCGCACAAGGCTTCGCAGGATCCGCCGAAGCTTCAGGCGCAGGCGGAGTAGCTCTGTTAGGAGCGAAGAAGTGGCGGAGAGGGTGGGATTTGAACCCACGGGGCACTTATTAGGCGCCACGGTTTAGCAAACCGTTCCCTTAAACCACTCGGGCACCTCTCCATTCTCTGGTTCAGATTAGTTACTCTTGACTCGTTTGTCAATCCTACTGTAAACCACCGATCGATGCTCAATAATCAAAATTTTAACAGTATTTTTCTCAATTTTAAAAATGACTCGGTAGTCGCCCACGCGTAGTTTTCGATACCCCTTCAAGGAACGGCGCAGGGGTCTGCCGTAAAGATCGGGATGAATGGTCAAACGTTCTTCAACTGCCCGCTTGATTTTTGCTTTCCATTCACTTGAAAGTTTAGGGAGGTCCAGAGAAACCACCTGATGATGGTAGGCAATCTTAAACGCAGACATTATTTCCAGACGGTTTTATGGGAGAGATAGCGCGCGTTTTTGGTATCGCGCCTTTTAGCAATCTTATCCCAAACCTGATCTTCTTCTATTTCCAGGGCTGTTTCCAAAAGCCTGGCGGCTTTAGTTGCTTGAGGCATCCCGTCGCGTCGGGCCAACTTCGCAAGTGCATCAGTTATGTCATCTGACAAACTTATATTGATCCTAGTTTTAGTTGTAGACATATCAGAAGTGTATCAAAAGTGTATCAGATGTGTCAAATGTATAAAACTGTTATAGTTTAATTATGAACCAGCGGGATTTGTATAATTATTTAGACCAATCAGTAGGGTTTGGATCCAAAGAAATTGCTCAGGTTTTTAAGGTTGTGGACCGGGCGGACTTTGTGCCAATAAGTTTCAGAGAAGAAGCTTATTTTGATTACCCGTTACCGATTGCCGAGGAACAAACAATCTCTCAGCCGAGCACTGTTTTGTTTATGTTAAATTTGCTGGATCCCAAAAAAGGCGAGAAAATTTTGGACGTGGGCTCAGGTTCTGGCTGGACCACGGCGTTGCTGGCGCAAATAGTTGGGAGTAGGGGAGAAGTGCAGGGCGTGGAGGTTGTGCCTGAATTAGTGGAGTTTGGACGGAAGAATTTGGCTAAATATAAATTTAAACAGGCAGCAATATCGGCCGCTGGCCAAACGGTGGGATTGCCGCGATCCGCTCCGTTTGACAAAATTTTAGTTTCCGCCACTGCCGCTGAATTGCCGCAACAACTAATTGACCAGCTGAAAGTTGGGGGAGTGATGGTGACCCCGATTGGGTATTCGGTTTGGAAAATCAAGAAAATTTCAGAAAAAGAAACCGAGATGGAAGAATTTCCCGGCTTCGCCTTTGTACCTCTGAAGTAAATCACTCACAGCCATATTTTTTACAGAGGACTTTTTATATTCTTAAGTTTCGGATTTGTCACTCGGGTATAGATTTGAGTCGTGCGTATGTTTGTATGCCCAAGGAGCTCTTGGACATAACGCACGTCAACCTCATTTTCCAGGCGATTGTTTCCGTTGGTGCTTATTAAGCAAAAATTCTTCAATCGCTTTTTGCTTGTTTGTGGCGCCACTTTCTTTTGAAAAAATGATATACTCTCTTATACAGAGCAGATATGCCTTGATGGTTTGGGGGCTATAATTGCGCAAGCGCATCGAGCGTTCAGTTTTGTCTAAAATATCTTCCATGTGGATATTATACCAAAAGTTTGCATAACCAACAAATTATTGTTAGGATATAATATATAGACCAGATAAAAACCAGTTAGGCGAAATATTATTCAAAATTTTTATGGAAAACGAAAAGTATTTCTCGCAAGATATTGAACAGCATGAGCATGGACCAAAAATGTATAGTATTAGATTTGACGAATCACACTTCGGCGATCGCGAAATAGACCCAGAAGTTGTTCGTTTCCAAACAGAACATGGCTCAAGCTGGATTCCGGGAGCAATAAACGAATGGTGGTCACAGATTTGCGCTGAAAATAATCTGAACCCTAATGAGAAAAAATTACAAAACATGCTGTATCACTTCATTGAAGTCGCGAGAAATGCTTTTGAAAATGTTGGAAGCGGAGAAATAAAAATTATTTTTGAACCTAAAAAAATTACATTTGAGGTTTCTGATCAAGGTCAAGGATTTGGAGGTCAAGAAGGTGTTGAGTATTTAACCTCCTCACAATACGGCCACGGCTTATCTCAAGTCAGACGATATGCCGATGAGTTTTCACTTGAAACCGGTGGAAAAAAATATGCTAAGACAAGGGGCAAAAGAAAACTAGCTGACATGGGAGCATCTGACATAACAGCGGGTTCAAAAATAACTTTTATTAAAAATTTTGAATAACACATCGCCTAACAGCGTGTATGCGGCTACGGCTTGCTCCGTACCTCCGCAATCCTCCGCCCATATTTGCTGGCTGTACCGCTTTGCGATATTATACCGCTGGCAAACATCGCATATTCTGGAACGTTATGTGCAATATTACTCGAGCCCGCCTACTACGAATCATACATTTTATAAACTTTAACTAGATTAGTATTTAAATGATAAGAAAAAATGGTCCTTGGACAGTAAACGAAACTGCCCTGAAGTACAAAAATTTATGGATAGAAGTGAAAGAAGACCAAGTTACTAGACCCGATGGAAAGCCAGGTATTTTTGGCGTTGTTAGTATGAAACCAGGTATTTCTGTTCTTCCTCTTGATGATAATGACCATGCATATTTAACCGATGAATTCCACTATGCCGTCGAACAGGATAGCATTGAAGTTGTAAGTGGTGCCATTGACGAAAATGAAAAACCGCTTGATACAGCGAAAAGAGAACTGGAAGAAGAACTCGGAATCAAAGCTGAAGAATGGATCGGACTTGGAATCGTTAATCCATTTACAACAGTTATTAAATCTCCTGCCTATTTATTCCTCGCTAGAAAACTTAATTTTATAAAAACCAATCAAGAGGGGACAGAAAACATAAAACTAGTTAAAGTTAAGTTTGGTGATGCGGTGAGAATGGTGATGGAAAGTAAAATCACCCATGGTCCTAGTTGTGTTCTTATTCTCAAAGCAAAAGAATTTTTGAAAAAGTAGGCGGGCTCTGCGTCATACTGTCGGTCGCTTCGCGACTTCTTTTATTCCAGATGTTATATGAAATATGCTTTTCTTTTTGTCTCGCCTTAGCGAGACCATTTTTCTGTAATGAACAAATTTTATTTTTGTCTTGGCGTAGGGGCATTCCCGCAAGAGGCCTGCCAGAGGCGGGTGAACGGACATGCACCCCAACAACCCCTCCTGCCCAAAATCCCAAAAATTTGACCAATTTCCTTAATATGGTATACTATAAATAATTAACTAAACCATATTAAGTATTTGCTATGACCCACCTATCACCAATCATAAAAAATCGTTTGGAGGAAAAACTGACCAAACTCAACAAGCTCCGCCCCTTGCCAAAATCAGCAGTGCAAAAACTGCGGGAAAAATTTCAGATAGAAATGACCTATAATTCAAACGCCATAGAGGGCAACTCTTTGACTTTAAAAGAGACTTTTTTGGTTATTAGCGAAGGCATAACAATAAAAGGCAAACCCTTAAAAGATCACTTAGAAGCGAAAGACCACCACGCAGCTTTGGAATATCTTTATGATTTAATTGATAAAAATAAACGGCATACTATCTCTGAAATGTTGATCAGAAATCTACATCAAATTATTACTCAAGAAACTGACAGAGAATGGGCTGGCCGTTACAGAAACGCCAAAGTAATCATAGGCGGAGCTAAACACACGCCACCTGACGCTTTGCAGGTTCCCCAAAGAATGAGAGATTTAATCAGTTGGCTCAAGACGCAAAAAAACAAAATAAACATCATTGAGCTTTCCGCCCTACTACATCATAAATTAGTCCACATTCACCCATTTTTTGACGGCAACGGCAGAACAGCGCGTTTAATAATGAACTTGTTGCTCATGCAAGCCGGCTATCCATTGGTTATTATTCTAAAAAATGACCGCAAAAAATATTATGATGTGCTAGATAAAGCGGATAACAACAAATACGAACCATTGATAAAATTTATCACTCAATCCATAGAGCGCTCGCTCGACATTTATCTTAAAACCTTAACTCCTGCAACCAGAAAACAGGAAAATTTTTTGACGCTCGCTGAAATATCTAAATATACTCCCTTTTCTGCTAAATATTTAAATTTGCTTGCCAGACAAGGAAAACTAGAAGCACACAAAGAGGGCAGGAACTGGCTGACTTCGAAAGAAGCCATTGAGCGATACCTTAAGAATCGAACCAGACAGAGAAAAATTTCAAAATAAAAATGCCCCGATGACATATCTCTCGCTGTGGCTCCTCGGGATTAAGAATATATTATTACATCATATAACAACGTGTATGCGGTTCCGCTCCGCTTCACCCATATCCCCGCCTACGCTAAAGCTTCGGCGGACATCGCATAGCCAGAAACGTTATGTGAACAAGTCACCCATGCGCCACCGTCACAGCCCAGACTTCCTGGGCTTTTGATTTTTTTAAGAGCTTGGCAAGCTCGTTAAGCGTCGCTCCGGTGGTAACCACATCATCCACCAGCAAAAATTTTTTACCCGCAATTTGGGCGGCCTGTTCGCGAAAGGCGTCAGTTAAATTTTGTTTCCGTTCAGTGGCGCTTAACTTGGTTTGCGGTTTGGTATTCTTGCTTCTAATAATCAAATCCGTGTTAGTTTCTATGCCGTTTATCTTTGCCAGGCTTGCTGCCAGCAGTTCCGCTTGGTTGAAGCCCCGCCAATTGAATCGCTTTTTATGTAGAGGAACCGGAATAAGGATAAATTCTCGAAAATAATCGCCCAAACCTTGAGCGCTGATTTCATTTAGCAGCGCCGCAGCTAAATCTTCGGATAATTCTTGGATAAATTTATACTTAAATAGCTCTATCACGCGCTTAACCAGAGGGTCTTTATAGGAGAGCGCTGAAACAATTCCATCAATGGTGTTTTTACTCACACAGCCAGTATGGGTTTTGCCGTATGGTGAGGGCTGGCGGCAGACAATGCATATTTGATTGTCAAATTTTTTAAGTTTTGGCAGGCACGCGGCGCACAAATATCTTCCTTCCCGACCACAACCAGCGCAGTTAATTGGAAACACTAGGTCAAATATAAATTGACCTAGTGTTTTAAATTGACTTATTACGCTCATTTATACTTTGGCCAAGTCCAACTGTTTGATTTCAATCTTGTCCTTTTCTGTAGAAATTTTAACGAATGAATCTTTTTTGATTTCTCCCGTGATGATTTTTTCCGCCAGCGGATCCTCGATCAGCTCTTGAATTTTCCTTCTGACAAACCGCGCGCCTTGCGCCGGATCATAGCTTTTTTCCGCGATCAGTTTGGTGACTTCCCGATCGACGCTAAGCCGTACTCCTTGCTGGCGATAAATATGTTCAACCAGTTTGAGAAGCTCTAAACTGACTATTTTTTTGATTGTTTCCATATTCAGAGGCCGAAAAACCAAAACCTTGTCGATCCTGTTTATCAGTTCTGGCCGCATGGTTTCTTTCAATTTACCCAATACGCTTTCTTTGGTCTGGTCGTATTCTGCTTCTGCTTCGGTCCGGGCTAAAACCGACTCATTGGTCCGGTCAAGAGAGAAGCCCAAAGATCCAGCTTGGCGGGTTAGTTCTTGCGCCCCAATGTTTGAAGTCATAATTATGATGGTGTTTTTGAAGTTTACCCGTTTGCCCGCGGCATCGGTCAGTTCGCCTTCCTCGAGGATTTGCAAAAGGATATTAAACACATCCGGGTGAGCCTTTTCGATTTCGTCAAACAACACCACGGCGTAGGGTTTTTTTCTGATTTCTTCCGTGAGCCTGCCGCCTTCTTCGTAGCCGACATAGCCGGCGGGCGCGCCGATCAGGCGGGCGACATTGTGCCGTTCCATAAATTCTGACATGTCCACGCGGATCAAGGGGGTAGCGGGGTTTTCTCCGCCAGAGGCGGATCCGCCTCCGGCGGAAAACACTTCTTGAGCCAGCACTTTGGCGGTTTCGGTTTTGCCCACTCCCGTGGGGCCTAAGAAGAGGAAAGAGGCGATCGGGCGGGCAGGCGAATTGATGCCGGCGCGAGAACGTCTGACTGCAGCGGCGATGATTCTGGTTACCTCTTCTTGGCCGATGATTCTGTTTTGCAGGTTTTTTTCCAAGTTAGCGAGTTTCCTGGCTTCTGCTCGGAGCAGTTTATTAAGGGGAATTTTGGTAATACTGGAAACTGTGCGGGCAATGTCCTCGTCTGTTATCTGCAGTTCTTTCCCGATTTTTCTCACTGATATTTTTTGGTAATCGGTTATCTGCTTTTTTAATTTGTCTTCTTGGGATTTAAGGTGCAGGGCAGTGGTAAAATCCTGGATCATGACGGCCTTGTTTTTTTCTTCTTCCAGCTTTTGCAGTTCAGACTCAATTTTTTTGATCACCCGGATGTTTTTGGTTTTGACATTAATGGTTTTGGAGTAGGCTGCTGTTTCATCAATCAGGTCCAATGCCTTGTCAGGCAAGAATCGGTCGTTAATGTAGCGCGTGGACAGATCCACGGCTGCTCTCAAAGCCTGGTCGGTGATTGTGACCGCGTGGTGCTTTTCATATGAGGGTCGTAACCCCTCCAAAATTTTGAGAGTTTCTTCCACGTTGGGTTCTTCGATCAGAATCGGCTGGAACCGGCGTTCCAGAGCCGCGTCGTGTTCTATGTGTTTTTTGTATTCCGAAAGCGTAGTGGCCCCAATCACTCTGATCTCGCCGCGAGCGAGCGCTGGTTTGAGAATATTGGCGGCGTCCAAAGAGCCGGTAGTGGCGCCGGCCCCGACAATGGTGTGGAGTTCGTCTATGAATAAAATAATTTCAGGGTTGGCTTTCACCTCATCAATCACTTGTTTGAGGCGTTGTTCGAACTCCCCGCGGAACATAGAGCCTGCCACCACCAAAGCCATGTCCAGCGTGATAATTTTTTTATCCAATAAAGAATCCGGAACTTCGTGTTTTACTATGGCCAGCGCCAAGCCCTCTACGATTGCGGTTTTTCCGACCCCGGGCTCCCCGATGAGCACGGGGTTATTTTTGGTGCGGCGATTGAGTATGCTAATCAATCTTTCGATTTCGTGTTTGCGTCCAATCACTGGATCAATTTTGCCGCGTTGGGCTTTTTTGGTCAGGTCAGCGGCGAAGTAGTCAAGGGCCGGGGTTTTGCCAGACGAGCGCTCGTCCATCAAGGGTTGTTCCTCGACATTAAGAATATCCGGAAACTTGGAAACATTTTCAAAAATCGAAACCAAGTTTTTTTTAAGCTCTTGGACTGAGACCCTGAGATTCAAAAGTATGGTCTTGGCTTCGTCGTTTTCCATCTCTGTAATGCCGTAAAGAAAATGTTCGGTGCCGATAAATTGGTATTGATAGCGGGTGGCCACAATCGCGGATTTTTCAATAACCTCTTTGAGATTGTTTGAAAGTTTACTTTGATGCGAAGTCGAAGGATTAAATTTATTAAGTTGAATGATCTCTTGTTTAACAACCTCAGGAGTAATTTTGTTTTTCAGGAGAATTTCAGAGGCAAATGAAGAAATCTCTTGAACAATGCCATAGAGCAAGTGTTCAGAGCCGATGTGGTTATGATGAAGTTCTTCCGAGAGCTTTTGAGAGGTGATGAGCGCGTTTTTCGCTCTGGAAGACAGCCGTTCTAGAATGAATGAGAAATGGTTCATAAAGTTTGTCTTATGTTATTATTATATCAGTTATGTCAAGAATAATAAAACAAGAGTTTGTCAAGGCTTATGAAAAAGCTGTTAAACTCTTGGAAATCCGGCTGCATACTGAATTTGAACTTAGCCAGAAGTTGAAGCTGAGAGGATTTGAGCCTGAAATTACTGAGCAAGTGCTCGGAAAATTGTCTGAACAGGGGCTGATCAATGACCAGCAATTTGCCGAAGTTTATCTGGATAATTTGATCAAGTATAAAACTTTTGGATATTTTATGCTGTTGAAGAAACTTTTAGAGCGGGGGATAGAGAAAAGTATGACAGAAAATATGCTGAATGAGCTTCTGTCTCTAGAACAAGAAAAAGCCTTAGCCCAAAAATTTATAAACAAAAAATCCCCGACTGACAGGGAAAAGTTAGCGCGTAGTTTGAACAGTAGGGGATTTCGGAGCGAGGTGATAAAGAATATCCTTTCTACCCATTCCCGATATTAGCTTGGCTTGGGCTCAGCCCAAGCCATAATGCTATCGTAGGCGGGAATCTTAGTTAAGATCCCCGATTACAAGACCGAGCTCTCGCCTCGGGGATGGGATAAGAAGCACAACACCGTCCAACAACGATACGAGCAGTGACGCCGAATAACGATGAACTAATAACTAAAAATTCATTTGCCTTAACCTAGTAATTCGATCGGCAATCGGCGGGTGGGTTTGAAAAAGTGACGCGAATTTTCCTATGCCGTCTTTTTTTCTTTTATGTTCATCGAGCGGATCGGAAAAATACAAATGAGCCGTGGCTTTGTTGGCCACTTCCAAAGGCTCATGGTCATGGGAAATTTTTTCTAGTGCTTGGGCCAATCCTTGGGGGTAGCGGGTGAGCAATGCCCCGGAAGCATCTGCCAGATATTCGCGCTTTCGGGAAATGGCCAGTTGAATAAGTGTAGCGATTAGAGGAGAGAGGAATGCCAGCACAACGCCAATTAACAAAATAATGCCATTACCGCCGGAATTATTGTTGCTTCTTCTCCTGCCGCCATAAAAACTAATCCTTAGCATCCAGTCGGAAATGAGGGCAATGATTCCAACCAAAACCACGATTATGGTAGAGAGCCGGATGTCATAATTGCCAATGTGTGAAAGTTCGTGTGCCATAACGCCTTCCAATTCTGGTTTGCTAAGCTGGGAGCGAAGTCCGGAAGTGATGGCGACCGTTGCATGCTTGGGGTCTCTCCCCGTGGCAAAGGCATTCATAGCAGTATCGTTTATTAGGTAAATTTTGGGAGTAGGCAGACCTGCGGCAATGCTTAAATTTTCCACAGTGCGGTAAAGGTCTTCGTCATCTGATCGATTGATTTGTTTGGCGTGAGAGATTCCCAGCGCTACTCTGTCAGAAAAAAAATAGCTGAACAAACTCATCGCAACCGAAAAAACAACTACAACCGGCAAAATTCCCGGTTGTTCAAAGTACAAACCAAAGACATATCCCAGCCCGATAATTAGGACTAGGAAAAAAGTCATAAATAAAGCGGTTTTTCTTTTGTTGCGGGCAATCTCAGTGTAAACCATGTTTGACAATTGACGATTAACGATTGACCGGTCAAAAGTCAATAGTCAACAGTCAATAGTTTTAGAATTTCACCTCAACCGGCTGGCCTTCTACCCCCTTTTCATCAATGTCGAAAAATTCTCGCGTTTTAAATCCAAACATCCCGGCAATCAGATTGGTGGGGAAGACCTGCAGTTTGGTGTTAAAATCTCTGACCTGGCCGTTGTAGAATCTTCTCGCTGCCTGAATTTTATCTTCTGTGTCAGTTAAATCTGACTGCAGCCGCATAAAGTTCTGGTTTGATTTTAGATCAGGATAGGCTTCGGCCACTGCAAACAAACTTTTCAAAGCGCCTGAGAGCAGGTTTTCATCTTTTGCTTTTTCTTGCATACTGCCGGCGGCCATGGCCATATTGCGCGCTCGGGTCACATTTTCTAAAACGCTGGATTCCTGTTTGGCATAACCTTTGACTGTATTGACCAAGTTGGGTATTAGATCGTATCTTCTTTTGAGCTGGACTTCGATATCAGACCAAGCTTCGTCCGCGCGGTTGCGGGAAGTGATCAGGCTGTTATACAGGCCAATCAGGCCAATCACCACAATGGCCAATATTATCCAAAAAAATATCATATTTTCCTTTCATTAATAACCTCTAGGTATTATAGGATAAGTGGAATAATCGCGCAAAATATGGTATAGTGCGCTTATGAGTATTTCAAAAGAAGAAGTTGAAAGAATTGCCAAGCTGGCGAGATTGGAATTTTCTGACGCAGAGAAAGAAAAACTACAAAAAGAGCTAAGCTCTATTTTAGGTTACGTTGATAAACTGAAAGAGGTTCAGGAAGAAGTTAAGATCAGGCACTTCGAAGATGAGGAAGCGCTTAATTTGATGCGCGAGGATGTGGCAGAGCCAAATGCAAACCCAGAAGAGTTTATCGCGCAAGCCCCAGAAAGGGAAGGTAATTACGTCAAGGTAAGGAGTGTTTTGGAATGAAGCTGAATGAATTGACGATTAAAGAAGCGTCTGAAAAACTTGCCAAGAAAGAAATTTCTTCGGTGGAGTTGACTCAAGCTTGTATAGATCGAGTGAAGAAAGTCGATCCCAAACTCAACGCCTTTTTGTTTTTGGCTGAACAGTCTGCGATGCTGGCCGCGAAAGAAGCAGACAAGCAGATCGCCAACAACGCCAACACATTTTTAACCGGGATTCCTTATGCGGTCAAAGACAACATTTTAGTGAAAGGAACGAAAACCACTGCCGCTTCCAAGATTTTAGAAAATTATGAATCTACTTATGACGCGACTGTGATTAAGAGGCTCAGTCAAGCGGCTCCCGTGATGCTAGGTAAAACTAATTTGGACGAGTTTGCTATGGGTGCGTCCACTGAAAATTCCGCTTTTGGCCCGACTAGAAATCCTTTTGATTTAGAACGGGTTGCCGGCGGATCGTCTGGCGGCTCAGCCGCGGCAGTGGCTGCTGACGAGGCGATTTTTGCTCTGGGTTCAGACACTGCCGGTTCTATCAGGCAGCCAGCGTCTTTTTGCGGGGTGGTCGGATTAAAACCAACCTATGGCCGGGTATCCCGCTATGGTTTGATTGCCATGTGTTCTTCGCTGGACCAAATCGGGGTGCTGACCAAAACCGTGGAGGACACAGCGATTTCGTTTCAGTTGCTTGCCGGTCAAGACGAATTTGACACCACCACCCTGCCCAAACACGTGCCAGATTACACTAGATCTTTAAATCTAGACGTACGAGGTGTTAAGATCGGCATACCGAAAGAATTTTTTATAGAAGGCCTGGATCAGGAAGTGAGAAATATTATTCAGTCAGCGATTAAACAGTTCGAAACTTTGGGTGCGGAAATTATTGAAACTAGCTTGCCCAATGTTCCTTATTCAGTGGCTGCTTACTATATCATCACGCCGGTTGAGATCTCGGCAAATCTCTCGCGCTTCGACGGTATCCGTTACGGTTTGTCTGTTGCCGGAAAGTCCTTGGATGAAGTCTATTTTAAATCCAGATCAAAAGGTTTTGGCGCGGAAGTAAAAAGAAGGATAATGATTGGATCGTACGCTTCGTCCGCTGGCTACTTCGATGCTTACTACAAAAAAGCCAAACAAATCCAGACTTTAATTCGCGATGATTTTACTAAGGCCTTTGAAAAAGTGGATCTGTTGCTGACCCCGGTTTCTCCCCACGCTGCATTTAAAATTGGGGAGAAGGCTGATCCTTTGGCCATGTATTTGGAAGACGTGTTTACCGGGCCGCTGAATTTAGCAGGAGTGCCGGGACTCTCAGTGCCAGCGGGGGCAACAGAGTCAGGACTGCCAGTTAATTTACAGTTAGTGGCTCCTCATTTCCAAGAAGAGAAATTGATCCAGGCAGGGCATGCGTTCGAGCAAGCCTTGGGTCTTAAACTAAAACCCCGTCTGACGGGGTAAAACCAAAATTATGAGCAAGATTTTATATGTTCTTATTGTTTTCTTTCTAATATTCAGTCCAGTTTTGGGATTTGCCCAGACAAATCAGCCACCACAGCAACCAACCAGCAATCCATGCTCTAATGTTGACGCTGGGGCTGGGACTGATGCTAGCGGTGGCGGTAGTCTGCCCCTTTGTATCAACCAAATCTACCTTTGGTCTTTGGGGATTGCCGCACTGCTTGCAATGTTGATGATGGTTTTTGGCGGCTACATGGTTATGACCGCGGCTGGCAATGCGCAGCAATCAAGCACAGGTAAAGAAATGATCTGGGCGTCAATTGTGGGATTGGGTATTTTATTTGCCGCCTATCTGATTCTCAATACGATTAATCCTGACTTGGTAGACTTCAGTAATTTATCCACTGACCCGTTTCAGCAAACACCTCTGCCAGCAGGAAGTAATATTAACGTCAATCCAAACCCATGAATTTTGAACCAGTGATTGGACTAGAGGTCCACGTGCAGCTTAAAACCGAGAGCAAGATGTTTTGCCGCTCAAAAAATGCCGAGAGCGACCAGGCCAATGTTCATATTTGTGAGGTTTGTACCGGACAACCCGGGGTGTTGCCGGTGATCAATCGGGAAGCAATAAGAAAGACCGTGCAGGTGGGCTTGGCTTTGAATTGCGAGATTGCCGAGTATTCCAAGTTTGACCGAAAAAATTATTTTTATCCCGATCTGCCGAAAGGGTATCAGATTTCCCAGTTTGATATGCCCATTAACGGTAAGGGACAGTTGACAATAACGATGACAATGACAGGAGAGAAGAAAACTATTGGGATAACCAGAGCGCATCTAGAAGAGGATGCGGGGAAGTTGATCCACTATGACAATAACGATGACAATGACCGCAGTGGTCAAAAGTCAAAAGTAAAAAGTCATGGTTATTCGCTGGTTGATTACAACCGAGCGGGCGTGCCACTGCTTGAGATAGTCAGCGAGCCGGAAATAAAGAGCGCTGACGAGGCGAAAATTTATTTGCAGCAACTGCAGAATATGATGCGCTATTTGGGAGCTTCGGACGCAGACATGGAGAAAGGCCATTTGAGGTGTGATGCCAATATTTCTCTGCGCGAATCAGGCGAGAGCGGTTTCCCGGAGTATAAAGTGGAAGTCAAAAACATGAATTCGTTCAAAGCTGTAAGCAACGCGCTGAATTATGAGATTCAGCGCCAGGCTAAAGTATTAGACAGAGGAGAAGTATTGGCGAGCGAGACGCGCGGGTGGGTGGAGGACAAGGGCATAACTGTTTTGCAGAGATCGAAAGAAGAGTCCCAGGATTATCGCTATTTCCCCGAGCCTGATTTACCGGTTTTGCATCTTACCGAAGCGTGGGTTAGCGAGATCAAGAGAACACTGCCCGAGCTTCCAGCTGCCCGGCTTGAACGATTTTTGCGAGAGTTTAAACTAACCCCAGCTGACGCTCAAACTCTGATTGGCAACAAAGACTTGGCAGATTACTTCGAGCAGGTAGTTTCAGAGTTTGATGCCTGGGTGGAAGCGGAAGATCTTAAGTTCAATATCGACGATCGGACTGAGTATCTCAAACTCGCCGCTAATTGGGTGCTGGGACAATTTTTGTCACTGCTCAACGCCAAAGTCGTTGGAGCAAAGGAGTCAAAAATAACGCCGGAAAATTTTGCCGAGCTGATCAAGCTTATCGCCGAAGCACGAGTCTCCCAGCTTTCTGCCAAAGACGTGCTTAATAAGATGTTTGAAACCGGCGGCGACCCGTCGAATATTTTAGATGAATTGGGTTTGGCTCAAGTCAGTGACGAGGCCGTGATCGTGGCGGCGGTAAAAAAGGTGATTAAAGAAAACCCCAAGGCCGTGGCAGACGCAAAAACAAAAGGCCCAAAGGCGTTTGGGTTTTTAGTGGGCCAAACAATGAAAGAGTTGAAAGGCAAAGGCAACCCGCAGGTGATCAATGAGTTGCTAAAGGACGAATTGCGAAAAATATAAAAAATGTCTTATGGAAAAACCCGGCATGAATCCGGGTTTTTTGCTATACTGCAGTCCTGAAGGAGGACTGCATGCAGGACTTGAATAGCAAGCTTCTCGAGCTGAGTCGGTTGTGCGTGTTTGCTTCCGATTGGATGTATATAGAGAAGCATCCAAGCACGGTAAAGGGCGGTTCCACACTCGTCAAAGTCAAGGGGGAATTCGCCAGCGGTCCTGGTTTTTTCCGCCGGCGGGTGATACGGCACGCCATCAAAGAGTTTCTGGTTTGGCTGAGAGCACAAGAGGACCGCAACTATGGGGTTTCTCTCGAGCTCCTCTCGGGGAGGGAATATCCCCAAGGGATCAAGCCTCGGAAGATTTTCGTGGTCCAGGTTTCGTTTCTCACCACGGTCGAACCTGATTTTGTGTTCAAGAAATGGCAGGGCTTTCATACCAAGGAGGCAGCCCCGCTCCACATGCTACAAGAACGCAAGTAGAGCCTGACCAGCTCTTTTTTATTTAGGACAACTACCATGCGATAGGTGGGTAGTTGTCCAATCAAGCCTTAGTGCTTAGATATGCTTTGGTTAATTTTTCGGCCTGCTTCTGGTTTTTGATCCACTTGATTCGTCGGTCGCGCTTAAACCAAGTCATTTGTCTTTTCGAAAATCGCCAGATGGCGGTTTTTAGTTTGGCCACCATCTCGTCATAGTTAAGTTTGCCCTGCAAATACTCCGCGATCAGACGATATTCCAAACCGAACGATTCCAAGCGTTTGAAACTTAAGCCCTGTCGTTTCAATCGTTTAACCTCGGCCACCATGCCGGCTCGCAGGCGATTTTCCAGACGCTGCTTGATTAGTTTTTTAAGTTCTTGAGGGCCTTTTTTTATTCCGAGGATTAATAGGTCATAAGGATAATAGGTTTGATAGGTATAATAAGGCACTGGTTGGCCGGTGGCCTTGGTAATTTCAAGTGCTCGGATCAGCCGTCTGGGATTATGGCGGTCAATGGTTTGGGCGCGTCGAGGATCCAATTTTTTCAACATTTGAAATAACTGTTGAGTCGATTTTCCCTCCAGTTGTTTTCGCAGTTTTAAATTGGGTTTAATCTCTGGTATTTTCCAATCATCAATCACCGCGTAAATATAAAAAGCCGAGCCGCCCACCAAAAAGGGGAGTTTGCCTTTACGTCTAATTTGTGCGATCGCACGTTTTAGCAGTCGTTTGTAGTCAGCAACCGTAAGTTGCCTTTTGGGAGAAATGACGTCGAGTAAATGATGAGGAACGAGCTTTTGCTGCCGTTTTGTGATCTTGCCGGTTCCGATATCCATCCCCTTATACACTTGTCTGGAATCAGCGGAGATGATTTCTCCCTTGAATTTTTTGGCCAATTTAATAGCAAGGGCCGACTTGCCGGACGAGGTGGGACCGAGGATGACTATCAGTTTATTCATGGAGAATTCAAAATGCAAAAGTCAAAATGCAAAACGACAAAGCAAAATTTAAAATTATTCTCTTTGCATTTTTAATTACATTTTGATTTTTGATCTTTGATTTTTGATCTTTACCAAAGCCATCCCTGAGAATTTTGATGGGCGTTTCAAAGACGCCCCACTTAGGCGCATTCTGGGGCGTTTTTTTATCTCTCTTTTTTCAGCTTTTAGATTATGTTCCGTGCGTTTCTTCATATCTTCTTGGTCTCGATTTCCCTGCTAACCCTTTGGACAAATTTGTCTATCTTCATATTGCCCAAGTCTTTGTGGTTACGCGCCCTGACTGAAACAGATTTACTCTTAGCTTCTTTTTCCCCGACAATCAGCATGTAAGGGATCTTATTAATTTCAGCTTCCCGGATTTTTTTGCCGATGGATTCCGCCTTGTTGTAAAATTCTACGCGGATATTATTCTGTTCTAGTTCGTCCACAACACCTTGAGAGAATTTGACCTGTTTGTCAGAGATTGGCAGCACGGCCACTTGAACGGGGGAAAGCCAGAGCGGAAAGGCGCCGGCAAAGTGTTCGATAAGTACTCCCATAAATCGTTCGATTGAACCGAGAATAGCTACATGTAACACTGAGGGAGGATACTCTTTTCCATCTTTTCCCGTAAAACGTAGATGAAAATTTTCCGGCTGGTTGAAATCGAGCTGAACCGTGGTTAGTTGCCAAGGGCGACCTATCGAATCTTTCACCATAATGTCGATTTTGGGGCCATAGAAAGCCGCCTCACCTTTTTCGATCACATAGGGACGACCCCATTTTTTAACACTCTCAATCAAAATTGCTTCTGATCTTTCCCATACCTTATCATTGCCAAAGTATTTCTTTTTATTGTCAGGATCCCTCACAGAGATTTGCACACTGTAGTCTTTAAAGCCAAAAGTTTTATAGATTTTATTCATAAGTTTAAGAATCATCTCGATTTCTGATTGAATCTGATCCGGGCGGACGATATGATGAGTATCATCTATGGTTAGTGATTTTACTCTTGTTAGTCCACTTAGTTCTCCGCTTTTTTCGTTTCGGTAAACCGTGGCCGTACTCGCCATGCGATAGGGAAGGTCGCGGTAGCTGTGAGGTTGGGCCAGGTATGCCTCAAAGTGATGAGGGCAATTCATAGCTTTGAGGACAAACTCGTTGCCTTCATTATCTGTCATTATCGGCATCATCGCGTCATACTTGCCCAAGTGCCCGCTTTTTTTAAATAATTCGGCCTTAGCGATATGAGGGATGTGCAAAAATTTGTATCCTAATTTTTCTTTTTCTTCCCGCATAAATTCTTCTAATTCATGAAAGATAGTTTCGCCTTTGGGTAGAAACAGGGGCAACCCCGCGCCAACTAAAGGACTGAAAGCATATAGATCAAGTTCTTTGCCCAATTTTTTGTGATCTCTTTTTTCAGCCTCCTTTTGCTGTTTGAGATATGCTTCCAACTCCGCTTTCGACGGCCAGCAAGTGCCGTAGATGCGGGTGAGCATCTGGTTTTTTTCTGAGCCTCGCCAATACGCGCCGGCCACGGACAGGAGTTTGAAATGCTGCAGTTCTTTTTTGGGATTGTCTATGTGCCCGCCGCGGCAAAGATCGCGGTAATCGCCGGATTTGTAAAAAGAAATTTTCTTTTTGCCTTTTTCTGAAAACTCGTCAATCATTTCGTGCTTGTAAGGATTGTTCGGATAATCTTTTTTGGCTTGCGCAGCAGTCAATTCCTGTCTGTCGAACTTTGACCAATTTTTAACCAGTTCGCGCATCTCCTTTTCAATTTTAGGGAAGTCTTTTTCTGAAATTTTTATCCCTCCAAAATCAAAGTCAAAATAGAAGCCGTTTTCTATTGCCGGCCCGATGGCGCGTTTAGCATTTGGCCAAAGTTTCATAACCGCCGCTGCCAAGAGATGGGCGCATGAATGGCGGAGGTTGTTAAGATATTCTTGATTGCTTGATTTATTCATATGGTTAAGCGCGAAGCACTAATATCGAAGCACGAAACAAATTTAAAAATAAAAGCCCAAACAGAGGATTCTGCTTGGGGCCCAGTCATCCGACTGGACGGTTCCACCCAATTTTTTACTTCGTTGTTCCGGATTAAGGCTCCGGATAGACCTAGGACTCCGCGGTTGGTGGGGCCGCATCAATATCCTTATTCTTATCAATACATTAATTATAGTCTAAATGTTGTTTTTTTGGCAAGTCTGGCTTAGGGTTCTATAATTTTTTTGATTTTATCAGAGAGATCGTCGGTTAAGTTAATTTTGAAAGGCGTTTTGACTTTTTGGCCATTAATCAAAAGACTGACCGCTGTCTGTCCTGGGGAAACTTCGAACAGTTGTTTAAGCTCCATAAATATTTCTTCAGACGTCGATTGAGGAATCTTAATGGTTACAGCAGGCACTGGAGCCGTATTCGAAACAGGCGGAGCTTCTGAGCCGAACTCTTTGATTTCATCAGCCAGAAACTTGGGCACCCCGTCTTTATCAGAAACCTTGCCGTTGACCAGGACGATTTTTTCAGGATTGATCAAATTTTGGTGCTTACTGTAGAGTGAAGGGAAGGCCAGGACTTCAATAGTCCCCCCGAGGTCTTCCAAATCAAAGAAGGCCATTTGCTCTCCCTTTTTGGTAATAATTTTTTGGACACGGGTGATGATCCCGCCAATCGTAACATTGCCTTGGTGTTTTTCAATCTCTTTTATCGGTTGGGTTAGAGTTTGTAATTTGCTTTTGTGATCTTCCAAAGGATGTGCGGAGACATAAAGTCCCAGCAGTTCTTTTTCCCAAGCCATGTATTCTTTTTTACCTGCCGGCTCAACATCACGGAGCGTGAGCCTTATGTTTCCTACTGGAGTGCTGCCGAACAGGCTTTCCTGCTGAGAATTTTTCAGTTTATTTTGTTCCTTTGCAAATTCAAGCACGGCGTCGGTGTTCGCGAGCAACTTCGCGCGTTCATCAAACACGTCCAGGGCCCCAGATTTGGCCAGCGCTTCCCACGACCGCTTGTTAAAATTTCTGGAATTTATTCGGCCGACAAAGTCTGTGACGTCGAGAAACTTGCCGTTCTGTTTTCGCTCCGAAATAACGGTTTTGATTATATCAGACCCAAGATTTTTAATGGCATTTAAACCAAACCGGATGTGGTTGTTGTCAATGACCGTAAAGTTGGCCAGGCTCTCATTGATGCTTGGGGGCAAAACCTCAATATTCAGGCCCTGGCATTCTTCAACAGCATCAGCGACAGTGGCAGGATCTCCTGATTCAGCAGTCATAACAGAGGCCATGAACTCAACTGTAAAATTAGCTTTCATGTAAGCAGTTTGGTAGGCCACGATCGCATAAGAAGCGGCGTGCGCTTTGTTAAAGCCGTACGCGGCGAACGGTTCAATCAGGTTCCATAAATTTTGAGCCTTGGTCTCGTCGTATCGCGAATGATCGATACAGCCTTGAATAAATTTTTCTTTCTGCGCGGCCATTTCTTTCGGGATTTTTTTGCCCATAGCTTTTCTCAGTTTGTCCGCTTCTTCCCAAGAGTAGCCTGCGATTTGGATGGCAATTAAGAGGACATCGTCTTGGTAAGTAATAATGCCGTAGGATGGAGAAAGAATGTCTTTCATCCTAGGATCGGAAAAAGAGATTAGCTTCGGGTTGTGTTTGCGCCTGATGTATTCCGGAATCGAGTCAATTGGACCCGGGCGGTAAAGCGATATCATGGCCATGATATCGAAAATACTGGTCGGTCCGAGTTCTTTCATATATCTGGTCATGCCGCTGCCGCCCAACTGAAACAACCCCATGGTTTTACCTTCTGTGAGCAGTTTAAACGATTTTTTATCATCCAGGGGAATGCTTAAAAGGTCAATTTTTGTGTTTCTTGTATGTTCGACGATTTCGATAGTATTGCCTAAGATGGACAAGTTGCGAATGCCCAAAAAATCCATTTTCACCAACCCGGCTTCTTCCACCGAGTGCATTTCATACTGCGTAATGGTTTTGCCGTTTTGGTCTTTTTGCAGGGGAGTGTAGTCAGTTAAAGCGGTCGGGGAGATAACCAGCCCCGCGGCGTGCACGGAGACGTGTCTAGCCGCTCCTTCCACTTTGATGCTCAGCTCGATGAGTCTTTTGGTTTCCGGGTCGCGTTCAAAAGCATCCTTCAGATCCGGATTGAGGGTCATGGCTTTTTCAATCGTCATATGGAATCCCTGTTTGCCCAGAGGAATCATCTTGGCAATTTTGTCGCACTTGGCATATGGAATGGCCAACGCCCGGCCCATGTCCCGCACTGCCGCTCTGGCCATCATGGTTCCGAAGGTTACTATCTGAGCAACTCGATCTTGGCCGTATTTTTGGGTGACGTATTCAATCACCTCGTCTCTCCTGTTGTCAGCAAAATCAATGTCAATGTCAGGAGGGGAGGGCCGCAGAGGATTTAAGAATCGTTCAAACGGCAATTTATAGTCAAGCGGGTTGACCGTGGTAATTCCCAAGACATAGGAAACCAAGGAGCCGGCGGCTGATCCTCGGGTGGTGGTGATTATTCCTTGTTTCCTGGCCCAGTTGACAAAATCAGCCACCACCAGAAAATAAGTAGAATAATTTTTAGAAGTGATTACCTCTAACTCATAGTCTGCCCGTTCTTTAATAACCGGATCTAGAGGCTCGGGAAATTTTTGGGCCAGTCCTTGATAAGTCAGATCTTTTAGGTAGCTGTCGGCATTTGAATCTTGGGGCACTTCGTAGAGCGGAAAAAATCTTTCGTTTAGATTGATTTCCAAATTGCATTCATCAGCTATTTTTTGGGAATTCTCCAAAGCTTCCGGCAAGTCCGTGAACAATTCACTCATTTCTTTTTCGTTTTTTAAGGAGAGGTTAATGCCTCTCATGTCCAGCCGGTCGCTATCAGTGACAGTTTTTCCCAACCCCACACAAACCAAAAGATCTTGGGCTTCAGCATCAGTCGGTTCAAGGTAGTGAGAGTCATCAGTTGCCACTAGCGGCGTTTGAGTGTCTTTGGCAAGTTTGATCAATCCTTGGCCGAGCAATTTTTCTTTTTGCAGAAACGCGGTATCACTGCCTTCGTGTCTCTGAATTTCCAAAAAAAAGTTTTTTTCGCCGAATATATTTTTGTATTCCTGGACCAATCGTGAGGCTTTTTCAAAGTCAGAGTTTAGAATCGCGCGGGGGATGTCTCCTCGCATGCAGCCGGAAAGGCAAATCAGGCCTGCGGCGTGGTCTTTTAAAAGTTCTTTGTCGATTCTCGGCCGGTAATAAAATCCCTCCAAGTGCGCTTTGGAAGTCAGGCGCATCAGATTTTTGTAGCCGGCAAAGTTTTTGGCCAACAGAATCAAATGGTAATAATCATTATCGATTTTTGAACGGCGGTCGTGGATGGAGTCTATAGCTAAATATGCCTCCATGCCAACAATCGGTTTAAGTCCAGCAACCTTGGCTTTCTTGTAAAATTCGATGGCGCCGTACATTGCGCCGTGGTCAGTTAAGGCCAAAGCCTCAAACTGCTTTTGTTTGGCGTTGTTTATTAGGTCGTCAATTTTCGGCAGCCCATCCAGCAGAGAATAATGCGAATGGACATGGAGGTGGGTAAACTTGGACATGTTGTTTTCATTATGCAAAAATTTTGTCTGCTAGGCAAGGTGCTTAAGACAGTGGTATAATTAACAAAAGATAACATGTTCGAAAACAACGACAGATTGCAGGAGTTTTTTTTCCTTCTCGGCAACCGGATAGGGGGAACTCATAAAAAATGGGGGTATGCGCTTATTGCCGCTGTTGTTTTGAGTATTCCTTTGTTTTTTATCTTTCGTTTCGGTTTCTATCAGGCCTTTTATAGCAGCTATCAGGGCCCGGAAATTATTTATCAGCCCGTACAGGTTGAGCCCTTACAAGTCGTGGATCGAAAAATATTTAGACTCAACGGCAATATTTATTCGGGTTTTGTAAAGCTGAGAAATATTAATTTGGAGCGGGGGGTGCCGGAGCAGAAATTTGTTGCGGAATTTAAAACCACTGGCGGGACAATGGTAAGCAAAGTCGAAGGCAGGACATTTGTTTTGCCAGCCCAAGAAAAACTGATTGTGTTCAGTCGGTTTGCTTCGGAGCGAGAGCCAACTGAAATAGAGTTTACCTTGCTTGACTCGAGGTTTGTGTATGAGCCGGAGCTGCCGCCTCTTAAGGTGGAGATCCAAAGAGTGCAGATTCAGAATTTGGACTCTGAATTCGCTGTTTCGGCCGTGATTAAAAATTTAACCCCGTTTATAATCAGCCAGGTGTATTTGCCTGTGGTTTTGTATAATAGTTCGAATGAAATAATCGGGGTTAATCTAACCAACATTAATGATTTGGAATCTTTGGAGTCGCGGTCCTTCCGGGTTGTCTGGCCGAATCTGGTGGCTGGAGTTGTTCGAGCCGAGGTCAGAGCAGAAATTAATATTTTTGATCGCGGAATTATTTATACCGGACCTCCATCGCAGCAGTTTGATGTTCCCGAGATTGATAACAGGCTGTTTTAAGCTGGTTTATGAAAAGTTTTTCAGCACTCTTCCGGTATTTTGACCTTTATGTTTTTGGCAGCAGCATTTTGCTGCTGTTTTTGGGGTTGCTCATGATTTATTCGACCACTTTGGAGAGCGAGAGCAATCTTTTACTAAGACAGATTATTTTTGCGGGCGGGGGCCTTTTGGGAATGGTTAGTTTGGCATTTTACGATTACAGGAATTTAAAAAAAATTACCCCTTGGCTGTACCTGTTAATGATCGCGAGCTTGCTGGCTGTCTGGCTTCTAGGTCCGACAATCAGAGGATCGGCCCGATGGATAGATCTCGGTTTTTTTCGGTTCCAGCCGGCGGAGTTTGCCAAACTGATCATGGTGATTGTGATGGCGAAATACTTGGACCAACAAGGGGAAAAACTTAAGGCCTTCCGCTATGTTTTTTTGTCCCTGGTATACGTCAGCTTTCCGGTTGTGCTCATTTTGATCGAACCTGATTTGGGTTCAGCCGTGGTTGTGTTTTTGACTTGGTTTGCCATGCTTTTGTTTTCTAGGATTAGCAAGAAACATTTGGCAATCTTAATCCTGATTTTTACTCTGCTCTCGATTTTTTCCTGGGCCTCTGTTTTGCAGGATTATCAGAAACAGCGGCTCCACACGTTTCTTGATCCTTATCAAGACCCACAGGGACAAGGCTATAATGTTTTGCAATCCATCATTGCCGTGGGCTCAGGAGAATTGTTTGGCCGCGGCCTTGGGCGGGGACTGCAGTCTCAACTGAAGTTTTTGCCTGAGCGCCAAACGGATTTTATTTTTGCTTCCACGGCTGAAGAACTAGGATTCTTCGGCAGTCTCTTTATCTTGGGTTTATTTTTACTTTTATTTGTTCGATTGCTTAAAACAATCATCCAGGCGCGGGATAATTTCGGGATGTATTTGGGAACCGGTATTCTGTTTATGCTTTTGATTCAAGTGGTGGTGAACGTAGGCATGAATATTGGTCTTCTGCCGGTTACGGGGATTCCTCTGCCCTTGTTGAGCTATGGCGGGAGCTCTTTGCTGACCACTTTTTTGGCTCTCGGAATCATTCAAAGCATCGTGGCGCGGCAAAAGGCAGTGCGGTTTGCCGGCTGATCGTGGTGCGTCTATTGACGCGCTGTTTTAAAATCTCTAAAATTAAGTTAGAAGCGAATATAACGTAGCTGGGTTGATAAAAAAATGGCAAAAAGAGTTGATTTTCAAAAGATAATCGAGTGGTTAGCCCATATCCTGCGCTGTCCTATTTGTGGACATAGGTATAATTTGGAGCAGACCAAGATTATTGATTCGAAAGAGAACAGGCCGGCATTGGGAGCCAATCTTTTGGTTCATACCGATTGTGATAGATGTAAAAGTTCCGTGGTGTTCAGCATCGCTGTGGATGGGCCAGAAGTATTTTCAGTCGGCATGGTCACGGATCTGACTTCATCAGATACACACAGGTTTAAGAACAGCAAATCATTATCAGCTGACGACGTGCTGGCCATACACCAGTTTTTAACTGCTTCCGACGGGGATTTTATCTCGGCTCTCAGGACGTAATACAAAACATTAGACGTCCCGATTAATCGGGACTTTTTATATTGACTAGGCGAAGAAAAATTGTTAGTATATGCAGGCTATGGAACAAATAACCCTAACTGCCACCAAGCGCGAGCTTACCGGCAAACACGCAAATAAGCTGAGGAAGGAAGAAAAACTTCCCGGGGTTTTATATGGACACGAACTTCAAAGCCAGTCAATCGAGGTGGGCGAGAAGGATTTTATCAAAACATTTAAACAAGCCGGGGAAAGCACGCTGGTTTCTTTGACACTGAATGGAGAATCCCGACCGGTTTTGATCCATGACGTGCAGCGCCATTTTTTGACTAACAAACCTATTCACGTAGACTTTTATGCTGTGAATATGAAAGAAAAGCTGAGAGCTCATGTGGCGGTGCATTTTGTGGGGGAGTCGCCGGCAGTCAAATCTTTGGGTGGGGTTTTGGTTAAAAACATCTCTGAAGTAGAAGTTGAATGTTTGCCAGCTGACCTCCCGCCGTATTTTGAGATTGATGTGTCTAATTTAAACACTTTTGAAGACGAGATTCGAGTTTCTGACATCGCAGTTTCGGACAAAGTAAAAATTTTGGCTCATCCTGAAGAGATGATTGTCAATGTCGCAGCGCCTCGTTCAGAAGCCGAGTTGGCGGAGTTGGAGCAAGCGCCCGTGGCCGTGGATGTGAGTACCGTGGAAGGGGTGGCGGAGAAGCCGAAAGAAGGGGAAGAGGGTGAGGAAGGCGAGCCTATGGAAGTTCCAAAAGAGCAACCCGCGGCCGAGAAGAAAGAATAACTCGGCGACAGTCTGCAAATTACCGGCTGTCAAAATCTGCTGATTTTGCAGCCTACTCGCTCGCGCCGTCGCGCTGCGCGGGTTAATTTGCAGCCCATCGCCTCGTTAAGAAATTGAAAAAATGGAAAGGAAACGAGGCCGTCCGGATAAATCTTTGGAAATTTGAATTTCATAAGCTGGCAGAAATTTTTCCGCCAGCTTTTTGATTTGCTGAAGTTGACGAGGGTCGAACTCAAGAGCAATCAGCTTAGGTAATAACTCCCCCCGGCCCCCTCTTATTTTAAGAGGGGGAGTGGACGCAGTTTCATCCCCCCTTAATATAAGGGGGGATTGAGGGGGGTTATAGTACTTAGCAATTTGCTCAAAAAACTTTTCGTATATTGCCAGGCCGTTCTTTTTTGTAAATAGCGCATTTTGAGGCTCAAACTTAAGCCCTACGGTTTCGGCCGAGGTGTTGTTTTTCCACTCTTTCCAGCCGTAAGGCAAATTAGCCACGATTATATCAAAGCCTTGATTCTTCCAGGGTTCCAAGAGTGAACCCTGTTTGAAAGTGATTTTTCCGCCTTTGGCGGAGACTTGGTGCCGACGGGCATTCTTTTTTGCCACGGCAAGAGCACGTTTTGAGATGTCTGAAGCAAAGAAAAGGAAACGATCGCGAGCCCGTAGGGCGTGGCGATCTCTTAAGTGAGATTGCCTGTCCGTCCGGTAGGCGGGCTTAGTCATTACATTCCTCGCAATGGAAACGATAATGTTCCCCGATCCCGTTCCGAGATCAAGAATTTTCAACGGCTCTATAATAGGCGATCGCTTTTTATAAGGCCTGCCTCGAATTTTATTTAAAATTATCTCTACCAGGGTCTCCGTTTCCGGGCGGGGGATGAGCACTTTTTTATTGACGAAAAATTTCAGTCCGAAAAATTCTTTTTCTCCAGTTAAATAAGCTAGCGGCACTCCTTCCTGACGGCTTTTGATAAGTCGGTCAAATTTTTTGGTTTGCTTTCTTGTCAGTTGTTTTTCCGGATGGGAAAACAAAAAAACCTTGCCCGTCTGCCGGTAGGCAGGGTCTTTTTTCAGTACAAACCCTAGCAGGATCGCCGCGTCATCGTGGAGTCTTAGTGCTTCTTTTACAGTCATTTGGCCTGCTGTTCCAATTTGCGTTTTTGATCTTCTTTCGCAAGAGAATGGGTGATTGCATTCAAGTTGCCATCCAGAACGGATTGAATTTGGGTCCAGCTTTCGCTGATTCGATGATCCGTGATCCGGTCTTGCGGAAAATTATAAGTCCGAATTTTTTCTGATCTGTCACCAGTGCCGACTTGAGAGCGTCTTTTGTCTCGGAGCTCTTTGATTTTTTTTTCTTCTTCGTGCGCCAAAACCCGGGCACGTAAAATATTCAGGGCTTTTTCTTTGTTTTGAGACTGACTGCGCTCATCTTGGATAGACACCATAATGTTTGTAGGAATGTGGGTTGCTCGGATGGCGGAATAAGTGGTGTTTACGGATTGGCCTCCGTGTCCAGAAGAAGTGGTGGCTTCAATTTTCACGTCCTTTGGATCAAGTTTGAAGTCTGCCTCTTCGATTTCAGGCAGAACCACCACAGTTACTGTGGAGGTATGCACCCGCCCTGATTTTTCAGTTGCCGGCACCCTTTGCACCCGATGCACGCCGGATTCGTATTTGAATTTAGAGTATGCCCCTTGTCCTTTGGCTTCAGCAATTACTTCTTTGAACCCGCCAACTGGGGTGCGGTTGGAAGAAGCGATTGAAACCTTGAAACCTAAGCTTTCAGCATATTTCGTAAACATTCGCAAAAGCTCTGCCGCAAACAGCCCGGCCTCGTCGCCACCAGCCCCTGCGCGAATTTCCAATACAATGTTGTTGTCATCAAAAGGATCTTTTGGTAGCAGTGCTGCTTTTAGATCCTCAGTTAATCTTGTCTGTTCTGCTTGCAAAGAGGGGAGTTCGGCTTTGGCAACTTCTGCCAATTCAGAGTCGCTGGCAACCATCTGGTTATGTTCGGCAATTTCTTTTTCTATCTTTTCTAATCGCTCAATTTTTTCTAGCACAGGCAAAAGCTCGGCTTGGCGCTGTCCCAGCCGTTTGCGTTCACCCTGGTCAGTGGTTTTTGCTAGTTGTTCCAAGATGCCAAAGTGTTCTTTTTTCAGGTGTTCGTAGTTGTTCATAAATAAAGCGATCCGAATCTACTTGCCTGCCGGCAGGCAACGACATTCGAATGCCGCGAATATTCGGATCATTCGGATGAAATTCGGATCTTTCGGATCGCTGTTAAGCTTTGGATTTAGGCTGAGCAACTTTTTTGCGAGCTTTGGATGCGCGAGTTTTGAATTTCTCGATGGTGCCGGCGGTGTCCAAAAGATTTTGCTTGCCAGTGTAGAAGGGGTGGCAGTTGGAGCAAATTTCAACATGCATCTCTGGCTTGGTGGAACCAGTGGTGAAAGTGTTGCCGCAGGCGCAGACGACTTTGGCATCAGTATGATATTGTGGGTGGATATTTGCTCGCATAAAGCCTAAGTTTAATGAACATTCGAATAGCTAAAAAAGCATAGCACGGATTGACCCATAAATCAAGCCCTTGTTGGTGGGGATAGCTAGGAATATCGCCAATTGGTTCATGATCGACCTATAGTGCTATGACGTACCAATTCGCTGAACTTCTCAATCAAGCGGCATGGGCTGTAGTTTTATGCTTTACCAAGACCAGGGGTTTTGATATCCTGTAAGATCAAGGCGCAAACCTTGAAGTTTGAACACCGACAATCCCGAGGAGGGAGTGATGAAAAGAACGCTTGAGAAGTTGAACTTGGCCATTGCCATCTCGGGCGGTGGAACGACCATGCGCTCGGTGCTGCTTGCTTGCGGCTGCGATAACATGCTGCGACGGGTGAATCCGGTACTGATTGTTTCCAACAACGCCGGGGCCGGCGGCTTGGACAAGGCCAGGATCTGCGGTGTTGCGGACAAGGACCGGATCGTGCTGTCGAGGAGCGAGTACCCGGAGGACCAGTCTTTCGGTGAGGCTCTGCTTCACGAGTGCGTACAACGTAGCATGGACGTGCTCGTTCTGTGCGGCTTTCTGCGAACTGTACCGGGTTTTGTGACGGATGTGATTGAGTCCTACAACCAGCACCCGGGACCCTTGGATCCGGGACACCTTCACTTCGGTGGACAAGGTATGCACGGCAAGGCTGTGCATCAGGCAGTGCTGGAATTCGCCAAGCGGATCCAGCGGCCGTTTTGCACCGAAGCCTCGGTGCATGTGCTCACGGCCGAAGTGGACGGCGGGCCATTGGTCGGGATCCATCCGGTACGGCTGTACGAGAACGATACCGCCGGGATTCTATCTGACCGTGTCCTGCCGCACGAGCACAAGTTGGTGATTAACGTGCTGTATCGGCGGTCGGAGTTCGGCAAGCTGAGGCCAATCAAAAGGGAAAACCGCCTGGTGCAGAGGAACGAACGCCAAGCTTGGCTTGCTGCAATCGAAACAGCCAAGCAGGCTTACCCGAACGGATAGGAGGACACCGTGAAGATACTGATGACAGGCAAGGGCGCGAGGGAATACGCGACCATCTGGGCTCTGCGTCAACACAACCCTTCGGCAGAGATTTTCTGTGCGCCGGGGAATGCTGGGATCGCCCAGCTTGCCCGATGCGTGGCGATTGAGCACCAAGATGTGGAGAGCCTGCTCAAATTCGCTTACAGGACACAACCCAACCTGACTGTGATCGGGCCAGAAGCCGCACTCGCTGTCGGAATCGCGGACCGGTTCCGCGACCTCGGGCTGTTGATCCTCGCACCGAGTAAGCAGGCGGCGCAGTTGGAGACCAGTAAGGTGTGGGCGCGCTATTTCATGAAGCGCAACGGAATCCGAGTCCCTGAGTTCAGGGACTACACAGACGCGGACCAGGCTCAGGCTCGCGTGGTCAAAATCGGCGCAAACAAGATCGTGCTGAAGGCAGACGGGCTTTGTGAAGGCAAGGGTGTAGTCTTGCCTTACGATTATCAACAGGCCCGCGAGACCATCGCAGATATGTTGGTCTGGGGCAAATACGGCGAGGCGGGGAAGCGTCTGCTCATCGAAGAGCGGCTTTCGGGTCGCGAGTCTTCCTGCATCGGGCTGTCGGACGGCAAGACATTTCTGCCGTTTCGGCCGGCCAGGGACTACAAACGTCGGTTCAATGGCGACCAGGGTCTCAACACCGGCGGCATGGGCGGCTACGCCCCGGTGCCGGGGATTTCTGACGTGGCGCTTCAGGGGATCGTGTCTGACATCATGAGGCCGGCCGTGTCCGGCATGGCACGCGAAGGCAATCCGTATGTCGGGTTCCTGTATGGCGGCTTGATGATGACGGAGGAAGGGAAAAACTATGTCATCGAGTTCAATGCCCGGATGGGCGACCCCGAAGCCTCAGTAATCTGGCCGCTGCTTCGCTCGAATCCACTCGACCTGCTTCTGGCAGCGGTAAAGGGAGAGCTGTCCGGCGTTCAGGCAGAGTGGTCTGATCAGGTGGTAGTCTGCGTGGTGCTCGTCTCCGGCGGCTACCCTGGCAAATACGAGAAAGGATTCCCGATCAGCGGGATTGCCGACGCCGAGCGGTTGCCTGGAGTGCTGGTGTTCCACGCGGGGACGAAATTCAACGAAGATGGCATTGTGGTTACAGACGGCGGTCGGGTGCTTGACGTCGAGGGTCTGGGCAAGAACTACGATGAAGCCAGAACCCGGGCCTACGAGGCAGCCGCGCTGATCCAGTTTGAAGGCAAGGACTTGCGGACCGACATCGCCGCGGGCCTGTAAGCAAGAAGGAGGGTTGCGGGAGGGGAGCGGGTGATTGACTGCCAAGTCGATCACCCTTGTTTTTTTCGCTCTGGCAGGTGGACGGGTGAACAGGTTTAACCTCTTCAAATAATGGACTATTACCAATTGGTTCACTATTAACCTATAGTGCTATGACGTACCAATTCGCTGAACTCTTCAATCAAGCGGTATGGACTTAAAACCATCCAAAGGAAGGCTTGTTTTTTTGTCCGGAGTGTGTTAAGATAGTAGAGCTATTAATCATACATGTTGTCTGATGTTTAAGGTCCTGTCCGGTTAAAATGCTCATAGAGATTGAGCAATCTAGCCGAGATCCCAAAAAGCAGAAGAAGACAACAGAAGTATTAAGGATCAACCATGAAGCCGATTACGTTGATTGATATGTTGAAAGCAGGGGTGCATTTTGGCCACAAGACGTCTTTGTGGAATCCCAAAATGAAACCCTATATTTTCGCTGCCCGCAACAACATTCATATTTTAGATTTGGAAAAAACCAAACAAAAATTAATTGAAGCGTTGGAATACGTTCAGGATTTGGTGAGTAAGGGCGGTGTTGTCTTGTTTGTCGGCACCAAGCGGCAAGCCAAGGAGGGAGTGAGAAAGGCCGCGGAGTCTTGCGGCATGCCTTACGTGGTTACGCGCTGGCTGGGCGGGACGTTTACCAATTTTCGCACTGTGCAGAAGAGTATCAGAAAAATGGAGCGGCTGGAAAAATTGGTGGCTGACGGAGAGATCAGCAAATACACCAAGAAAGAACAGTTGATGATTAAGCGCGAAATCGAAAAGATGAAGACATTTTTTTCCGGGATTAAGGATATGAAAAGGCTGCCGGAAGCGGTATTCATAGTGGATGTAAAATACGACAAAATTCCTGTGGAAGAAGCTCACCAGAGTGGGATTAAAGTTATTGGGCTTACGGACACCAACACTGATCCGTCAAAAGTTGATTACGTCATCCCGTCCAACGACGACGCTATTAAAGTAATTACGTTTATGACGCAAGTTTTTGCTGAGGCGGTCAGTGAAGGCAAAGCGAAATTTGACCAGCAGGCAGTGGCCGTTGAGTCCAAACAGGAGCAAACATGAAAGCATCTTCGGACGATGTAAAAAAACTCAGAGAAATTACCGGCGCTGGCATGATGGTTGCCAAGAAAGCCCTTGAGGAAGCTGAAAATTTTGAAGCCGCCCGGGTCCTGCTTCGAAAAAAAGGCCAGGCAACTCTGGCTAAAAAATCAACGCGAGCGGCCAAGGAGGGATTGATCGTTTCTTACGTCCATGCCGGCGGTAAAGTAGGGGTGTTGTTGGAGCTTAATTGTGAGACTGATTTTGTGGCGCGCAACGAGGAGTTTAAAAAATTGGCCGACGAGCTGGCTTTGCAAATCGCAGCGGTTAACCCCAGTTTCATAAGCCGCGAAGAAGTGCCCCAGGACATGGTTGAAAAAGAGAAAGAGATTTATCTTGAACAGATCAAGGATAAGCCTGAAAATGTGAGAGCTAAGATAGTCGAGGGCAAGTTGGATAAATTTTATGAAGAAGTTTGTCTGCTTGAGCAGGTTTGGGTGAGAGACCAAGACAAAAAGATTAAAGATCTGATCGCCGAACAGGTCAATAAATTGGGCGAAAATATCCAAGTGCGTAGGTTTACTCGTTTTGCGCTTGGAAGCCAATAATCAATGGCAATTTTCCTTTGGATCATTTTTTTGTCAGCGGGATTGTGGTTTTTGGCTTTAATCTTCGCCAAAATTCCGCAGGTAATACAAACTCCGGTGGTGCGGAAGATAAAAAAAACTTCAGGCGAAAACCTGCTGAGCTATTTCTGGCACTTGCTGAAAAATGCTCTGGGCAAGATCTGGCATTTTATACTTGAAGCGAAAGATTTAACGCCTTCGAAACAAATTACCAAACAGGTCGATAGAGTAAGGCAAGCCTTTCGCATTCGAGTCAGAAAGTCAGACAGCGATCCGCAGTGGCTGCCGGAAGCAACCGAGTTGGTGTTGCAGAAAAGCGAGCAGGTCAAGGAGAGGTCCCCGGAAGACATATATCTCGAGGCGATAAAAAGCGATCCTTTGGACATCAGCGCTTACGAAGGATTGGGAAGATTGTATTTGCAGGAAAGAAATTTTGAGGAAGCTTTTGAAATTTTTCAATATTTGACAGTCCACAAGCCGCAGAAAGATATTTACTGGAGCAATTTGGCCCTGTGTTTTTATTCCTTAAAGAAATTCGATAAAGCCGCGGAAGCTTATGAGAAAGCTTTGAATATTAATAATAAAATACCGGCGCGGTGGATTAATCTGGCCTTATGTTTTGAGGCCTTGGACGAACCGGTCAAAGCAATCAAGGCAACTTCACAAGCCTTGCAGTTGGACAAAAGAAATGTTGGGTATATGATGTTTCTGGCCAATATTTACATTAAGATAGAAAATTTTGTCAGGGCCGAAGAAATGCTCGAGCAGATTTTGGAACTGGAGCCGACGAACAATGCGGCCAGACAGAAATTGATGAAGTTAAAGATATAACGCTCGAGTACTGTAAAAAAAGACGGCGTCAAATTTTGCTAGACACAAAATTTGCACCTAAGCTCTCGTTCTGTCCTTGGCAAAAAGGACAGAACTCCGAGATTCTTTTTTGTACAGCATTCTCGCTAGCAGGGGAAAGGCGGGGTTGCCAGGAATGCAATTTTCTGCTACTATGAGTTGTTTATCCCGCACCTTTCCAGAATGCCCCGTAGCTTACTGTGGGATGAATGAATGTGCGGGATTTATTATTATCGCCAGCTTAGCTCAATGGTAGAGCAACGGTTTTGCTCCGACGCTTCGGCGCCGACGCGTTAGTCGGCGTCCCGTACCGGTCGGCGTCGGGATCGGAGTCCCAACTGTAACGTCGGGATAAACATGATGCCGAGATAGCTCAACGGTAGAGCAACGGTTTTGTAAACCGTAGGTTGGAGGTTCGAGTCCTCTTCTCGGCTCCACGAAACGTCAGACGTTTCACGGGCAGATACTCAAGCGGTCAACGAGGGGTGACTGTAAATCACCTGGCCTTCGTCCTACGCAGGTTCGAATCCTGCTCTGCCCACCAAAACCGAAAAGTATGGTTTTGGTGTCTTTATACAACTTCGCTCGAACTCACTTTATCAAAAATTTTTGAAAAAGAGAAGTGCCGCGCCTTTGGCGCGGCACCGACACCTCCGCGTCGCCGCAAAGCGGTAGCGGAGTTTACCCCGCACCGAGCTTGCTCT
>JACPKU010000001.1 GCA_016186915.1 Candidatus Doudnabacteria bacterium | reverse complement strand
TCCTAGCAGTGTCAGGAGGCACCCAGTAACCTGCCTTCGCTTTCGGTGTTCCGAACGATATCAACGCATTTCACTACTACACCGTTCGTTCCAGTTACCTCTTTGCCCCTCTAGTCTAGCAGTATCTTAAGCAAACTCCGAAGTTGAGCTTCGGGCTTTTACCTAAGACTCACTAAACCACCTATCGGTACGCTTTACGCCCAATGATTCCGGATAACGCTTGAGGTCTCTGTATTACCGCTGCTGCTGGCACAGAGTTAGCAACCTCTTATTCGTTGGGTACGCTCAGAAATTGTTCCCCAACAAAAGCACTTTACAACCCGAAGGCCTTCTTCGTGCACGCGGCGTCGCTGGATCAGGCTTTCGCCCATTGTCCAATATTCCTAACTGCTGCCTCCCGTAGGAGTCTGGGCCGTGTCGCAGTCCCAGTGTGGGGGATCACCCTCTCGGGCCCCCTACCCGTCGTAGCCTTGGTAAGCCTTTACCTTACCAACTAGCTGATGGGACGCGGGCCTCACGTTAAGCGGATTGCTCCTTTTGAGTTTCCTCAACATCCAGTATTAGCTCTCCTTTCGGAGGGTTATTCTGAACTTAACGAAAGTTCCCACGCGTTACTCACCCGTTCGCCACGTTACCAGTGCTCCGCACTGGAATTTTCAATTAACAATAATCAATTTACAATTAATGATCAATGAGCCAATTTTCAATTGAAAATTGATGCTTGAAAATTATTTGAAAATTGAAAACTGAAACTTGCAAATTCCGATGCGAAGCATCGGCACGTACGACTTGCATGTCTTAGGCACGCCGCCAGCGTTCATCCTGAGCCAGGATCAAACTCTTCAAAAGAAAGGTATAAGAGACAACCTGCGGTTTTCTCTTATCCCGGAAATTCGGCAAAGCCGAATTTCCTATCTTTTTCCCTTTCGGGAAAAGACTCAAGAGTTCAAATCTGAAATCAGATTAGAACTGGCGAACAATGATTTTTTCAAAGGCTCATTGTTCAAAGGCCTGTGGAATCAAAGTTATTGACGATTGTATTATCCGGTAGTGTAATACTACCGGGCTTATTCCCAATAAATTATCTGCAAAATTTATTGGTATTCTTTTGTTAATGTACCCCATTAAAGCGACATAAAAACACGAGCTTCTCGTGTTTCTCGATATCCCAGCTTCTACCGTAGGGATCAAAGAAATTCTTGTCCGCCGTAGCCTTGGCGAAGGCGGAGGCTCAAAAATGATTATGTTAGGTTTTTAATGTCTCCTTGTGTTTTAATGGTAATTAAATTATAAGCTATTCTCAAAACCTTGTCAAGACGTAATTACCTTATCTATAAGACCATACGCTTTGGCTTCTTCCGGGATCATAAAGAAATCTCGGTCAGTGTCAGTTTCAATCTTTTTCAAAGTCTGGCCAGAGTGCTTAACCAAAATCTGGTTAATCTGATTTTTAACCCGCACCATCTCTTTCGTCTGAATCTCTACGTCTTTGGCCTGTCCTTCAGCCCCGCCCATCACTTGATGCAACATTACGCGGGCGTTGGGCAGAGACATTCTTTTTCCCTTTTCTCCGGAAGCCAAAAGTATGGCGGCGGCAGAAGCTGCTTGACCGATACAGACAGTCGCTACTTCGGGCTTAACATATTGCATGGTGTCGTAAATCGCCAAAGCCGAGGTAACTGATCCGCCGGGAGAGTTGATGTAAAGTTTGATGTCTTTTTTGGGATCCTCTGCTTCTAAGAACAACAGCTGGGCAATGATCAAATTTGCCACATGATCGTCGATCACCTCACCCAGAAAAATAATCCGCTCTTTAAGCAAGCGCGAATAAATATCAAACGCCCGCTCACCCATCTGAGATTTTTCTACAACCATTGGGACTAAGGGCATGCTAGGTTCTTTGTTAGGCATAAATTTTAAATCTTAAATCACAAGCATCAAATAACAAATAAATTTCAAGCATCAAAATCCAAATTCCAAGGTTTGGAGCTTGATTTGGAACTTGAGATTTGTAATTTGGAGCTTATTTGGAATTTGTTATTTGTCATTTGGAATTTCTCCATTAGTTCCTTCTGCTGGCTTTTCTCCAACCACCGCTTCTGCTTCTTCCGGTTCTTTAGTTTCCTCCCCGGCAATCTTCTCTTCCATAATATCAATCTTCCAACCAGTCAGTCTTGCCGCCAACCTAACATTTTGTCCGGCCTTGCCAATTGCTAAAGAGAGCTGATCAGAAAGCACGCCCACTTTAGCTTCTTTGGCCGCCTCGTTGAGTTCAACATTTAAAATTTTGGCGGGGGAAAGGGCATTGGCAATAAACTTCACGGAATCTTCGGACCAAGAAATAATATCAATCTTTTCTCCGCTCAGTTCGTTCATCACCACTTGCACTCTACTGCCACGCTGGCCGACACAAGCGCCTATCGGATCCACGCCGTCTTGTGAAGACCAGACAGCAACCTTGCTTCTAGACCCCGCTTCTCTCGAGACGCCCTTGATTTCCACGATGCCGTTGTGAATCTCGGGCACTTCCAATTCGAACAGCCGGCGCACCACGTCAGGGTGCGATCGGGATAAAGTAATTTTCGGACCCTTAGCAGTTGGCTCAACGTGCAAAATAAGGACCTTGATCCTGCTTCCCATGTTGTATTTTTCGCCTTTGATTTGTTCGGAAGGAAACAAGACTCCTGTGGCCTTACCCAGATCAACCAACACAGTTTCGCCTTCAAGCCGCTGGATCATTCCAGAGACCAGCTGCCGCTCCTTAGATTTAAAATCCGTAAACAGCACCCCGCGCTCAGCTTCGCGGATTTTCTGCACGATCACTTGCTTGGCGGTCTGGGCTGCGATGCGGCCAAATTTCGCCCCAGTTTTAGGGGTAATGTCAGTTCTGATTTCATCGCCAATTTTGGCTGTTTTTTTTCCGCCAGAGGCGGATCCGCCTTTGGCGGACAATTTTTTCGCATCATCCAAAGAAATTTCCTTTGCTGTATCTTCCACTACCTCAACCACCTTTTTCACATCAAAAACCTTGGTCCCCAAAGTCTCTGGCAAAAACTCAACTACTATGTTCTGGTCTTTCTTGCCGTAATCCTTGCGGAATGCCGCAGCTAAAGAAACCTCAATCATGTTGAGAATCTCAGCCTTATCTATGTCCTTTTCTTCAGCAATCTGATTCAGTGCCGTTTCGAATTGTTCATTCATAATTTTTATAAAATCCCGCTAGACGGCGGGATTAATCAAGATCTTCTATCGCATTCATTAGTATTATAACAGGTTCTTGCCAGTTGTCAATATCAACCGCGGCCACATCAAACCTGATATTATAATCTTTAAATTTTGGGTTTAATTTCAGAAAAATTTTAGCAGTGGTCACCAGCTTTTTCTGTTTGCTTTTATCCACCGAATCAAACGGTGTGCCGAACTTGGTGCCACTGCGGGTCTTGACCTCCACAAAAACCAATTCTTTCTCCTTGCTTTCTATCAAATCCAATTCCCCTGTCTGTTTACCAAATGGCGGTCGAAAATTTTTTGCCACAAGTGTATAGCCCTGAGCTTCATAATGGCGAGCCGTCAGCTCTTCCCCCGCCCTCCCTAAATTGCTGGTCATTTCTTTTTTCCAGGAATGTATTTGTTTTTTAAAAGCAGCGCATCAAATTCACGCCGTTCAGTAAAAAAGTTAAATATCAGATATTTGAAGAAAAACCCCAGCCAGATTATCCCCCCCAAAATTACCAAGCCGACCCAGAATCTGGTTGAAAAAATTGGAGTGCTCTCAAACCTCAATCCAAACCAGAACAACCCTAAAATACCAATCACCAAATTCAAATAAAATAATTTGTTTAAAAGCTTGCTGACAACTTTATGCCGAGTAAATATCTTTGCGATTCTTGCAAGGATTGCTAATCCCAACAAAACTGCAAACACATACCCCAAAACCAGATCGGCTTTTGCTAAAGTTAAAGCTGGTTGGACAAACCAAAAATTTGGATCAAATAACATAGTATTTAAGTCGATTATTTAACAAATAACAAGCCGTAGTGATATTGATCGGTGTCAATGCGCCTGAGTAATCTCAGTTTGGTTTTTTGAGCATAATCTGAAGCCTCCTGCTGTGGAACCCGAACCTCGCTCTCCGGGCCAATCGGGCTTGGAGTGTCGTTCCATTCAATGATCAAGAGCTTGCCGCCGGTCTTTAATAACCTAAAAGCTTCGGAAAACATGTTGTTTTTATTCGTGACTTCATGGAGGACATTGGCAAAGATTACAAAATCTGCCACCCCCTCATTGATTGAAGCGCAGGCACGGGGCAGCTCCAGGTCACATCTGAGTGTCTGGATATTGCGCAGCCCCTTCACTCTGGCCTCGGAAGAAATATGAGATAAAGCGCTTTCCAAAATATCGACAACAAAAACCCGGCCTTGTTCGCCGACAATCTTGGAAGCAGCCAGGGCGTAAAATCCGCTGCCAGTGCCCAGATCAACCACGGTTTGAGTCTTGCTCAATCCCGCTTGAAAAAGAATCTTTTCGGGATCTAGAAAACTACCTGATACATTCATTTTATTTGATTTTGGTTATTTGATGTATGGGTTTAATGTCCTGAGATTTACCGCTATTCTCATCTATGTTAATAATAACATAACTTAATTCGGCAAGCTCAGCATCGTCTGGAATATCAAAGGCAACTTTTTTGCCGGTGAGGAACCTCTCCAGCGAGAGTTCTTTTTTTACCCCTAATACCGAACCCGCTGCCCCGCACATCCCGACGTCGGTGATATATGCCGTCCCTCCTGGCAAAATTTTGGCGTCAGCAGTCGGAATGTGGGTATGTGTCCCCACAACCGCAGAAACCTTGCCGTCAAGAAAATATCCAAATGCCACTTTCTCGCTGGTCGCCTCCGCGTGAAAATCAATCAGAACCGCTTTGATCTGCTCAGTTTTATGCTGATCCAGCCACTCGGAAACCGAAGCAAACGGCGGACCCACAATTTCTGGAAACTGGTTTTCCATAAATACCTGCCCTAAAAAGTTTCCCAGCAGGACCTTTCCTTTTGTTGTTTCAAACACGGCCTGCGCTTTCCCTGAATAAATACTGGAAATATTTACAGGCCTGACTAAAACAGCCGCATATTTTTCCAATGCTTCATTGGAAAACTCGCGCTTGGAGAAAATATGATTGCCGCCAGTAAACCCCTGAATCCCCGCCCGGATTAGTTCTTCCAAAGTTTTTACGGTTACCCCTTTTCCATGCGCCAGATTTTCGACGTTGGCCAACACCAAATCAGGCTGCTCGTTCTCCAAAATTGCCGGGAGAGCTTGTCTTACAGCCTTCCTGCCGGGTTCGCCCGCAATGTCACCGAAGAATAAAATCTTTAGCATGATTAAAAATTCAAAAGGCAAAATGCAAAATGCAAAATGACAAAGCAAAATTAAAAATTATTATGCTCTTTGCATTTTTCATTACACTTTGATGTTTGATCTTTGATTTTTGCATTACCTTGCGTATTCAATAACTCGCGTTTCCCGAATCACCATCACTCTGATCTCTCCCGGATACTTCAACTCCGCCTCGATTTTATTGGCAATCTCGCGGGCCAGCTTAGTGGCGCTCCAGTCATCCAACTTTTCGGGTTTTACAAATACTCTTATCTCCCTGCCGGCTTGAATGGCATAAACTTTCTCCACCCCTTCAAAGCTAGCAGCGATATTCTCCAATTCTTCCAGCCTTTGAATGTACTGCTCATAAGTATCACGCCTCGCCCCGGGCCGGGAACCTGAAATATTGTCTGCGGCATCCACGATCGCCGCTTCAATGGACGTGTATTCTACATCACCGTGATGAGCCTCGATCGCGTTAACTATCTTTTCGGGTAAATTGAATTTTTTGGCAATCTGTTTGCCGATCTCCACGTGTGTTCCCTCCATATCTTGATCAAGAGCCTTGCCAATGTCATGGAGCAGCGCCCCTTGTTTGACCACTGAAACATCCGCGCCGACCTCTTCCGCCATCAAAGCGGCGAGTTTGGCCATCTCGATTGAGTGCTTGAGCACGTTCTGGCCATAACTGGTCCTAAACTTCAACCGACCAATCAGATGTATAAGCTTAGTCGGAAAGCTGGCAATCCCCAATTCGTACACCGCAGCTTCACCGGCCTCCTTGATCATTTCCGCCACGTCTTTCTTGGCTTTTTCCGTGGCTTCTTCAATTTTTGCCGGATGAATTCTGCCGTCTTGGATCAATTTCTCCAAAGCGAGCTTGGCGATAAAGCGGCGCACTGAATTAAATCCTGAAATCACCACGGCATCCGGGGTGTCATCAACGATTACTTCCACGCCCAGCATCTGCTCAAACGTACGGATATTTCTTCCCTCTTTTCCAATTATTCGTCCTTTCATGACCTCGTTGGGCAGGGCCACCGTGGTTGTAGTCTGTTCACTGGTTACTTCGGAAGCGCAGCGCTGGATGGCCAGAGAAACAATCTCCCTGGCTTTCTTGTCCGCTTCTTCCCGAGCCTGACCGACCAGCTTTCTGGTCAGCATGGTCAACTCTTCTTTCATGTTTTTCTCTGTGGCTTCCAGCAACACCTTTTTTGCCTCTTCCAGATTCAAGTTGCTGATCTTTTGAAGCTGTTCCAGCTGTTGCTGCTTGACGGCTCTTAATTCCTCTTGAATTTTTAGAACATCCTCACGCTTTTTGGCGCTTTCGGCCATGGATTTGTCTAATTCTGAAGACTTTCGCTCTAAATCAGATTCTTTTTTACTCAGCCTTTCTTCCACTTTAAGAATTTGGTTGCGGAAATCCTGCTCGCTTTTTTTCGCTTGTTCCACTATCTCCAAGGCCTTGGCCTTGGCTTCCAGCATTAGCTCTTTTTCTTTGGTTTTGGCCTCTTCCAAGGCCTTTGCAACCTTGCCTTCGATTGAGTCAAGCTTGTTTCCGATCTGGTATTTCCGGAAAAAATATCCGGCAATCAGCCCGGCGATCAGCGCTCCGGCTAAAATTAAGTTTTCCATAACTAAATCTCCAACACCTTAAGTTGGCTGACATCTGATCAGATTATATTTTAGCTCAAAACGACTTAAAAAGCCCTTATTTTTAAGGTTTCAGAAGAATTTAATATCAATTGAGTTAAATATTCCAATTTCATCAGAAAAGATGCAGTCAATCAAGGTTAAATAACTAAACTACTGATAATATACCATAAATTGAGCTTCGGTCAAAGCCTTGGGTTTGACGCGGGTTTTAAAGAATTTTATGATACTAATACACATTATTTTATAAAAGCGGATATGATCCACACTTTGCCCCAGCTTCCATATGCCTATAATGCGCTTGAGCCATACATCGATGCTCAAACTATGGAAATCCACCATACCAAGCACCATCAGGCTTATGTGGACAAACTTAATGCTGCTTTGGAAAAATATCCTGATTTAGCAGATAAGCCATTAGAAGAGCTCTTAAAAACCTTGGCTTCATTAAACATAGATGAAACTGACAAGAAAGCCATCCAAAACCATGGCGGCGGACATAGCAACCATTCTTTATTCTGGCAGATCATGGGGCCGAAAAAACAAGTGGATGAACAGCTAGTATCAGAGATTGAGACCGCTTTCGGTTCCATTGACGAATTCAAAAAACAATTTACAGATACTGCCAGCAAAGTGTTTGGGTCTGGTTGGGCTTGGCTGGCCCGAGATGAACAAGGCAAATTGCATTTGCATGGCTTGCCCAATCAAGACTCGCCCTATCTGCACGGGCACACGCCCATCATCGGTTTGGACGTTTGGGAACACGCCTATTATCTCAAATATAAAAATAGAAGGCCAGAATACATTGAGAATTGGTGGAAAGTGCTGAAACTAATTTAGACAAAACTAAAAACCGCCCCGATTTATCAGGGCGGTTTTACTAAACCTGATTGATTGGGGGAACAGACGGCGTCGCAGGCTCTGACGGCTCATCTTTCATGTTCATCCAAGCGAACAGATAAAGCACAACCAACACCAGACCGATAATAATTGTCTTGGTGTTGCTGGCAATGTCGCCAAAATTTTCCAAAAGCAGGTGCAGGATTAAAACATCAGCCGAGAATAAGAAACCAAGGCTTATGGGGAAAACTTGATAAACGATTATTCCTACGATGATGTAAACCGCCGAAAAAAGTATGAGAGTTGTCCAGTAGTTAAAAATCTGTTCAGTCCGGACATACGACGCTGAAAAATAGGCGAGCGCCACACTGAACATAAAAATCAAAAGACCGAAAAATACTTTGGTCGTTGCTTTGTCTATGGTCATGTTAATTTATCCTTAAGCTTAATGCTGGAAATGACAACAGCCACCACAAGTCCAAACGCAGCCGCAATCACCCGGGCTCCCCCTCCCAACTCCCAAAGCTGGGTGTAGACGTATACAACACTGACAGCGCCCCCGATGATGTTGCTGTACACCAGCACCTTGTGCGATTTGATAAACATCCCCCAAATCATCAGTCCAAAGCCCAAAATCAGTCCTACTAAAATCACCGGCAAGCTTTGGTCAAAGGCCTCAAACATATAACGGACAAAGATTGGCAGCAAAACACCGATGGAAAAAATAACGACGATCTGGCGCAAGTTCTTCAGCTGACCCAGCTGGCTCTCTTCATGAGCCTTTCGCTTTCTGCTCGCGGCCAAGATCAAAATTCCAATGGTAGAAATAAAAAACAACAGCCAGCCGCTGCCGATTGCTAAATCCTCAAACACTATGAAGACCAGACCGAAAGCCAGTATGAGAAAAGGCCAAATGAGAAACAGAGCAAGTAGTTCCATGCAATTATGGTAGCACTTTTATGGTTTAGGATCAACAAAAAAAACCGCCTTTCATCTGACGGTCTTGCTATCAAGCTAAAAAACTATTCTTTCACTTTTGCTTCTTTGCCAGTTCGCGTATAGTAAATCTTGGCTTTTTTTGCGCTAGATTCATTGACCACTTCGATCTTTTCTATCATCGGTGAATGGATTGGAAAAATTCTCTCTACACCCACACCTGAAGCAATCCTGCGCACGGTCATGGTGGCATTAATTCCTTTGCCGCCGCTGACTCCAATGACTTGTCCTTCAAACACCTGGATTCTCTCTTTTTCTTTGCCTTCGGCCGACACATCCTTGATTTTCTGGTGGACGCGTACAGTGTAGCCAGATTTTAATACTGGCACGTCTTGCTTAAGTTGTTCTTGTTTGGAACTATTAAGTTGCATAGGTTTAGGTTCCTCCCCTTAATATAAGGGGAGGTTAGGTGGGGTTATAATTCTTTCGGTTTCTAACTCCCCTAACCAGCCCCCGGCGGCCAGTGAGGGAGGTAGCATCTCTTATTCTAAGAGGGGAATTTAATATTCAAAATTTTTAATACTTTCTTCAAATCTTCTGGCAATTCTGATTCCAATTCCAGCCATGTGCCATCCATGAGCTGAAGTTTCAACCGATGCGCATGTAGAAACTGTCTTTTGATGAGCTGCTGACCCGATTGCTTAAACTTGCCGCCATACAACGAATCGCCAACTACCGGGTGACCGAGATGGGCCAGATGCACTCGAATCTGATGCGTGCGACCTGTATGCAATTTTACCAAAAGCAAGGAATATTGTAAAGAGCCGCTGCGCAACCCTGAACTTGATTCAGGGTCTCTATCCGAGAGGTCCTGACTGGAGCTTGCCCCGGACCTCGATCCGGGGTCAGGATTGCGAGAAGCGCTGGCCAAAACCGAATACTCAGTTATTGCCTCGCGACCTTCGCCTGCGCGCATCTTCTGATGAGTGCCTGCCTTCCCAATCGGCACATCAATTATGCCATGCAACTTTTCCGGCACGCCTTGCACCAAGGCCAAATATTCTTTTTCGATACTACGGCTCTCAAATAAATTTTTTAAATATTCATAACCGGTTTTAGTTTTGGCAATCAATAATAGTCCAGAGGTGTCTTCATCCAGCCGATGCACGATGCCAGGGCGGTGCGGCTCGCCGACTTTTTCGATTCCTGGAAACCTGGTCAGCAAGGCGTGGGCCAGAGTATCACCTTCTCTACCAGCTGCGGGATGCACCATGAGGCCGGCGGGTTTGTCGACAACGGCGAGGTCTTGATTTTCGAAAACTACTTTAAGCTTATAGCTAATAGCTTTTAGCTTATAGGGTTCGAATTCTGGCAATTCGATTTGATCGTCAGCTGAAACCTGAAAGTCCGGCTCCAAAATTTTTTGGCCATTCACCAAAACCAAACCATCTTTGATGGCTTTCTGGATTTTGCCCCGTGAAACTTCAGAAATTTTTCCAGCTAAAAATTTATCCAGGCGCTCGGACTTATTTGCGATAGAATGAAGCATTTGATTTAAAATACATTACGTCTATTTTGTGCAATCGCACATTTTAGCAGTATGCTAGACTTTCAATAAATCCGGTCTTCGCTTCTTGGTGCGCTTCAGAGATTCTTTCTTGCGCCATTGTGCGATTTTTTTATGATCGCCAGAAAGCAAAACTTTTGGAACTCTCATTTTCTTTCCGCCGGAGGCGGATCCGCCTTTGGCGGAATAAACCTCGGGTCTGGTGTATTGCGGGTATTCCAACAAATTATCGGAAAAACTTTCTTCATCCAAAGATGCTTCTTTGCCTACTACACCTGGAACAAGCCTGGCAACTGTATCAAGAACTGCCATCGCCGGGATCTCTCCACCAGTCAATACAAAATCACCCAAAGACACTTCCAGATCAACAAGTTTACGGATCCTTTCATCAAAACCTTCGTAGCGGCCACAGATCAGTATTAAAGTTCTAAGGTGAGAAAGTTTTAAAGCCAATTTTTGATCAAACTTTTTACCCTGCGGAGATAGTAAAACAACTTTTGACCTTTGACTTTTGACCTTTGACTTTAAATCGCGCAACGCGCGATCTAATATATCCACGCGGAGAACCATCCCTGCCCCGCCGCCGTATGGCCGGCCGTCAACCGTTTTATGATTGTCTTTTGCGTAATCCCTAAGGTTGACTAGTTGTAGCTTAATCAGTCTCTTTTTTACTGCGCGTTTAATCAGGCTTATTTTAAAATAAGATTCAAAAGCCTCTGGGAACAAAGTTAAGATGATAAAATTCATAAAAATTCAAATTGCAAAGGTCAAAACGCAAAATGAAAAAATAAAATTAAAAAGAGAATTTAATGCTTTTTGCACTTTTAGTTACATTTTGATATTTAATTTTTGATTTTTACATTTAAAACCCCCGATTTACCGGGGGTTTTATTTTACAGTTTGAATTCGTCTATATCGCTCGACAGCTCTTTATCTGGGGACTCGTCTCTTACTGCGCGCTTGCTACCTTCCGGCTCGTGAATTTTCAGATTCACTCGGGATTTTCTCTTCGCCCCGACAACGCGGAGTAAGGTCCGAATCGATTTCGCTGTCTGACCTTGACGTCCGATTACCTGCCCCATGTCTTCTGGATTAAGATGCAAAGTAATCAAGACTCCCATCTCGTCAACTGTGCGCTCTGTCTTCACATCTTCTGGATGATCGACAAGATTTTTTACGAGATACTCAACAAACTCTTGATCTGGTTCTGCGGACATATCTTTACTCTCGACAATTATTTAATTCTTTGAATGGAAAGAACTGCTGATTGACGCTACTTCGACCTAAAAGGTAACTGTATCAGTATGCCTAAATTATACTGGAAAAATAACCAGCGGTCAATTATGCCTGAGGAGCTTGAGCTTCGGCTTTGGGTTCTGCTTCGGTTGGTTCTGGCTCAGACTTAACTTCGGCTTTGACCTGAGGAGCTTGGGCTTCGGCTCCTCCCTGCGGTTTGGCTTCACCCTCCGCTTTTATTTCTTCTTTCGGCTGTTCTTTTTTCTTGGGCTTCCAAGCCTTGACTTTGGCGCCTTCGATAAACTTTTTTTCAATCAACAGATTTTTTACTGATGGAGTCAGACTAACATTCTGCGCGACCCAGTAATTCAATCTTTCCTTGTCCTTTATTCCCAATTCCTTGTTTCTGGGATTGTAGTGACCCAACACTTCCAAAAATTTCTTGCTGACTGACCGGTGCTTCTCAGCCAAAACTACCCGGAATGCCGGGCTGTTTTTGGTACCTACTCGTTGTAGTCGGATAGTTAACATTTATATAAGTCTTGCATAGTATAGCAAGGGCCGAGAAGTTTGACAACTGGTCAATTTTGAGAAAAGGATTCTTTTTTATATTCGCTTTTTGAGATGACGCCGCAACCACCAAATTATGACGATGGCCATGACCATGACTATAACCAGATCGAATTTGCGGAAATAATCCTCCAGCCTCGGCCAATTCTCGCCTAACTTGAAGCCGAGCCAGGCTAAAAAATAAGACCAAATAAAGGAGCCGAGAAAGGCGGTGGCAACGAACGGCCCAAAAGCCACCTTGCCGATCCCTGCTGGAATGGAAATGAAAGTCCGAACTACCGGCAGCATCCGGCCGAAAAAAACCGAGGCCTTGCCAAATCGCTCAAAAAACCTTTCCGTTAAGTTCAGGTCGTGCTCGGTAATCAGGACGAAACGTCCGTACTTAATTATAAGCGGCCGGCCGCCGTAATAACCCAAAGCGTAGGTCACGATTGAACCAATCACCGAACCAACCGCGCCGGCCAACCCTAAACCCAAAAGCGTAAAACGACCCTCTGCCACCAAGAAACCGCCAAACGGCATGATGATCTCTGAGGGTAGAGGAATGGCGGCCGATTCAATGGCCATGAGAATCGCGACACCAGAGTAGCCTAAAGTATTTATGGCTTGGGTTATAAAATTAGTGATGATGAGAACAATATCTGTGATCATAAATTTCAAATATCAAGCATCAAATAGCAAATAAATCACAATATCCAAGCACCAAACAAGAGTTTGGGATTTCCTGCCTCGCCGGCAGGCGGGGAGATTTGGAGCTTATTTGTTTTTTGTTATTTGTCATTTGGGATTTTTATTCTGCGATTTCTTCTGCTTTGTCTAATTTAAGCGAGAGAATCTTAGACACCCCATGATCATCCATGGTCACCCCATAAAGAGTGTGGGCTTGACGCATGGTTTCGCGGTTATGAGTAATGGTGATAAATTGTGTTTGATGAGCAAGTGTCCCCAAAATTTTCGCAAACCGCAATGAATTTGCTTCGTCCAAGGCCGCATCCACCTCATCCAGCACCACGAAAGGGGAAGGATAGCAAGCCAAAAAACTGCAAAGCAAGGCGATCGCAGTCAATGCTCGTTCGCCGCCGGAAAGCGCCGTGATTGAGGCTAGTTTTTTTCCCGGCGGTGTTGCTTTAACTTCAATCCCCACGATCTCCTTTGATTCTCTTCTACTTAGAACTCCCCTCTCCTCCGGAGGAGAGGGGTCGGGGGAGAGGTCATCCATACCATCTTCGGCCACTTCTCCGACTTCGGCTTTAATAAGATTCATCTGCGCCCGGCCGCCATTAAAAAGAATACGGAAATATTCTGCAAATTTTTGAGAAATTTTATGGAATGCTTCGTTGAATTGAGTTTTGATTATCTCATCCAGTTCTTCGATTACACTTTGAAGGTCCTCAACTGCCTTGGTTAAATCTTTTAGCTGCCCCGACAAATATTCAAACCGCTCACTGGTCTCTCTGTATTCGGTAAGCACCACCTCGTCCACACCGCCTGTCATTTCCAGTTGTCGTTTTAATCTGGAAATTTTATTCGGTAGATCGGCAATAATTTGCCCAGACTTATAATTAGACAACTCTTCGTATCTCTGGCCCAAAGCTTCTTTCGCTTCGTGAGTCAAGCTCTCCAAGCGAGTGTCCAGTTTAGCTTTCTCTACCAGCAGTTTATTTAGCTCGTCCTTGACCCGGATAATCTCCGAACTCTTAGCGCGGAACTTTTTTTCTTCTTCAGACAAAAAATTCTTCTTTTGCTTGGCTTCCGCTTCCATCTGTTGCTTTACTCTTCTCTGTTCGTTCATTTCCGCAACGATCTGCTCCAATTCTTGGCTCAAAACCTTCTTTTGTTTTAACAGTTCTTCGTTTTTTGACTCACCAAATAGAGAAACTAGTTCTCGCAACTTGTGCTTGATCTCCTCGACGTTTTCTGCTCGCAATAAATCTAAGATCGCCTCGAATTTCTGCCGGAATTCCGAAAAATTTTTAGTCACCGGGACTTCTACTTTAAGTTTCCCTTTGATTTCTGCCAACTGTTCCACTAAAACCAGCCGTCGACTTTCTAATTCCGCCAGTTTTTTCTCTAGCTCTTCCAAAAAAATTTCCGCTTGCTCAGTTTGCTGCTCTTCTTTGTCCCAACTCTTTTCAAAACCGGCAACTTCCGCTTCCAACTTTTTAACCGCCGTGTCTTTCAACGCCACTTGCTCGCTGGTCGCCGAAAGCTCGGTCTTAAGCACCGCAAGTTGCTGGCCGAAGAACTGTAACTGCAATAAGGCCAACTCGTTCGCAACCGTTTCCCGCTCCTCCATCCGCTTGGCCTGACGTTTAAGCGAGCGCAATCGAGGCTCGATTTCGTTGATTAAAGCTGTGATAGATGACAAATTTTCTTCGGTTTGCTCAAGTCTTCTTTTGGTTTTGTCTCGTTTAATGTAGTAGGGCTTGACACCGGCGGCCTCCTCCACTAAAGACTTAATTTCACTTGGCCCTGCCAAGACCATGTTATCTATGGTGCCCTGCCCAATCACGGCGTAGTTGGTCCCCCCAAACCCAGAGGCAAGCAAAACGTCAACGATGTCCAAAAGTCTTGCGCGTTGGTTATTGATCAAGTACTCTGATTCGCCGTTGCGGTATAAACGTCGGCTAATCACTACCTCCATATACTCCAAAGGCATTTTTCTGTCTTTATTGTCAAAAGTCAAAGACACTTCAGCCATGCTGAGTTTGGATTTTTTGTCAGAACCTGCAAAAATTACATCCTCGGATTTCTTCCCTCGCAAAAGCTTTAGGGACTGTTCGCCCATAACCCATCTGAGCGCGTCCGCCACGTTTGATTTGCCGCTACCGTTGGGGCCGACGACGGCGGTCATGCCTGGGTCAAAATCTAAAACGGTTTTGTGAGCAAAGGACTTAAATCCATGGAGTTCAAGGCGTTTAAGATACATAGGCGATTCAAAAGTCAAAATGCGAAATGCAAAATTGTTTGATTTTTGATGTTTGATTTCTCATAGAGTCAAAAATCCGAAACTTTAAGGCCGTTTTGGGCAGCCGCAATTTCCGCTTCCTGCTTGGAAGAGCCTGTCCCTTTGGCAATTTGTTCCTTGTCGACAAACACCCCGACCTCAAAATTTTTGTTATGGTCCGGTCCCCATTCCGCAATAACCTCGTAATGAGGGGTGACGCCAATCTTTTCTTGCACCAGCTCCTGTAGCTTACTTTTTGGATCCACAACTTTGCCGGCGTTTATTATTCCATCCAGTCTGGTAATAATGTTTGTATAAATAAATTGCTTTACGACCTCAAATCCACCGTCAAGATAAATTGCGCCAATCAGCGCCTCAATCGCGTTAGCCAGTATCACTTGCCTCGCCCTGCCCGTGTCTTTCGCCTCTCCTCTGGACAGTAAAATAAATTTGTCCAAATCCAAACTTGCCGCAATCTCTGAAAGTATCTTATAGTTCACCAAGGCTGACCGAAAATTGGTCAATTCTCCTTCTGGTTCGGAATAGTTAAGGTAAAGATATTCAGTGGTGATCAATTCCAAAACCGCGTCTCCCAAAAACTCCAATCGTTCGTTGTGCGGCAGTCCCCAGCCTCGATTCTCATTCAGGTAAGAACGGTGAGTTAACGCTGTTTGTAGCAAGGTCTGATCCCTAAATTTTATTTTTATTTTTTTTTCTAACTCGGATAAGTCCATAATTTATAAGCTCCAAATCACAAGCAACAAACTCCAAACATTTGAACTTTTGGGGTTTGGTATTTGTGATTTAATCGTTTTTGGTGGGCGGTGAAGGACTCGAACCTTCCACCTCGAACACGTCAAGTTCGCGCTCTAACCAGATGAGCTAACCGCCCAAAATGATCAAACTATTTCAGGAACCGGAGCTGTTTCAGACTCTTCAGAGAGTTTCTGTGCCTTCACTAACTCCAAGAAGAATAACACCCAAGCAGTTTGTTGAAAAGCGGCTAAAACAGCACTGACAAACCAGATTACGATTCCTCCCACAACAAACCCTATTAAATCATAATTTAAAGGCAAAAATTTCACAACTGCCAAGCCCAGAACAAACGCGATGAACACACCAATAACTACCCCTATAAACGCGACGAGGCCTACAAAAATACTAAAGACTAAAATCTTGAGCCAGTGAGTTTTAACCAGATCTGCGCTCGCCTTGATTGACTCTCCGATTTTTAAATCATGAAGTACGATAAAATTGGGAATAAGCAGACTTACCAATTTTAAATAAATCGAGACGGGCACAAAAATTATTAATGCCAAAATTCCCAAGATGCTTGCCCTCGAAGCCAGGCCGTTCACGGCCAAATAGAAAATCGGCAGCCCTAACACTGCCAAGGCTGCTATGATGAGCAGAAAAACTAGAGCCAGGGCGCCGAAAATCCTTAAATAAAACATTCGGCCATTCTTGAAACCATTTATAAAGCCGGCTTCTTTTCTGTCCAAAATTCTTCTTACTGACACAATGATTCCGGCCTGAGCGCGAAGCGCCAGCAGTAGTAGAGCAAAAATTATGATCAGAGCACCGGCCCCGATAAGCGAAGCCAGCAAAAAATTATTTTGAATCCACGCATATATAATTTCAAAGGTCATTTTTATACTTTCCCCGGAGTTGCTGTCAAAAGTATAATTGACGATATCAAAAATATTTCCCAAAACCAAAAACAGGCCCAACCCCCACAAAAATTTATGAGTCGTGACTAACTGGTAAGCCTGTTTTAGTATGTTTGAATATGGCAGCATTATCAAGCCTAGACTATGGCTTTTTTAAAGGCTTTTTCTTTTGGTAAAATGTCTTTCACCAATGCTTCAAACTCTTCCCGCTCGATTGTCTCGACCTCAATCAGCCGTTCCGCAATCACGGTTAGGTATTTTTTGTATTTCTTCAGGATTTCGGTGGCCGTTTTGTAAGCGCGTTCGATAAAACTCGACACCTCCTCATCAATTTTAGCGGCAACTTTTTCCGAATAATTTTTCTGCTCGCTTATTTCGCGTCCCAAAAAAATCATTTCAGTGTGGTCCCCAAACGTCATGGGCCCTAATTTTTCTGACATGCCGTAGCTCGTCACCAGTTTGCGAGCAAGATTGGTCACGACTTTCAAATCATTGGAAGCACCGGTGGTCAGCTCATTGAAAATCAATTTTTCCGTGGCATAGCCCCCTAAAGACACCGATAGATCAGCCAAAAATTCTGACTTGGAATGAAGATTCTTGTCTTCAGCCGGCAGCTTCATGGTATAACCAGCGGCCCGGCCGCGGGACACGATTGAAACCTTATGCACAGGGTCAGCGTGCGGCAACACTGTGGCCACCAAAGCATGCCCGGCTTCGTGCCAAGCCGCAATCTCTTTTTCTTTCTTGCTTAAAAGATGGCTTTTGCGCTCCGGCCCAAGCATCACCTTTTCAATGGCGGAAATAAGTTCCGCCTGCCCGACTTCGCGAAAATTTTTGCGCGCGGCCAAGATTGCTCCTTCGTTCATAAGATTAGCCAAATCCGCCCCGGAAAAACCCGGGGTTCGCTCTGCCAAGGCTCTTAAATTTACGTCTTTGGCCAGAGGCTTGCCTTTGCTGTGAACCTTGAGAATCGCTTCGCGATCCGCAATATCCGGCTGGTCCAAAACCACTTGCCGATCAAATCTGCCGGGACGCAAAAGTGCCGGGTCCAAAACATCCGGCCGGTTCGTAGCGGCAATCACAATCACATTGGTATCCTGCTCAAACCCATCCATCTCCACCAAAATCTGGTTTAAAGTCTGTTCGCGTTCGTCATGACTGCCACCCAAGCCTGCGCCGCGCTGTCGCCCCACCGCGTCAATCTCGTCGATAAACACAATGCAGGGAGAATTTCTTTTGGCTTTTTTAAACAAATCGCGCACGCGGGAAGCGCCGACACCCACAAACATCTCCACGAACTCGGAACCGGAAATGTGAAAAAATGGCACGTTGGCTTCTCCGGCCACAGCGCGGGCAATGATGGTTTTGCCCACTCCCGGAGGGCCCAAAAGCAAAACACCTTTGGGGATTTTGGCTCCCAGAGAGAAAAATTTCTGCGGGAAGCGCAAAAATTCCACGACTTCTTTCAATTCTTCCTTTGCTTCTTTCACCCCAGCCACATCCGCAAACGTCACGCGCTTTTTCTTATCCAACTGATTGGACAGTTGGGCGTTGGATTGGCCGAAAGACATGGCGCGGTTATTCTGGCCCTGCACCGAGCGGAGCATAAACCAAATAAAAGCCGCGATTAAAACAAACGGAATTAAAAACGGCAAAATAGTGGAAAGAAAAATACTCGCGCCGCTTGGTTCTTTTACCTCAATCTTGATTTGATTTAACTGTTCCGCGTTCACCCCGTAATTAATAAGGCTTTCAGACAGTGCGACTTCTCGCTCTTTGTTGGCGCGCTCCTCTCTCCCATCTTTGAGAAAAGCAATGAGCTTGTCTTCCGAAACTTCAATTCGCTCAATCTCGCCGCTGTTGACCTGCTGGGCGATTTGGGAAATCGAAACTGGTTCCGCGTTTTTGTGCTCGGTTTCAAAAAAACTAAAGGCCGCAGCCACCAGAAGAAAGATGGCGAAGATAATTAGAAGGTTTTTGAAAAACTTGGACATAAATATTATTAGTAATGCAACTTATAATAACATATTTAATTCAGATAATCAACTGCTTGCACTGCGTCGTTGAAACTATGCAGTGCTAGCACTGCGAAGCTCCGCTAGGAGCGTAGCAGTGGTGCCGCGGGAGAGATTCGAACTCTCAATCCTTTCGGAACATGGTCCTAAGCCATGCGCGTATGCCAGTTCCGCCACCGCGGCATATACTTAACCATCATATTATATCAGCCCATAGATACGTTGACAAAAACGCCTAAAATTGCTAAAGTCTAAAGTCATCTGCCCGAAATCCTTTGGGTATTTGATTCGTTCATCTCGTTGTTCTGGAAGGAGGTATATTTTGACAGCAAGAGGGCAGCCGGCGTGCGCCGGGTATGTCCAGGCCGTCGACGGTTCCAGAGATGATCCGGAAAGGGCCATCTGGACCGTGAAGGCTTTGACTGGCCCTCAAGAGCACGTTGGCAAGAGTTTCCACATCAAGCGAGGACAAGTGCCGGCATGGATTCGTGTCGGTAAGGACGTCATGTTTGATGTGGACAGTCGCCTCGCGGAACCGGCGGCGATCAACGTCCGCCGAACGTCAACCACCGCTCAGGATGTCCCACAAGCGGGACAAGGAGAGCACAGATGAACCGCATCATCGCGTTCGTTCTCGGACTCGCCGCACTCATCGCGGCGAGCAATAGCTTGGAGGCGCAACAGCGTATGCGCCAGCCGCGCCTCCCCGAGATCGTGAAGCCGGCCGAGCCGCCGGCAACGCCGCAGCAGAACGAACCCACCACGGAGCCGGAGCTAGAGCCCGAGTCGACGCCAGCGCCCGAAGCACCGACAACGCCACCTGCAGAGGAACCGGCCGCCGAACCAGACGCGATGATAGTCGGCTATTGGCTCGATCTCGACCAGGAGATCAGCAAAGACGCGCAGGAAAATCCAATCACTGTGCGTGATGCCCTGGTCACGGCTTCAAGGAACATCAACAATACCTACGGGCAAGACGCACGCTGGAGTCCAGACCTCATCGGACGGCGTGTCGAGCGTCTGCACCAGAAGCTCAACTGGCTGCTCTACGGTGGCCTGGGGATCTTCGGTGGCCTGGGGATCTTCGTTCTGGTAATCGGCGTGCTGATCGTCCTGGTGCGGCCCCGTGTGCCACGCAGACCCGCGGTGCCAGCCATCTTCCTGACCTGCTGCCTCGGGCTATCCGCGAACACCGCGTTCGCCCAGGTCCAAGGCAAGGTGTCTGGCATCACGCCGGATGCCTGGGTCCGCGGATCTGAAGTCGAAGTCGTGATCACTGGAACGGGACTGGCTGACGTCGAGTCAGTGCTGTTCCCGGCTGGTGTGACGGCCAACGACGTCGCAGCGAGCGCGAACAAGGTGAGCGCCAAGCTCGCAATCGCTGACAACACTGACGTCGGCGCGGTCACGTTTCTGCTGCGCCCCAAAGGCACGACAGACTGTGGCACCGGCGAATGCATCGACTCCGGCGGCGTCCTGTTCACCATCTTCTCCGAGGAGGTGGCCGACGCCGTTGATTACCTCAACGGCAAGCTCACGGAGCGCGACCAGCGTATCAGAGCGCTGATCGAGGCCGCGCGCAAGAACGCTGAGGCCTCGGACACGGCCATCAAAAACAAGCTGGAGACCGACGTTTCCACGCTCCACTCCTCAATCGGCGAGGTTCGCAGTCTCGCCGAGACACTGCCGCAACGCATCGAGACAGCCGTGGCCAATCTCCGATCCGACCTCGCCTCCAAGCTCCAGACCGTGGAGGCGAAGGCCAACGAGGCGCAGTACCGCGCCGATCGCTCCCAAGAGGACGCCATCGAGGCTCTTCGAGGAGTGATGGAGGTCGCAGACAAGGACGTGCCCAAGCGCGGCCCGCTGGGCATGCTCGGCGTCAAGCGCACTCTCAACGAGGAGGTGCGCGACCGGATGATACGGCAACTGAACGCCCGAGTGGCCGAGCTTGGACAGAAGCAGCAGTCGCGGACCGGCATTATCATCGGCGACGTCCCAGGCCAGGACATGCCGCCGAAACCGCATTTCGAACCGATCCCGCCGCAGCGCCCGCCGCGATAGGATGACTATCCCGTGACCCTTTTCGCTCTCCCCGAGCGAAAAGGGTCCGGAACAACACAGAGGGTGTACACTTCATCGCGAAGTGAGCACCCTCTTTTTTATAAAAATCCTATCTTACATTCTTAGCTATCGCTAATTTTGTAAGCTATTTGAATATTTATAAACCCTCAAACTTGTAAATTCGCGGCCATTGACAAAACAGGGCTTTTTTGCTAATATGCGACGTTACCATGTCTGCCCGCTTAAGTGCGGAAACATGCTAACGGGTTCTTTAACAACCGAGCAACAGATCGGGTGAAATAAACCGGTCTTTCAATATATTCAATCGCTCCTTTTTGTGGAGTATGTTTCCGCGCCAAAAGCGCGATGGAGGACAGACATGCCAAATGGAAGAGGACGAGGCAGAAGAGGAGGCGGGCCTCCCAGGCCCCGAACCAACCTCACCCTGTTGGTGACTGAAATCACAGACAAGCGTGAGGTCAAGGTGAAGGCAGTCTTCACGCAAGACGGCAACCCGATCAACGGCAAGGTTATCGCGTTTTCCCGCGATGGTATCGCGGAAGCCGGTAACATGCCGACGACCAACCTGCAGGGTGAGGCTGAATGGATCTTTAAGGTTCCGGACAGCATCGCCCAGACCAAGCTCAAGGCTGAGACCGTGGACGGTGTCGCGTTTCGTGAAACCACGGTCAGTGTGCCAGTTAAGGTCAAGGCCACGGAAGATCTGTTGAGCTACGAGCTCCACTGGCTGCCGCGGCGACTGGCGCCGAACCGGTACTCGGTTCATCTGATCGTGAAGAACGATCAAAACAACTCCAAGGCCGTCAAGCTCCGCCTGCGGCCAGTGGAAGCTGTCAGACTCAACGGCACGGACTACGCCGCCGGCAGCATCATTCGTGACCTGGATGTGCCGGAAGGCGGAATGTCGTGGGAATTCGAAGTCGAAGAGCCTCGCACGGAGATCGACATCTTCGTGGAGGGGCTCAACAAGTCCTACGACCTGGTCTTGCACGGACCGAAGGCCAGCGCGCCTGCGGTCGCACCCGGAGCCGGCACGATCAAGCACCTCATCGCCGAATGGGAAGGCGGCAACCCACAGCTTCGGTTCTTCTGGAGCTGGCTACCGCTGTTCGCCTTGCTCACCGTCTGGTTCGGCAGCTTCCTGCTTCCCAGCCTGATCGCAATGAGTGTAGCGAGTTACTGGGCAATTAGTCTCTTCCGGGGAGGCGAGGCCACGGCGAAGAGGCTCAACCAGCGGCTCGAAGGGATCATGGGTACGAACAACCGGTGGTGGACCGTCTGGGTCATCACCTGCTGGCTCGCACTCCTTGTGGCTGTCCTTGTCACAATCTGGGTGCCAGGCACTCCGGAACCCCTGCCTAGCTTCGTTTCTCGCAGTGAGATGACCGAGGCACAGCAGCGGGCTTCCAACTTGGAACGTTTCGGCTACTCGGGCACAGACGCCGAAATCGAGGAACTCCGACAGTCCGGACTACTCGAACAGGCAGAGACAGAAACCGGGTCCGAAAGGCCAGGTCTCACACAACGGACGCTCAACCCGGTCGCACGCTGGCTCCTGCCAGACCAATCGCTACTGGGTTGGATCAAACGGTTGGTGACTCTGGCGCTGATGTGGCTCGGCACCTTCTTCTACACCTTCCTGGCCTTCGCAGACGAACTGCAGGCCTGGGCAGAGAAGAAGACCGAACGCGCTCAGCGAAGCGGCTCAGCCTCGTGGCTGGCCGCACTCGCCCGTGTCCTGGCTGGTGGTTCCAAACGCCCGCCTCGAAGAAGCGGGAAGGGCAGTGAACCCACCCGAGGCATTTGGCGTTGGATTTTGGGTATTCTGGCTGTGGATGAAGTCCTGGAACTGCTGGGACCAATCTCCCGCGGCCTGAGAAAACTTTTCGGAATCGGAAAGTGAGGGGCCATGCCTGACACAACACCCGGTGGTGGCCAGACACTGGCCACCAAAATCGCCGTTGCTGCTGGGGCCGTGCTAGTGATCGGCCCTACGATCAACGCACTGCTAGGCACCTCAGCCGGCGGGGCGATCACTTCCGGGCTGCTCATCCTCGTGCTCTCGGCAGTGCTGATCGATCACCTTCGCCCGGCGGCGACGATCGACGATCGCATGGTCCGGATCGCCGGGATGGTCATCCTCGGCATGGTTCTGCTGGGTGTGGGTTTCAGAATCATCCCCAGCCTGCAGCAGGACCTCAAGGAGCTTCTCTACGGGCTCCTACCGCCGCACACAGAACAAGCAGCCCGGCGTCGCGCGGAAGATCTGGATGTCCGGATCGCCTCTGGCCTCGATCCCCTCGGCACGCGGATGAGGGAGTTTCTCATCCTCTACCGCCGCCAGATGGGCAGCAAGGCCGAGGCGGAGCTGCGCACCAAGCTCTCAGCGGTCTATCAGAAAGTCGGGACAGACAACTGCTGGGGGTGGGACGAAGCGAAGAGAGTCTCGACTGGACCATTCCGGTGCACTGCCACGCTGGTATAACCGGAAATCCAGACGGTATTGGCACAGGCCAACGCCGACCTGGTCGCGATCGACCGCATGCGGCTTGGCAACGATCCAAAACCCACGGCAGGCGGCAATGAGTCGTGGTTCCAAGGTATTCGTGACAGCACGGCCAATGCGTTCCACTGGCTCAAGGAGAAAACTGGCGAAGTCGCAAGCAAGCTCAGCGACGTGCCGGTCACTCTGAGGCCAGTCGTGGTTCTGGCCGTGATCATTGGATTGCTTGTCATGAAAAAGAAGGGGGGAGTCCATGTTTAGCAGAATTCGTTCGTTCGTTCAGGGGCTCTTCGCCCCTCTCCGCTGGCTGTGGTCGAAACTCGCATGGTGGGCAAAATTCGCGCTCATCACTGCGGGGGTTTACTACGGTGCGACCTGGGGAATAATCCCTGCCCTAGACCGATACCTCCATCCCCGCTCCGAGGCCGGGCTTCGGATGATCGACTACATGGCGGACGATCACGAAGTCGCCAAGGTCGGTCAGGCAGAGCCAGAGCTCCAACTGCTCGTCGGCGGAGACGACGAGCAGTTCGGTCGAGAACTGCTCAGCTTCGGCAAGGCAGACGGCCGGAGACTGAGATACCGGCAAGCCGCGAAACTGGCGGCGAAGAACCTCCTTGAACGGCCGAGGGTACCAGTCGTGAGCGCCGGGACCTACTCACCCCAAGGTTACATCCCCTTGGTGGTGAAGTCGGTGCTGACACTATCGGGGGAGGTGTACTCCAACGACGGGGCTCACATCGTGGCTGATCCGGACGGGCCAATCCGGATCAAGCGGAATGGTCAGTGGGCACCGGTTGGCCGGGACTTCCGGCCGAAGGGGATGACTCTGCGGGCGAACAACGCCCCGTACCTGGCTGCCATCGCCAGGCTGTGCGTCGCTCGCGGCGAGTGCACGGAATGGCAATTCCACGGGTCCCTGAAAATTTGGGACCCGGACGTGGTTGGAAGCGGCACCATCCAACTCGGCGTGAATGATGGCGACGGTGCCAGCTACTATGGCGACGGTATCGGAACGCAGTTCGTGATCGAATTTCACGAACTGGTGACCGGGCCCAAGCCAGCCACCCCACCGCCGTCCGGTGTGATGGTAGCAAATACAAACTAGAGGAGGAAACAATCCGCTTCGGGCGACCTAGAGTCGCCCCAAGCACAAACAGGGCGCAGCTTTGACCACACGGTCGGCTGCGCCTCTTTCTTTTGGCAGGAATTACGCGCAAACATCTGCCAGGCTCCTGCTCTGTTTAATCCTAATCGGTTATTTTGCTTTTTTTTCGTTCGTGGAATGATTCGAATGATGCGAATGTCTTTAGTTTTAAATCTCGATGAGTCAGGCGAAGGGTCGCAAAACCCTTGACAAGTAAGGGGTTTTTTGCTAGAATTTGGAGTCAAAACAAACATCTTTATGTCATTCTGAACTTGGTTCATCTGCCGGAGGCAGACGGATCGGAGTCCGGAATGACATAGACAACATGATGGCGCCCTCCAAGGCGTCAATTTCCCAGCCCAAAGGAGGGCTATCACAATGACGAAGCATAACACGCTCATCACGCTCGTTTCGTTCGTCCTCGCGCTCGTCGTCTGCGTCGGCACACCCGTGTCCGCGCAGCAGCCGGATCCGGCTGCCGTGCTGGAGTTCACCGAGCCCACGCCGATTGCGGACATCGTGACGGCCCTCGGCAGGCAGATGGGACTTGGGGTCATATTCGACGACACGATCTCCGCCACCTGGCACGGAGAAGTGGACGTCGACAACTACCTCGGCGCCATCGACGCCCTGCTCGAACCTCACGGGTTCGAAGCGGTGATTGACGGCCGGACCCTTCACGTCCAGAGGCAGAGCCAGGATCTGCCTGAATCAACCCGGCAACGAACTCCGACGCAGCAACCGTTCCGCTCGCTTGCCTCTGCAGTGGTGTCAGACGCAGTCCAGCTGACTGGACCGACCTGGCTCGACGTCAATCAGGCCCAGCACGACGCCTGGGCAGCATACAACGCAGCCACTGCGCCGCTACGGCAGGTTACATACGGCGGGTACGGGAATGTCTACCCGCAGTTCGGCGTTGGGTTCGGGGGGTATCCGTACTCGTCCTACTACGGCTACGGAGCTGGTCAGGCCAGAGACTGGCAGACTTTCTTCCTGGCTGGAGACAAGGGATTGGTCGGATTCGACTGCGAATCCGAGAGGTTCTGCCGCGATACGGAAGTCCGGCTCGACGGCTGTGTCATCGGCACGGCCTCTCAGATGAATAGCGCAAAAGGCGATGCTAGGCCAGTGGTCGCAGCCGGACAGCACGAACTGATCGTGGCCAAGAAGATCGACGGGACACTTCACGCCCTGAAGGTCCCGATCATGGTCACTGAACAGGCAGCGCGACGAGCGCTTGACGGCGAAAAATACTCGAACATCAGGCTCAGCAGAGACCGGTACAGCTGGCCGGATGTTGACGACAACTGGATTCCTCCCACAAACGTCGTCTGCAAGCGTTGACACTTCGTCGAGAACCCGGACGGATCCGTCAAAAGGAGATAAGGATCCGTTCAAGAACGACAAGAGCCGTTCGCGCCCTGCGCGAACGGCTCCTTATTTTTATTTCTAATTTATGGTCCAGCTCCCTGAGGCAGCAACGCATTACTAATCACAATCACGATCACAAAAGAGAAGATAACTATAATTAATCCAATAACAGCACTCTTAATAATATTCTTTGCTGATTCAGTAGCTTCTTCATTGCCGGCGGAAGTGATATAACGAAATCCCCCGTAAATTAAATATGCGACAGCCAAAATACCAACCACAGCCAGAACAACCCTTACATAGAAATCGAAAATGTTCGTAAATGTGGTTCCCGAATTGCCGGGCAGTGATGTTGGGTTCTGCGGAATAATATTTTGGGCTAAGACTATCATTGGCATCAGAAGTCCCAATACCGCAAAAGATATCTTCGAAAAGATTGGAAATCTTTTCAACATAAATGCTAATTAATTTCTTTATACTGTTCCGCCTAGCAACGCGTTGGAGATTACTCGAACTATCACGAACGACAGAATAATCACCACAATACCAATCACCGCATTGGTAATAATCTTTCTCGCTGACTCGCCAGCTTCTTCATTGCCGCCTGCTGTGATATATCGGAAGCCCCCGATGATCAGGAACAATACCGCCACCAACCCGGCAATTGCCAAAGCAATGTTGATGATCCGGATGATGAAAGCTGTGATGGAGGTGTCCCCTGGCAGACCAGTGTTGCCTTGTGCTGGATCAGGAACTTGAAATCCTTGCTGCGCTCCGGCAATCAGGGGAGTAACCAGCATCAACAGTGTTAGGATTAATGCTAAAACTTGGGCTATTTCAAGGATCGAAACCTTGCTTAGCCTTGTAGAAACTTGCTTTAACATAATAATATGTTTTTAATTATTTGATTTATATTTCGAACTTATACACAGTTCATTTCGACCTTTAAATTATACAATAAATATTTACAAATGTAAAAATCAAGGGAAGGTTCCGCCGCTTGTTCGACCAAGCAAAGCATTTCCGATAACCGCGATGATAACATACGACAAAATAACTATAGTCAAGCCAATGATTGCATTAGCAATGGTCTTTTTGGCTGATTCAGATTGCTCTTCGTTTCCGCGAGAAGCCACATACTGAAAACCACCAATGATCAAAAAGGCCACTGATAAAATACCAACGATACCAAGCATGGCTTCGACGATCAGAAGAATAAGATCGCCAAAAGTATTTGTTTTGCCCTGACCAGTTAAATCAATAAAATAGCCGGGAGCGGGGTTGCTAATATTGGCGTTCGTGGTCGGCGCTTGGGCAAACACAGAAGCCGTCGTTATTAACGACACAAAAAGATAGATACCTAGTATAAAAGAATAAATAATTGCTTTCATATATTTACTTTATGGAAGTCCTAATAACGATGCAATAGCCCGGATTATAACATAAGCCAATAAGGCTGTGACAAGACCAGCTACTGCCCACTTGACTCCTTCCTTTGCCTTGGTGCTTGCTTCTTCGTTACCGAAAGAAGTTATATACCGCAATCCGTTAATGATTAACATGAGTAATGCGACAACACCTATAATGCCCATAAAATTTATGAGCATGTTTTTTAGAAAAACCCCGAACTCTTTGTCCACATCAGGCCCAAGATTAGTTAATGGGTTTACTATAAAGGTAGGATTTGGGCTCGTAGGATCTGGGATAGCTGTTGCTCCTAGAAACTGAGTGGTCGCGAAAAGCAAAAAATAAGATGAAACTGCCAAGATAAATCCATAGATAGCCCAGGACAACGCTGTTTTTGCTCTTGTGACTGTATCCGGATTTCCTTGGGATATGATCATCATAAACCCTGCAAAAACCACTACCATTATCGGGATGACAGTAGTAAAAGAGGCAAAAATAGCTAAGCTCTTAATAAAAAATGATTGCAGGTCGCTTGCATTATTAACCGCATTACAAAGCTTTTCAGTGGGGCCCTGCGCCGGATCACATTGCGTCTGAGCCGTCACAAATGACGGAATCAGCAAGACTATCATTAAAAGCAAAATGTACTTTTTGAAAGACATCTGCCTCATAAAGCAGGAAAAAAGTTAAATATACTACCTTCCTCACCCTGCCCTCTTATATTATATCCGGAAAAAGCAAAAACTGCGAAGTTTATCAATAAGAAGGCTATCATAATAAAAAAGAAGCCAAAAATCGCATGGCGAAAAGAAGTTTTTGCTCCAGCCAAACCTTCTGGGTTGCCGAAGGCCATGACCATACTCCAACTCGCCCAGAATAAATAGAAAGTAGCGGCTAACCAGGAAAGGCCTAGGAGAATATTAATAATACTTATTAATATTCTGAGTAAATCGATAAGTTGGCACTCACTGATTTGTCTGGTGGCAGGATCAGTGCGACCGCAATTAACCAAAGCGGCCTGCGACACATTGGTCAAAAAAAACGTTCCAGTTACGACTAGAAGAAAAACAATTACTATTATTTTTCTATTTTGTTTCAACATTTTGAAATTTACAATCTGGCTTCACTATACAATACCAATCCAATAAAAGCAACTACTTCCTCAATCCCAAATTAATCTGCTGGGCGGCGTTTCGCACTGCCTCCTCTGGAGTAAAGTCCCTGAACGTCACGTCATCAATCATTTTCAAAAATACAGTCTCGAAAATCCCCGCGTCTTTTTTGTAAACGCTCTTTGCGGTCAAGACAGATTCGGCAAACACGCCTATCTCTGGGTCGGGAATTTGTGTAGCGAGGATGTCTTTTCTGGAAGCCGGCAGTTTATGTTTTTCATAATACCCTTCCAGTTGCTGCCGCCCGGTTATAAATTTCAAAAAATCCCAAGCCACGTCCGCATTCGGCGAAAATTTTGACACTCCCTCGGCCCAATAATTGGCAAAATTCATCTTCGATCCTGTGGCGCTTACCTGCGGAGCAGGAGCCACTGCCCAATTAAGGTTCGGCGCCTTACTCTCAATCACTGGAATCATATAGTAGTAGGACAGCATCATGCCCACCTTGGATTGGGTAAAGGCATCCACACTGAAATCCGACTGGTCATTCCAGGTGTAGCTTTTTTTGCCGGGGTTGGCGAACTGCGTATAGAACTCCAGGGCAGTAGCACCCGGATTAAACCGCTCACCAGAAATATTTTGTTGGTCGGCAAATCGGGCAGAGGCAAGGTCCGCTGAATAAAACTCCGTGCCATTCTGCACCATCAGCAAAAGTAATAAGTCCACCGCGCGGTTGACATTACCAGCGGCCCCCATGGCGATTCCGGATTTGAGAAAGTTGCCGGTAGCGTCTTGCGTGGTGATTTTTTCCACGTCCGAGACCAGTTCTGGCCAAGTGACCGGCGGGGTTGGAATACCAGCAGAACCAAGGATGTCTTTATTATAATAAAGCGCCAGCACGTCAATGCTCAAAGGGAGCGCATAAATTTGCCCATCTTTCACCAAATCAAACATAGCCAGATCCACAAAGGTTTCCTGGAACTCCCTCAGACCCATTAGCTGCGCGGGCATGGGGGTGAGTTTGTCTTGGTGCTTAGGCAGCCAGTCATTATGAATGGTAAAAATATCCGGGCTGTTGCCGGCGGCAAGGGTATTGATCAGTTCCTGTTCGTAAGTCGCGATATCCTTTTTGACATAATTGATTTTGACGTTTTTATGCAAATCCTGATACTGACTGATCAGCTCCGAAATATTGCTTGGGTCCTCAAACGTCTTCCACCAGGTCAGCTCCACGTTTTGGGGCTTAGGTTGTCTGCCTCCGCCGCCGCCAAACAACAAAACCGCCCCTAAAACTATGAGCAAAAAAAGGACTATGCCACCAATAATGTAATATTTTCGTTCCACGTATTTTTTATTTCAGCTTAGTCTCCCCCTCCCTATGTTTTTATTTTACAATATTTTTAAGAAACTGGCCAAACTCCTCTCGCAAATCCTCATGCTTAAGCGCGAGCTCAACGACAGCTTTCAGATAAGCCAGCTTGTTGCCGCAATCATAATACCTGGCGTTCTCAAGCTCCACCGCATATACGTCTCGTGTCTTTATAAGCTGACCTATTGCATCAGGCAACCAAATTTCTCCGCCTTTTCCTGGCTGTAAATTCTCCAAAATCTCAAAAATATCTGGCGTAAGCAAGTAGTTGCCGTGCGTGGCCAGATTGGACGGGGCCGCGCTAGGCTCGGGTTTTTCTACAATGCTCTTTATCTTATGAATATTATCCTTAACCGCTTCTATTTCCGCGATTCCATACCGCGATACATCTTTGCGATCCACTCTGACTCCGGCAATCACTGGAGAATGGTATTGTTCGTAAGCTTTGATTAATTGTGCAATGGCAGATGGTTCGGCGTAAAAAAATTCATCACCCCACATCACTATGAACGGCTCGTCTCCCACCACGTCTTTGGCCACCAAAACCGCGTGGCCGTTGCCGAGCGGCTCTTTCTGCCGCACATATACAAAATCCGCCAGATCTGAAATTTTACGAATCTCTTCTAATTGCTCTTTCTTGCCGGATTGTTCCAGCCTGGCTTCCAATTCAAAATGACGATCAAAATGATCTTCAATCGCGCGTTTATGCCAGCCGGTCACGATAATAATTTGTTCAATGCCTGCCGCGACCGCTTGCTCCACCACGTACTGAATAATCGGCTTGTCCACCACCGGCATCATTTCTTTTGGCTGCGCTTTTGTGGCCGGCAAAAATCTGGTCCCGAAACCAGCGGCTGGAATAATCGCTTTTCTAATTTTCTTCGGTTGATCCATAACCTACACATTATAGCCTATTCCGTCTTTGGGCGGTACTGCAGGGCTTCGGCCAAATGGGTGGTGGAAATGTGGTCATCGCCCGCTAAGTCCGCGATGGTCCGGGCGAGTTTCAAAATTCGGTGATAGGACCGGGCAGACAGGTGCATCTTTATCACTGCGGCTTTTAAAAGTTCCTTCTCTAGCTCGCCGATTCCGCAAAACTCCCGAATTTCCTTAATGCCCATTTCGGAGTTGGTGTTGATGTGAAAAAAATTTTTAAACCTTTCGGTTTGGATGTCCCGAGTTTTCTGCACGCGTTGTTGGATGCTGACAGAGTCTTCACCGTCAGCCTCGCTGGATAATTTTTCGTACTCAATCCGGCCAACTTCAATACAAATATCAATCCGGTCCAGAAGCGGCCCCGAGACTTTTTTATGGTACTTCATGACTTGCGCCGGGGAACAAGCACAAGTCCGCTCTTTATCCCCAAAGAACCCGCAAGGACAAGGATTCTGCGCCGCGATCAAGGTGAAGGCCGCCGGGAAAGTAATCGTGGCCTGTGCCCGAGCCACGGTGACCACACCATCTTCCAAAGGCTGTCTTAAGTTTTCCAAAACCGAGCGGCCAAATTCTGGAAATTCATCCAAAAATAAAACGCCGCGATGGGCCAAGGAAATTTCTCCTGGCTTGGGAGTGGAACCGCCGCCAACCAATGATACGGCGGAAGAAGTATGGTGCGGATGCCGAAACGGCCTGCTTGTTATCAAAGTTTTACTCAAATTAAGCAACCCCGCAACACTGTAAATTTTGGTTATTTCCAAAACCTCATCCACTGTGGGCTTGGGTAAGATAGACGGCAAGGACTTGGCCAATAAAGTCTTCCCAGTACCTGGCGGACCGGAAAGCAAAATATTATGTCCACCGGCGGCCGCAATCTCCAAAGCGCGCTTCGCCGCCTCCTGTCCTCTTATGAGCTTCATATCAAACCCTGATTCAGCATTGCTCAAAACTTGCAGCCAGTCCATCTGCGGGATCGGCCGAATTTTAATTAAACCCTGCAAATATCCGACCAGCTGCAATAAATTCTTCACTGGGATAATTTTTATACCCGAAACGAGGCTGGCTTCTTTACCATTGGGCTCGGGCACAAAAACTGTTTTGAACCCTTGCTGTTTGGCCATGAGCAGTATCGGAAGCACCCCCACCACTGATCTGACTGTCCCGTCCAAAGCCAGCTCGCCGATGAATAATTTGCCTTTGGGTTCAAAAAATACCTGGCCAGAATTGAGCATGATGGAAAGCGCAATCGGCAGATCATAATGCGTGCCGTTTTTGGGAATATCTGCGGGTGCCAAATTAACTGCTACTCGGGACGGCGGGAATATTGAATTGGAATTTTTGATGGCCGATTTGACGCGCTCGCGCGCTTCCTGCACTGCTGTGTCAGGCAACCCCACAATAATCACTTTTGGCAATCCTCCGGAAATATCAACCTCTACTTCTATCGGAGCGGCGTCCAAACCAACTATGGCAGCGGAATAAACTTTCGTTGGCATATCTACAGTTTAAAATTAAAAAAATAAAATTACAAAAGCCCTGATCTGTTGGATTCAGGGCTTTGTGCTATTTCGCGTTTTGGTTGATATACTCCACGGTTTGAGCAAGCGCGCCGCTGAAGTCAGTGATTTCTGAATCAAAGATATTCAGGTAGCTTTTCTTTTTCTCTTCCCCATTGATTTCGGACTGGGTGATTTTGAGAAAAGGCTTGTCGTTCTTGGCGTTCTTGACGTCAAAGAAGTAAGTTCGGCGTCCAGCTGCCACTTTCGTGGAAAATAGCGTTGGTGCAAAGTCCGGCATATAATTCCCTTGGTTAATTATTTGGTGTGCGGGTGAACAGCATCCCGCTAAAACGATCATTGACAATCAGCGGTATTCCTTTTAATCGCTTAACTTCTAAAGCAAGTGTTTGCAGTCGGCAGCTGTGCAAAATCCCATTATCACAATGCGCACAAAGTGACTGCAGCTGTCTTGCGATAGTACTTTTTTGTTTTTCAAATTCGCTCATTATTCTAGGTTCCTAACAACTCCGATTACTTTCCCCTGGATCGACCATTCGTGCTCAGGGTAAATATTGGGATAAGCTTTGTTCTCTGCTTTTAAAAAGAATTTGGTATCTTTTCCGCCAGAGGCGGATCCACCTTTGGTGGACTTGACCAATCTTTTTACCGTGGCCTCGTCTTCCAACAACGCCACCACAATATCCCCCGGTTCTGCGATTTTTTGTTGCTTAACCAAGACCAAATCTTTCTCCAAGATGCCCGCGTCCTTCATACTCATGCCTTGAACACGCAATAAAAACACATCTTTGCGTCCCTTAATCAAGCTTGTGGGTAAATTCAGCCAGTCTTCGATCTGCTCTTCTGCCAGCATGGGCAGACCCGCAGTAATTCGGCCAATGATTGGTAAATTTATAAGCCCTCTACTCACAACACTACCTTGTGCTGTTAACACTTCCACGCCTCTGGCTTTACCAGAGCGTCTAATCAATCCGCTGTCCTCAAGAACATTAAGCATTTTAGCAACCGCATTTTTGGATTTAACTTTCAAATATGCAGCCATTTCTGAAACGCTAGGCGGCAGCCCGCGGCCCTGAATTTCGTCTGTAATAAACTCCAATAATTTTTTCTGTTTGTGGTTCAATTCTTTCATAATCGTTTTCGGAAGTTTCGAAGGAACCAGGACTATCAGGCGGCATTGATAATGCCAGCTCCTTCGATTATTTGACTTCCATAATATATGGTAAACGATCGTTCACCTCTTGTCAAGATCCTTTATCCACAGCTACAATATAATGTTCAACAACTCCAATCCTTAAGGAGGAACGGAATGAACGATAGAATCATATTTGCGACCGAGTCTGGAACAGTACTGGCCGAGAAGGCCTGCCACCACCTCCTTTGTGAGCAGGGGAAGGCCAACCTGAACCGGTTTCCGGACGGAGAGCTGTTGGCACGGATCAGAGAAAACGTCCGTGGAGCAGACGTGTTCATCATCGGCTCCATCTGCCCGCCACAGGTCGAGAGGAACCTCGTCGACCTTCTGCTCTTCACCGATGCGTGCAGAGAGTCGTCTGCTAGGCGGATCACGCTGGTGATTCCGTATCTTGGCTACAACCGCCAAGACCGCAAGGATAAACCCAGAGTTTCAGTGGGAGCGCGGGTCGTAATCAAAACGCTGGCGACCAGCGGCTGTCATCGAGTATTGCTCTTCGATGTCCACTCCGAGCCTACGATCAGCATGTTCGGACTGTTCGGAGTGCTAAGCGACCACCTCTACGCCTCAAAGATCGCGATCGACTACCTCAAGGGATTGCTGACTGAGCCATTCGTGGTCGCGTCACCCGACAAGGGCGGCGGCCCACGCGCGGGAAAGTACGCGAAGATCTTGGGGCAATCTGACTACGTACTGTTCACCAAGGATCGATCAGAGCCTGGGAAAGTAGATGACGACCATGTCAAGATTATCGGAGAAGTACAGGACCGCGATGTCCTGTTCGTCGATGACATGGTGGACACCGCAGGGACAATCGAGGCCGACGCCAAGGCAGCGCGCGAGGCTGGAGCGAAACGGATCTTGGTATTCGCCACGCACGGCCTGTTCTCCGGACCTGCGTTAGATCGAATCAATCAAAGTCCGATCGAGCAGGTGATCGTCACGGACAGTGTTCCTCAAGATCCCGACCGTCTCGCAATGTGTCCCAAGATCAGAATACTCTCCATGGATCGCTTTCTGGCTGAAGCCATCAATCGACTGCATACGGAGGAATCCCTCTCCCCAATGATTCTCTAGGGTTGCAGGCGGCAAACCAAAGCCCCTGCACCACAAAAAGGCGCTTCCGCGCCTTCTTTTTTCATTAAGCTTTTTGGTGTGCGCCCAGGATTCAAACCTAGGACCAATTGTGTACCTGCCCGCCATGCTGATATCATTCCTTGGTGGGCCTGGAAGGACTCGAACCTTCGACCCAGTGTGTATAAGACACTTGCTCTGACCAACTGAGCTACAGGCCCAAAAATGGCAAGGCCAGACAGGCAGGTAATGAACTTTAAACTGCCTAGCGCGCATGCTCGACTAACTTGCTAACATCACAATACGTATTATACTTCATTCCCCTTGGTTTGTGAAAAGATCAAAATTAGCCCGATAGCAATAAAAATATCTGCCAAATTAAAAACAAAGCCCAAGCCCAAATCCGCAAAGTCGCGGACAAAACCCAAAAACAGCCTGTCCAGCAAATTGCTGATTGCGCCGGCAAAAACCAAAGCAAACGCCAAGACCAAAATTTTATCGTCTCGGGGTTGGGTTTTGATATAGTACCAGACGAAAAAAAACAAGCCGGCTAAAACGACCGCGATGTTCCAAACCAATCCAAAGTCCAACCCGAACGGCAAACCGTAATTTCTGACAAAAAAATCACGAGAAACAAAATACGCTTTCGTGATTTGATCAAGCAAAATTAAAAAAAATAAACTCTTCAGCATCCGCATTATGAGTCTGCTTCGGGTACTGCGCGCAATCTTGCTTCCGGGATGTCGCGGCCTTGGGCATCTTTGCCGTATGTCCCATCCTCAATTCTCTTCAGTGCGGCTTCCACCCTCTTCAGTTTGCCCTCTAGTCTTTTGGTTAAATCCAGGCTTGCTTCAAACTGTGTAACTTCCGCCGCGTTCTCATCTCCCTTGTCTCCCATCTCCGGAAAGTTAGGTTTATATTCGCCGGGAAACTCACCCTTGCCTTCTTTTTTCCCAGCGCGGGAAAGTATAGAAACAATTCTCTGTTTTTCAGAGAGCAGCTTTTGCTTGTTTTCTTCTATTAACTCTTTGTTCATATGATAAATTATATCACTTGATAAACAATTAAAAAAGCCCTATTCAAAAGGCCTAAACTCGGATCCTGTCCCCTCAAAAAACAATTAGTTGGGTTACAGGACGGATCATACCGTCCGCAAAAAAGATTTATGTGACGAGATCCGCCCTGTGGGCGGCTCTTGCTACAGCTTATCTCCGCTTAAAGAGTAAATCTCAAGCAGAGGTAAACATGTGTGGTGCAAAAACCGAAACACTTATATATCTAGTCTATCTATAAGCAACATCTTCACTATTCTTATGGTGCGTGAGCACCGAACATTTTTGTTTTGTGTTTGTTTAGTTTTGAACAAACGGGTTTTTGTTTTTGTTTTACAAACAGCTGGACTAGAACAGCTCTTACGAATAGTGAGGAACCCTAAAAATACATGGTTTTATATGCTTAAGTCTCCCCGCTATCCTTGATTTCTAAACTATTTTAAGGTTCTAAATCTAGTATAACAAATTTTTATATGCTTGTCAACATTTTTGCCTATTCTCCGCTCTCTGCCACTGGCTGAGGCTCCAAAACCTTTTTTCTCAGCACTTGCTCAAGCCGAGCTGATACCTCTGGGTTGTCCTGTAAAAACTTTTTGGAATTTTCTCTGCCCACGCCCAGCTTCGTCTCACCAAATGAATAAGTGTTGCCAACTTTGGATACCACCTCATACTTGGCTGCCGTATCCAAAAGATCGCCGCTGAAAGATATGCCGCCTTCGGAAAACATGATATCAAATTCGGTAACTTTGAAGGGGGCAGCCACTTTATTTTTCACAATCTTCGCTTTTACCCGGTTGCCGACGATGGCTTCTCCTTGCTTGATCTGTGAAATCTTCCTGATCTCTATCCGAATGGTGGAATAAAACTTCAAAGCCTGACCGCCAGTGGTAGTTTCTGGGTTGCCGAACATAACTCCAATCTTCATTCTTATCTGGTTTATGAAAATTACCGTAGCTTTTGACTTGGAAATAATAGCCGTGAGTTTACGCAACGCTTGACTCATCAGTCTGGCGTGCAAGCCCATATGCGAGTCGCCCATTTCCCCCTCAAGTTCGGCTCGGGGGGTTAAAGCCGCTACTGAATCGAGAACAATTATGTCCACGGCATTGGATCGCACCAGTGACTCCACAATATCCAAAGCTTGCTCACCGCTGTCTGGTTGTGAAATTAAAAGTTTGTCGATCTTCACGCCCACGGCTTTGGCCCGCTCTGGATCAAGAGCGTGTTCAGCATCGATAAACGCCGCCACCCCGCCGATCTTTTGCGCCTCTGCTACCATATGCATCGCCAAAGTGGTTTTGCCTGAAGCCTCAGGTCCAAAAACTTCTATCACTCTGCCTTTCGGAATGCCGCCAACACCCAAGGCCAAATCAAGAGAGATCGAACCTGTCGGAACCACTTCCACGTTCATGGTCTTGGCTTTTTGCAAAGTCATGATCGAACCCTCGCCGAACTTGTCTCTGATTCCGGCCAGCGCCTGTTCCAGATTGTCCTTGTTTTCTTGTTTGGTAACCTTAGCCATAAACTCACCTTGTTAGAAGTTTTATATTTTTATCCGTGGTTATTATCAAATAAAAAAATTATTATATCCCCGGCTAGACAACGCCATCAGCACTTCTAACGGGGTAAACCCATTATATGCCATTGGATAATTTAATACCAGATCCGGGATTAAGGATTGACAGGCTTGGGATTAAATTCTACGTTGCGTATCACTTCGCCAGGGCGCCCTAGTTTCCCCAAATCGTTGTCGTTATAAATAACTTTGGTGGAACCGGCATTGGCGGAAGTTAGCAATATTTCCTCTGTTGCTGAAACTGTCCTGGAGGAACCTGCGAGCATGGTCCCTCTCTGCACCACCACACCGTCTGCCTCCATATATATCCAAGTGCTTTCCGGGCCGATTTCCACAGTAATATTCACAGGTTTCACCTCTAAAACAGGGGGGTTCTCAACAACTTCCGCGTTTACCTGCCGAATGACCCGGGATTCTCTATTAAACTTATTTTTCGCCACGATTTCTATAACATTAAGACCAGGACCGAGAATCAGATTTTCGGTAAATTGACCGTGCTTATCCAGTAACACTGCCTGATTGTTGATCAACACTTCTGCCCCAATCTCAGCTTCCCCTGAAACAATAATGCTGTTTCCCAAAACGCGCGTATCTTCGGCAGGCAAGCTGACGATCAAAACCGGGGCAGTGAGCACAGATTTGATTTGCGCAAACACGTAGCCGAAAGCAAGCAGTGCCAATAAAACTGAAGTTACGACAATCAAAGTTTTTGGGGTAAAATTAAATTTGGGTTTTACCGGCACAAGGCGGGGTTGGGCCACTGCCCCAAAACCTTGTTGCTTCTCATACTGATCAACCAGGCTCTGAGAACTGATTTGATAAACTTCAGCCAAACGTTTGAGAAATCCCCGGATGTATACTTCGGACGGGAGCTTGGAAAAATTTTCACCTTCTAAAAATGCTATGTACTCCGGCTTAATTTGCGCAAGTGCGCTGGCAGTCTTAATATCCAAATTCAATCTTTCTCTCACCTGCACTAAATACTCTCCCAAAGTCTGAATCTTAATACTCTTTTTTTTAAAAAGAGCTTGCGCCATAAAACTTACCCTTCCTCGTCATTGACAACATCTTCTTCATTCTCCTGGTTATTGTCTTGATAAACTTCTCTTGGTTTCGCCCCTTCCGCCGGCCCCACCAGGCCGCGCTCTTCCAAGATATCCAAAAGCCTTGCGGCTCTGGCATACCCGACTCTTAATCTTCGCTGCAGCAAAGAGGCTGAAGCCTTGTTCGCGGCAGTGACCAACCTGATTGCTTCCTCTATTAATTCATCATCCTCATCAAACTCCCCCTCCAAATTAGAGTACGAGGAATCTTGTCTTGGCTTCTCGATTATCTCTTCAGCATATGACACACTGCCAGCTTGCCTGCGCAAAAAGTCTGTCACTCTCTTAATTTCTTTTTCTGAAACATACGCGCCCTGCACCCGCTTCGGCTTGGGCATATCTGAGGTTATGTAAAGCATGTCGCCGCTGCCCAAAAGCTTTTCTGCGCCGGCGATATCCAGAATCGTTCTTGAGTCAACCTGTGACGCCACAGCAAAAGCAATTCTCGCAGTAATGTTGGCTTTGATCAGCCCCGTAATGACATCCACTGAAGGGCGCTGAGTGGCCACCACCAAATGGATACCGACGGCCCGCGCCATTTGAGCCAGCCGCACGATGGCCGCCTCAACGTCGTTTTGGGCCACACTCATCAAATCTGCCAATTCATCCACCACCACAATAATATAAGGCAGCCTGATTAAAGAAGACTGGTTATATTCTCCAATGTTGCGTTTATGCACTTCAGAAAGCAGCTTGTATCTTCGATCCATCTCCCCCACAGTCCACTTCAAAGCATTGACTGCTTTTTGATGGTCAATAATTACCGGCGTGAGCAGGTGTGGAATGCCGTTGTACAAAGCCAGTTCCACCCGCTTGGGATCAATCACTATAAATTTTATTTCAGACGGGACCGCCCGATAAAGAAAACTCAGCATAATCGTATTCACGGAAACTGATTTACCGGTTCCTGTCGCCCCGGCAATCAACAGATGAGGCATTCGGGACAAATCAGCGACAATCGGGTGGCCGGCCACGTCCCGCCCTAAAGAAAAAGCCAACTTCGAGACGTGATCAATAAACATGCTTTGTCCCAAAATTTCTTTGATCCGGACAAGCGCCGTGGTTTTGTTAGGGATCTCAATGCCCACCAACCCCTTGCCCGGGATGGGCAGTTCCATTCTGATGGAAGAAGCGGAAAGGGCAAGGGCCAGATCATTTTGCAACCCTCCTATCTGGGAGAGTTTGACGCCGACTGCCGGGCGCAGCGTGTATTGAGTGACCGTCGGCCCGACATTCACCTCGCCCATTTCCACATCAATCCCAAAATCAGCCAGAGTTTTCTGGATGATAGAAACATTCATCTCGATATCACCAGAATCAACTTTGGTTTTAGAATCATCCAACAAATCCAGAGGAGGTAGCTTCCAGTTTTTATCAGCTAAATTTTTAGTAGGCCTCAAAGCTTTGCTCTTCAGAGGTTCAAGATTGTTAACAACCGGGGTAAGTTCCGCCCGAGCCGCTCTGTTGGCCTCGCCGACACTCTCTCTTATAAAGCCCGTGGCTTGGGCGTTATTGATTTTCAGCGAACCGTTTTTAACTTTGTTCGAGCCTTCCAATCCTTTGTTTCTAAACAATAAGTCGCGGAAAGAAACATTGAATGTAACAAAAAAAGAAATAATAGCCGCGGCCACCACAACCACCATGCTGGCGGTAAACCCCATAAAGTTCATCAACGGATAAGAAGTCAAGACCCCCAAGTAACCGCCGCCGCGCCCTAACTTCACCAGATCAAAGGCCAGATTAACATCTGGCCTAATCACTAACAAGTGCAAAAATCCAGTCAGAGTCAAGGTCAGCAGTGCTGCTCCCACGTAAGCATGCGTGGAAACCGTTCCCGATTCTTCATCTGCTTTGTTTTTGAATAAGACCCCGGCGACGAGCAAAAAAATTATAGGCACACCGTAAGCCATCCAGCCAAAAGCCAATTTCAAAACTTGGTTGGCTATGTGCCCAAAAGCCCCGGCGCTTCCAGATAAACTAAGTATGATCAGGATTGCCAAAACCACAAACAAGACCATGGCTACGGTCTGTCTGGTTTCTGTTTTGAGGTTAAGTCTGGGCCGCCGAAAGTTTTCCTCAAACCAGTCGTCTTTTTGTTTCCTTCTCGACATCATGGTTGTTATTAAGCCTTTGTATTTTAGCACAAAAACGAAGGTGCTGCGAAAAAAGCAGGCAGCGTCAAACACCTGAGTGCTTATTCAATCCTCCAGGCATCCCCTTGTTTGACTAACCGGCCTTTAATTTTAAATCCAGAGGCAAGTTTGTGCCCCCCGCCGCCGAAATTTCTAGCGATTTCAGACACATCCACTTGCTTTTGCGGTTCTGATCGAAGACTGCCTTTCACCATATCTCCGTCTTGTCGAAGCAGCAGAGCAAACCTGGCCTGCGGAATGCTATTAAGCAACTCTACAAATCCATCCAAATCTTCATCGCTTGCGCCAATCTGTTCCAAATCTTCTTTGGTAAGCACAGAAAAAACCATTTGTTTATCCGGATCAAACCGGGTGTGCTCCAACCCCTGCGCCCAGGCCTTGATGGTGCTTGGTCGCTTCTTGCCCATGGTCTGGTAGGCGATTTTATCTATTCGGGCTCCCCGTTTTAGCAAATCAGCGGCTGATTCCAAAGTGTCGGCTGAGGTGTTAGCGTGTTTGAATCCGCCTGTGTCCGTAAAAATTCCAGTCAACAAACAAGTGGCCATGTCCTTATTGATGAGCATGCGGCCAAAATTCAAAAAACCATAGACCAATTCCGCCACTGATGAAATTCTGGCATCAACCACGTTGACAGCGCCGAATTGAGTGTTGTCAGGATGATGATCAAAATTAAGAATTTTTTTGTTAGTGAACTTAATAGGGTCGAACCCTGTTCTGCTTATCCGATTGCAGCCAAAAGTAATAATCAGGTCAAAATTCAGGCCAGGCATCTCTTCTTCCACTGTCTCACTGCCGGGTAAAAAATCCAAACTTTCAGGAACCCCTCCTTTTACAGCGCTAAAAATATCTTTACCCAAATTCAAAAGCGCCAGCCTGACAGCTAAAAGACTGCCCAAGTCATCCCCGTCCGTGCCTTCATGGGTGGTCAAAAAAATACTCTGGCTTTGTTCAATCAACCCCCACGCCTGTTTAAATTGTGCTTGAATGTTTTGTTCGACCATAAATAAAGGTTAAGCTAACCACTTTAGCATAAGCTCCGACTTCGGTCAAGATTCTAATTATTCTTCTTTGGTTTGTTTCAGAAGTTTGTTGATGTGGTCAGCGTATTGTTCAGAATGATCAATTAAAAAACGGATACGTGGCACGTTGCGCATCTCGAACTTATTATTGATTTCACCCTGCAATTCATAAATGTTGCTGTTGACCACTTTCAAAACCGCCTGCTCAACTTTTTCTTCCTCGGTAAGCACGGTTAGCCAAATCTTGCCCTGCTTGAGGTCAGGCGTGACCTCAACCTTATTCACAGTAGTAATAGCCGGGAGTTCTAGCTTGCTAAGCAGAAAGCCCATTTCCTGCTTGATAAGCGAACTCACTCTTTCGGTTCTCAAACTCATGCCAGGTACTTATAAAGTTTTTTTCTTCGTTGTTTCCTCAAACACCACCAAAACATCTCCGGCCAAAATTTTGTCCTTGGTTTTGATACTCACCCCAAACTCAGAACCCTTAACGACTTCGGAAACAGTCTGCTTGTGTTGTTGCAATTCAAGTATTTCTCCGCTGCCGATAAGTTCATCGCCTCGCTTGATTTCTACTTTGGCTTTATTTCTAATCTTCCCCTCTGCTACGTTTCCACCGACAATCATTTTTTCTTTCTCAGTCCGAAACACTGCCAAAACTTTGCCGCGACCTAAATCTGTGCGCATAACTTCCGGCGTCATCATGTCTAGAACTTGTTTTGTCAGATCTTCCACCAGCTCGTATATAACACTATAAAGCTGGACCGAAACTGATTTTTGAGCCGCCAGCTTGGCAGCCTGGGGACTAAGACGGGTATGAAAACCAATGACTGTGGCATCGGCTGTTAATGCCCGCAACACTTCATTTTCATTAATTTCCCCTGCCCCTTCTTCCAAAACATTAATTCTGACCTCGCTGTTTTTCAGCTTGTTCAACGCTTCATTAATCGCCTCTAGACTGCCTCTGACATCCACTTTGATAATCAAATTAAGATCCTTGCCGGATGAATGAATTTTTTTCGTGCTTTGAATGCGCTTCGCTCGTTCTGATTTAATCACCTCGGAAGCTGTATTTTCCGCCGCTTCAGTATTCTCGTAAACCCTTAAAATGTCACCGACTTCCGGGGTGGTAGAAAGGCCAGTCAGCTGAACAGGCATAGCAGGGCCGGCGGTCTTTACTTTCTTCCCAAAAACATCGGTCATGGTTCGAATTTTTCCGAACGCCCTTCCCGCTGAGACAATATCAGAAATATTTAAGGTGCCGTTCTGGACCAGAACCGTCGCGATTGAGCCCAGAGTTTTAGAAACATGAGATTCGATCACAGTGCCCAAGATCTGCCCCTTTGGATTGGCCTTAAGATCCAGAACTTCCGCCTGAAGCAAAATCAAATCCAACAGTTCTTCTACACCCTGGCCGGTCAAGGACGAAATGTTAACCGCCGGCACTTTGCCGCCCCACTCTTCGACAATCAAACCGTGGTCACTTAGCTCTTTTTTTATTCGCTCAATATTGGCATCCGGTTTATCTACTTTATTAATTGCCACAATCACGGGAGTAGAGGTTATCTTCGCTCTATTAATCACCTCGATTGTTTGCGGCTTGATCCCGTCGTCTGCGGCAACTACCAAAACAATAATGTCCGTAACATTAGCGCCTCGAGCGCGCATAGCAGAGAAAGCTTCATGGCCGGGTGTATCGAGAAAAGTAATTGATTTTTGACCCCTCTTCACCTGGTAGGCACCAACGTGCTGGGTGATGCTTCCGGCTTCTTTTTCAACCACACTGGTGTGGCGGATGGTATCAAGCAAAGTGGTTTTACCGTGATCCACATGGCCCATCACTGCCACAATCGGCGGACGTGGAATGAATCCCTGCTTGTCTGTTTTCAGCTCTTCATCAATCATCTCAGACACGTAGCCTATTCCCAGCCGGCTAGTTTCGCTCATTTTCTCCGAGACATTAAAGCCTAAATCGCTTGCTACGATTGCCGCAGTGTCATAATCGATTTCTTCGTTGATCGAAGCCAAAACTCCACTCTCGATCAATTTTTTGATCACGGTACTAACATCAAGTTTAAGAATCTGCGCAAGCTCTTTGACAGATAGGACTTTCGGCAGTTTCACTTCCTTTTCTACCTCACTCAAAGACTGCGCAGATGTTTTGGGGGCAAAAGAATTTAAAACTTGCTTGGCCAGCTGATTGTCAATTTTGTTGGCTTTAGGGGAAACATAAAAACCCGCGGCGCGCATTTTCGCTCGCAACTTAGTCACTGGCATGTCTAGTTGTTTGGACAGGGTCGAGATATCCATCGGAGCACTTTAAATTAATATTAATTGACGACGTCCGCCGAAGTCCGCCTGTGGCGGACGAAGGAGGAACCAAAATTAGAACTCATATCATTATGCCAGAATTTCAAATAAAAATCAAAAGCCGCCTGTTAAAACGGCGGCTTGATTAGAAATTTATTTTAGGTATTCAAACCCTTGACCTTGATCTTCTTGGCCTTGGCTTTCGCAGCCTTAGGTAAGATCACTGTCAGAATCCCATCCTTGAGATCAGCGCCGACGTTTTCTATATCCACGTCCACTGGCAAAACCACGGAACGGCTAAAACTGCCCCAATAACATTCTTGATAAAAATAATCTTCGCTCGACGCTTCAAAATCTCTTTTGCGCTCGCCGCGGATCGTGACCATGTCATTGGCAATAGTTACGTCCACGTCTTCAGGCCTCACCCCGGCAATGGTTGATTTAATCACCACATTGTCCTTGGTCTGATACATATCAATAGTCAACTGCCCCTCGTATTCAGACAGCCAATCCTCGGAAGATTCTGCGCTCACTCCGGTTTGCTCATCCTGTTCCGGTTCCCCTTCTTCCCCACCAGTCTCCGCGACCATCTCTTCCTCATCATCCTCAGCGGATACGGCTTGCTGAGCCCCCATTAACTTATTGATTAGATTCTTGTTCTTAGGCATGTTTTTTCCTTGCTTAGTAACTAAATAGTAATATTTAAGCAATCGAGTGTCAACCCTTTAATTTTCTTGATAATTTTGAACTTTTAATCCACTGGTGTTCGGTTGAATCCCCTCAAGGATCTCAACTAAAGATTGGCTGTTTTGAGGCTGGATAACCTTCTGATAAGCTCCTTCCCAATCTTTTTTAAGTTTATGGTCCAAGATCTGGTCAACTAAAAAGCTCACTTCTCTGGGAATTCGGCCGTAATCCACAATCTGATTTTTCAACAAATATTCCAGATTGGCGAATTCGTGTCCAGGGCGCACATCAGTGATAACCATAGGAAGTTTCTTTATCACTGCTTCAGCCATGGTCGGCCCGCCGGTTTTACCCACCAGGACATCAGCCGCACTCATGAGTATGTCCAAATCATTCACGAACCCCAAAATTTTTATTGGATGCCGGCTGGGCGCTGAAATTTTTTCCAATTCTTGTTTTAGCTTTTCGTTTCTGCCAGTTACCGCTACCACCTGAAATGATTTATCCGATCTCAAAAGCTGAAGGAAAATTCTCTTGACGCTCATCCGCGCGGTGCCGCCGTTGCTTAAAAGCACAACCGGCATGGAATTAAGAAGCTTAAATTTCTGCCTCGCTTCTTCTTTGCCAATCTGTTTAAAAAACTTATCTGCAATAATCATGCCAGTAAGTGCAATTTTTCCATTCGCCACCCCCATTTTTTTGAGCTCTTCTGCTTGCTCGGCAATACTGCAAAGATAAAGATCAGCTTCTTTGTACAACCAAAAGGTATGAAGATGGTAATCAGAAAAACTAATTACCAACTTGCCTCGATACAACCCTTTTGATTTAAGATAAGCAATCACGGCCGATGGGGCAGCTTCTGTGGAAATTACCACAGCTGGCTGGAACTGACGCAAGATGGCCAGAGTGGTTTTGTAATTGAGTGACGCCACCACTTTCCGTAATGGGCGCAAAAGAAACAAAACAATTTTGGAATTATACAAAAATCCCCACAGCCCAGAAATATGATTAAGCAGGGTTGCATAAACAATTTTGGAAGTTGCAATCAACATCCCTCGGTGAATTTTCTCGATGTCCTCTATACGGACTTCATATTCGCTGCTGTTTGAGAGCTTTTCGTAAATATTTTCAGCAGTAACTTTGATGCCGTATCCGACCGAGGTATGTAAAATCAAAATTTTTGTTTTATTCATCTTTGGTTTTCATCAATCAATAATCTATTTAGTTGCTTGGCAATGGAAGTTTTATCCTGCAGATTCTGAACTACTTTCAACAATCTCTGTTTCTCTCTTCTGTTAGCAGTTTTAACTATTTCCTCAAGCAGTAACTGTGGCCAAAAATAAGCCGGATATTTATATTTTAGTTGTCTAAAAGACTTATTGCCAATATCCACAATATTTCTCTTTGGTTTTGTGCGATTAATAACCAGTCGATAACCTTCCCCATAAAGACTAAGCCAAGTTTGGACTTTAGCAATTGTATTCCAGCCAACTTTTAATTCTTTCCGAATTTGTTCATAGGTCCGTCCTTCTGTCAACAACTCCGCTATTTGCAACCGACGCGCAAGCATTAAAACCTCTGACTCTGAAAGCAAGTCTTTTAAAAATTGCGCCACTTCTTCGACAGTGCTCAAAAGTGCTACTGACCTTGCCAACTTAAGAAACAGCTCTTCTTGCTGACGCTTCGTCAATTTAAATCCAACGGTCCTCATATCTATATTATAATTATATATTATATATTACCCCAACTATTCATCCTATACATTTATTACCATCATAGCTATGACGATAGTAAATGTCAAATTAGCACATTCTTTTAAAGGAACTATTTATAACCTGCTACCGTATAGCTCTAAAAATTTTGGAAATTGCGAATGAATATTATCTGGAATAGTCTCCAAAGTAAACCAGCCAATCTCGTCAAACTTGTTCGGCTCGCCCACAGCGGCTTTAGCAGGATCCACCAAAACCTTAAAATCCAAAGCAATCCAGTGCGTCTTTTTGCCTTTGTGTTCGCGATGAACGTCGCGGAATCCCAAAAACTCAGTTTTTAAAACATCCACGCAGTATTCTTCTTTGATCTCTTTGCGTACTGTGTCTTCCACTTTGTCCCCAAATTCCACACCTCCCCCGCCGATGTCCCATCTACCATGTTCATCACGGGTGTTGTTGTTGCGCTTCGCCATCAAAAACCTGCTCTTGCCGTCGTGGCAAAAATAAACCACGCATACTCCGGTATAATCAACTCCTTTTAACCCCTGCTGCTTCATAAATTTTTTGGCGGTGTCTGTTTGAAAATATCTCCGCCGGAGGCGGACAGGCAAACGGAACTGGCTGGGCCTCGCCTGCGTTGAAACTTCGGCGGCGCTATTAAAACTTAAATCTCCTCTTTGGCTTCGAATATTGAAAGCTTGGGTTCGGCGTTAGCTTCACGAAATACTAATACTCCGGCAGGTGTTTCGCCAGAACTTCTCATCTTCTGCAAAACCTCCATACTTTCCCAAACAGATATGATCTGCCATAGTGTTGGTTCTTCCTTCATTTGCGCGAGGAACGACTGCCGGGGCATAGGAGATTGCGAACTTTCTTTTACAGCTCGATATGCATTTTGTAGGGTGTCCCATTTTTGTTCGTTAACCCTTGCTTCTAAAATCGTAATGATTTTATTCATATTCAAGTTTTTCATTGGCGGCAATAAGATTTTAGCGCTTGATTTCCAGCCAGACTGCGGGTTCACTGCTTGTAACCCGTAAATCGTGTCCGGCGGGTATTACTCCGACTTCGCCGGGGCCAAATTCAATTTCATCACCTCCAGACATACGGACATGGAATTTACCTGAAACTACGTATAGCACATGGTCATATGGACAATCTTCTCCATGATACCCCGGCTGTGCCGTATTCCTCTGCAATTTAAGACCCTCTCCCACATCAAGAATTTCAAGCTTCATCGTTTCTTTTGGATTGTAGACCTCATCCGGTGATGTAAAACTCTTCTTAATAATA
>JACPKU010000007.1 GCA_016186915.1 Candidatus Doudnabacteria bacterium | reverse complement strand
TGCAGGATATGGACACTGTTGACTGGGTTGTCAGTTCGGCCATGGCGGCGGTTACTCTCGGCTCTGAATTGGCTCGTCAATTGGGTGCCCAGTACGCCTTTGTGGAGAAGGACGCAGAAGGTAACCCCACGGTCTTCAACGGTGAGATTCCGGAAGGGGAGCGTGTGCTTGTCATGAATGAACTCATGACAACGGGGGGCGGCAGTACGTACACCACCAAGCTGGCCGTACAGAAGTCCAACCCTCATCCGGTGCAATTCGACGAGTTTGCGGTGGTGCTGGTGCATCGGAGCGGAGATTGGGAGTTGACGGACGGGACACCGGTTCGTTCTCCGTTTCACTTTGATGTCCAGACCTACGAACCGGATCATTGCCCCTACTGTGCGGCGGGGTCACCCGTGGTCAAGGGCAAACCGAACTGGAACGAACTCTGGCTGCAACAGCAGGATGTGAACTGAAGTCTAAGGAGGACGCATGATTCGAGGGGCGAGGCCGCCGAGGCCGGATACCACGTTCGAGATGGTGGCGCCAGCGGGACAATTCTACGCCCGGCATTCGTCGGGCACAGATGGCCAGTTCCTCAAGCTGGCCGAGACGCTCGGCGAGCGCAACGCGGTCTGTCTCGACGACGGTAAGGGCTACTACTTCGCGAAGCAAGACGAAGTGGCTGTCTCGAGCTGACCGAAACCAAAAGGCGGGCGAGTGGGTTAACCCCTCGCACCGCCTATTTTTTTGTCTAATTTGCTTTTTGTTGACATGGAAATTTTTACAGTTGTGCTATACTGAATATATAAAAATTGTAACATCATCGACCTATAGTGCTATTATGTACCAATTGAAGAAGAAGCCGAAAATTGAAACCAAGGGCATTGCGGACAAAATTGCGGATGGGTTAATCTGGGCCTTTATAATCCCGGCGGCTATTACATCTCCTTTTGCTTTGTACGCTTTAGTAATCGGGGCTACGAGATACTATTTTCGCCGTTACGAGTTTAACCGTGAAGTTAAAAAGTTGCAAAAGAAAGGATATGTGGCCTTGACTAAAACCAACGAGGGCTGGTTAATTAGGCTTTTGCCAAAAGGACGAAAGTGGCTTAAGCGAGTCGAGTTTGAGAAGCTGGCCCTGCCCAAGCCCAAGGCCTGGGACGGCAAGTGGCGTTTGTTTAGTTTTGATATACCACAGGAATTGACCACCGCCAGAAATATGATGCGACGGAAGTTAAAATCGCTAGGTTGTTATAACATTCAGCGCAGCTTATTTGCATATCCTTATGATTGTCGGAAGGAACTTCAAACAGTGGCAGAATACTATGAGGTGGCCAAGTATACATTATTCGCGGAAGTAGTTTATACGGATTTAGACAAAGAGTTGCGTAAATTTTTTAGTCTATAAGCAAGTCCGAGTCGGTGATGATGAATTGTATCACAATCAACCTATAGTGCTATCATAGTTCAATCACCACATCACGTCGCATCCGGCACTGTGGTTTTAAGTGGTTTTAAATTGAAGTTGTACCACTACGTATCTATCGCTTGGTAATTGGTACAAACAGCAGTGTGTAGGTTAGTGAGGACAAAAACCGAGAGTGTATTTTAAGGCTCGCGTTCGGCGGGCCGTACAATCGCTGCCCTGCTTTTTTCGTTAGATATTGTGATCCTGCTTGGCTTTGATGAGTCTGAAGATTAAGTAAAGCAGAACTAGTCCAAGCGTTCCAAAAAATATCAGATCCTTGTTTACCCAGTTCGAAGAATTACCGCCTTCCGAGATTCTTACCGTGGTCGGGATCTTGACCCCAGTGTTGGCATTAAATCTGGCGTCTGCCAGAGGGGTGGCCAGCACCGAGATATTGGTGGACAGCAATGCCGAATCGGTTGACTTACCATCAAAACTAAGGGTTACTGTTTTTCTCTCGCCTGCTTCCAGGGTAAAACTGGCAGGTGTAAAGGTAAACAGATTTTTAAAATCATCTGCATACACTTCGAACACCTGCACATCTGCAGTGGGATTTGCCACCGTGATTACTTGTTCTGCTGTCTGGTCTTTGTGGGTTTCCAGATCGATCTTGGCAGGACTAATATCAATGCCAGCGGCAGACACCATAGAAGGAAACAGCAGAGCCGAAAGCCAGATTTTTTTCATAAGTTTAGTTGGCTTGTGCCCAGAAAGTCAGGGTGCCGGTTTTGCTGCCGCTGCCTGAATAGCTGGCAGGAATCTTAAGTTTGAGCTGCTGGCTTTTTGCTTGATCCACGGCCAGCTTTGTGCTGAACACTTTCCACAAGCTTTGATCAATGAGCAGATGATCAACAAACAGACTATCACCTTCCACAATACTCTCTATTGTCAGGGCAGTTGAGCCAGTGTTGGTAAGCTTGATGGTTTGGGATTTTTCTGTGCCGGGATTAAGCGTGCCAAAATCAACACTGTTCAGATCCATGGTGAAGCTCACTGAAGATTGTTCGTTATCTTCGCCAAGCACGTCACCCGGTAAAACATTGGCAGAAAGGTTGACTGATCCTTGCGCAGGTTCGCCAACTTTCAGAAGCTTGCGGTTGCTGCGGATAAATCCTTGTTTCTCTGCGTAGATTTTGTAGAAGCCGTCATCTGGGCTGATGGTTGCCTGTCCATTTGCGCCAGTGGTGGCAGTACTGGTTGCATAAAATACTTCAGCGGCGTTGAGAGGCGTCCAGGTATTGTTGGCAAATGACTCCACTGTTACTGTGGCTGATTGGTTTGTACTGATTTGGGGATTGGATAAGTTTAATCGGGTAGGTTTATCGTCAAAGTTACCATAGAACCAGAGCAGTTCGTCAGAGGCTCCAAGCACAAAGTCAGCCGCTCCCACGCTGGGAGGAGTGTTATTGACCAGATAGATCCAGCCAATCAAGCCTTGCGCCGTGTCATTGTTGATTTGTTTTAGATAAGGACCGAAGCTAAGTTCCTGGACATTGTAAGTGAAGTTGCAAATTTCAGCGGCATTTTTCACTACATCCAAAGCAGTCGGGCCAGGGATGGACCCTTCACAAACCGTGGACTGGGATCCTTCAATGCGGAAAGGAATCACTGGCAGACTGCTTGCCGACTTGATAATGTTTAGCGGTAGAGTTTTCCCTTGCAGCGCGATTGCAGCGTAAGCCGTGGTGATGGCAGAAAAAGCGTCTTCGCCTGAGCCGGATTGATACTCAAAAAAGCCACTGTTAGTTTGCGTGCTTTCCAGATAACTAGTTGGGTTCCCGCCGGTTTTGTTCCAGGTCGCGGGATTGATGTTAAGGCTGTTCAGCGCCCAGATTACCCAAGCAGTTGAGGAAGAATCAGAAGCTGTGCCAAATGAGCTTTGGGGGTCATAAGGAAAGCCGCCGTCATCGTTCTGCGCGGCTTGTAAATAGTTCAAGGCCGATTGGATGTGATTATCAGCAGTGTTAATGTCTAAAGATTTTAAGGCCAAGATACCCGCCGCGGTCATATTAGTATCCGACGGACTACTTGTGGTAAATCCCCAGCCGCCGTCTGGGTTTTGGTTTGAGGTCAAAAAGTTTTTGGCATCTGTAAGGATTGGGCTAGCCTTGCTTTCTCCTGCGGAAACCAGAGCCAAGATGCCGAATAAATCGTCGTTGAGGGTTACGGGATCGCCAATTTGGCCGTTGTCGTGAAAAGATTTTAACTTCGAAACCAAGTCAGTACTGCCAAAGCTTCTTGGATCTTTGTTCAGCGCGGTTATAGCCAGGATCGGGGCGGCGTACTCGATTGCTGAATTACCGGAAACATTGGTCAGATGATTGGTGGGTATCGAGGAAGCGTTCAGCGAAACCAATGCGATCGTAGACCAGGGGTTGCTGCCGTGCGCCAAAAGGTAACTCTGTGCTCCGGAAGAGTTAAATGTTGCTAAGGCGTTGAGCGGAAAATAAATTAGTAACCCGATTAAAACCCAAGCAGTTCGTTTTCTCATATTTTTCTCCATAAAAATTACCCGTCTTGGTTAAGAGACGGGTAAGATTGTTTTTTGGAGAAAACAAAATCCCTTCTCTTTGCTCGAAGAGAGAGTAACTGGCAAAATAACTGGTTAGTACTCTGGCTTATGTAATCTTCAGCTTAACTCTCTCCCTTGAGGGAGAGAGTGGCGCGAAGCGCCGAGAGAGGGTTATAGACCTCTCTGTCACTTCGTGACATCTCCCCTAAAAGGGGAGAACTAAACTGAAAGATACAATTACAGTTGCGGCACAGCACCGGACTAGTGTCTTTTTTAGAGACGAACGCACCGGTTTCCCTAACCGACCCCTTGCGGGGAGTTATCTGGATATTAATTTATTAAGGTAAATTGATCTTAAACCTCAAAAAAAAGTTTGTCAAGAAAGCGCTCGGGCATATGCCGCTCGAGATGGGCTATAAAACTATCGGCCGTCCCCGCCTGCTGGCGGGGCGGCCTGCTTGCTCGCACCGCCGTGCTGCGCAGGCTAGTTTTATATCCATCTCTCGCTAAAAAGAAGGGATTGAGAGGCCTTGACCCCGCACCATCCTGCCTGCCGGCAAGGGAGGTACGGGGCGAGACCCAGAATTATTATAATCATGCTTTTCTACAACGTTATCATCCCATTTTTGTCTTTGGCTTTGGCCTTGACATTGAAAACTTTGGGAGGGGCGATTTTGTTGATAAGTTTTTCCAGATTATGGGAAAATTTGAAAAAATTGCGGAAAAACCGATTTTTGACAGGTTCTATATATAGGGCTATATTAAATAAGGTTAATACTATATATTGTGTTGAACCTTGAAATCTTAAGGTTTGCAGGCACAAAATCGAAATCAAACATAGTTCGTTCATTTTGACAAGCTTAACCGAGAGGCTTAATCCAGGAGTAATCTCTTTTATTTTTTTTGAGCCCAAAATTTATGAAGTGCCCCAAGTGTTCTCATGAAGATACCAAAGTCCTAGATTCCCGGCCGCTTAACGAAGGTATGGCGATTCGCCGCAGGCGCGAATGCATTAAATGCGGTTTTCGGTTCTCCACCCATGAGGAGATGGAAATTCTGGATCTGACCGTGGTTAAGCGCGACGGCACCAAGCAGCCGTATATGCGGGAAAAGATCGAGTCGGGTATCCGCAAGGCATTTGAAAAACGGCCGCTGACCCGAGATGATTTTATCCAGATTGTATCCGCGATTGAACAGGACATTCAAAAAAGCGGGAAAAGCGAGATTGGCAGCAAAGACATCGGCAGTATTGTGATGAAACAGATTAAAAAGAAAGACCAGGTGGCTTACATTCGTTTTGCCTCCGTGTACAGGCAATTCCAGGACGTAGACGAATTCGTCCGCGAAGCGAAAAAACTTTAATGCGATCCCAATCTACGAATGACATCCGAATGACACGAATAATTTGAGTTTAAGATTCGGATAATTCGGATGATGATTTGGATCATTCGGATCGCTATTATAATTAAAGAATTAACTAAAGGAAACAAACATGCACGAGAACTTGCAGGCAAGAACCAAAAATGCCTTAAGCGAACTGGGTGAAAAAATTTTTCTGGATCGATACGCGGTAAAAGATGCAAAGAAAGAAACCTTGAAGATCGGCGATTTGGCCGTGGTCTGCGTCAATCTCAAAACCGGACACCGAGAGATTGGCACAGTGGAAAGCATTGATGAAACAAACCGGCAGGTGACCGTGAAGATGCGCGATGGCTCCACAGAGACGCGGGCAGTCGAGCATGTGGACAAGCCTTTGGAAACTGCACCAGAACAAATGTTTGATCGGGTGGCGCGCCACGTGGCCAGCGTGGAGGAAACCGAGGAATTGCAGGCAGAATGGGAAGGCAGGTTCCGGGAACTGATGGATGATTGGAAATACGTGCCTGCCGGCAGAATTTTTACCGGCGCCGGCACCGGTCAGAATTTAACTTTTTATAATTGCTATGTGATCCCGTCTCCTGACGACAGCCGGGGTGGGATTTTTGAAACTTTGACGCAAATGGCCGAAATTATGTCGCGCGGCGGCGGGGTGGGCATCAATGTTTCTTCCCTGCGCCCTCGGTATTCCTATGTGAAAGGCGTAAACGGCCGGTCTTCAGGCGCCGTATCCTGGGCGTCTTTGTATAGCTTTGTCACTGGCCTGATTGAACAAGGGGGCTCGCGGCGAGGAGCGCTGATGCTCATTCTCAATGTCTGGCATCCCGATGTTTTGGATTTTATTAATTCCAAAAAAGAAGCGGGCAAAATTACCAACGCGAACATTTCGGTCGGAATTACCGATGACTTTATGCAAGCTGTAAAAAATGACGAAGCCTGGGATCTGATTTTTCCTGACCCTTCTGATCCTTTGTATAAAGAGTATTGGAACGGAGACATCAAGCGCTGGAAGCAAGTGGGCGGCAAGGTGGTCAAGCATAAAACCGTGAAGGCGCGGGATATCTGGGACAACATCATTTCTTCTGCCTGGGCTTCGGCTGAACCGGGAATGTATTTTATAGATCGAGCGAATCATTATTCCAACTCTTGGTACTTTGCCCCTCTTTCCTGCACCAATCCCTGCGGTGAACAGCCACTGCCGGCTTGGGGCGTGTGCAATTTGGGACATGTTAATTTGGCCAAGCACGTGGACATGGAGAAAAAGGACGTGGATTGGAACAAACTTAAAACCACGGTGTCTTCTGCGGTGCGTTTCCAGGACAACGTGATTGACGCCACCCCTTACTTTTTTGAGGAGAACAAGCTTCAGCAGATGAGCGAGCGCCGGGTGGGTATGGGTACGATCGGTTTGGCAGAGATGCTGATTCATCTGGGGCTGCGGTATGGCTCACCGGAAGCCGTGAAGTTTATCGACAAACTGTACCAGTACATCGCAGTGGTGGCCTACGAAACTTCAGTGGATTTGGCGCGCGAGAAAGGCTCGTTTCCGAGATTCGACAAAGAAAAATTTTTACAAAGCGGCTATATGAAGCAGATGCCAGACTATATCCGCCATTTGGTCGGCCAGTACGGCATCCGCAATGTCACTATCATGACCCAAGCGCCCACAGGCACGGTAGGGACGATGGTCGGCACTTCTACTGGGATTGAGCCGTTTTTTTCTTGGACTTATTTTCGCAAATCCCGGCTTGGTGTGCATCAGGAGCATATTAAGTTGGCCAAAAATTGGCTGGATGAGCATCCGGGCGAGGAGCTGCCGGATTATTATGCGACTGCCATGGAGTTAAGTCCGGAAGAACACGTGGCCGTGCAGGCCGCGGTGCAGCGCTGGACTGACAGTGCAATTAGCAAGACCGTGAATGCGCCGGAAAATTACACTGTTGAGCAAACCAAAAAATTGTACGAAACCATGTATGACCTAGGCTGCAAAGGCGGGACGATTTATCGGGACGGTTCCAGAGACGAGCAGATTTTGGCCGTGGATCATAAAAAATTGGGCAAGGACGCAGCCGAACAGGTGGAGGCCAAGAACCAAAAGATAGAAATGGCGCCAGAGCTTAAGTCCAATCCAGGGCTTGTGAACATAGGACACATCTCACCCAGAGAACGGCCGGATGTGATGCAGGGTTCAACCTATAAAATATCCACAGCATACGGCAATCTTTACGTGACCATCAACGAAGACGAAACCGGACCGTTTGAAGTTTTTTCCCAGCTGGGTAAGGCTGGTGGGTTCTTTGGCGCGCAAACCGAGGCGATCTGTCGGATGATTTCTCTGTCTTTGCGTTCTGGAATCTCTATCTCTGACGTGATTGACCAGCTCAAAGGCATCCGAGGGCCGGATCCGGTATTTCACAACGGCGAGCGGATTTTGTCTCTGCCGGATGCGATTGCCAATGTTTTGGAAAATCACACCAAGCGCGGACAAACCACTCTGAAACTTGATTTGCCCAAGATCGAGCCGAAATTAGTCCAGCCGCAAGAAGAATTGGTGTATGAGTCAGTGACCACGGAGATCAAGACCAATGGCACGACCATGGTGGCGCAGAAAGTGTCAGTGGCGGATTTGGGCCATGCCCCGGCTTGTCCAGAGTGCGGGAATATGCTGGTGATGGCAGAAGGGTGTACGAAATGCGAAATGTGTGGGTATTCGAAATGTTAATGCTCGGCGACAGACTGTAAATTACCGGCTGTCTCCGCCTGCTGGCGGAGCAGCCTACTCGCTTGCACCGTCGTGCTGCGCGGGTTAATTTGCAGCCCGTCGCCTCGCGTTCCGCATTTCGAAAGTGAATAAAGAAAAGAAAGGAAAGGCGGCGGGTTACCGCCGCCTTAAAAATTATGCTTGGAGCGAAAGAGAATTTATGAAAATCGCCGTGGGTGGGAGTATGCAATTTGCAGAACAGATGGTGGAGGTTAAGCGCAAGCTTGAACAGATGGGCCACCAGGTATTCTTGTCTTTGAATACCGAGAAACTGGTCGGCAAAACGCAGAAAGAGAAAGAACAAATTAAATTGAAACAAAAGTTTTCCGAGAATGCGATCGAATCGTTTTGGAATAGTATGAAAAACAGCGATGCGTTGTTGATCCTAAATTACGACAAAAACGGCGTTAAGAATTATATTGGCGGCAATTCATTTATGGATATCACGCTTGCCTATTATTTGAAACAAAAAATATATTTACTTAACCCAATTCCCGACAATCCAATCTACAAAACTGAGCTGCAAGCCATTAAACCCACCATTTTAAATGCTGACTTAAATTTAATTAGATAGCATGAATCAAAAAGGCTTAACCCTAATTTATATAGGAGATGGAAAGGGAAAAACTAGTGCCGCAGCAGGATTAGCCATACGTGCTGCTGGCACAGGGTTTAAGGTTTTATTTTTGCAATTTGTCAAAGGTGATTGGCCGTCAGGGGAGCGGAAAATTTTAGCGAGCTTGCCAAATGTTGAAGTTAAACTAATGGGCCGCGGATTCGTGGGCATCTTGGGAGATCGCAAACCGATTGAAGAGCATATAAAGGCCGCAAAGAATGCCATGAAAGAAAGTATCAAGGCTTTGAAAAGCAAAAAATACGACTTGGTTGTTTTGGACGAAGCAATCTCTGCGATAGAATCCAAACTTTTAAGTACAGACGATGTGTTAAAAATTATTAAATCCAAACCCAAATCCGTGCACCTGTGTTTGACTGGCCATAAGCGCATCAAGAAATTAATCGAGGCTGCGGACTTAGTGACCGAGATGCGAATGATAAAACACCCGTATTACAAAGGTATACTAGCGCAGCGGGGAATAGATTTTTGAACAATTATGCAAGAGATTGAGGTTAAAATAAAATTAGACAACCCGGAAGCTCTGATGAAAAAAGTGGCGGCCTTGGGCGGAATAAAAATTTCCGAGCAAGAAGGACTGGAGTCGGATATTATGTACAACAATCAAGCCGGAGACTTTGATTTTGACAATCCAACCGGCAAGCATTTAAGATTACGAAAGGCCCCATATGGGAATGTTTTTACGTACAAGGAAAAGGGCGAGGAGCATCAGAATTTGCTGCAAAGATTTGAAATTCAGACAAAAATAGAGAATTTCGAAGTTATGGATGAGATTTTGAGAAAGATCGGGTTTTATCATTTTCGTATCAAGGAGAAGTTTGTGACGAAATTCGAATTGGAAGGACTAGTATTGGAATTTCATAAACTGCCTTTTTTGGGAGATTTTCTGGAAATAGAGGCGGCGGAAAACACCCTGGATGTTTTTTTGCCAAAATTAGGACTGTCTTTAACCAAAGGGATTAATAAGGGTTATTCGACATTGTTCCTCGAATATTGTAAGCAGCACAAGATTCAGGATGATATACCCATGACTTTTGAGGAAGAAAAGAAATATGCTAGTATGTTTGGGCGCACTTAATGAATAACTTATGAATGCCAAAAGAATAGAACTGTTTGTAATCATTGTGATCATTGCGGTAATTGGCGTGGCTTTTGCTCTCACTCGCGCACCGTCCCGGCCGCAAGCGGATCTTACGATTGACCGAACAGAAATTCAGGAAGCCCCGGCTGTTCAACAAGCTCCAGCAAGCACAATTTCCTATCAAGGCGTAGAAGGCCATACGGCGTTAGAGTTGCTGAAAGAAGCTCACAGCGTTGAAACGCAAGATTTTGGCGGGCTTGGAGAGTTTGTCCTTTCGATTGACGGGATTGAGCCAGCCAACACACATTTTTGGGCGTTTTATGCCAACGGCCAGAAAGCACAAGTCGGGGCCGGTCAATACCAAACAAAAAACGGAGAGAGAATTGAGTGGAAGTTGGAAAAAATTGGAGATTACTAAAATTCGATGACTTACATAATTATTCTAATCGGCGCGCTGTTGCGGGTGATTCCGCACCCAGCAAATTTTGCGCCTATCGCAGCCATTGCCCTTTTCGGCGGCACTTATCTAAATAAAAAACAAGCCTTAATTCTGCCGCTTCTTGCTATGTTTATTTCAGATTTTTTCATTGGCTTTGATTCACTCCAAAGCCGGATAATGGTTTACGGCTCTTTCCTTCTGATCGGGCTGATTGGGCTTGCCATTAAGAAACACAAAAATATTGGCACAATTTTTGGCGGCGCCTTATTCGGATCAGTTTTATTTTATCTGATTACTAATTTTGCTTTCTTCTATTCACCCACGATGTATCCACACGATCTAACCGGGATTCTTTCATCTTATATCAACGCTCTGCCGTTTTTCAAAAATACAGTTTTGGGAGATTTGTTTTACGTCAGTATATTTTTTGGAGCATACGAATTGGTACAACAATATAGATCTTCCCTCTCCTTTAAAGGAGAGGGAACAAGGGAGAGGTAGATTATGGTTAAGTTGTCCCGTGTTATGATTGCCCATAGCAAGGACTTAAGAACGAGGCAAACCATTTGGGAATCGCTCTTGTGGGAACATCTAAGGGCGAATAACTCTGGGATTAAATTTAAAAGACAAATTGTGCTCGGGCAGTATATTTTTGATTTTGGAGCTAAACGAAAGAAATTGTTGATCGAATTGGATGGTTTTGGTCATAAAGGCACTGGCAAAGTCGAAGATAAAAAGAAAATAGATTATGCTACAAAAGCAGGTTATAAAGTCCTCAAATTTTGGAATAGTGAAATTGAAAAGAAATTACCAGACGTTTTAGATAAAATTTTCCGAGCAATTAAGTGATCTTGCACCCTCTCTCCCAGCCTCTCTCCCTTGAGGGAGAGAGGAGTTCTGAAATGTATGTCACGCATTATTCGAGTGCACGTCCAAACCCACGCGCATGAAGACAGGTTGGAGGAACTGGATTTGGACGAATACAAAATCTGGACCACTGCGATCCCGCAAAAGGGCGGGGCCAACGAAGCCGTGATCGAAATTTTGGCTGAGCATTTCAATGTGGCTCCAAGCAGCATCCATATCAAGTCTGGCAACAAAAGCACGCATAAATTGATTGAGATTGACTGACTCCTTGATTTGCCAAAACCGCAAACAAGGAGTAGTTTTAATATTGATAAACCAACAGGGGGGTGATTCATGGACGAGCCGATTGTTGGGATCGTGAACTGCGGAGGCCCGTTTCATTGTTGGCAAGTGGATGGGCAACGTCGAGGGCCTGTGGTCGTTGCAGCCCAGGAGACCGTTGATGCCATCAGCTCTCTCATTCTGAACTGCAACGTGCCGGTGAGTATGGGAACGCGGCTGAAGGGGATGGCGTGCGACGTCATGAACCGTCGGCCTGATCCACCAGAAGCTGTGCGGCGAGGCGCAGCCCTCATCAACGCTGACAGGCGACAAGGAAAGCAGGTGTTCGACGAGACAGGCCAACTGCTACCTGCCTACCTGGTAGCGTGAGGTGAGTCGACGCGCGCGAGGCGGGAGTGATTACCACGTGATCACTCCCCATTTTTTTTTGCTTTTTTTTGTGGTAAAATTGATTTATGACCAAACAAATTCCCCAAGTTTTAAAAGGCTTTCGCGATTATCTGCCCAGCGAGCAGATCGCGCGCAAGAAGATTATTACCAAAATTTCCGAAGTGTTCGAACGCTTCGGCTTTGCTCCGATTGACACGCCGGCTTTGGAGCCATACGAATTGTTCAAGGGGAAAATAGGGGAGGACGAGAAGTTGATTTACAGGTTTGAAGATTTGGGCGGTCGAGAGGTTTCCCTTCGCTACGATTTGACAGTACCGCTAGCCAGAGTCGTGTCCGACTACAGGGATTTACCTAAACCGTTTAAGCGGTATCAGATCGGAAATGTCTGGCGTGCGGACAAGCCGCAAAAAGGAAGGTATCGTGAATTGATGCAATGCGATATCGATATTGTGGGCACTACTTCTAAACTTGCTGATGCCGAAGTAATCGCCGCCCTTATAGCAGCATACAACAGCCTTGAGGTCGGAAATTTTTTGGTTAAATTCAACAACCGCGAACTGGTGGATCAGGCACTCACTAAACTGAAAGTTCCGAAAAACATGGTTCCTGCGTTTTTCCGTATCATTGACAAGATCGCTAAAATCGGGGAAAAAAAAGTCGTTGAGATGCTTGTTGAAAAAGGTTTTGAAAAAAATATTTTAACAAAATATTCCAGTACCATAGAAGACATAAGTAAGGATTATGTCGAGGAGATGGAGAATCTGTTATCCGGCATGGGCGTTGAAAACATGAAGTTCGACAAATACTTGATGCGCGGGCAGGATTACTATACTGGGATTATTTTTGAGTTCGAGCTTATAGAAAAGCCTGAATTTGGCAGTGTGGGAGGCGGCGGTCGGTATGATAATTTGATTGGAAATGTTACAGGCATAGAAACTCCGGCCGTTGGCGGTTCCATCGGTTTGGATCGATTGTTTGCGGCTTTGTCCGAATCCAAACTCATTGCACCGCAAACTACAGCGGAAGTCTTAGTGATGAATTTGGATGAGAGTTTGACTGCTGAATACCTCAATATGGTGACTAATTTGCGCGCAGCCGGCATTGATTGCGAGTTTTATTACGAGCCTGTAAAAATGGACAAGCAATTTAAATACGCGATTGCCAAAAATATGAAGCTGGCCATTATCTTTGGCAGCGAAGAAGCCAAGCAACAAAAAGTTAATGTCAAGAATTTACAAGAAAAAAGACAAACCACTGTGGAGTTGGCAAATTTAGTGACCGAAGTGAAGTCAATGCTTTGGTAATGCGATTCGTAGCCATTTCTCCCCGAAACCATCCCCGAGTCAAGGATTAGTCAAGTAGTCGGGGATCTTATTATGAATTACTTCGTGTATATTTTAGCCAGCAGACCCAGAGGAGTTTTATACATAGGTTTTTCTGATGAACTGGTAGGCAGGACTTATACGCATCGGAATGAATTAATCGAGGGATTTACCAAGAAATATCACGTACATAGATTGGTCTATTTTGAAATCTTTGAAGACAGAGACGCTGCTTTGAAAAGAGAGAAACAACTTAAGAAGTGGAACCGCGCTTGGAAAATCGGACTGATTGAGAAGCATAATCCCACTTGGAAAGATCTCTATGATGAGATTAATCAATAGCGTGCCTTCGACTAAGATCGGGGGCAAGATCCCCGCTCAACTCACGAAAACCTCAGCGGGGATGGGTAAAGAGGCTTCCCTTGTTCCAAGGAGAGGGGTTTCCAAGTCCAAGATCTTCCTCATTTTTTGTCTCGCATTTATTGTTGGGGTCTGGCTCGGGAAATACGCGTCTTACGAAATCATGGCTTTAAGCGCCATGATTTTTGCAATGGTCGTGAGTTTGGGTTGGAGCAGTCGGGCGGCCAAGGTGATTGGCTTTGCTGGATTGATTTTGGTTTTGGGCATGGCCAGGATTAGTTTTAGCTTGCAGGCCGAGCACTTAAGTGGCTACTTGGATCAAACAGTGGAGGTAGTTGGACTGATTGTAGATGAGCCGGATGTCAGGTCAGATAAAACTTATTTGACGGTCGGGCGATTAAAGGTTAATAACCGGGAGATTGACAGTAAGCTCCTTCTGACCACGAGCTTGTTTCCGGAATACCACTACGGCGACCAAATTCAATTTAGAAAAAAAATCACAGCCCCGCGGGATGCGGAAGCCCAGGGAGAGTTTTCCTACAAAAATTATTTATCCAAATCAGGCATTGAAGCGGTAGTCTATTATCCGGACATAGAACTTTTGGCTTCCAGACAGGGCAATTTTGTGAAAGCCTCGCTTTTTCAGTTTAAACAAGCGTTTATCGGGAAAATTTCAGAAATTTTACCAGAACCTCACCACTCGTTCCTGGCAGGATTACTGGTAGGGTTAAGACGCGGCATTCCTGAACAACTGCTTGCCGATTTTAACACCACAGGCGTAACCCACATTATCGCTTTGTCCGGTTTTAACATCACCATCATTGCGCAGGCTTTTGACCGGCTCCTCCTTAATTGGTTTCGGCGCCGCGTGTCGTTTATTTTGTCCTTGGTGGCAATTGTGTTGTTCGTCATCATGACTGGGGCGCAGGCTTCAGTGGTGCGAGCAGCGGTGATGGGTATTTTAGGGATGTTGGCGCTGAATACCGGCAGGCTCGATAATATCACCAATGCTTTGGTGCTCACAGGTGCTGTAATGCTTGCGATCAATCCGCAAATTTTGCATTTTGATATCGGGTTTCAGCTTTCGTTCTTGGCCCTCATGGGGTTGGTGTATTTGGCTCCCAGAATGGAACCATACTTTGTTTGGCTTTGGCGCTATTTGCGGGAGATTGTGGTTGCAACGTTGTCTGCCCAAATTTTCGTGCTGCCAGTCTTGCTTTTGAACTTTGACCGATTATCGCTGATTGCCCCCATTACCAACGTGCTTATTCTGCCCTTGATACCTTTTGCCATGCTGTTTGGGTTTTTGGCCGGGATGTTGGGTCTGATTTGGACCGGACTGGCGTTGCCTTTGGCCTGGATCACTTGGGCCATGCTTGAATACGTCATGCAAGTGGTTAAATTAACCGCTCGGGTTCCCTTGGCCTCAATCAACTTCTCTAACTTCGGCATCTGGCTGCTGCTCTTGTATTATTTGGTTTTGATTTATTATATCAATAAGCATCGCTTGGCATGGACGCTCAAACTAAAAACCTTATTAAATTTTTCTTAGTCCCTTTACTGTTTGCTACCATAGCAGTGTGGGCTGCTGGCTGGCAGCGCCAACCCGACTTTTTATTGCATGTAAATTTTTATGACGTTGGGCAAGGGGACTCAATATTTATTCAGACCTTTCAAGGCAACCAGATTTTGATCGATGGTGGACCGACAGACCAGGTTCTGCAATATTTGGGAGAGGACATGCCGTTTTATGACCGGACAATTGACCTTCTGGTTTTGACCCACCCGCATGCTGACCACGTGGCAGGGTTTGTAGATATCCTTAGGCGCTATAAGGTTACAAAGATTATTCTGCCCGAAGTTGATTTTCATTCCCAAACCTATGATGAGTTTTTGGCCGAGGCAAACGACAAGGGCGTTGAATTAGTTTATGCCAAACAGGGACAGCGGATTTATTTGGACAAGGCCACAGTGTTTGATGTTTATTATCCTTACGGCCAGGCAGCGGGAGGAAGTTTTACCGAAGGGTTTGTGAGTCAGGCAAGTCAAGATTTGAATGACACATCAATCGTGGGGAAACTTAGCTTCGGCAAAACGAGCATATTATTTACCGGCGACGCGGGGATAAATATTGAAAGCATTTTGTTGCCGCAGTTTAATTTGGATGCTGATTTGTTGAAGGTCGGGCACCATGGGTCGCGGCATTCCACCTCTGTACCGTTTTTGGAAGAAGTGACGCCGGAGTTTGCCGTGATTGAAGTCGGGGAAAATAATTACGGCCACCCCACGCAGGAAGTTTTGGACAAGCTGGAACAGGTTGGATCGCAGGTTTTTCGCACTGATCAGGGTCAAACCATTAGGTTTGTCTCAGATGGCGCCAATCTTTACAAACAGTAAGATTTTGGCTAAGCTAAAGAGAGTAAAGTAACCAACAAATCTATGAATAAAGCCATTATTATTCTCCTTGTTTTTATTATCGCGATTGGAGGGTATGTGCTATTGAATAATTCACAAAAGCCGGTGGATGAGGATGATAACAATTCTCCGCAACAGCCAGAAGCCTCTGAGTCTTCAGTCCCGGCCGAGGCAGTGGTTAAGATTGAGACTAGCGAAGGCAGCTTTGAAGTTACCTTAGATGGTCAGGCCGCACCTCGCACCGTGAGCAATTTTTTGGAGCTCGCCCGCGAGGGGTTTTATGAAGGTTTGAAATTTCACCGCATCGTGGCCGGGTTTATGATTCAGGGCGGGGATCCAAACGGTGACGGCACAGGGGGACCGGGGTATACCATTCCGGCAGAAATCGGCTTAAAGCACACCAACGGCGCGATTGCCATGGCCAGACTGGGAGACCAGATCAATCCCAACAGAGAATCATCAGGCAGCCAGTTTTATATCACCCTTGGAGCGCAGCCGTTTTTGGACGGACAGTACACGGTGTTCGGGTATGTCACGAGCGGCATGGCAGTGGTGGAACAAATCGGCAAAACGCCAGTGGAACCCAATCCATTTAGCGGCGAGGTGTCTGTCCCATTGACCGATGTGGTAATTAATAAAATAACTATTATTAAAGATTAATTATGAAACCTCATCCAAAAGAAGAAACTACTTTCGTTTTGATTAAGCCGGACGGTGTGAGACGGGGGCTGGCTGGAGAAGTAATCAGACGGATTGAGCGGGCGGGATTGAAAATTGTGGCATTAGAAATGCACCAGTCGAGCAAAGAAGAGATTGACCGTCATTATCCGAAAGACGAGGCCTGGATTACGCGTTTGGGGGAAAAGACACTTTCCACTTATGAAAAATATGGCTTCGATGCCAAGGAAGAGATGGGAACTGATAAGGCAGAAAAGATTGGGCCGCAAGTGAGGGGTTGGCTTATTGATTATATGACGTCGGGACCGGTGGTGAAGATTGTGGTGCAAGGGGTGCATGCGGTGGATATGATCCGCAAGCTCGCCGGCAATACCCAGCCAGCCTTGGCGGAAATGGGGACCATTCGTGGTGATTATTCTGTGGATTCTGCGGCCTCTGCGAACAAAGACAAGCGCGCGATCCATAATTTAATCCACGCATCCGAAACCGCAGAAGAAGCGGCACACGAGATTGAACACTGGGGGATGAAAGGGAAGATCCATATCTACACGCGCATTGAAGAAGGACTATGACACATCAACGTCTTTGGCAACAGCATTTGGGTCGGGATGAGCAAGTGGTTTTTGAGTTTTCGATCAGTGATCGGTTTCGCAATGTCAATCTGCTGATTGCGGCCCTGGTCAGTATTCCACTGTTGTTTGCGTTTGGTTTGGGCATTATTACTTTTGTCGCTGCTTGGTTTATTTTGAGTTTTTATTTGAAAGTTTCCAATATTTATTGTCTGACTGATCGGAGAATCATCATTCATCGCGGCTGGTTGTCAACCAATACCATCAGTATTGATTACGACCGGATTACGGATGTGACCATCATTCAGCCGTTTTTTGAGTGGCTGTTGTTCAAAAGCGGCAGCATTTACGTCAACACCGCCGGGCTGGAAGTCCATGAGATTAAGCTGCCGCACATTGACCAGCCGAATCTCTTGAAACAAAAAATCTACGATCTCATAAACGAATCAGACAAAAAGAATAAAAGTTAGGAGGGCTTTTTTGTTTTGACAGAGTTCAGCGGGATTGATAGAATGCTAAGATTCGGAAAGGAAGGAGGATCCCATGAATAATGGTTTTACGGCCAGGTTCGAGCGACCCGGGTTTGACGGAGTGTCCTTTGTCAGGCATTTTATTTGCCCGCCGAATCCTTCAGTGAGGGACAATCTGAAGGTAGAGGTGAGGCACATCGCCGCTGATTTGGGTCTTCACGTGACTTTCGATTCAGCCACGATCGAGCTGTGGCCGATCGAGCCGGATTATCTGCGGGCTTCCCTGCGCGTGGAAGTCGAGCAGATCTGCGCCGGATGAGGGAATATACGCCATAGGAAGGGAGATTTTGTGGCATTGAAGGTGGTGATCAGCTCGGCCGATCAGGCAGCGGTTTGGATTCGGATGTTTAACAGCCGCGGCACCTTGCCAGTGGTTAGTCGGATCATCTCCGATATCAATCACCACGAGTGCGAACGGCTGGATCCGGCCGAGGTCACCGCCGAAGTCCGACGATTGTTGTATGCCGTTCAGCGTTAAGCTGCAGCGGCCTTTTTTGTTCCGACCTCGATTAATTCGAGTGTCGGGGGTATAATATCCTCAATGATTAATAGCCCTTCGACAGGCTCAGGGCATAAATTTGTTGTCTGAGCGAAGTCGAAGACCAAATTTGTGCCAGAATTGCCGGAAGTCGAGACTGTGGTTTCGGAGCTGCGACCACTGTTGAAGAATAAAGTTATCAGACAAGTAGAAGTCCGATCGCCGAAACTTATTGCGGTCGGGCCTTTGACTTTGTCGAATGTTCGAAAGTCGAATAGCGTGGCCGCGAAAAAATTCGCCCAAATTTTGAAGGGCAAAAAAATTACCGGGGTTCAAAGGCGCGCCAAGCTCATCATTATCGACATCGCGGGCAAGTTCGCTATTTTGGTGCATTTGAAAATGACAGGCCAATTGATTTTTCTCGAAAAGAAGCAGCTAAACAAGAAAATCAAACTTTTAAATATTGAGACTTTCCAGCCGATAACCCTACCTTCCAAATGGACCCATGTAATTTTTACTTTTACCGATGGCTCCAAACTGTTTTTTAACGACCTGCGCCAATTTGGATATTTGAAGTTAGTGAAAGACAGTGAAATAGACCAAGTTAAAGAATTAAATGAATTTGGTCCAGAACCCCTGAAAATAAATTTCGCGATCGCGAAATTTATAAACATCCTAAGTAAGCGACCGAAAATGAAAGTAAAGCTGTTTTTAATGGATCCAAAAATCATCGCCGGAATTGGTAATATCTATTCAGACGAAATTTTGTTCTTTGCCAAGATCAGACCCGGTCGTATTGTAAAAACCCTGACTAAGTCAGAGGAACAAAGATTATTTAAGGCTATAAAAGAGGTTTTGAAAGACGCAGTAAGGCATAACGGCTCCTCGGTTGGTGATTTTGTGAGACCCTCAGGTGCTTGGGGTAAATACGGCCGATTACATAAGGTTTATGGGCGCGCAGGACTGAAATGCAAAGTTTGTGGTAGTATAATAAAGAGCATGAAATTTAGTGGACGGACTGGCAGTTTTTGTCCGGTCTGCCAGAAATAGGCTGCCGCGACGGCCTTAGCGAAGCAATCTAAAAGACTTATGGATAATGATCGCTGGGAACAATTAAAAGAGAACGTAAAAAGTAAATTCCGTGTCTTGGAAGAAAAGACAGAGGATTTAATCGTGGAGACCGCTGATGGAGCGGTCAAGCAAGGGTTGGTGGAATATTTAGTTGTTGAAACCCCGATGGGCAGGATGAAGTTGACGCGCGAATCGAAACCGGTGGTTTTGGATAAAAAGTTTCATTACTCTCACCGCGCTGGTCAGGCGGCCCGCACGGAATACAAATTTTCCGACTCCGAATTCTCACACAAATTAAAGGTTTATAAGTGGAGCGAAGATGACGATGAGTGGCAGGAAATTGATGCCGAGCAATTTGCGGTATAAGATATGTCCGAAATAGAACGGGGAATTCTTTCGACCCTGATTTTTTTTAACATTTTTCAAGTTCCGGCCACCAAGGAACGAATTTTGGCATTGCTCTATCAAACCAAGACGAATTTGTCTGAATTGAACAATAATCTAAATCAACTGCTCAATCAGGGAAAAATTTTTAAGCGAGGCGCGTATTATGCTTTATCGCAAGCAGATCTGGATAGATACGAACAGAAATTAACTTTGGTGAACAAGCAGTGGCAAAAGGTTTTTCGTTTTTATTGGCTATTATACTTGTTGCCGTTTGTGAGGCAGATTTCTATCATCAACAGTTTGGCGCTAAATAATACCAACGAAAAGTCGGACATTGATTTTTTTGTGATTACCTCGCCCAGACGCTTGTATGTGGCCCGATCAATCATCATTGTCATCCTCAAATTATTTGGGCTTTACAAAACTAAGTATAAAGTGAAGGATCGGTTTTGTTTCGGGTTTTATGTCACAAAAAAACATCAGGATTTATCGCGGGTGTTAATTCCGGGCAGTGATCCTTTATTTGCTTTTTGGTTTGCGTCTTTTTTGCCCTTGTACGGCCGGGAAGATTATTTAGAATTTATGAAACAAAATCAGTGGATTTATGATTATTTGCCGAATTTTGAGCCAGATAGCTGTTTTCAGAAATTGAAAGAGCCAAGCTTTATTTTGAAAGTCATAAAAAAAACGCTGGAGATTATTTTCTGGCTGCCCGCAGAATTGCTGGAGCCGTTGGCGCGTTTGGTTCATATTCGCCATACTTTCAGTCTGCCGGAAAACCATTGGCCGACTGCCACGACCATCGCAGAAAAGGATATCTTAAAACTCCATGCGTTAGATCCGCGCAAAGATTTCAAGGCAGAATTCCAGAATCGCTTGAACACCTGACCCATGTTTAGATTGATATATAACATTTGGCTGACGATTCGATTATTTAAGAACTGGCCACAGATTCTGTTGGTTCGAAATTTAGCACAACTCCGTCTGCGTTCGGGGCAGCAGTTTGCGGTAAACCAAACTCTGGGGCGCGCGGAACTGTCCATGCTCTTGGATATCTGGGGTCGACAGGTTTACGATCGAGTATTTGCAATTGGAAAACACGATGTCGTGGTGGACGTGGGGGCCAACAAAGGTTATTTTACAGTTTACGCTTCTATCCAAGCGAGCAAAGGACGAGTATTTGCATTTGAACCAGTGCCATTTCTTTTAGAGGCGCTGGCGGAGAACATAAAGCTTAACCAGCTCTCAAACGTTGAAATCATTTCCAAGGCTTTGTGGGAAACTGCGGGCAGATATCGAATGTATTTGACTGAGAATATCGGCGGGCATAGTTTGTATCAAAAACCCTGGAGCAAGGGGGAGTTAGAGATTGAAACGATGACCTTAGAACAATTTATGCTTGATCACGGCCTTGAGAAAATTAATTTTTTGAAACTCGATTGCGAGGGAGCAGAGTATAATATTTTGTTGAATATAAAGCCGGAGATTTTGAAACGGATAGAAAAAATAGCCTTGGAATATCATAATTTCGGTGTGCGTAGTCACCATCAATTAGTCGATTGTTTAAGGCAGGCCGGCTTTGATGTCAAAGTTGCAGGGGCTTACATTTACGCGCAAAATAAAGATTTTTAGCCCTTGCCAAGCTTGAAAAAAATTATTATAATAAAGGGCGGTCAAATAATTTTTGTCATTCTGAACGCAGTGAAGAATCTAACAAATAGATCCTTCGTTTCACTCAGGATGACATTTCATTAACTCAATTTGCGAGGAGATAAGCTATGAATATTAAACCATTGGGAAACCGGGTATTGGTCAAGCCCTTAACCCAGGAAGAAGTGACCAAGTCGGGCATTGTGCTGCCGGATACGGCGGAAAAAGAAAAGAAAGAGCAGGGCGAAGTAGTGGCAATCGGCGACGGCGAGAAAATAAAAAAGTTGAATTTGCAGATTGGCGATAAAGTGCTGTTCGGCAAATACGCCGGGGACGAAGTCGAAATGGAATCACCAGATGGCAAAGGCAAGGTCGAATACAAATTTCTAAAAGACGAGGACATCCTCGGGATAGTTCAGTAATATATGCGATCCGAATGATCCGAATCTTGAGGGTCAGGCCATTCGTGGCATTCGGATGTTATTCGCCTGCCTGCCGGTAGGCAGGTAGATTAGGATCGCTATTAACAAAGGATTTATTATGAGCAAACTGATTGAAAGCGGCTGGAAAGCCCGGGAAAAAGTAATGGAGGGAGTAAATAAAATTGCAGATGTCGTGAAAGTCACGTTGGGCCCCAAAGGCCGCAATGTGGTTTTGGATAAAGGATTTGGTTCACCCATTATTACCAATGACGGTGTGACCATTGCCAAAGAAATTGAGCTGGAAGACAAGTTTGAAAACGTAGGCGCTTCGCTGATGCAAGAAGTGGCGGAAAAAACCAATGAAGTGGCAGGCGACGGCACCACCACAGCAACTGTTTTGGCGCAAGCAATTCTCAAGCACTGGAAAGAAGTAAAGGACCAGGCTGATGTTCTTTCTATCAAACGGGGGTTGGATAAGGCGGTCAATTTTGTGATAGAAGAGCTAAAAAAACTTAAGAAAGAAATTAAAACTTCGGAAGAGATCGCGCAAGTGGGCACGATTTCGTCCTTGGATCCGGAAGTGGGCAAGCTGATTGCCGAGGCGATGGACGCAGTGGGTAAAGACGGTGTCATCACCGTAGAAGAAGGCCAGACCATTGGCTTGGAAAAAGAAGTGGTCAAAGGCATGCGGTTTGATAAAGGATTTGTTTCTCCCTACATGATTACCAACGCTGAACGGATGGAAGCTGTTTGGGAGAATCCATACATCCTAGTTACCGACAAGAAGATTTCTGCTGTGGCGGATATTCTGCCGCTTTTGGAAAAAGTGGCTGCTGGCGGCAAAAAAGATCTGGTGATCATTGCTGATGAGATAGAGGGGGAAGCGCTGACCACGTTTATCCTCAACAAGCTTCGTGGCACGTTCAATGTGCTCGCGGTTAAAGCGCCAGGATTTGGGGATCGCAGAAAAGAGATGCTCAATGACATTGCGGTGCTCACCGGCGGCGAGTTCATTACAGAAGATTTGGGATTTAAACTGGACACAGCAACTTTGGAACAGTTAGGCACGGCGCGCAAGGTAATTGCCAACAAAGAAAACACCACGATCGTGGATGGATCGGGAGACAAGAATAAAATCAATGAGCGGGTAGCACAAATTCGCATGGAACTTGGCACAACCACGTCTGATTACGATAAAGAAAAATTGCAGGAACGACTGGCACGTTTGGCCGGCGGTGTGGCAGTGATCAAAGTCGGCGCTGCCACAGAAACTGAGATGAAAGAAAAGAAATTCAAAATCGAAGACGCGCTTAATGCCACCAAGGCCGCGGTGGAAGAGGGAATTGTAGCGGGCGGTGGTGCCGCGTTGGCGAAAATTTCCCCGAAACTTAATGAGTTTGCCAATACTGTGACTGCTTCAGAAAAATTAGGAGTTAGCATTATCCAAAAAGCAATTTTATCTCCTATTCGGCAGATCGCCGAGAACGCTGGGCTGAAAGCCGATGCCGTGGTAGAGATGGTGCAAAGAAGGGAAGTTAATGAAGGATTTGATTTTGGCGAATTTGATCCGAACAACTGGCAGGATGGGTTTAAGGATTTAATCAGCGCCGGTGTCATAGATCCCTTGAAAGTGACAAGAACCGCTTTGCAAAACGCCGCCTCCATTGCCGGCGAGCTCTTGACTACCGAAGCCGTGGTCGTGGATAAGCCGGAGAAGAATCCGCCAGCTGGCGGACAGTCTGACATGGGCGGCATGGGCATGGGCGGGTTTTAACTTAGGAATAGGTTGCATAATCACCGTTGTCCTGCGCAGGCTAATTTTGCAACTATTCCTCGTTTCAATAATCTGTAAAAAAAAGAAGCCGAGCGAGTCAGTCGTTCGGCTTTTCGATTGTTCCTTGTGCCTCGGCGGCCATTCGTTCCCGGGCCTTAAGGAGCAGTCGGTCATACTCGGCCTCGAAGAATTCGCGGGTTTGCAGGAGTGCGATCACGTGGTAGGTGGCCTGTTTGGCCCCTTCACGGAAGTAAAGGATCTTATCAGCGTCTCTAAGCTCGATCAGATAGTTAGAGACGATTCTATCACGCGCTGTAGTCATGTTCGCGCGCGTGATGTCAGTCACCAATCCAGTTATGTGGGTCGCTGGTACGCCCTGACTCTCTGTATCTGCGTTAGCGTTGAGAGGAATCAGGCGGGCTTGGTATTCTGCCGTTCTGACCAGGCTTGTAACGCCGATGGGCAAGAACGGCCTTGGTTGGAGCTTTCTTCTTTCTCGTTCTTTTCTCTCTTCCTCTCGCACATGATCAGCGATCGAGTAGAGCAAGCCTGCCCCAGGCTTGGCCAGGCGGAAGAGCTTGACCTTAAGCTTGGGATCGGGTTCTGCTTCGGCAATGGGGAAGTCGCCTTCTGTCTGCAATCGAATCCCCAGAGCTTCTGCCAAGGGGTCGCTGTTTTGCGGGATATCAACCAGCCAGCCGTTCTCATAGGCTTGGTCTAAGGCAGCGTAGTCAGTAAGCCAAAGCACTTCCATGACTTCGGGCGGGAAGTAGGCATTCACCCAGTCTCGCGTGTCTTCTGGCACCCGCTTGATGCGGTTCGGTTCAGGCGTTTGTTCCTGTCCAACTGGTGCCTGCATGGCACCAACTGTCAGTGCCAGCACAAGCAACAGTCTTTTCATCGCGAATATCCTCCTTTGGGGTCTTGGGTTTATTATATCAAAAAGATAAATATTGGCTTATATTAGCCAATATTTACTCTAAAGGGGTTGACAAGATTGCGATTTTGGTATATACTTGCCTGTTCTTTGAAAATAGACCCTTACATGATCGCCTTCGACAAGCTCAGGCAACATTTGATCCCTGAGCGGAGCGAAGCGAAATCGAAGGGTTACTATATATAATTTTCCGTTCAGGAGACGGAAGCCGTAAGCTTATAGCTTTTAGCTGATAGCTTATAGCAGAGCTAGAATAGTCCCTGAACAAGGGATTTTTTGCTTCTCGGATGTTGGGCACTCTATCCGCCTACGTCCCGCTTTGCGGGACTTCGGCGGACAAGTGAGGTTTAACCTGCCCGCCATCCCGCGTTATTGTTTCCACTGTTCTGGGCATTCAACTTATGCTTAAGAGGGATAACCATATTTTTTATGCCCGTACACTTGCATACAGCAGTGCCCAGAATTGTGGAAATAACGCTCGGGTGTCTGTGAAAAAAGACGAGGTCAAATTTTACTGGACGCAAAATTTGCCGCTAAGCTCTCCCTGTAACCGCAGGAACTAAGCGGTTTCAGCTCCGAGATTCTTTTTTCGCAGACAACCCTCGCTCAAAAATTTATAGGTATTTCTCTCCCAGAACATTTCAAGCAATTGGAATTTTCTGGGAGGGAGGAATAGATCGTTCTTTTTTGCGCTGACCCCGCCAAAGGCGTGGGAATAATGCGCGAGGTGATAGAGTATGGACCGCTGTGCTAAGGCTTTGTTGAAGTTCGGCGTTGTGCTGGTCTTCATCGGGTTCTTCGTGGGTCACCCACGGGTGATCCAAGACTTCCCGTTTCTTGCGGGCTGGTCGGGAGAGCTTTTGAGTAACGGCCTCCCGATTCTCGGGTATGGCGGCGCTCTGGCGACAGTCCCGGAGATCATGTTCTCCTGTCTGGTTTTCTGGACTGGCGCGGTCGGGATGGTTGTCGGTTCGACCATCTCATTCTGGCCGGAGTACGATTTGATCGGCAATGCGATGAGGATGTTGGGACTACTCATTGTTCTGCCCATGCTCGTCCAGTACTTCAGGACGAGAGCAGCGGGCCGATCACAGAAATGATTGGAGGAAGTTTGTGTGTGAAGAAGAGAGATGGTTGACACTCTTGATTGAGTAAATCCCGTCTCTCTCCCTTCCCTTGCCCCAGAACCATTTGGTTCGGGGCAGAGGATCGGAAAAACTTAAATACTTTACAGTATTTAAGTATAATACAATATTATATGATCGAACATTAAAAAAGTTATATCTGTGTATATACTTTTGTATATACATTTTACTTATCAGTCCAACCCCGGATCAAGTCCGGGAGAAGGCTGGTTTCCACCATTCTGGGCGTTAGCAGTTAAACAGGAAAATTATTCAGTACCATAGTTCCAAGAAGTTTCTTAGCACCCAGAGTTGTGCAAATGATTTTTACAAATTAGAACTCCCCTCTCCCCTCAGGGGAGAGGGGACGGGGGTGAGGGAGAATATTGTTTCCAGAATTTTTGATGCTTAAATAAAGTGTTCAAGATTGTGGAAGCAACTAGATCGTTCTTTTTTGGCGCGAAAGCGCATGGAGGCAAGCATGACCAGAATCCTTGTTGTTCTGTTTGTAATCAGCCTGCCTGTGCAGCTTTTCGCGCAGACCGAAACCAGTGCGGAGTTCCGCATCGCTGGCAACTCCGACGGCCATACATATCGGTTGCTTGAGGTCTATCAGACTCGAGGCAATACGGTGGCCTGGGATCTTGGCTACATTGACTTCGGCTCTGACGTTTATCGTGAGCTGTATGTCGGTGCCGGCCGAGTGCTCACGCCTGCCAAGCGGATGGCGTTGGTGGCCGAGACCTACTTTGTTCAGGCCATCAGTCCGGGAACATCCGAGCGATACGTCCAACCGTTCGTGCTCGGACTGTTCCAACTGACCGAGCGGGTGAGCGCGCAGGCCAACTATCTGCTGTACGTGCCGATCAACAAAATTGCACGTATCCAGCACGTTCTCGACCGGGCGAAGCTCGAGTACGACTTTGGCCGGTTCAAGGCGGGTGCGGGCTACGCCGCCTACAAGTTCGGGGATCAGGCTTGGGAGCATAAGCCGTTCGTCACGGGAACGGTGAAGTTCAACCAGGCCGGCAGTGTGGAACTGTGGTTCCAGAAGTTGCCGGCCGGTTCCCAAGTGCGAGTGAACTACGTGGTTAGCAGGAGGCACTAAAGTGGTTGCTGGACCAGAAAACCAGCCGATGTCTGCCGCTCGGCAAGCATCGTGAAAGGTGACCTCGCTGTGCGAGCATCCTGCTCGCGCACAAGTCCCTACCAACGCAGCTGGACAGCAAGCAATTCGTTCGTCCAGCCCCTTCCTTTGTTCTACACTTATAATACGTTAACGTATTATAAGTGGAGCGTAGAGGAAGGGAAAGTTCTTTGATAAATTAAAACCCCGCCTTTGCTCTTCGAGCTTTGGCGGGCAGGCGCCTTGCTTAGACGGTTTGGACTGGAATTAGCTTATTATGAAGTTGTTTGTGAAATTCTTTGGGGAAGCGTTTGGAAGCATTAAGCACTTCTATCCCGATGATATGTCCTTGCTTGTCATAATCAAAGATGATGTCATCCGAAACCTGGTCAGACTCAACATACCGTTTGTCATTGAAACGGATAGAGAGAGCGTCAATTTTTTTATCGTAATGGAATTTCATAAATATTTACGAAGTTTAGAGGTTAAGAATGTGGTCACGATTTTAAGCCTTGAGTTGGTTTGTTCATAAATCACGATTAACAGATAATCTTTATCAGAGCGTTTAACTAGTTTGTAAGCCAAGAAGCGGTTGTCAGGTTGCTTTGTGACTTTGTCTGGACTAAGAACGACTGCTTTGACTTTCTGAATTGACAGTTTCCGTTCCTTGATCTGATAATGTGCGTGGTGGCTCAGAGCAATCTTCGGTCTTTTCATAAGTTAGTAATCTTAGTATAATTTATTGTTATTTAAAAATCAAATCAATTCTTTTTCTCTCCCAGAGCATTTCAAGCAATTGGAATTTTCTGGGAGGGAATGGTTCCAGAGAAGTTATGGAGGACAAGGTGTGCGACCAGTGTGCCCGAAATATCGCTCGCCCGAGCAAACCCGAGCAAAAAAGGAGGACAGCATGAACGGTTACCGAATTTACGGAGTTGAGGTGGAGAGCAAGGAGCCTGCTGATGTCCGCGGTGGCCTCGGCAAGGTGGAAGTCCAGAGGAATTACGGTTGCGACGGCCACTCTCACGTTGATTGGTTGATCCATGTCTGGTTCGACCAGGACGGTAACGTGAGCTACGCAGAGGACATCTCGTTCGAGCCAAAGGGGGTATGCGACGGCTCGTGCAGTCCCGACAACCTGGGCGGGTTCATTTACCACCCGACGGCTTGATCCACCGCCCGGTGGACATCGTGAAGAAGGTGACCGCGCTGTGCGGATTCCATATCCGCGCACAGATCCCTCTTAGTATGGCTGGTCGATTCGCTTCACTGCGTTTCGTCCAGCCTCCCTTCCCTTGGGCTTCACTTTAATACTTTAACGTATTGAAGTGGAGGTCAGAGGATCGGAAATGACAGTTGACAGTTGTTAGTTGAAAGATTAAACTTCTTGCAAACTAGTTTGTTTCCGCAAAAGTAGGATATTTATTTAAGTTAAGAGAGAATCAAGTAATTTTAGTCTCACAGAACTTCTTAGAATAAATATCCTGAATTGTGGACGCAAAAGGAGGACTTGATGCAAATTCTGGGTGTGTTTTTGCTCGCACTATCCGGCTTTCTATTCGCCTTTCAGGGCGGACCCATCGGCGATGTTCACGACCCGCTGTGGCTCTGGCTGGAGCCTAAGTTGGGGCTCGGCTGGGGTGTCACGGCAGTCTTTGTCGAGGCTGCCATCGTATACTTGCCAGGCGTTGTCGGCGCTTGGTTGGTTTGGAAAAGAAGGCTCGGATGAGGCGAAGGAGGAGTCCGATGGCTGAGCTATGCACCTTTCTCGCTGTCGCAGCGCTTTTGGCGCTTGGCCTTCGGGTCATTCGACTTGACGCCAAGGCCGGCTGCTCGGTCCGTCGGAGTTCGCCCACCTGCCGGTGATAGGGGACCCACAAAATCCACCGGCAAACCGAGGTTTCCTAACTGCGTTTCAAACGCAGGCTGCCAGCTTACACTGGCCCCCGCCAGGAAACTTCACGGAGATCTGATAGTCCCCCAAGACTTCAGATCTTCTCCCGCCAGTGAGCTTGAGCTTCAAGCTTAGCGGCGGGAGAAGCCTTTGGAATTTAGGATGCTTGTATGAATTCTCAAAGTATCTTATATTGTGGAGGTGTAGGAGGACCATTATATGCAAAAGGGTCCTGACGTCCCAAACAAGTTCGCGAGGTTCGGATATGGTCCTACTGGTCCCAAGCGTTTGAGTCGCGACGAGATCGCGCTTGAGCGTCAAGAACTCGAGGACGTGGTCATTCGCGTTTGTTTTCATCCGTTGGGTCGGCCAACGGTACACTGAGGGAGGAAACAATGCCGTCGATCCTACTGAACCCGGAACCGCCCAAGCAGTCAGGGCGGGCCAAGTACGTAGTTGGCGCCATCGTCGTGATCGCAATCATTGTGGTCGCGGCGGCCTTGCTCTAAAGGGGGACAAACTATGCGAGGCGAAATCGTTGGATCGCCCCAAGGCAATAGCGTGCTCGCGTGGGTGATTGCGGCGGTCGTCTCGTTGCTGGTGATAGGGGCGTTGCTTGTACTGCTCGCGCCTAATCCCAGCGAGGAGGTGCGTCAGGAGCTCGAAGCAGTCCGCACGCCTGACCAGCGCTTCCAGCGCAAGATGGAGAAAGCGCTGGCCGAGTGCGAGCAAGACCCGGACTGCAATAACGTCCCTTTCGGCCTGGCTGACGAACCAGATCCGTGAGGTGCGTTCAAGGAGAGAGCGCGGTAGCTTAACCGCACTTGCGCTCTCTCCATCCCGTTTTCAGACACCTGTCGACGAATCCAGTACTATTTGCAAAACTAGCGCTGGTCTCCTGTTCGTCGGCAGCTGCCTGGGAGCGCTCGGAATTCCTGCGAAATTAACGGCTGTCGTTTCGTTGCTACGAAACGCAGCCTGGAACGTCAGACGTTCCCTGCGTTCTCACCCTGCCGCGGGCAGGGTTCCGAAGGCTAATTTCGCAGGAATTCCTCGCTAAGAAAAGAGATATAAGGGTAATTTTTTTGACTCGCACAACTTTTTATGCTATAAATTAACAGTCCATATTCTACATTCAACATTCTATATTCTAACCTTATGCCAGTACCTAAAAAACGACAAACCAGATCCTCGCGCAACCAAAGACGATCGCACGACGCTCTAAGCAAGATCAATCTCAGCATTTGTCAGAATTGTAAATACCCAGCGATGCCTCATCAGGCCTGCACCAACTGCGGCTACTACAAAGGCAAGCAAGTATTGAAACTCAAAAGTCAAAAGTCAAAAGTCAAAAGTTAGGTATGGCCAACAGACATCTCTCCAGAACAATTGCGATGCAAAGTCTTTACGAATGGGACTTCAACGACCGAGTCAAACCGCTTGCAGAAATTGCAGAATACAACATTAAGCAGTTTGGCCCGGGATTAGAAGATCCTGTTTTTATTTTTGATTTGCTTAAAGGTGTCGAAGATAATTTGCCCAAAATTGATGAAATAATAGTAAAAACAGCGCCGGAATGGCCACTGGATCAGATCACAGTGGTGGATCGCAACATCCTACGGCTTGGCATTTATGAGTTAATGTTTGCCAAATCAGTGCCGCCCAAAGTGGTAATCAACGAAGCAGTGGAGTTGGGCAAGACATTTGGAGGAGAAAGCAGTGGGAAGTTTATAAACGGTGTTTTGGGCACTTTGTATAAGGACCTGCCAGAAGAAGAAAAGAAAAAAGGCGAAGCAATGGAAAAGAAAAAAGAAAAAGGAAAATAGCGGGACTATTTAAACCCGGAGAATACTGATTATATATTTAACATATAAATATTTTTAGGAGGAGAAACAAATATGAAAAAAATAGCATACATTTTAGGGCTGGCTTTATTCAGTCCGATTTTGGTTTTGGCAGCGACTAACCACCTGGTTATCAGTCAGGTTCAAGTGAGCGGCGATAATGGCGCGAACGATGAATTTATTGAAATTTTCAACCCAACGGGTCAGGCCGTATCTCTGATCGGCTGGTCAATTCAATACAAATCTGCGTCCGGCGATTTTCCCCTTACAACCGGCAAGAAAAATTTGCCTGATACCACAGTGCTGGCGCATGGATATTTTTTGATTGCGCGCAGTGATTATAATGGTGCAGTTTCGGCTGACCATGTGCATGCTAGTTTTAGTCTTTCAGGTGCTGGGAGCGGCGGCACCATCTTTTTGGTGAATGATAATCAGTTTGTCGAATCAGGAACGGATCCGAACATAGTAGATAAATTAGCTTACGGCGGCTCGGAAAATAATTCTCCGGAAGGATCAAGCGCTGCTTTGCCGGAATCCGAAAAAGTATTGTTACGTTTCGGCGATGACACAAACAATAACAGCCTTGATTTTGTCTTGGCTGACCCCAATCCTCGCAACTCGTCTTTTGCTCCAGAGGCGCCTTCACCTCAACCCTCTCCCTCTGAGCCTACTACAAATCCTCCGTCCACCATCCAGTATTCATCAAGTGTAACTATTTCAGAGTTTCTGCCCAATCCAGACGGGATTGACAGCGGGGAGGAATGGATCGAGCTTTTTAATTCATCTGACGCACAAGTAGATTTGTCTGGCTGGATTTTAGACGATGATTCGGAAAGTGGCGAGATTGGTTCCAGCGCTTACACTTTAGAAAACCTAGTCATCAAACCAGAAAGCTATTTGGCCATCGATTTACCGGAAGGCAGCTTCGCGCTTAATAATTCTGGCGGAGACGAGGTCCGTTTATTTTGGCCCAATGGACAGCTTGTGAGTTTGGTAACTTATACCGGCTCCGCTTCTTCAGATGAAACTTATGCTCGAAAGGATGATGACAGCTACGCTTGGACTTCAATTGTTACTAAAGGCGCTTCAAACAAATTTCCTGTGTCCGTACCAAACGGTTCAGATTCTTCTTCAAAAGAGACACAACAAGCAGAACAATCTTTGGTTACCTATAAAGAAGTGAAGTTGAATGAAATATTTCCCAATCCTTCCGGGCAGGACAGCGGCAATGAATGGGTGGAAATAATGAATGTCGGAGACATGGTTGTGGATTTGCATAGCTGGATTTTGGATGATGGTGAGGTGGAAGCAGTTATTGGCAGTAGCGCTTACCAAATTCAAAGCCCGATTATTGAGCCGGGCGGATTGGCTATCATCATAATTCCGGCCGGCAAGTTTGCGCTAAATAATACCGGGAAAGAAACGGTGAGATTGTTCTGGCCTGATAAAACCTTGATTGACAATGTAAGTTATGAGGGAGCCATCCAGGATTTAAGTTATGCCAAAAACGAGGATGGCGTTTGGACTTGGACCACGCCCACGCCAGAGGAGCCGAATTTGTTTGAAGCCGAAACAGCAAGTTTTGATCCTACTAAAATTTTGATCAATGAAATTTTTCCTGAACCAGATGTCGGTGTCGAGGAATTTATCGAGTTAAAAAATACAGGAGAGGAGGTCGCTGATTTGACTGGCTGGGTTCTGGCAGACAACGCGAGCAAATATACCATAACAAGTTTAGTATTAGAGCCTGGAGAAATTGGGTTTGTTACCAAGTCTGTTAGTAAAATAGCATTGAATAATTCAGGTCAGGAAACAGTGCGTTTGATTGATCCTGAGGATAAAATCATGCAAGAAATAGAGTATGAGGACGCGCTGAAAAATCAATCATATAACCTTGACGAGGATGGCGAGTTTAGATGGAGTATGGTAATTACTCCAGGAAAAGAAAATCAGATTGCCGAAAGAGGCGATGTCAAAGGAGTTAGTTTGCCAACCACGGGAGTCAAGTATAATTTTGATTTGATAGGCTTTGTCATGTTGGGTATTTTTTGTTATAGTGTGGTAAGTAAAGGCAAAATAAATATATAAAATATGCACAAACAAGATGTGATTGATGCCTTAGCGAATAAGTTGCAGGTGACCAAACCTGAGGCCGAAAAAGTTTTGGATGCCTTTGTAGACGTGGTAATGGAATCTCTGCGCGCCGGGCAAGAGGTGAGTATTTCTGGGTTTGGTGTGTTTGCGGTTTCGGAAAGACACGCCAGGACAGGAGTGAACCCCAGAAATCCGTCTGAGAAAATTCAGATCCCTGCTACCAAGGTGCCTAAGTTCCGAGCCGGCAAAGGTTTGAAAGACGCTGTAAGATAATCAATTTAGAAGAAGCTGGTTTATTTATTAACTTTAACGTAAATCGTTTCCCTCATAATATTACATATGTAATATTATGAGGGGGTAAGAAAGGATCAAAATAGAATGAAAATCAGTAGAAAACAAGTGGCGAAGGGAGTCCTTTTGGCTTTGGGATTAGCCGGAGTGATAGTGGTGGCTGCAGCGGCTCCCAACCTGTTTGCAGCATTTGGCCGTTTTGGTGATTTTAGTAAAACCAGAAAGGATAATTTTAAAAGATCGTTAGAGAAACTTAAAAAAGACGGTCTGGTTTCTATGAGTTATGAAGGCAACAAAATCGTCATGAAACTCACTAAAAACGGTAAAGAAAAAATTTTGAAATATCAAGTTGACGATCTAAAGATAGAGAAGCCGAAGCGTTGGGATAAACTTTGGCGAATAGTGATTTTTGATGTGCCGGTTTCGCTCAATTCGGCGCGTCTGGCTTTTACCAGCAAACTGCGGGAGCTGGGCTTTAAGTATCTTCAAAAAAGTGTTTGGGTCTGCCCCTATCCGTGTGAAGACGAAGTAGATTTTATCGCTGAATATTACCGCGTCAGAAAATATACCCGACTACTTATTTGTCAGGAGATGGACAGGAAGAACGAACTAGAGAAAATGTTCAATATTTAATTCCCTCATCTTTTAACATATGAAATAGTATGAGGGAGTGCTTGGTTCATAAAAAAATGCGCCTTGGATTTACAGGGGCGCATTTTTTTATTCCCGCTTTTTGTTTATTGGAGGCGAAGTTCGAAATCGGCGTCGGTCTCCAGATGGAGACCTGATTCAATCTCGACATTGGAATCCTCAGTATCAGTTTCGGTTTCACTTTCTACCTCTAGCTCGGTTTTGAGGTTGGCGTCTAAGCGTAAGTAGGCTTTGAGCAGTAATTCTGCATTTAAGGCTTGCGCCTGGGCTTCTAACGCTAAGCGTATGGCTTCGCTGAATTCTTGGGCTTCGGATTTGGTTTTGGCTTGAACCAACAGCTCGTTAGCAGTATTGATGTAACCTTCGGCTCGGGCTTTGGAATCGGCTGAAATTTTTCCTTCTGCTCTTACGAGTGTATTTTGGGCGAGATTGAGCTTTTGTTCCGCTTGCCGGATATGAATTTCACTCATCACTTCGGCTCGGTCATCGGCATCCGAGCCTTCCAACTTAGCCTCTAATTCGGCGCGTTGCTCCATGGCTGCTCCATGACGCATTCTAATGTTTTTCAGTAAGGGGCCAAGACCTGAATTGATTTTTGCTTCGGCATTTACTTCACCTTCGGCCTGTGCCTTGGCCTCGAGTTTGCTTAAGATTTCTTCGTGAGCTTTCAGCATTGCTTCCAGTTTGGCAGAAAGTTCCGCGGCTGCTTCAGTTTTACCTTCTGCTTCCAGATCAGTAATGATTGCTTGCATGTGCTCAATTCGATCTTGGAAACGCGCTTCCAACATGGCGTGATGTTCGGCACTTAATTCTTGTCTGAGAGCCAACCGTTCGGCTTCGTTAAGCCTGCGACTTGCGAGATCTACTGCCAGATCCGCTCTGGCCTCTTCTGAGAGTGCGAAGAAGGAGCGGACGTTCTCATTGACATGAAGTTTGTAAGGGTAGAGGAAGTCGCCCGGCAAAGTGTCGCTTGCTGCGGCGGCTGTTCCTCCACTCAAAGCAAGCACAAGAGCTAAAAATACTGCTGGCATAGAAAATTTCCTTTCTTTTAATGATATTAACGACCTATGCCATATATGACGTGGATCTTCTGAAAATCTTACAGGATTTTGCTTAACAAACAATTTTAAATCTGAACGGATCCTTTTTCTATCCGATTTGTCGAGTTTTACAGTTTTTAATTGGTCAAAAATATTACTCATATTCTTTAAGTATTTCCTTAAGTTTTTTTGCCCCTCTATGGAGCCTTACAGAAATTATATTTTCAGATTTATCCAAGATTTCAGCTATTTCTTTGATCTTAAATCCTTCAATGTATTTTAGAATAATAACCTCGCGGTAGGGTTCCTCCAAATCTTTCAACCGATTTACCAAAATTTCTGTATCAACGTTTACTTCAATATTTTCCACGGCCTGCGGCTCAAACCCTTCTTCCATCGCGCTTTCCAACGACAGCTCGGAAGGTTTTCGTGATTGGTCGACTATTAAATTGGTGGCAGTCCGGTAGAGAAAGGCTCTGATGTTTTCGATTGTGTTGCCTTTGGAGAGGTACTCCCATGTTTTGGTGAACGTGTCCTGCACTAGGTCCTGCGCTTGTTCTTTCTGAAAAACCCGGAAGTAGCAGTGCCGGTATATACTGTCAGCATATTCATCATATGCCTTAAGGAATTGCCGTTCTTGGGATTTAAACATACATTGTATATGACGTGATAATCATAACAATCTTACAAGTAAAATAAAAACCCGCATAGCGGGTAATGTTGGTCGGGGACCCGGGACTTGAACCCGGAACCTCTCGCTCCCAAAGCGAGCGCTCTAGCCAATTGAGCCAGTCCCCGATGGATTGTTGTTTGAAGACTGGCCTCTGTAAGCCAACTCCGACGTTTCAGTCGGAGTCCCGACCGCAAGCGTCGGGATTGAGCCAGTCCCCGAAGTCTGCGAACTTTTATTATTATACCCAAAATCCACTAACTTTTCAAATAACATAAAAATATCTATAGATATTTTTATGTTATTTTAGTTGGTGCGGAGAAGGTAATATTTTGATATGATTGAGGTATGAAAGTGATAAAAGGCATTGTCTATTTAGGAGTTAAGACGGATAAATTTGAAGAACTTTATAAGTTCTATAAAGACACACTAAAGCTAGAGCAGGATCATTTTGAACCAGGGTTTGCTACGTTTGCAATGCCAAACGGAGATAAGGTTGAAATTTATGGCAACAACGACCCTAATGCTCCTAACCACGATCATTTCACCACTGGTCCGGTCGCCGGCTTTGAAGTGGATAATATAGAAGCAGCGCGAAAAGAATTAGAGAGTAAAGGCATAGGATTTATAGGTCCTATCCAAGGCACCAACTCTCGCTGGGCTCACTTCCGCGGCCCTGACGGAAATATTTATGAAATTAAACAGATTAAAAAATAGCCTTGCAATATTATTAGGCTTGACTCTGCCTTTTTGTTTGGTGACGGCTCAGGAGCCAGGGGTGAATGCGGGGTTTGTGAGTGGGATTTGGTATTCAGAGTATCCGTTTTTTGCCGGGGATGACGTCCGGATTTACACTGCGCTCCAAAACCAGTCTGGATTTGATATCACAGGCAAGATTCAGTTTTTCGATAAGGATCAGGTTTTGGGTGAGAATGAGTTCGAAGTAATTGACGGCAGACTCATCGAGAAATGGACAGATTGGGCGGCAACCGCAGGCGAACATGAAATTTATGTTAAGTTAATAGACACTTACAAAACCATCGCAGGAAATGATCCTGAACCAATTGATTTGGGCTTTAGCATTTCGAGCGTGGATAAAAGATTTGTTGACATTGACACAGACAATGATGAGGTTGGAGACAAGGAAGACCCTGATGATGACAATGATGGTTTGGACGATGAACAAGAAGAGAAACTTGGCACTGATCCGCTTAATCCTGACACTGACAATGATGGAGTAAATGATGGTGAAGAAGTAAAACAAAATTCCAATCCCACGAGTGGAGCGGGATCAGTGGTTCAGAAAGTAGCAGATAATCTTGGCGAAAAAACTAGTGGTGCGCTCGAGCAGGTTACTGAGAAATTGGAGAAGAAAATTGAAGATTTGGACCATGAAATCAAACAACAGGAAGCCAGAGAGGAGGGATTGGCTGGGGTGCGAGAAGAGAAGGACAATAGCGTTACTGGGAAAAAGATATACAAAGGGTTGCTGTCAGGGTTGGTATTTATATTGAATAGGCAATGGCTTTTGCTAATTGTGATTATTTTGTTGTTAAGATATCTTTGGAAATTTTATAGATCATTTAGGTGATTGTGTGGTTGTAGATAAAATGTGAATAATTGTTTTGAACCTATCATTAGCAGTTTTTAATTATGTGGACAAACAAAAAATCGCCAATATTTAGTCGGTTTTTTATCTTATTGAAGCCGGGATACCGGAATCTCCGCCTTTGTCCGCTGGACTTAGGCGGATTTCGCCAATATTTGTTCATAAATGTGCTCAAGAACCCTACGTCCCACCTTGCCTGCCCGCCGATGCCACTGGAGCGGGATACGGGACTTGAACCCGTCCTCTCACCTTGGAAGGGTGATGTACTACCACTATACTAATCCCGCACCAAAGGCCTTGGCAGGCGGGGAAGGCAAGGTGCACTACCATTTGTGCTACTTTCGCACATTCTTTGAAGATTCTAACAAATTTACTCAAACTTGACAAGACAGTAGATTATCTTTATAATTTGGATACTCAAAGATGAAGTTGTTGAAATCTCAAAGATTATCCACATAATCTGCCTCAGCTAAACTCGAAGTTTACTGCGGTGTTTTTGTGTTATTTTTAGGTTTTAACCTTGATTTTTGAGGGTTTGCATGAATGCCTCAAGCCCATACTTGGCTTGTAACTTTCATTGGCAAACAACGTCTTAGATTATGGATTATATTTGTTGTCTTAAGAAGACACTGGCCCGAAATCAGTCACTAACGTTTCCGGTTCAGGGCACGGTCGGTCTTTGTCATTAATCTGGACAACAGGTATCCATAAAGAATTAACGAAAGAATGTTTATTGTCCGCCAAAAGCGGATCCCAGCCGAAGGCTGGCCAGCCCCTGGCTGGCGCAAAAACCTCTGGCGGAAAATCGAATGAAATGGTAATTGATGGTCTCATATGAACTATTAATTAATCGTTTCTTAAGATTTCTATAAACAGGAGAAAATAATGCAATTATCTATTCAAGCACGCAGAGGCTTGGCAGGCGGATTGGCCATCTCCATGATTTTGTGGAGTGTGTCATTATTTGCTTTGCCTGTAGCTTTTGCTGCTCCTCATGGCGACAACTGTCTGATCAATGAGTCGGGCACCGTTTATTTGGTGACCGGCGGACAGAAGCGGGGTTACACTTCCGCGGAAGTTTTTACCTCTCACGGGAATAACTTCGGTCAAGTGGTTGCCGCTAACTCTGAAGATGCCACTCTGCCAGTAGGTCCCATTCAGGTCTACGCAGACGGCTCTTTAGTCAAGGGGCCTTCTGATCCCTTGGTCTACTTAGTAGCCAACGGACAAAAGCGAGGATTCGTTTCCGGCTCGGTGTTTACCGGACTGGGTTTTAGCTTTGCTAACATCATGTCCGCGGCAGTCAACACTTTTGCTGACCTGCCCACCGGCGCCAATCTCGAGTCCGCCACCGAACGCCACAGTGCAGGCGTGCTGGTCAACGCTTCCGGCACCATTTGGCAAATGACTGCCACTGGACGCAAAGGCATCGCTTCTATGAGCGTCTTTAACTCCCATGGCTTTAGTTTGGCCAAAGTCGTGACTGCCAACTCTGCTGACCTCGCAGCCACGGACGAAGGACTGGTGGAAGCTCGCGGCACTTGTGCCAGCGTTTCCACCCCCACAGGATCTCTTAACGTTTCGCTGTCCGGTCCCGCTGCTTCCACTCTAATCAACGACGAATCCCAAGCGGTCCTGGCGAACTTCGTGTTCTCAGGCTCTGGCACTGTAACCGCCGTTACCATGCAGCGAACCGGCATTTCAGCTGACACCTCGCTGACCAACGTTTATTTGTTTGACGGCGATGTCAGAGTTACTGATGCCGCTTCTGTTACCTCCGGCAGCGTGATCAACTTCAGCAATTCAGGCGGTCTGTTCTCAGTTTCAGGCACCAAGACAGTTTCTGCCCGAGCTGACATGGCCGCTACCGCCGGTGAAACCGTGGGCGTGAAATTGACTGCCGTGACTCTCTCGTCCGGCTCAGTCGGTGGCTTGCCAGTTGCTGGCAACAACCACTCCATCGCCACCGCCACTTTGGCAGGCGCTGACTTAAGCACTGCGCCTACCGGCTCTGGCGACACAGATCCTGGCACTGACATCAATGTCTGGCAGGGCACTGTCTCTGTTACCACTCGCGATGTTACTCTGAATCGTTTGGCTTTGCGCCAAATTGGTTCCATTCAATCAGTAGACATCAAGAACTTCCGATTGTTTGTTGATGGCGTGGAAATAGCCTCCCAAGCAGCCTTGGATGGCAACGGCTATGTTACCTTCACCCTAAGCAAAACTTTGACCACCGGTTCCCGCGTGCTCAAAGTTATCGCTGACGTCATCGGCGGCTCCGGACGCACGGTCCAAATGTCGCTGCGCGGCGCTTACGATATCCGCGTGATTGACACCCAATACAATGCCGCTCCGATTGTTACGGCCACGGGTGATGCCTTCCCATATGATCCAGCTGCCTTTACGGTTAACGCCGGCACTGTGACTGTGGTCAAGGCCTCCAACTCACAATCACAAAATGTGACTGTTGGCGGATCGGATGTTTCATTGGGCACCTGGACCGTTACGGTCTATGGCGAAGCAGTGAAATTGGAAACCCTGACTGTGGGTATTGATGTGAACGGCACTGATGCCGACAACACCTTCCGCAATGGCCGCGTCATGATCAACGGCGCGCAATATGGCTCAACCACTCATGTGGCTGCCGCTGATGCCGCCGCGACCGGCCAAAGCTTCACGGTTAACTTTTTGGTTAACCCTGGAACCCCGGCCACCGTGGAATTCCGTGCCGACATCTTTGACAATGAAGGCACCGATCAAATCGCGCTCTTAACTACGACCACAGTACAAGTGGCCTTGGTTGGCGGCGCTACTCTCAACAACGCGGTGCCGCAGGTTTCCTTGGGCACCCTGGATGTTCCTTCCGCGAACGTTAATGCCAACAGCTTAACCATTGCTTCTGGCTCGATCGCTTTGGCTTCAACTCCAAGCTATCCAAACCAGAGCACGGTTGCACCTCAAAGCTCTTACAAGCTGGCTTCGTTTGACCTTACGGGAAATGCCACTGAAGCTGTGAACCTCAACACCATGGCCATCGGTTTTGTGGGCAATGATACGTTTGACCCATCAGACGATCTGACCAACGTGTTTCTTAAATACGGTGGCAAGACCAGTTCCATCAAAGGAACGGTAGCTGACGGTTCAATCACCTCCATGGCCAACTCCTGGTCAGTCAGCGAAACGCTTCCGATAGACGGCAGCATGACCGTAGAAGTTTGGGCCACCATTGGTTCAAGCATCACTGCTGCCGGCAGTGACGACACCATGATTACTTACATGCGTGTCACTGGTATCACTGCTCAATCTGGTACTACTGTCTATGCCGACACTGACTCCGACGCCGTTGCTACTGACAATGGCGCGACCGGGCAAACCATCACCGTTGAAGCTGGAACCCTGACAGTGTCGAAAGACGCTTCGGCCCCGGTTTCCGCCTTGGTTGATGATTCCGGCACCGTGGTCTCTGGCGCATGGAAGTTTGAATCGCTCTATGACGGCTTTACCGTCACAGACATCACCTTCACAATCGCCAATGTTTCAGCTGTCTCAACCGTCACCCTAAAGAAAGCTGACGGCACGACAGTTGCCAGCAAGCCCGCAGCCGCTACCACAACCTTCAACAATGTGTCAGTGCCTGTGGATGCCAACAACAATGTTGTGCTGAAAGTTGAACTGACTATGGCCAGCGTAGGTGTGGGCGCAGGCACTACCGGTTCCTCGCTTCTGACCACCTTGACTTCTGCCACCCGCAGAAATTCACAAGGTGTCTCAGCAGCAGTCACTGAAGCTTCGGCTGATCCAGCAGGCAACGTGATGTACGTCTACAAAGCCGTACCGACCGTGACCTACGAAAACCTGCCTTCCACCGCCTTAACAGCTGGCACCAGGACCATTGCCAAGTTCACAGTGAATACCAATGGCACCGGTTCAGTGGCTTGGAAGGACGTTTTGATCTACATCAGCAAGAGCCTTGATCCGGTTTTGACCGTTCCAAGCATATGGGATGTCACCAGCGGTGGTAACACTCAAGTTACAGCCGCGGAAATATTCCAGAACTCTGATGAAGGCGCAGACGCTGATTGCGATGCGTCAGACACGACTTGCGAACTTCTCATTACCGTCGGCACCAAAGCCGATCTTAACGTGGAAGAAACCGTGAGCGGCGCTAAGACCTATGAAGTTCGGGTAACCGCAGGTGGCGCAATCTCCACTGGAGAATACGTGTCCACCTACATTGGCTCCAACTTGGCGCACGTTGACTCCGCCGCATACCTGACCAATGACAATGATCTTACTGCAGACGACGCAACATTCGTCTGGAGCGATATGTCAGCGGCCAACCACGACACCGGCACTCTTGACTGGGTCAACAATCACTTGCTCAAGTTCTTGCCGACCACGTCGAACACAATGACTAACTAACAAGTTAGTTCAACCGTTCGCAATTACGAGAATAATTGTCCTAACCCCGCGCCAGCCAGGCGCGGGGTTTTGCTATTGACAAAGCGTTTTTTCGCGACTAAAATTTATTTACCATGAATTAGGAAGGTAATCTTTAAAAGGGCGCTATGCTTACTAAAGAAGACATAAAATTGCTGACTGAGTCTTTGGCTGGCCGAAAGGAAATGGACGAAGGGTTTCGTTTAGTTGCTGAAAGATTCGACGATCTGGAAAGCCAAGTCAGAATTCTCCAAACATCAATTGACAACCTGGCCAAGCTGGTCAAAGATTTTCGCGATGAGCATATCGTCATCCACCGCCGGCTGGAAGTTCTGGAAAAGTGGGCCAAACAGGCCGCGGCCAAACTCGGCATCGAACTGCCGCAATAAATATTTTTGACATTACCGCCTAGTCAGCCGATCGGGCGGTTTTGATTTGGTATAATTTAAGAAACTATTGCCATCCTACTTTCCACCCATCCCCGAGGAGAGGATTTCCCTCCCTCCTGCCCATCCCCGAGGTGAGGGTTGGGCAAGTAATCGAGGATCTTACCTCGACCTGATCGAGGATTAGATCCCCGCCCAACCCGTCAGAATCCTCAGCGGGGATGGGAGAATGGAAAAAAGTTCGCGATGACAAGGAGGAAAAGGTTGCGTTCAGAATGACAACCCGTTGAATTTATGCTTGAAAAGATCCAGCTTTTTTGCTAAAATTGTCAGGCAATTAAATGAATAATTTATGAACGAAGAAATGTCCGCCGGGGGCGGACTTCAGCCGAAGGTTGAGCCTCCGGCTGGCGCAAAATCTATTGGCGGAAATAAACAACTTATTTTTGGAATCCTAATTGCTATTATTTTACTCGGCGCAGTCATAGGCTTTACGGTTTGGCAGGAGCAACAGAAGCAAACCAGTTTCATTGAGGAAGTGGACCGCAAGCTAAGCGACGAAGACCGCAAGGTTTACGAAGACCGTTTGGTTGAGGCCGAGAGATTTATTGCCGAAGCCAAAGATAATCAAGAAAAATCCGACGCTTTGGTTTACAAGGCCGTCCAGCTGTCTGGATTAGGCAAGCTGGCCGAGGCCAGGGATGTTTTTATTCAAGCGGCCGAGGTTAATCCGGAAAACTTTAATATTTATGTCCACTTATACCAAGTTTACTTTGAAATGGGAAACTACCAACAAGCGGAAGCAAGCATTCAAAAATCTTTGGAGCTCCTGCCGAATAATCCCGACGCTTGGAGACGGTATCTGCTGTTGGCCGTGGAAAAATTAGATTGGTCGGAATCTGAAATTCGGGACTTATATGCCTTGGCTGAAGCAGCGGTAAAGGAAAAGACCGATATCTTTACCAGCTTTGCTGGGTATTTGGAAAGCATTGGCGACATAAGTGGAGCAATCGAGCAGTGGCAAAAGGCCCAAGAAGCGCATCCGGAGAGCTACGAGATTTATGAGGCCGAGATTCAAAGGCTAAGAAATAAGTTCTGAGTTAATAAAGTTCTAAGTTCTGAGTTTGTAAAGTTAGAATAGAAGACTTTTTCGCAATCCTGAACACTCTTACGCAACCCTGAACTTGATTCAGGGTCTCAAAGAAAGAGATCCTGAATGACATCAGGATTGCGGGAGGAGGGACGAACCCTGACTCTCTCACGTAATGCTGAATTTAATTCAGCATCTCAAAAAATTATGGACGACCGAGAACCCGCGATCTATATAATGACGAATAAGACGAATACCGTGTTATATACAGGCAGTTCAGGTTATGGTCTGGAAAGAATTGATCAACATAAACGGAAGTTAGTAGAAGGCTTTACCAAGAAATACAATTTGACGAAGCTTGTATACTTTGAACCGTGTGAGACGGTAGAACAGGCGTTAGAACGGGAAAGACAAATTAAAAATTGGCACAGACAATGGAAAATAGAGCTAATCGAAAAGTATAACCCAGAATGGAAAGACTTATACGAAGAGTTTGTAAAGAGATCCTGATTGTCATCAGGATTGCGAAGCAACTAACAATTCTTATTACTTAACATGACTCCCAAAAATAAAATTATAATGTGGTTAGGGGTTCTGGCAGTTATCGCGATTGCCGCGGGTTTAAATTTTTATAAAAATAACCAAGCTGGGAATCCCAACCAAGATATTTTGGGCGAGCAAAAAACTTACGAGATCGGGTCCCAGCCTTCTGATCAAAATTCAGTGCCGCAGGAAGGTGAGCCCGCAACTGTTGGCGACATTCAGGCGCCCCCTGTCTTAAGTGAGTCGGCGGACAAGAAAATCTACAGAAATCCCGAATACGAATTTGAGTTTACCTATCCGGCGAGTTTCGGTGAGGTCAGGGTAGAAACATATGAATGTTCCGAAGGCTTCTTGGCGGTGGGCACGTTTCAGAACAGTTCCAATCTCGATTTTGGCTATGCCACCACGGGGTATAAAAACTGCCCAGACTTAGGTCTTGTCTTGTTTAAGACTGCTTGGTTTGAAAATGTCGGGAATAAATTGAAGCTGCACCTGACTGATCAAGACCCGGTCGTAGAGATCACGGTCGAGCAAACCATCACTATTCCCAGCGGCAGTTTCGTGCCTTATACCGCCTACATCATTAAAAATACCGTGGAAGCAGACGGGAATGGAGATCCCGCCTTCGCTGAAGCTTCGGCGGGCAGGCCGGCGGCTATCTTAAGCACCCCTAACCCGGGTATTGGGGCGTTGGTTTTTAGAACTCACGGCTTATCTTACGAAGAGGGCGTGAAGTTATTAGAGGATGTTATCAAATAGAAAGTTCTGAGTTCTAAGTTCTAAGTTCTAAGTTCATAAAGTTATATGGTGATAGAAAAATTTGAAGATATAATCTCGTGGCAGAAGTCTAGGGACTTGGCGATTTATGTTTACCAAGTTTTTAAAGATAATCGCGACTTCAGTTTCCGCGATCAAATCAGGAGTGCCGTGGTCAGCATGTCAAATAATATTGCCGAAGGATTCGAAAGAAAAGGCAATAAAGAATTCAGAAAGTTTCTGTATATAGCCAAGGGTTCTTGTGCAGAAGTCAGATCTATGGCTTATATTGCTTTGGAATTAGGCTATATAACAAAGGATCAATTCGAGCATATTTACAGAGCAACAGTAGAAATCTCAAAATTGATCTCGGGGCTGATTAAGACTTTATAACTTAGTACTTTACGAACTAAGAACTATTAACTTAGAACTCGTATACTTTTTGACACCAGGAGTTTAATCGTGTTAGTATTCATTCACTAAAACAATATAAGAACATGGCCAGGACTAATATAACAGAATTTAAATTAGCGCCAAAAGAGGCTTATAGACTTTTTAGGATCAGCAATGACTTGGCGGATACCCTAGAAGATATTTTGGAGTCTCATGGAAGTTTCAGCCAGGAATTTCTTAAAGGCTTGGAATTGTCTTTTAAGCAAGCACGATCAAGCAAATTGAAAAAGACTAATTCGCTAAAGGAAATATAATTCCGATGCGCGAGCTGTTTTTTACGCCGCAGTTTCGCAAAGACTTGAAAGGTATTCCAGAAGAAATTAAGAAGCAGGCGGATGGCCTGCTTCTTGTGTTGCGCAAAAATCCGGTGGATCCAAATCTTGGAGTTAAAAAACTAAAAATCAGTTTTCCAGCATGGCGAATACGCATTGGCGTTTATAGATTAGTCTATAGTTTTGACCGGTCAAGATTAATTTTACATCGGCTTAGACATCGCAAAAACGTTTATAAGAATTTGTAATCTGACTCTTTTTCCTTTCAGAAGGAGAGGGGAAACTGCGAGATATTTGAGCTTAGAAATTCCAAATTTGCCTTTTTTAAATGTTTGTGTTACACTTTTTGTGTCTTGTGGATAATTCTTCACCTTAAGAAACTAAATAAACAAGACAAATAAAGATAAAAAATTGAAAGAAAAAGATTTAAATTCTATCTGCATAGATAATACTTCAGAGCAGGTTCTTGCTTTGGAGAAATTTCATTTTGTTAAATAACTCATACCTATTTAGGTGTGTTTTTATTTATAAAATAATTCCCTAACCTTGGTCGATATAGGGATAACCAAAAAGTCTATACGTTAGAAAGATAATTAATAAATAAGTAATTAATAATAAAACAATGAAACAATTAACTGCATACATTGTAAACAATAGACAAAAAGCTTTGATGATTGCCGTCTTGGTTTTCGCCTTTGCTTTTTTGGCAACCGCTGCCTCGGCTACGCTGACCTTTACGAGCACGGCCATAGACACGGCTGCGGCTGACGCCTTTATTTTGGGCGCCAGCAACACGACTGGTTCCTTCACTATTGGTTCGACAACGCATACCGGCGCCACGACCATTGCTTCCGGGGCCACAACCACGGATGCTTTGGATATCAACGCCGCCTTAGTGACCTCTGGCAACGGCGTTGACATCGCCCTTGGCGCATTAACAACTGGCAAAGGCATTGATATGTCTGACCTCGCCGCCATTACCACCGGCAAAGCCATCCACGTTGACGCAACTGGAATTACCCAAACAAGCGGTATCTTAGTTCATCTTGATTCCGCAGGCACGGTGATTACCGGCGCGGGAAGGATTTTCCTTTCTGATCACACGGGTGCTAC
>JACPKU010000006.1 GCA_016186915.1 Candidatus Doudnabacteria bacterium | reverse complement strand
TGACGCAACTGGAATTACCCAAACAAGCGGTATCTTAGTTCATCTTGATTCCGCAGGCACGGTGATTACCGGCGCGGGAAGGATTTTCCTTTCTGATCACACGGGTGCTACCGGCACTACAGCGATTCTAAACGAATTTGCTTCTGCGGCTAACGACGAGACAGAGATTGTGAAGATTACCGCCTCTGCTGCTCTAGCTGCAGGGAAGGTCCTTAATTTGTCTGCTGCTGCACTTACTACTGGCAATGTCTTGGATATTACCTATACTGGAACAACCGGTTCGGCTATCAACATCACGGACTCAACTGGCGCTGACGCCAACTCCATGATTGACTTAAACCAGACCACTGCTGATGTTACTGCCCAAACTTATCTTATCCGCGGTTCGTACACAGACGATGGCCAAGCATTAGCTGATTTCCTTCTCTTTGAAGACAACGCCACTAATGCCAAATTCTCCGTTTCAGCTGAAGGTGCAACAGTTATCGCGGGTGTAGCCGAAGGCACAGCCGCTCTAACACTGACAGCAGGTGACATTGTAGTTACCGATGGTGATGTCACGGTATCCGGCGGCAATATCATCAGGTCCGTTCAGGCGGCTGTTACTGCTGACGTAGGCAGTGTTCAAGGAGGTTCTCCAATGACTGCAGATATCATGGAAATTTCGGTTTCTGCAAATGCTGGCGACGCAGTAACTCTCCCTGCTGCGGTAGCCGGCGCAACAGCCATTATTACAAACCACGGTGCCGCTTCTGCTGATGTATTTCCAGCTTCAGGTGACGCGATTAACGAGGCAGCTGCTGATGCCGCCAAAGCTCTTGGGGTCAACGCATCGATTATCTGCTACGCCTACGATACTACGAACTGGGAATGTCTAACTCTGGCTCGCTAAGCTTATCTAATCCTAATTATTAACTTGTGCTATACGGATCCTTTGAGAAGTTCCAAATGACAAATCACAAATCACAAATAATATCCAATAATCAAATTTCAAACTCCAAACAGAGTCCTTTGGAATTTGTTACTTGTGACTTATTTGTTATTTGATGCTTGGAGCTTGGTGCTTCCTCAAAGGATTCCGCATAGCAAAATAATATGCCTATGAAAAATACACTTAGGGCAAAACTGGTAGCCTCGGCAACGGTGTTGGGATTAGGCATGAGCTTAGCCTTCGCAGGAATAGCATTTGCTGCGAATCTGGAATATTCAGTTGACACTAACGTTACATTTACCGACACTGCAATCAACTTTGTCATTCAGGGCGGGTCTTCCGCAACAACCCTGGTGGTCAACGCCACCACTGTCGTCGTGACAGTCCCTCTTAGTGACACTTTTACGGTAATCTCGTCCAACAGGAGCTTGGCCCATACGGGAGAATCCGCTGCCAGTGTCATTACTCTGACTTGTAACGGTGTGAACGCCCAAACTTTGCTGATTACCGCTCCGGCGGGAGGCGCTGAAACCATCACGATTACTCCCGGCTCAAGCGCGTGCTCTAGCGGTAGCGGCGGAGGCGGTGGTGGTGGAGGTGGTGGTGGAGCGGTGACTCCAACACCTACCCCCACGCCCACCCCAACACCAACTACTAGTCCATCAACCGCCCAGCACCCGAACGGCACTCTCGTTTTGGACAACGGCACGGTTTACTTGATCCAGAACGGCCAAAGGGTCGGCTTCCGCGATGCCACTGAATACCAATCCCATGGCTACAACTTCGGCCAGGTGGTGCCGGCAACCGATGCTGACCGCGCCCTGCCCATGTCCACAACCATTGCCAAAGCCTTAGAAGGCAGCTTGGTCTTGGATGCTTCTGATGGCCGTACGGTCTACATGATTGGCCAAAACGCAACCAAGCGCGGGTTTACCTCCGAGCAAGTCTTCCAAGCTCTTGGCTACAACTTCGCCAACCTGCCATCCATCAACCTGACTGATTATCCGGCTGGAGATCCGATTGCTGATTCAGCCCTTCCACATCCGGAAGGAGCCTTGGTCTTAGGTTCTGACGGCCGAACAGTCTGGTGGGTCTTAGGTGGTGTTCGTCAAGGCTTTGAATCTGAAGCCGTGTTCAACACCTATGGCTTTGACTGGGGCAAGATTGTGACAGGCAATGACGCTGACAATGCCCTTACTGAAGGCGCCTTAGTCAAATTCCGAGATGGCACGCTCGTCTACGATGGAGGTACTTACTACCTCATCTCTGACGGGACCAAGAAAATGTTCAGCTCTGTGTCTGACCTCACCAACCGTGGCTATTCCACAGCCAACGCGATCAATGCCTCCTTGGCCAATTACGCCTCTGGCGGCAACGTCGAATAGTTACGAAGGTCACCTTCGTATAACAAAATAAAGCGGCCTATTCAGAGGCCGCTTTATTGGTTTAAAGTGCAGTTTTAAACCCCCTCTTAGAATAAGAGGGGTAGGGGGAGTTAGATTATGAGCTACCTGTATAATAGTTTAAGCATAAAGCAGAAAAGACGAGAGCTAAGAAAGAATCAAACGGATTGCGAAGCATTGCTTTGGTCGGTGCTTAGAAATAAGCAATGCAACGGCCATAAATTCTTGAGGCAATACAGCGTTGGTAAATATATACTCGACTTTTTCTGTCCTAAGCTAAGATTGGCAATAGAACTGGATGGGAGCCAGCATCAGCAACAAAAAGATTATGATCAAGAAAGAACCAACTTCCTCAAAGCGCATAACATTAAAGTTCTTAGATTCTGGGATAACGAAGTACTTGAGAACTTAGAAGGAGTCTATGAGAGAATCCTAAAGCATTGCCTCTAACCCCCTTAATCCCCCTTGTTCCAAGGGGGAGATAACTGCGGACTAATCTCTCAGCTTTACCCCCTCTTAGAATAAGAGGGAGAGCGCCAGAATAAGTGTTAGTGGGGAGTTAGATCATATGGCTCGGTTATCAAGGTCGAACCTTGATGTGATTATTTGCTTGGACTTTTTATTTATGCTAAGATAGGCCATATGCCAAGGACTAAAACTAATTTTGAAGCTGAAATGAAAAATTTTATTAGCGAGCAACCTGTGCGAAGCACGAGAAAAATATTTTGGACGGCCTTGACTTTAGTCATTGTCATATTAGTTATTCTTGGGGTTTGGATAAACTCAAACCTTAAAGCAAAAAAATATTCCGTAGTTTACCTTAGCACCGGTGAACTCTATGTCGGCCATTTGCATACATTCCCTAGATTGGTTTTGACAGACGGCTATAGGCTGGAAAATTCGGAGGATTTGGGCAAGGACGGCAAGCCAACCCCGGTTCAAACACTGATATCCCTTACAAATGCAAAAAGGCCGTGGGCATCAGACAAGCTGTATCTCAACCGTGACCAAATTCTATTCCATGGATACTTAATTGAGGGAACCGAAATCGACAAAACGATCAAGGCCAAAGCCGGCGCGATTTAATCAGGCAAAGGAGCCATGACAGAAATTTTTAAAAACCGGCTGCTTGCCATTGTTATACTCGCCTCAATCTTCGTCCTGGCCAGTTTTTTCCAGGAGCGAGGCCCAGTATCTGACGAGGTCAATGCCAAGGCGCCTTCCCAGCAAATTACCCAAAGCAAGCAGGAGAATCCCAAAGACCAAATTTTGTTCATACCCAAGCTCCAGGTTTGGGTGCCGATAGTTTACGTCGAGCATGAAGACGCGCTGGAAATGCAAACCGCCTTAACCCAGGGCGTGGCCCATCTGCCTAATACATCCAAACCGGGAGAAATCGGCAATGCATTTATTTTGGGATACGCGAGGAATTATCCGTGGCTTGTAAGTTCCTACGCGCAGGTTTTTGCTGATCTGAAGCAGCTGGAGGGAGGGGACTTTATCGCAGTAATTGACCAAACCGGACAGCTGGAGTTTATGGTAATCAATATAATTGCCACCCGGGCAGCTGATTTTACCGTCACTAATCAGGAAACTAATGGCAGAAGGCTTTTGAGCCTGCAGGCTTATTATCCTTTTGGTGAAGAAGATCGTTATGTTGTAGTGGCGGAGTTAACAAGGTAAGGCTTTTGGTAATTGCTCAAATTTCTTCAAGGTCGAACCTTGATATAAGGCTTAACTGTGGTTGAGCCTTTGGATTGGCGGTATTTTATTGACAAAAAATACAGCTTATAGTATACTGCCATTGGTAGCTTCGAATCGTCGAAGAAATCAAAACATAGTTAATTAAAGGGTGAAAACCAAAATTTTGCAAAGTTTAGGATCTTTTTTGCTTTCCGAAAACTCAACCTTTCGAATTTTTGGTTTACCCAATTTAAAGAAAGCAGCAACGCGCTTGTTGGTTAGTTGAATACAGGCGTGTTTTTGTTTTAAAAAGGAGTATCAATGAGAAAGACAATTAGTTATATTTTGGTCGTTGCCACATTGGTTTGGGCCGGGAGCTTGGCCTTGCTGGTTGAGCCAGCGTTCGCCACAGTTACTCCAACAGTGACCAGTCTGATTACTGTGGCCTCGACGGCTAAAGCCAGTAGTAGTCCCAGAGCGGCGATAAAAGTTGTTATAGCAGTTGACGCTGCCGAAACCCTTACATCGCTTAGGGTCACGGCGACCGATAGCGCAGCAACATCATTTGATCCGACCGTCGATCTTGCTGCCCTTGCTACTGGAGCAACTTCTGGTGTCGCTATCTATAATGATGCCGGTAGCGTATCCGGGTCCTTCGATGCCACCGATGCTGTTGTCACTCTGTCCTCCGCTTCCGCTTGGTCCAGCAACTCCACTACCTTAACGCTCGCAAGCGCTGGCGCAGCAGGCACGTACTACATTGTTTTTAGAACCGCTTCCGGTGCTGTAAATGGCCATGGATTTGTTTTGACGCTGCCGACAAACGGAATTGATATGAGCGCCAACGACCCGACGCTGGGCGCGGCAGTCGCCACCAGCGCCATAACGATTGACACGGTTGCCCCGACTGTCAACGTCAACACAACAGGCCCAGCTGACAACTCCACCGGCGTGCCGATCTCGGGGTTTATTCACATGGGTTTTAGTGAAAATATTGATCAATCCACGATTAACCCGACCAATGTCACTTTTACCGCCTCCGGCACCCCGGTAGCGTCCGGCATCCGATCGTTCCCGGACGGCTTTGATATCGTCGTTTCTTCTCCGCCGACCTTTGCCGCCAGCTCGCGCTTTGCTAAAGTGAACTCAACTTCCACGGCGTTTTATAACGTGGCGGGTACCAATGCCATAGTGCCCGAACCGCCTACGGGTTATGCGTCTCCAACTGCCGGGGATATAGTCATTACCCAGCGCGAGACCTTCCCGCCGGAAGCGGGAGTGGTTACTAATGCCACTTTGACTTCCGGAACTTTTGCCGTTAATGGATTTACGTCCTTCGGTGGACAGCAGATAACTAAATTTGCCACGCCGGCCGCTACCTCTGCCGTGGATGTAGCCACCGCAGTAACCACCGGCGATATCATTGTCGCTAATACTTCCGCCAACCCAACCGGCGTGAGATATGACTGGCATATAGTTACTACCGGAGGTGTAGCGATCAACCATGCTAATCTTCGACTTGATGGGGCCAGTGCTGCTCCCACTTATGGCACGCACCCCGGCGGTGGCGTGTCCAGCTTTTCAAGCATTACCCCAACAGCAACTGCTACAGATAACGGAGCTACTGCCAACGGCACTCTTGCAGTCACGCAAGGAGATCTAGTGTTTGTTCAAATTGGTTCTACTTATGGTTGGCACTTGGTCACCTCCGCTGGCAATATGTCTTCGGATGCCACCGAAGGAACTGCCGTAGTGGACGGTTTGACTGCCGGAACTTCTCTGGTGGCCGCTAGTTCTCAAATGAGCCGACTCGCTCCCGGTGCTGAAGGCGCTGTGACCGCGAGCACCGCGCTTTCTTTCGGGGATATTGTACTGGCTAAAACGACCGCCAACGCTTCCAATAACAATGCTTACGCCTTTCACATGGTTACCGGCGCCGACACTATCGACAATGCCACCGGGGCGCTCCGCTTTGACAACTTCCCGGGTTCGCTGACCCCCTCCACGACTTATGTGGTGACGGCAACGACCGGAGTTAAAGACACTGCCGGTAACGCGCTTGCCGCCAATAATACTTTGACCTTTACAACAGGAGCAACCGGCGGAACTAACACTACGCCGCCTTTTGTCCAATCCAGCCAGCCGCAATCGGGTTCACAAAATCATCCGATTGGCGCGCCAATCAGGCTGACGTTCAGCGTGGACATGGCCGCAAGCGGCAGTGGTTCAATTATAGCTGACGCCAACATTGGTTTGTTTACCGATGTCAATGGCGCGCCTGGCACACCGGTAACTACCACCAAAGCTTATGACTCGGCTTCCAAAACAGTCACCCTAACTCCTGCAACGCTGACTGCCGCGACCGGATATATTGTCAAGGTTAATACCACAGCTACCTCTACTACGACCGCGGCCTTGTCGGCACCATATTTCTTGTCATTCAGAACTCCTTCTGGCGCCGCGGACACGACCGCGCCGACCGTGCTTGGCGTGTCTCCAGCCAATGCCGCGACCGGAATCAGTCTGGGCGCTATAGTCACAGCCGGTTTTTCGGAAGACATGGATCCTTCAACCATTTCGGGCACTACTGTTACGCTTAAGAAAACCAGCAACAGCGCTGCTGTTACTGGCAACGTTAACTACAATCCCAACAGCCGATCGGTAAACTTTAGTCCATCTGTGGCGCTGGAGGCCAACACCGGTTATACCTTTACCATCCTAGGCGGTGCCAGCGACCCGCGGGCAAAAGATTTATCCGCCAACGCCTTGGCCGCCAACTATACTTCCGCATTCACAACCACGGCCACGGCTGACACAGCCAAGCCGTTTGTCACCTTCAGCAATGCTGATAACTTTAGCGTGGCGGTGACATTCAACGAAAGCATGAAGAGTGGCGGCGGGCCGAACGCGGTTGATAATATCAGCAACTATACCTTGGCCACCGGAGCCGCTGATGCGCCTTCTTTAACCTCGGTTGGTTTGGGCGGCAAGACAGTAACTTATGAGGCTGGCACCAGAACTGCCCGCATTACTGGTCTATCGTTGGTTAACGGCAACCGCTTCTCAATCACCGTGGCGATAAATGCCCAAGACTTGGCCGGCAATGCTATGGATAACACCGGCACGCCGGTGAAGAATGTTTCCCAGGGCGTGGTGCAGGATTCTTCTACAACCGGCGGACAAATCGGTCCCGGGGGTGGCACGATTGATCCGGGCGCGCAGGGTATGAACCCGACTAGGGTGACACCTATGTCCAAAGCCGCGGGAGCGACGTCCAATTATACGGTCAATTTTTTGGCCGGCACTTCCATCCCTTCCGGCGGATCAATTGTGCTGACTTTCCCGGCAGGCTTTACCCTGGCTTCCGCTGACAAGATGGCAGTGGCCAATAGCGGCTGTAACGGCGACATAAATATGCTGGCCAGCGGCACGGTTGGTATTGCCAGCGTAGCCGGCAACAATGATGCGGGCACCGTAACAATCACCACCAATACCGCAGCGACCGGGACTAATTCGTTTATGTGTATTGACCTTATTAACATCGTCAACTCCACTGTGCCGTCATCATCCGGCTACACAGTCACTATTCAAACCAAAGATGCTTCCGGGGTGGCTCTGCAAACCTTGACGGCCGCGCCTTTCTACTTGGGTCAGGCAGGGTCAAGGACGTTGACCGTGAACGTATTTAAAGATGCCAATTCCAATGGCACCAACAACGCTGGCGAAGGTATTAATGGGGTGACAGTTTATCTGTTCAGTCCAGCAACCGGAGGACAGGAAGCAACTACAGCCAATAGCACGATTGACGGTGTGGCAACATTCACAAGCTTGGCTGACGGCGAGTATATGATTGGTATCAAGCCGAATGCTACGATCGATGTCGCTTTCAATTCCGCGCCCCAGCCATTTACAGTTTCGGCCACAAGCTTAACCAAGAATTTCGCTCTAAGCAATGCCGCAGCCATTACTATTTCTGGAACTATCACCGGGGCCAATGGCACCAAGGTGGATGTTTTTGCTTCTTCTCAATATGGTTTTACCAAAAAAACGGTGACCTTGACCGGAGGCGCTGATGCCTATTCTTTGCCGGTAACTCCTAACGCTAGCTACAATGTCGGAGTCGGTCCTTTCATTGCAGAAACATTCTTTACCCCGGGAGCGCCGCCGCCGCCGCCGCCGGACTTTACTTTCATGCCTCCGCCAAACATTCAGGTAGCAGTGGCTGCTGTGAGCGTAACTGGCAAAAACTTCACCCTATCAACAGCCGATAAAACCATTACCGGAACAGTGGTTGATTCAGGCGGTACGGGAGTATCCAGTGCCGGCGTATTTTGCCGGCCGGTTTCAACATCAACGACTGGCGGTACATCGGGCGGTTTCGGTACTGGTGGACAGACCAATACCAGCGGCGCATTCACCCTCAAAACGATAGAAGGAGTCTATCTCTGCGGAGTGTTTAAGCCAGGCATGCCGCCGGTTTCGGAAAAGCAAATTACCGTCGGCGCTGCCGCCAACACTCCGACCACTCTGGCTTTCGTGCTGGATGCTTCTACCAGCCTATCTATAACCGGTACGATTAAAGACGACTCCGGCAATGCCATTCCTTACGCTGGTGTAAGCGGCCGCAAAGTCGTTTCCACTACCAATACCACGGCGGTTGGGGGAGATAGCGGCAACTTTGTGGGCGGGCCCACTGACGCCAATGGCGCATACACCTTGTATGTCACGGCCGGCACTTGGGTGGTGGAAGCGTTTGCTCCTGGATTCGGACGATTGGGAACCAAGACCATTACGATTACCACGTCCAATGCCACTGGCCAGGATTTCTCGGCTCAAACATTATCTATCGGAACAATTACCGGTTCAGCAACTCAAGCCACGGTAGGAGTGCAGGGAGTTATGGTGCGCGCTGAAAACTCCGATCAATCCTCCGGCAATATGGTTATCACCGGCTCTGACGGCGTTTACACCATGAAAGTGCCGGCTGGAACTTACAGCATAAAATGTTTCTTTCCTGGGGTTGGTGAATCTACGCCGATTACGGGGGTAGTGGTGACTACCGGTGGCACAACCGAAGCCTCGGCTTGCGCGCTCGCCGCTCCTATTACGATTACAGTCAATATTACTGACGGCACGAATGCCATTGCCAACGCCGGCGTTGAAGTTCGGGATTCCAACGGCCGCGGCAACTTTACCTCGACTTCCACCACCACGGGCGCCAACGCTGTTTATACCGTTGTCGTCCCGCCGGGAACATACACGGTCCGCGCCGGACATCCGGCTTACGGCAGTCTAGGAACAACCACCGCCGTCAGCACTACGCAAACTATTACTTACAATGTCGGCAGTTCCAAACAATTATACGCGGTGACCGGCACGGTAACTGGAGACGCAGTAGCTCTCTCTGGCGCTTGGGTGTCTTTGAATGGCACGCCAACCGGGCAAACCAACACGGTGTTCTTGGGCGCGCAAACCATTGCCAACGGTACCTTCAGCATCAACGTGCCGCCCGGAACCTATCGAGTCCGCGCCGACAAGCCAGGCTACAAATCTCCGGCGGAAAGCACGGCCACGGTTACCACCGCTACTGTTGACGTGGGCACCATTGCCTTAACCACTGCCGCTCGGACCATTACCGGCACAATAACAGTTGACGGTAGCGGAGTATCTAATGCCTTTGTTGACGCGTCTGATGGCAATGGCGGCTACGCGGTCGCCCAGACTAATGCCGCGGGTGCTTATACCTTAAACGTGGACAACGGCACCTGGACGATTAGGGCGCATAGCCACGGCTACGAAGGGGGCCCCCTGCCAGTCACCGTCGCAAGCAATAGCCCAACAGATCAAAATCTTGCGTTAACCGCGATTTCCGGCTTTACCATTTATGCAGAACGGCCGGAAACAATCACTCCGACTTCCGGAGGATTCGTGACCAACACTGATATTGGAACTGGGTTCAACGTAAATTTTCCGGCAAACTCCCTGGGGACTGGCTCTAACGCGGCCACAGTTACGACCAAAGTCAATACCGCTATGCCGAATCCTCCGGTCGGGGCCATCTTGAAGAAAAACGCGGTATCAATTGACGCGGTGGGTGCTGACGGCTCGCCGATTTCCAGCTTGAACGATGAAATTACCATCACTATTCCATATACTGAAGCGGATTTACCGGCTGGTACAAGTGAAGCTTCGCTGGTCATTGGTGTTTGGAATGATGCCAATCAAACCTATGACACTCTGGCGACCACGGTTGATACAACCTTGAATACATTGACTGCCACGGTGGAGCACTTATCTGATTTTGCTCCATTGGTTGCTTCCGGCGGGGCGCCGCCAGCAACCCCAACTGGGCTTGCTGGAACTGCTATCTCGACCAGTTCGGTTAACTTAAGTTGGACAGCTGTATCCGGAGCCAGTACTTACAATGTCTACCAATCAAGCGATAATTCCAGTTTCCCGTTCCTAAAGGCTGTGTCGGATACTTCAACTACTGCCACCAGTTTGGCTGCCGGCTCGACTTATTACTTTAAGGTCAGCGCTCTTAATTCAACCGGAGACGAGTCAGCGGCCAGCAGTGCCGTATCGGTTGTTGTTCTTACCAGCGGAGGCGGAGGAGGTGGCGGAGGAGGTGGCGGTGCGGTGGCGACACCCACTCCCACCACGACTCCGACCACGGATACTCCCAGCGAAACTTCCACGCCTGCTACCGGCTCTGCCGGCGCGCACCCCAACGGCACCTTAGTCTTGGACAATGGCACCGTCTGGCTGATTAAGAATGGCCAAAGAACAGGCTTTAGAAAAGAAGCGGAATACCTCTCGCATGGCTACAATTTCGGCCAGGCCGTGGCAGCCAATGCCCAAGACATGGCCTTGCCGCAAGCAGAATTCGTGCAAAAAGCCTTGGAAGGCACCCTGGTCTTGGACGCCTCCGATGGGGTTACTGTCTATATGATTGGCACCGGTGCCACCAAGCGCGGCTTTACCTCCGAGACAGTCTTTACCCAATTAGGCTACAACTTCGAAAACCTTCCCATGATTGATCTGACTGACTATCCAGCCGGGGACCCTGTCGAAGACTCAAGCCTTTCTCACCCAGACGGCGCCTTAGTCTTGGGTTCCGACGGAGTTACAGTCTGGTGGGTGAAAGGCAACACCCGCCAAGGCTTTGAATCTGAAGCCGTATTCAACACCTATGGCTTTGACTGGGGCAAGATTGTGACAGGCAATGACGCGGACAATGCCTTAACGGAAGGCGCCTTGGTCAAATTCCGAGATGGCACCTTGGTCTACGATGGAGGCAGTTACTACCTGATTTCGGATGGGCAGGCGAAGAAGTTCTCCTCCCGCGAAGATCTGTCATTCCGCGGTTACAAAACCGAAAACGCCATTCCAGCTGCTTTAACCGGGAAATACGAAGACGGCGGCTTGGTGGAGTAAAGGCATAATCGAAAAGACTCCCCTTTCTAAGGGGAGTCTTTTAAAATTTTCTTAGTAGGTGACTCTGGCCTCTGACCAGTCTTGGGGGTTAATATTTTTTACAACTTGACCCTGGTCTACCGGAACACTGTCGTATATAGATATAAAAAGCATTAAGGATATTACAAGGCTAAAAAGATCAGCAAAGGGATTTGTCTATTGACATAATTTTAGCGGTCGCTAAAATTATGTCACATGGGTCAGGGGATTACAGAATACTAATAAGCGAGCATTGATCGAAAATTAAACAATATATGAGAATAAAAGGGACCGAGGTTTTAAAATATTTATTAATAGGGATTGGACTGGCGGGGGTAATCATAGTCGCGGCAACGGCGCCTAATCTTTTTTCAGCACTTGGTTTACTTAAATCTCGAGGGTATAAGCAACCACAAGCAAAAAGAGCCTTTGATTATGCCAAGCGCAGCGGCCTGATCACTGTTAAAAAAACGCCTAATGGTAATCTGGTGATGCTCACGGAAAAAGGGAAAATAAGGTTAGAAAAGTTTCGCTTAGGAGAGCTGCAATTGACGAGGCCTAAGAAATGGGATGGTAAATGGCGCATCGTGATCTTTGATGTTCCGGAAAAGTTTAAGTTTCGCCGATTGGTCTTCGCGCAAAAACTTAAACTGTTAGGCTTGTATCAATTGCAAAAAAGTGTCTGGGTTTGGCCTTATGAAATATTGGAAGAAGTTGACCTAATGAAGGAGGCCTATGAAATCAGGCCGTTTGTTCGATTGATCACGGCGGAAAGCATTGACAGGCAGACAGATTTGATGAAGTTTTTTGATCTCCCCACTTAACATAAATTTAGCGGTCGCTGTTTTTATGTACGTATGTACGGTAGCCTACTTTCCAAACTGAATCGCAACTGGTTTAAGGCTTCATGCCTTTAACAAAGACCTCATATAGAGTTAGATAGTTTAACCGTTTTCTGGAACGATGATTTAATTCACGGACTGCCCGATCAACACCCTTTTGGGTAATTGTAGCAAAGGGTATTCCCTTAGGAAAGTATTGCCGAAGTAGGCCATTAAAGTTTTCGTTAGCGCCCCGTTCCCAGCTGTGGTAGGGATAGGCAAAATATATTGTTATGCCGGTTTCTTTTTCTTAAGCAGTGACAACACCGCCCGTCTTAATTGTTTATCCTTAATCAGTTTCCGACTCTTGCGCTTGCCGGAAATTCTCCGTTTCCGTGATGCTTGGTCTGCTAATCCGGCTGTATATTTTCCTGCCGTGTTCTTGTTACGACTGATTTCTCGACTAACAGTTGATTCGTCTTTGCCCAGTCGGCGGTTGCACTTCAGGTTAGAATTGCCAAAGAGGTTTTTTGACAAATCAGGTCAATTCTTTTATAATTAAAGTGAAATTGGCGAGTCTTAGTGAAAAGAAACAGATATTAAAATCAAACAAGAAAGTGTTAGACGAAGGAACACTAAAAAAATCATTGGTTGCTAAAAAAGTTATTTCCAGCAAAGCCTGGGAAGAGCTTGTTTCAGAAGCCCACGCAAAGAAACAGAACGTGGCTTCTTTGTTGATCGACAAAAAAATTGTGGAGGAGGAGAAACTCTCCCAGATTACAGCGGGGTTTTTGGATGTGCAATATGTTGATCTAAAAGACATCGCTCAAATTCCCAAAGAGGTATTGTTTTTGGTTCCCGAGCCGATTGCTCGGCGTTATGGCGTGATTGCGTTCGCCAAGGAAAAAGACAAGCTGAATTTGGCCATGATTGATCCGGATGATCTGCAGACTCGAGAGGCGATTAAGAAAAAGACCGACCTGCAGGTTGCACCGTTTTTGACTTCCAAATCTTCTTTAGAGTGGGGGCTGAAGCAATACCATACCTCGTTGGAGGCGGAGTTCGCCAAGATTATTTCCCGTCAGGAAAAAGATGATAAAAAAGAGCCTAAAAATGTTACGCAAAAACTGCAAGAGATGGCGGAAGAAATTCCTGTGGTCAGAGTGGTGGACACACTCCTGGAATACGCAATTTTTGAAAAGGCCTCTGACATCCACATTGAACCCCAGGAAAAAGAAGTAATGGTCAGGTATCGGATTGACGGTGTGTTGCATGACGTGATGACTCTGCCCAAAGTTATTCAGCCAGCGCTAATTGCCAGGATCAAGGTGATCAGCAACCTCAAAATTGACGAGCATCGCCTTCCGCAGGACGGCAGGTTTAAGATCGAAAAAGATAACTACAAAATATCTTTTCGTATTTCGGTAATCCCGATTTTTGACGGAGAAAAAGTTGTAATGCGCCTGCTTGACGAATCCGCCCGGGCCATGACCTTGGAAGAACTGGGATTTATAGCCAGAAATTACGAAACCATAATGCGCAATGTTAAAAAACCACACGGCGCGCTTTTGGTTACCGGTCCTACCGGCAGCGGCAAGTCCACCACGCTGTACACGATTATTTCCCTGCTTAATACCAAGGGTGTCAACATCTCGACCATTGAAGATCCGATTGAATACCGGGTCATGGGCGTTAATCAAATGCAGGTTAATCCCAAAATCGGTCTAACCTTTGCCATGGGTCTAAGAGCTCTGCTTCGCCAAGATCCGAACATAATTATGATCGGGGAGATTCGGGACGCAGAAACAGCAGAGGAAGCGGTGCACGCCGCATTGACCGGACACATCGTGCTTTCGACCTTACATACCAACAATGCCGCCGGAGCCTTGCCCAGACTGTTAGACATTGGGGTAGAGCCTTATTTGATTGCTTCTACGATCAATGCCGTGGTCGGCCAGCGTCTCACTCGGCAGGTTTGTCAAGAATGCAAAGAGGAATATCATGTGGACGAAGAATTTGAAGAAAGCCTAAAACAGCAGTATAACATCGAAAGTCTGCTTGGCATACTTAAACGTGAAAAAGTGGTTGAAACCAAAATAAAGAGCCTGGCTGATCTGACTTTTTATAAAGGACGAGGCTGCGACAAATGCGGCAGCACCGGGTATAAAGGACGAATGGGAATTTATGAAGTCTTGGAAGTTAGTCCGGCCATTCAGGATTTGATTCTTAAGCACGCGCCGACGAGCCAGATTCAGGACAAGGCGATTGAACAGGGCATGATCCTGATGTGGCAAGACGGATTTATTAAGAGCATACAAGGCAAGACCACGATCGAAGAAGTCCTAAGAGTAAGCAAGGAATAGAATTGATTCTATTCAAATCCCAAATGACAAATAACAAATCCCAAATAAATATCAAATCACAAATTTCAAACTCCAAAGTCCGGAACTTAGATTTTGGTGCTTGGAACCTGTTTGTTATTTGATGCTTGTGATTTGGAGCTTACACTAATATGCCAGAATATTCTTACATTGCCAGAAACAAAGCCGGGATGGTGGAGGAAAACATTATTGAGGCTTTCAACGAGCGAGCGGTGGTGGATCGGCTGCGCAGTCAAGGAATGCTGCCGACTTCCATTAAATTGGTGAAAAAATCCATCAATTTTTCTGCGGTGAATGAGTGGTTTGCCCGAATCAAGCTGTTGGACAAAATTACTTTTATCAAGAATCTTGGAGTGATGATTCGAGCAGGGCTACCAGTGTCTCGGAGTTTAAAAATTCTAACAGCCCAGACGCCTAATCCGAAGTTTGCCAAAATTATTGCGGAGGTGGCCCGAGGGGTGGAAAGCGGGACTTCTCTGGCTGACTCGCTGGCACGTTTTCCAAAAGTTTTTTCTCCGATTTTTGTCAGCATGGTGCATGTCGGAGAAGTGTCGGGAAATCTGGAAAAAAATTTATTCTATCTTGCCGACCAGTTACAGCGCGACTATGACCTGATTGCCAAGGCCAAAGGGGCGCTGACTTACCCCTTGGTTGTTTTGGGAGCTTTGGTGATTGTCGGTTTTTTGATGTTTACGTTTGTGTTGCCGAAACTCACTCAAACATTTGTGGATTTAGGCGTGGAACTGCCTTTTATGACCAGGATAGTAATTGGAGTAGTGGATGTATTTGCTCATTATGGACTGTTGATTTTGGCCTTGCTGGTTGGCTTGATTATTGCCTTCGTTTTTTGGAGAAAAACTGAATCCGGGAAAACCGTGCTGCATAAACTAGTTTTTTATGTTCCTGTTGTTTCCGGTCTCGTTATAAAAATCAATCAGGCCAGATTTGTCCGAGTGCTGGCTTCATTGGTTAAAAGCGGCATGCCAATTGTGGAGGCGTTGTCAGTCTCTGCCCATGTGGTAAATAACGTTTACTATCAACGAACAATTTCTGATGCTTCTTCCAAGGTGAAAATCGGCTCTCCGCTATCCAGCGCCTTTAAAAAGCAGCCGAAGTTGTTTTCCAACTTGGTAATTCAAATGATGGAAGTGGGAGAGGAGTCGGGAACCACGGAAGCGGTGCTTACGGAGGTGGCGGATTTTTATGAGACTGAGATTGACCAAACTATGAAGAATATGTCTTCAATTTTGGAGCCGGTGCTGATGGTGATTATTGGATCCGTGGTTGGATTTTTAGCAATCGCCCTGATTACTCCGATTTATAATATTACGCAAACCATAGGATAGTCATGGAACACATATCACATTCCCAAAAAGGCATCAGCCTGATAGAAGTACTTATAAGTCTAGGCATGTTGGCCGTGCTTTTGATTTTGTATGTGGCGGCGCTTAATGTCGTGGCCATAACGAAAAAATTAAGATTCGAGAATCTGGCTTATCATGTGGCCAGCACGCAGGTAGAGGAGCTGCGATCAATACCAGTAGAGTCATTGCCGCCCTCGGGCACCATCACAGATGCATTGTTAGCACAGATTCCCCAAGGGGCGGGCAGTTTTACAGTTGTTGATTCAGGAAGTTTTACCGGGCTGAAAGAGATTAGTGTTACCGTGACTTGGAATGATGGGATAGCGAAACAGCTAGAACTCGAAACTTTAGCAGGAGCAGGAGGAATAAATCCATGAGAAGTCAGAATATAGAATTTAGAATATAGAATATGGCAAACCCAACTCCACATTCCACATTCCACATTCCACATTCTTCCAGGGGGTTTACTTTGATAGAAATGATTATTGTCGTTGCTTTATTCGCTATATTGAGCATTGTGATCGTTAATTTATTTATCGGACAAAACAGACTTTATAGGACTCAAACTTCCGAACTGAAACTTAACAGCTCCGCGAGAGCGTCACTGGACGATATAGATGCCGCGACCCGTTCCGCCACCAGAGCAGTGGCAAGTTATAGTACCTTTACTGCAGGCGCACAGGTGTTGGTTTTAGAAATTCAGTCAGTCAACGCCCAAGACCAGCTAATTCCATCAAGCAACGACTACGTAGTTTACTATTTGAACAACGCGAATCTATATCGAGAGACCTTGCCAGATGCTTTGAGCGCCAGAAGCCCGGGAACTAAGAAGCTGGCGGAAAACGTTGGGGACTTGGCATTTACGTTGGACAGCCCTGATTACGATTTGGTTACCGAAGTTGCCACTGATTTGACCATTTCTGAAGACCTTGGATTACAGACCAAAAGCCTCACTCTTTCTTCGAAATCAAGAATAAGAAATAAATGAACTCACAAAGAGGCCAAATTATCATTATCACGCTGGTGTTTATGGCCATTGTAATCACTTTGGTGGTGGCCTTGGTTGGCTATGCCACGGTAGAGATTCGGTCGCACCGCCAAGCCTTGGGCCGCGTGCAGGGATTGAGCATTGCGGAAGCCGCTGTCGAAACAGCGATTTGGAAATTAAATAATCAACCCGGTTATACCGGAGAGAACGGCACTTCCTTTCAAGCCGGGGAATACAATGTCACGATTACTGATCTTGCCGGCGGCAACAAACTCATCCGGGCGGAGGCGTTTGTTCCCAGCGCTGCCAATCCCAGAGCGAAAAGAGTGGTGCAGGTAACCGCGGCCACAGGGACGACTAACATAAGTTTCAACTATGGCGTGCAGGTGGGACAAGGCGGGTTAGAAATGACGAACAGCGCGCGCGTGATCGGCAATGTTTATAGTAACGGCAATATTATTGGGAGCAATTCCGCCAGGATTTCCGGTACCGCGATTGCGGCGGGCAGTAGCGGAAAAATTGACGGCATGGAGGTGGATGAGAACGCCATGTCTCATTTTCTTGAAGACTCCAGCGTCGGGGGCAGCACCAACAGCTTTGGTCTTTTGAGAAGCACGGTTGGCGGGAATGTCGTGGCCACCACCATTTCCAACTGCACGGTTGGCGGCAACGCCACTTTTGACACGAAAGCAAGCTGCACTATCGGGGGCAGCCAAACCACCCCTAACCCGGATGATTTCATCGATCCTGAAGCGATTGGCCTGCCCATTACTGATGACCAAATCAATGTTTGGGAGGCAGAAGCCACGGCTGGCGGAGTGATTGGCAGCCAAGTTATTAACGGAACTGTTTCTCTGGGGCCAATTAAAATCAACGGCGATTTGGAAGTAATAAATTTTGGACGGCTGACTGTTACCGGCACCATCTGGGTAACAGGGAAAGTGACTTTTTCAAATAGCGCCATAGTACAGTTAGCACCGAGCTTCGGCTCGACTAGCGGTATTATTTTAGCTGGTATTGAAGAGTCCACAAGCCAAGGATTTATTGATATCAAAAATAGCGCTCAGATTCTTGGTTCCGGGACAGCAGGAAGTTATTTAATGCTGGTATCGCAAAGAGTCGATGAAACAGCAATTAAATTGACTAACAGCGCCCAAGTCTCGATTCTCTATGCTCCGTTTGGAGAAATAGAGATAACCAACAGCGCCAACCTAAAAGAAGTGGTGGCTTATCAATTAGATATAAATAATTCTGCCGTGGTCACTTACGAAACCGGTCTGGCCAGCGCCAATTTTAGTTCTGGGCCAGCCGGAGGGTGGGAAATATTAGATCAAACATGGCAGTTAATTCAATAAGCTGATATAATAAAGCCAATGTTTAGTTTATTCGGAAACCAAAAAATCAATGCTTTCGGTTTGGATGTTTCTGACGTATCCATCAAGGTTATGCAGTTGGAAAAAGTTAAGTCCAGCCTCAACCTTAGGGCTTATTCGAATTATCCACTCAGCGGGAAGTTATTTAACAACCACATGATTATTAGTGAACAGCGCCTGGCGGACAGCATCAATCGGGCGATTGAGGAAGCCCGAAACGTTAATACTAAGTACGTCGTGGCGTCAGTGCCGGAAATGAAGTCTTTCGTGCGCGTGATATATATCCCGCGGATGCCGGAAAGCGAAATAGTCAATGCCCTGCCTTGGGAACTAGAACAGAACATTCCCGTTCCAATTGATCAAGTCTATCTGGACTGGCAGATAATCAAAGAGGTTGATGACCGGTTGGAATTGTTGGTAACCGCCGCTCCCAAAGACTATGTTGATTCACTGGCGGAAACACTCGAATTGGCCAAGCTTAAGCCCGTTGCTTTCGAGTTGGAGTCGCAGGCCACAGCCAGAGCTGTGGTTGGCAGTGAAGACGCTGATCGGGCAATATTGATTTTGGACATGGCCACCCTGCAAACCAGCTTTATCGTGGTGAATAATTCAGCTTTGGAATACACCAGCAGTATCCCTGTTGCCGGCAGGGCATTTACAGAGAGTATTGCCCGAAATTTGGGAGTGCCGGCATCTGAAGCGGAAAAAATTAAACAGGAGCTGGGGTTGGTGGAAGAGTCCAAGCGCGGCAATATTAAGCGTGCGATTTTACCGATGCTCGATAACATCGTTGATGAGATCCGCAACGTAGTCCGTTTTCACGAAGAACACGCCAATCCCAAAAGCCGGATAGATAAAATATATCTTTCCGGAGGGAGCGCCAAGCTCATGGGGATCGCCGATTATATTTCAGCCAGATTAAACTTGGGAGCGGACCGCCCTTTGGGCAAGGTTGTTTTGGGGAACCCCTGGATTAACGTGATCCAAACAACTGATCACCAATTGCCGTTTAGCAAGGAAGAAGCCTTGGAATATTCTACTGTGGCCGGGTTGGCCATAAGGGGAGTGAATTATGAGACTGATTAACCTGTTGCCGCCGAGCCAAATTAAGCAGACTCGCTTCGAACTGATCAGCCTAAACCTTCGAAAATTTTGGGTTTGGGTAAGCATAAGTTTGATTGTCTTGTTTGTCTTGGCTTTTGTCAGTCAGATTGTCATCAGCAACGAAATTAAAGACACGGATGATCAAATCGGCAACTTAAGTGACTCCTTACAAAGCTCTAATACCCAAGAGTTGGAAAAACAGGTAGTCACGCTTAATAACGAGCTTAAGAATTTTGATATTATCCAAAGCGAGCATTATTTTTGGTCTAATGCATTAATTGAACTCGGGAATATTATTCCTCAAGCAATGTCAGTGAGTTTATTGACGATGGATCGGGAGACTGGGGAAGTCCAGATTATGGGAGTGAGCAAGCAGCGCAGTGCGGTGCTGGAATTTTGGGCCAATGTCAAGAGATCGGATTATTTTCAGGACATCAACTTCCCGCTGGCCAATCTGGAAAGCGCGCAAGACGTGAATTTCAACTATACTTTTTTTATCAACCAAGAACTAATCAAACAAGAATGAAGCCTTTAACCAAACTAATTGCTACTGGAATTTTTGGTTTAGTCATAACCGGTTTGATTTTTTTGCTGTTGGTCAGCCCTGCGCTTTCTAAGGTTGCGAGCCTGCACGAAGAATCGAAAAGCAAAAAAACTGAGCTGGTGACGTTGGAACAGCAGATTCGGGCCTATCAAACCGCGGAGGCAGACTTGTCCAAAGCCGACCAGCGGCAGAAAATTTCCGACTCGTTTGTGACCAGAGAGGATTTAGTGACAGCGATTCAAGGAGTCGAGCGGTCTGCTCAGCTGACTAATACTCAAGAGAGCAAGACGATCACAGATGACGTGGAAAATCCAACAAAGGGAGAAAAACGGCCAGCGGTAATTGTGGGTAAAAAATTAATCGAAGAAATTCCTTACCAATTATCTTTAAAAAATGATTACGTGGGAACCGTGAATTTTTTGCGATATCTGGAACATTTGCCGCAGTTTTCGGAAGTGACGGAAATTACGCTTTCAGCGGAAACTGAAAGCAGTGAGGCCGGCTCAATCCGTACTGGCCAAGTTTTGGGCACTATTGATGCTGTGTTTTTCGTCAAAACCTATGGAGCAGATGAATAAAATGAAAAAAATAAACCTGCCAAAATTGAAAGGTTTAAAAATTGGTCTGTTTTTAAGCTTAATCTTTGTTTTGATTATTTTGTTGGAGAGTTATCTGCTTTACTATAACCTCTACCTGAAGCTTTTTGCTGAGCCGGAAACCATCCCGCAAAGCAACATAGTCAGAGTGAACTTAAGCGAATACCAAAAAACAATTGAGGTGATTGAAGAGTTGGAAAGCTATTCACCCCCCAGATTATTTTTGAACCGATTCAATCCGTTTAACTGAATTTGGTGGGCAGTTTTTTATCCAGCCCGTATATTCTTCCGGCGTTTAGAGCGCCAAGAACCAATAGGGCAAAAGCATATATAATGTGTTCGTCCACGATGTATGAGTGGGGTGGAATAAGTGGAAATTCCAGGACTGGAAAATAATAGAGAAGCATCAGGACACCTCCGAGCACCGAACTTAACCTCACTCCCAATCCGAGTATCAAAGAAATGCCCAGCAAGGTCAACCCCCATTCATTGACAAAGTTGGTGACTGGTAAAAGCCCCGGGCTGGCCAGCCATTCAAAAAATCCACTAAAAGTTTTGGCATTATTTAAATACCCCGCTGCTGACCAATTTGGATCAGCGATTTTTGTGACACCAGCATAAAATATTAACCAACCAGTTGACAATCTGAGCAGTAGAATGACGACCTTTTGATATTGGCTCATATGTTTGTGTTAATTATTGTAGTTTAATTATAACACTTTATATTTTTTCAAGTAAATCAGTGGAATGACTCCGAGAATCAGAAAAGTAATTCCAGCAACAAATAGAGCGGTTGAAAGGGAATAAATATCTCCTACCCAGCCAAATATCGGACCAACTACGGAAAATATCACACGGGCTATCATGCTTTTGATTGAAAGTATGGTGGCTCGGTTTTCAGATGAAATGAGTTTGTTTATGTAATCTTTAACCACTGGTTCTTTGAAGCCCCTGACAAAGTAAAAAACAAAGAAAATACTTATTGCCCAAAGACTTTCATATGTTGCGACAATGAAGTAGGCAAGCGCGGTTAGCAAGATTAGCGAGATCAAAGATTTTCTACGCCCAGCCCACGATTCGATTTTGTAGGCAACAAGTGCAAACCCAGCAGTAGAGAATTGTAAGGCCGCCCATATTATGCCAAACAAGGCCAAAGGCAGGCCAATTAGTTGAAAATAGGGCTGGATAAACCAGGCTATAGTTAACCCTGACGCTGTCACGGTGCCAGAATAGATTATTAGCCACTTGACCTCACTGTGATCATGCAGGGCGAATTTTACAATTTTTAAAACATTCCTAAAGTGCCCTTTGGCAATAATCGCTTTGTGCTTAATTGGTTCGGCTAGGCTTAAAGCAAACGGTATCGCCAAAAGCCACAAGGTAGTTTGAAAATAGAAAGGTGTTCTTAAACTAAGCAATGCCAAAAAGCCCCCAATAATACTGGCAAGGCCTTCTGAAGTGCTCTGGGCAGAAATTTTTCTACCTTCAATTTTTGCGTATTGATCAGATTTGTCAAGTTCTATCAAGCTGTCATAAATTAGCGCTGAGTCAGCCCCAGAAACAAAACTGGCTCCCACCGCAAGCAAGATTTCCGCCAGCAAAAAACCTGGAAATCCAAAAGAAAAAGAATAAGTTACATAGCCGAACATGCCAATTGTAACTCCCATAATAATGGAGAGCTTGCGCCCGAATCTATCAGAAAAATATCCGGATGGGATTTCTAAACCCACAATAACGATTGAGAAGATCGATTGTAGTAAAAGGATTTGTGCGAGAGAAAGACCGTTTTCCTGCAAAAATAAAACAAACACTGGCATGGACAGCATAAACCAGCGCAGGGACTGGATAATATACATTTTCCAAATATTTGATTTGGTGTCAGAGTTCATATTAGGCAATTAGAGCACATAAAAATGTATATACACACGTACGTATATACATTCTGGTGCGCCCAGTAGGACTCGAACCTACAACCTTGGGCTTAAGAGGCCCCTGCTCTACCGTTGAGCTATGAGCGCGCGAGGTTTAGGAGTTTGTCAAAATCATCCTGTTTGCCAGCTTTGTTTTTCTTTTCAAGTTTGCATTTATTGCATCGGTGAAAAATATAGTATGTGTTATGTTTTTGTTCCAAACCTACTGGCACCATCATTCCTTCACATTTGTTAGATCGGTCACCCGGGTTAATATCCACATGTTTGCTCCACAAGCATTTCGGGCAATGGTTAGTGTAACCACTTCCTCGAACTTTGAATCCGCAGTTTTCGCAGGTAAAATCTTCTTTAATTCTTATAAATCTTTTTGGCATTTAATTGGCGTCCCCGGAGGGATTCTCCGCCTTCGTTTACACTTCGGCGGATGCGCTCAAATCTTTAATTATTGTGGCGCAGAACCCCGAAATATTATTGGCGCGGCCGGAAGGATTCGAACCCTCAACCCTCGGTTCCGAAGACCGATGCTCTATCCAGTTGAGCTACGGCCGCATAAGCGGTTCCGACCTGTCCGCCGAAGCTTTCTTGTCCTCCGTAGCTTTAGCGAAGGAGGAAGCGTAGGCGGAAGCCAGTCGTGATATCCGTTTCACCACGGAGACAAATCACATCTAACTCTCAAAATATACCATATTTCTGACTTGCCGGGAAGTGAAAGTTTTTTCGGCTTCGCCGATTTATATGTTTTTGTGAACAAAACATATAAAAAATCTCTACTTCCCGGCTTGAAATCAACCAATAGCGATGATACACTAAGGATAGGAAAGGCTGGTTATGCAGGAAAAAGGCGATAAAATATTGGGTGTTGAGCAGTTGGCAAAATTTTTCGGCGTGACCAACCAGACTATTTGGCGGTGGTGCAAGGCGGGTAAAATCCCGGCATTCAAAATCGGCGCGCAATGGAAGATAAGACAATCAGACCTTAACAAGATTATCAATCAAAAATTGACCAGAAAAGAAACCAGTAAAAACATACCATTATTCTAATGTCTCAATCATCCTCCAATGTCTTCTTGTTTTTTGGCGAGGATGATTTTAGTTTGCAGAAAAAAATTACCCATTGGAAAGCAGAGTTCGCAAAAAAATACTCCGGCAACAGCATTACCCTAATTGACGTTCAAGAATTGTCAGAACAGGAATTATCTAAAAAATTAGAAGAAGTATTTACGCCCTCTTTATTTTCCTCAAAAAAACTAATCGTAGCCAAGGATATTTTGCCGAGCAAAGCTGCTCAAGAACAGTTTGGCTTGAAACTGATAGCTTTCATAGAAAGACTGCCGCAGGAATATTTTCTGATTTTTTGGCAGACAAAAAAGCCGGACAAAAGATTAAAGATTGTCAAAAAAATCCTTAGTGTTCCCATTAACCTTTTAGAGTTCAATCTCCCCGCTGGCAGTAAATTGAACGCTGAGATAAAAAAACAAGCCCAAGATTTAAATGTTAAAATTGATGATGAGGCAGTGGAGAAGTTGGCGGTTTTTCTGGGGAGGGATTTGTTTGAGGAAAAAAGAGTAGGTGGGCGGGTGGTGGAGCGCAAAGAGGCATTCAATCTTTGGGAAGTTTATTCAGAGCTTTTTAAACTAGCCAGTTTTACCGGCCATATCAAAACTTCCGACGTAGAAAAACTGGTAAAACCAAAAGTTTCAGAAAATGTTTTCGTTCTCTCTGGTGAAATAGCCAAAAAGAATAAACAGGCAGCGTTAAGGACACTGGAGAACTTGATGGAGGCGCAGGTCGGGGATGAAAAATCAGCCATCATTAAGATTTTGGGATTATTGGCAGAACAGACAAGAAGTTTAATTTTAGTAGGCTCTTTGGCTCAAGAAAAGCTAACACAGACTGAAATTGCACAAAAGCTTGGCTGGAGCAGCGGTCGCGTATCCATAACTCTCAAGCACGCGCAAAAGAGCGACCTGTCCCAACTGAAGAATCTTTTCACCCAGCTTTTGAATATAGACGAGAAACTAAAAACACAGGATGTTAATCCTAAGCTCTTGGTCGATCTGTTCATAACCGCAGCCGCATCTTAGGTTATGGATATATTGGCTCATGGTCTTTGGACTAATGTAATGTATCGGTCAATTCCCAAGACCCGGGAGAATAGCAAGATAATTTGGTGGGGAGTTTTGTTTGGGATGTTGCCAGACCTTGTGTCTTTTACACCTGTAATTTTGGTCAGGTTATATTATACGGTTTTTGAGAACCATCCCGCCACTTTTCTAACAGAGGCTTTTCACACCTACAAATTTTCTGAATACGCCACGATTTCCTACAATTATACGCACAGTATTGTCATTTGGATTGTGGCGGCAGCATTGATCTGGCTATATTTAAAAGAGTTCCCTTGGGTTTTGCTGGGCTGGGGAATACATGTGTTTATTGATATTTTTTCGCACACTTTTGATTTTTTTGCCACGCCGTTTCTTTTTCCGATTTCAGATTTTGAAGTTTCAATTATTTCCTGGGCACATCCAGGATTTATGATTGTAAATTATAGTTTACTGCTTATTCTGTATTTTTTTGCGTTGCTTGGTCGGCAGGCAAGTACGTCAGTCAATCAACAACAGTAAGGCCATTATCCCGATCCCTGACAAAAAACTGAATAGGTATGGAACGGTTCTTTTTTTGTCCTTATGGATTTCTGGGATTAAATCCGCCGTGGCTATGTAGATAAATGAACCTATGGCCAGAGCAGCCAGTATGGCCAGAGTTTTATCGGTGGTCCCAATCGCTAGCGCGATTATTGTGCCCAACACGGCGGCTAGGGCCGAAAGAAAATTGTAAAACAAAGCCCGTGTTTTACTGAAACCAGCATAAAGTAGCACCCCGAAGTCACCAATCTCTTGGGGAATTTCGTGCAAGATCACAGCGACTGCGGTAGCAACACCCAGCTTAATGTCTAACAGAAAAGCGCCGCCAATGATTAGTCCATCAATCAAGTTATGAAAACCATCGCCCAACAAGATTGTATAAGCAACTGGATGGATGTGCTCGCTGCAGTCCTCGTCGTGTTCGTTGTTGTGATGGTGATGCCAGTGGATGTACCTTTCCAGAATGAAGAACAGGACAATTGCTCCCAGAATGTATAAAGAAATTTCAAGATTCAAAAAGCCGGTCTCCGCCAATTCTGGAAGTAAGTGAATAAACACGTCTCCAAGCAGCGCTCCAGCAGAGAACGCTACAAGAAATGTCACCACGCGTTTGGTGAAATATTCTTTGATTGATAAAGTAAATAGCCCTATTAGAGAAATAAGGCTAACTACGATAACGCTAATAATTGCGTAAATACTTGCTTGGTTCATCATTGGTATTTTAGAAGTCCCCTTCTAGAACGTGTGCTTCAGGAGTTGCATCAATTACTGTTTCTTCAGTAATCACCACCCTTAAATATGTCGGGTTTTCTTGATCCGCGGTGTATTCCAAAGTCCAATCACCATTACTATTTTTCTCCAAAATTCCAGTGGAGAAAAATTTAAGAGGAGAAATTTGGACTAGCCATCCTTCGTAACTATTGCCCGGGTTTGGATCAGGCATGCTGGCCACAACTGTGTGATAAAGCACGGCGTCTTTGACTAGCCTGTAGGCTGTACCTGAAGAGTTGCTTCCGTTGACAGGCTTGAGGGTAGTGGTTTGAACACTGGCATCGTTTTTGACCAGGCTCATTACACCAGTAGTTGGCGGTTTTTCTGGAGTGACTGCCTCTGGACCAGTATTGACTTTATCATCATCTGGAGTTTGAGTACCTCGGCTTAGAAACAGCACAACTGCTATGATGACTATAATTACTAAGTAAATTAATTTTCTCATATAATTATAAAGCAAGCATTTGGTTAATAATTTTTTGAAATTCATCTAGTGATAAACCCTGTCGGTAAGGTTCTCCGTTGATGAAGAAGGTTGGGGTGGAGTTAACGTTCAGTGCGTAACCGTCCTGCATGCCCAAGAAAACTAGATCTTCGTATTTTTTGGTTTCTACCGCCTGGCGGAATTGCTCGGTATCCAATTCAAGTTCTCGGGCGAAATCCAGAAAAACATTAATCGGATTGCCAACAGTATTCCATTGCGACTGGCGAGCAAATAACAGTTCTGCCATCTCTTCAAACTTGCCTTGTTCCCTTGCGGCCTCAGCGGCCAAACTAGCCACTTGTCCGTTTTTGTGGATATTAAGCGGGAAATGTCGAAAGACTATTTTAAGTTCATCGGCGGAATAAAGCTGTCTAACTGCTTTGACTGCGGGGAAGGCCGTGGCGCAGGCCGGGCACTGAAGATCGGCGAATTCTACAATGGTCACCTTTGCATCCGGGTTTCCGGTTTGATATGTATCTTCCCGGACCAATTCACCGACATGACCGGGGTCAACAGTAAAGCCTCCGTTACTGCGATCAGTTGGCTCTTCGTTAACAAACAATAAAATGCCGCCGCCTATAATGATTATGGCGATAACAATCATAATTACTGCCTGCCTACTCATTGATGTTTTCTCCACTAGCTTTTTTATAAATCAAGACACTAACGGTGATAAAAACAAAAGCTATTAATGATAAAAACGGAATCGTGATAAAGCCGAACAGCTTGAAATAAATTGTCTCACAAGGGATGCCGATTTGGCAGGGGATTATGTTTTGCGCAAACACGTTCATCTGCAGCAGATAATGATAACCCGCAATAATTATGCCGATGACGGTAAAAGGCAGGACGTATAGGTGTAATTTTTTATCCCAAGTGAGGATACCAACCGTCAGAACGATTACGAGGGGATAAAGCAGCACTCTTTGATACCAGCATAAGTCGCAAGGGAAAAAATCCTTGACTAAGCTAAAATATAGGCTGCTAAGCAGGCCTATCACAGCCGTAGCCCAGGCTAGATATATAATATTATGTTTAATCCAGTTCATCACCAGCTAGATTATATCATTCTTCTCAGATATAATAAATACAAATATGTTATCAACAATTCTTGCTAATAAACCTGTATTAGTAGGGCTACATCTGGGGTTTGCGATTTTAGGCATTGATTTTACGATCTGGCTTTTGGGCGAATTGGTGGCCAATGTCAGGACCAACAAAAGAATAAAAATTGCGGCGATCGGATCTCTAGTAAGTTTTGTTTTGAGCTGGTTGATCGGCGGCTTTTACTACGTCAAATTTTATGGCGTATTGGTTAAGCCGATTATCAAAGCAAGTTCAGCTCCTTGGGCGCATTCAATATTTATGGAGACCAAAGAGCATGTGTTTTTATTCGTTGTGCCCCTTGCTCTAACTTTAGTATTTTTAAGCCTGCTTTCTGTGGACGATCTGAAAAATTATAACCTTCGTAAATTATTTATGGTGCTGACGATTTTAACAGCCAGTATTAGCTTATTAATCGGTGCGATGGGATTTATCATCTCCGCGTCAGCTAGGTGGGCCTAAATTATGAACAAGCTGAAAATGGTTTATGCTTCTTCTTTGGCTTCTACTGCTGCAGTACTGTTTGCCACTGTTGTTACTATCTGGAGCGAACGATCATCGGGGCTTAAGGCGAGTTTAGCAGGTCTGTCCGGACACCACTGGACCACGAAAAGTATACTCGTGATGGTGGTATATTTGGTTATCTTAGCCTTTATTTATTTAACTACCAAAAATGTTTCTACTGGAAAGATAAGAAAAAGCTTAGCCAGTTTGGCTTGGTTTACTGTAATAGGATTTTTGGTTATCTTCGTTTATTATATTTGGCATTTCTATTCTACTTAACGGGCAATTGGTTCTGGGGATTTATTTTTATTGGCTCGGATAAAGTTGTTTATTTTCTCTTCATCCAGCCCCTCCAAGTTTTCCAGTCTGCCCCAGGAAGCCAGACTTATTTTCGTATCATTTTCCGGCCTAAGAGTAACAATCACGCTGCCGCTGTTTCTTCTGGCTATCAGTTCCAATCTTTCCTTAACCTGGTCGTCAACATCTTTGTATGAAATCCAAATCCCGCCATGTTCAAGACTGTGAATTAGTTGCTCATCGGGGAGCTGTTCGTCATAAAATCCCCAGGCTGCAGCTTGAGCGTAATGCGAACCAGAGGTTGGGGGGTTGGAATTATACTCTTCGTGGGCGGCGCCTTCCGCGATATGATTGGCTCCCTGAATTTCGATTGCTTCACCTAACGGAGGCAAGTCTTGGGGCGATTCGTTGGCAGTGAGAAAGAGGATAACCCCGACCCCTAAAATAATAACAACTACAACTAAGATTAGTAATACCTGTTTCATATAATTTTTCCTTATTATTTTTTATTAATTTTTTGCCACAACCAAATGATTACGAGAACCCCAATAACTAGCCAAATAATTGCCATCAAATAGCCAAACCAAGAAAAAGCCCCTGATCCAAACATATGGCCCATTCCTGGCCAGTATCCCATACCTTCGTCTGTATGCGAATCCACGCTGTCTATATGGGCTGAAACAGTAAGTGGCAGGCCGAGCATCCCAAGCATGCCTATATAAAGTAATTTTTTCATAAATTCCCTTTTTTCTTGATTATTGTTAGTATAACAAATTTTAGCAGCAGTCGTCCATTTTTTTTTCTAAATCTTGAATAGTTTTGGTGCTTTGTTGTTTTGAAGAAAATCGTAAGTAATAAATAATTATTATTAGAAAAATAACTGCGGCAATAATTGCTGGATACCAACTTTGTTGTATTATTTCATATGCAGCATAAAATCCCATCAAAATTAACAGGGTTTTTGCAAATAAATTTAGTTGCCTTGGTGCTAAATGTTTTTCCAACCAGTAAGTTATTCCGACCACAGATCCTCCCATCAATATAGCGGGAATAAACCAGTTGATCTGATATCCAAACAATCCAGTGAGGAGAAACAAAATCCAAGTTAAGCTTACTCCCGCACAAATAGCACAAACTCGATACTGCCAAAATTTATTTAACAAGGATATGGAGATTGTGATAAATGCAATTAAACTTAGGGCAATTAACATCTGCATAATATTTTAGAACAGAAAAATAATAATTCCCAAAACTATCATGGCGATACTACCATATAGGCGCATGTCCGCCTTTTTATTCTCATGCCAAGTTTGAAATTTATCAACCAGGCTTTTTTCACTGGCAATCAGCAGGACGATAATTAGAGGAAAGACAAAAATTAGATTATAAAGCAGGAGATACCAGACACCTTTTAAGTAAGTCGCTTGGTCGTGAAGTAATCCTAGAACCAGTAAATAAGGGCCTCCTGTGCAAGGAAACTCACACAGTCCGACCAATCCTCCCAGCAGGAAAGCTGTCGGAATTGATGCTTTTTCCATTAGCACGGCCATTTTGTGATGAGCAACATTGGGAATGCCAAGTTTAAGAGGAAATTTTGGCAAATACCAATTCAATAGATTTATTAACCCTAAAATGATTAATAAACCCGCCCCAAGCTTGGCCATAAAATGAGGAACATTAAAAATATGCAAAGCTTGCAATAACCCCAGACCAATCAAAAGATACGCCACAAAAATTCCCACGATATACGCCAGACCTATCTTTAGTATTGATGAGCGTAGTTCGCCAATACTAAAAAGAAAGGCAATTGTCAGGAGCAAAACCGCAAAAGAACAAGGACCAATACTGTCCAGGAATCCCGAGACTACAACCAATGGTAGCAGCCAAGTTCCTTCCTTGCTTAAATTCCAAATTAGACCGGTGCTGGAATTTCCGAATCGCAAGAATAAATAAGCCACTGCAATAAATGCAGAGAGAAACAATAAAATAATAAGCTTTTTCTTCATCCCGTTTAGAAATCGTTTGCGCTTGTTATTAACAACGCATTAATTATTAAATAATATATTTTTTTTAATAAGATCTTAATCATGTTTTAGTATTTGGTTTGACTATTTCTAACGGGATTCATTAGGTTTAAGGAGTTACATTCCCGTTAATTCTTAGTTCCACAGACGCACCTTTTTCAGTTTCTACAAAAACGCTTCTATCAATCAATCCAATCCCCGCGGGCCCATGAGCTGTTGGGTCAAATACGACTTCTATTATGGCTTTCTCTCCTGGTTCCAGTATTTCTTCAACCTTTGGAATAGCCCCATGCCCCGGCATACTATATGGCCCTTTACGCAAACCTTCTTGAACAAAAAAGGCATCAGTACACATGCAAGAAGTATAAATTTTTGCTATCTCTATGGCTTCCACCTGGCTGTTTGTTATTGTGAACTCATGCACCACATCTCCATCACTCATAGACACTGTTCCAAAATCATAAGAAACTTCAGACACATCAAGGAATTCGTTTCCATCCATAACAGCCGAATCATTATCAGTTTTCGTATTCCTCGCCATATAAATAATACTAACCAGCAAGGCTCCTAATAACAGCAACCAGACGAAAGTGTTTATATATTTTTTCATACTAAGACATACTAAGACAAAGAACGACGTTTTAACAAGACAGCATTAAACGCCACAATAATAGTAGACAGTGACATAAACACAGCCGCCACTGCCGGCTGGAGGATAATTCCTTTCCAGGCCAAAACCCCGGCAGCTAAAGGAATGGCCACCACATTGTATCCGGCTGCCCAAAAGAGATTTTGGATCATTTTATTATAAGTCATTTTTGACAGTCTCATAATTTTTGCAATGTCTCTAGGATCGCTTTTCACCAAAATGATCCCTGCCGACTCGATGGCGACATTGGTGCCAGCGCCTATGGCAATCCCCAAATCAGCCTGGGTAAGCGCTGGCGCATCATTAATACCATCACCGACCATGGCTACAGCCAGCCTTCGGCTGGAATTTCTAATTTCTAATTTCGAATTTCTAAACTCCCCCTCTTGCAGTTGCTTGACAATCTTAGCTTTGTCTTCCGGCAGTACTCGCGCAAAATAAATATCAATACCCAATTCTTCAGCTACCCATTTGGCCACGTCATCTGAATCGCCTGTAATCATGGCTGATTTTATCCCGGCCTGTTTTAACCGGGTTATGGCCTCTCTTGATTCTTCACGGATAATATCACTTAGAGCAATGCTACCAGCCAGCTTGGTTCCTACAACCACGTGAATGACTGTTTTTCCCTGCCCAGATAATTCCTCAAGCTTAGGTTTAAGTGAAGATTCAATTTCTACCTTTAACTCCTCGAGCAAAGAAGGGCTGCCGACATATACTTTTTGCCCATCAACTTCGCCTTGGGCGCCCAGGCCTGCGATTCTTTCAAATTTTTCTACACTCTTCAGAGTGATTTTTTTATTTTTGGCCGATCTTACAATAGCTTTGCCAATCGGGTGCTCGGAATGACTGTTTACAGAAGCCGCCAGGTTCAATACTGTTTCTTCATTAATGCCCGGAGAGGGGACAATAGTATCCACACCGAATTCGCCTTTAGTAAGTGTGCCGGTTTTATCAAACAAAACTATATCTATTTTTCGGGCAGCCTCCAAAGCCATTCTTTGTTTGATTAACAGGCCGTTCTTGGCTGCCTTGGTCGTAGAAATGGAAGCAACTAGGGGAATCGCCAGACCCAAAGCATGAGGACAAGCAATCACCAGGACTGCTACCATGCGCTCTATGGCATAATCCGGACTGGATGCAGCCAGCCAAGAGGCAAAGGTAACGCCGCCGGTTACAACCGCGATTGTTGTAAGGTAGAACGCAGCTCGGTCAGAAAGCAGCTGCAAACGCGATTTAGAAGACTGCGCTTCAGCCACCAATCTCATCACGCCCGCCAGAAAAGTTTTCTCGCCGATTTTGGTAACTTTAACTTTTAACGATCCGTCGCCGTTGATCGTGCCGGCAATGACTTCACTGGCAATCTTTTTGATAACTGGCTTGGATTCGCCGGTTGCCAAGGATTCATTAACGTCAGAATTGCCTTCTGCTACGACACCGTCTGTTGGAATTTTGCCTCCCGGTTTGATTAGAACCAAATCACCTTCTTTTATTTCCTCAATTGAAACAACCTCAGTCTTGTTTCCTCTGATCACTTCCGCTTTATCGGGCAAAAGTTTGGATAGTTCTTTTAGAGCGCTTTGGGCGCCACTTACCGCACGCATCTCAATCCAATGCCCCAGCAACATGACAACTATCAGGGTCGTTAATTCCCAAAACAGATCCTGGCCTTTTCCTGACAAAACCACAAAAACACTATAAAAGTACGCTGTACTTATAGCCAAGCTGATCAGAGTCATCATGCCGGGGAGGCGAGCTCGCAGTTCTCTGAAAGCACTGGCTATGAATATCCAGCCGCCATAAAAGAAAACGATTGAGCCTAGCACAAAGGGGATAAATTCAGAACCTGGAAAAACTGGAGCCTGCCAATCAAGCAAAGTTTGTGTAATACTAGAGTACATTACTGTCGGGATACTTAAAATAAAACTTACCCAAAATTTCATTTTGAATATGTTGGTACTATGTCCTTGATGTTTGTCCTGATTACCATGCTCTTGGTGAGACGGCTCTGTTTCTACTGGAATAAGATTCATACCACATTCAGGACATAGGCCAGGATGTTCCTTTTTTATTTCAGGATGCATCGGGCAAGTATAAAATTGTCGGGTCATAATTATTTTTTGGATAGTTTATATAATCTTAAAAGCTCTTTGGTTGCTTTGGCGCTTTTACCGGATTTGATTTGGTCTACAACATGAGTTGATAGGTGATTGCCCAAGATCAAATCCTCAAACCCGGAAAGCGCTTGCTTGGCCGCTAAAGATTGAGTAATAATATCAATACAATACTTCTCATCTATGACCATCTTCTGCAGGCCTCTGATCTGCCCTTCTAAAATTTTAAGCCGTTTGATAGCTTTGTTCTTAATATCTTTTTTCATAACAAAGATATCATATACCCCCTAGGGGTATATGTCAAGGGTAATTAAAAGAATACTCGGTTATTTTTTGTGATACTTACTGGGCAGGTTTTCCCGTCCCCATTTGAGAGCCTTGGCCATCCAGATTAATTCAGTCATAAAATCATCAATTCGTTTATAAACTTTTTCGTCTTTTGGTTTGCCTTGGTCATCGAAGGCATCTTGGACTTTAGGAAAATAAAGATCTGAGAAAGTCACAGCCAGTCCTAACTCACGAACCACTTGCACCAAATGTTCTACGGCTCGCACACCACCCCAGCCGCCAGCGCTTACTCCCACCAAGCCTACGGCTTTGTGGATGTATTCAGGGAGGAGCAGATCCAAAGCCCGTTTTAAGCTTCCGGGAAAGGCATGGTTGTATTCGGGTGTAACTATGATCAATCCATCAGCGCGGATAATAGCGTCTTTCCACTCTTTGTTTTGTTCTTTAATGCCGCCATCTTCGTCATCTTGCGGCAAGTGCATAACGCGTGGATCGAACAACTGAGTTTCTATCTCAGGGCTTTTGCTGATGTGGTCGTAAATAAGTTTGGCGACCTTTTCGCTTTCGCGGCCTTGTCTGGAAGTGCCAAGCAAAACTGGTATAAAAAGTTTTCGTTTAGTCATAATAATTCCATAATTTTTTTAATCATATACTCCGCGTACCAAGCGGGCCAGTCGTCATCGTAATGTCCAATAGTTTTTTCATATTTCCCGTGCTCTGTTGAAGTTTCTTTAAGCAACAACTCAAGTTGTTCTTTGGTTAAATTCATTATTTTTTCCTTCTTGCCCGCCGACTTGTCTGCCGAAGTTTTCTTGTCCGCCATAGTTTTAACGACGGCGGAAACGAAGGCAGAAGCTTTAGCGAAGGCGGGTCTTAAATTTTAACTTTTATCAACGACGTTTCTGGTCATTTGGAAAAACATTCGTTCGGTCACAAAGCTCACGGCCTCGGCCATGGTGGGGAAGGCATGGATCATTTCGCCAAGTTTCTGTACTGGTAGATTTGCAAACATGGCGAGCGCAATCTCATGAATCACTTCGCCAGCTTGGGCCCCCACCATGTGCCCGCCTAAAATTTGACCAGATTTTTGCTCCACCACGAGTTTGATAAAACCTTCGACTTCTCGCACAGTCAAACCCCGACCCATCACCTTCAAAGGATAAGCAGTCGCAATTACATCGTGGCCCTTATCTTTAGCTTCTTTTTCCGTTAACCCCACGCTGCCGATTTCCGGATGGGTGAAAGTAGCCCTAGGAACGACTCGATAATCGGGTTTGCGGAGTTGGTCCGGGTGGGTGAGGTTCCAGCCCACGATATCGCCCTCGTATGCCGCGACGTGAGTGAAGAGGTAGCGGCCAGCCACATCCCCGGCTGCCCAAATGTGCGACTGGGTGGTGCGTAAATAATCATCCAAGATCAACTTACCTTTTTCATCCAACTTTACGCCTGCTGCTTCCAAGTTTAATTTGGTCAGATCCGGTCGGCGGCCAGGTGCAACCAAAACTTCATCCACGATAATCTCTTCCTGGCCGTCTTTGGTTTTGAGAGTTAACTTTTTGCCGTCAGAAACTTTTTCCGCTTTGATAACATCCGTGTTGGTGAAAATTTTCACGCCTTGAGAGGTAAACGATTCTGTGATGACCTTGGAGGTTTCTTCGTCTTCCCGATCCAAAATCCGCTCACCTCTTTGGATAAGATAAACTTGCGTGTGCAAACGGGTAAATAGTTGGGTATATTCGCTGCCCACGGCCCCGCCGCCAATAATCGCGATTCGTTTGGGCTGCACTTTGAGCATACTGGCCGCAATACTGTCAATAAAACCAGTTTCTTTCAATCCTTCAATCGGCGGAATAAACGGATCCGAGCCAGTAGCAATCACAAATTGTTTGGCTTGATATTTACTGCCTGCCACCTCAACCGTGTGTTCGTCAACAAACTTAGCCTCGCCAAAAAGATAAGCCACGTCATTGCGCTTTAAGGCATTTTCCAGGCGAGGCGAGCCGGTCAACATTTGAATAATCGGCTCTTTGGACGAAACGATTTCCGGTAAAGTCGCGTGCGCCTCCTTCACTCTCACGCCAAATTTTTCAGCATTCTCGGCCAAATGCAAAACTTCCGCGGATCGCAGCATGGCCTTGGACGGCAGGCAAGCGTAGTTGGGGCACTCGCCGCCGAGCTTGTGTTTTTCTGCCAAAGCCACAGTTAAATTCGCTGCTTTGGCTTTGAACGCCGCCACAAAACCGGCACTGCCTCCTCCGACTACGATTAGATCAAATGATTTCATATTAATTCCCTTGTTCTCTGGCAGCCTTAAGCGCCTTGGCCCACCAGATTAATTGATTTAAGAAATTCTCAGCGCTTTTCTGAAACGGATCCAGTGATCCGGGTTTTAAATTGCCCTGCTCGTCCAGCATATTCCAAGGGCTGGGAATGTGAACCGCGCTGCGAATCGGAGCCATTTGCAGCTCAACCGCTACCCCGCGCAAATGCTCAACCGATCGAGCTCCGCCCACATTTCCGTAGGCCACAAAACCTACGGCCTTATTATTCCATTCAGCGTAAACCGAATCCAACGCGTTTTTCAGCACGCCAGAGATGCCGTGGTTGTATTCCGGGGCCACGAGAATAAACGCGTCCGCCTGTTTGATCTTGGCCGCCCACTTTCGCACAAGTTCGTTGGGGTAGGCCCCGTCTTTGACCATGCTCGGAGGCGCTGGCTCATTGTAAAACGGGAGCGGATAATCCCGCAGATCCAGAAGTTCGGCGTCAACCCCTGGTTTTTTCATCGCTTCCCCAAGTATCCAAGCGCCCGGCTTATCGCTGAATCGGTTCGGGCGCGTGCTCCCCAAAATAATTTTGATCCTAAGCTTGTTAGATGTTTGCATGATATTGCTGATGCTCCTTTGGGTTAATTATTTGCGCTTTTCTAAACTGTCGTTTGTTATAAATCACCGCGAGCAAGACTATTAAAGCTCCCGGCCCCCAAATCTGCCAACCGTCAAAGTCTGCGCCACCATAAACATAGCGGCCGAGCAACAGCAACCCGCTCCCGATTACAAGCAAAACTAACGGTGCTGGTTTTCTATGCGATCGAAAATCGAAGGCAAATCCAACCAAAGCTAACAGCAATAAAATTACGACTATCCAGCGCCAAATGGGAACCAATGCTCCTAAGCCTAAATAAGTCAGAAGCGAAGCGGAACCGATCCAGCAAAGCGGGCAAGCGCCCACTGCTCCGGCTCCCAGAATGGGAGCCAGACGCGTTAATAATTTTTTAGATGTTTCAGTCATTGTTTTTCTAATGTTTAATTAGTTCACCGCGAGGCCACCCATGCTGCGAAGTTGGGTGACTCCACGCTGGACTAATTAATGGCTGTGGCCTTTGTGTTCGTCTTCGCTTTCTCCCTCTTTATGCGTCTTGCCATGATCTTCCATTTTTTCATCCTCCACGTCCAGGTTACAAACTGGGCAATGTGCCATATAATTCACCCCCTTTCCAAACTTTGTTTAATAACTTGAGAAAACTTGCTACCGCTTAGCCGGTAAAACACCGATCGAAATTGCCGGCGGGACTGGACCAGTCCGATGCTTCTCAATTTTTTAAGCGCGTGGGAGGCTGCCGACACGGTCAGACCGCAAGCCTGAGCAATTTCTGAAACGGTTAACTCCGGGTGATGGCAAAGCAAATAGCAAATCTTCATGCGCGTAGCGTCTCCTACCACCCCAAACTCTTTTGCGCATCGGGCAATCAGTTGCTTATCAGACAATTCTTTTTTAAGTTTAATGATGTTGATCATTTGAATATCTATTCAAATGATATGTTAACAATAAGAATCTGTCAATTGTCACTCTCTTTTGAGCAGCTTGGCCAGCCTGGCCGGCATCATAAACAGGACAATTAAGATTCCCAGCAGCAGACCGAAAATACCAGTCAAAATCTTGCCGACCCCTACCAGCTTTAATCGCAGCAATTCCGACGGATAATTCTGGATCTGCACTAACTGCTGATTCAGTTCCGAGTTGGAAACCGCCGCGTCTCTGACTGCTTTGCTTTGCAAGAAGTAATCATTCTGCAGCTGGTGGAACTCCGCCTCTTCCACGGCTACTTGCCGGTGCATGTTTACGCCTTGGATGGCATAAACAAACGCCGCGACAATAATAATCAACATTATCAGCATCACAGGCATCATATTTTTCATACTCTTTCACCTCCTCTCAAACACCAAGTAATTGGTTTAATCTTCTTTTATCAAACCCGACCACGATCTCCCCGTCAATATCAATCACTGGCACGCCCATTTGCCCGGATTTATCCAGCATTTCATGCAAAGCTTCGTCATCGCTCGTCACATCTTTTTCTCGATAACTCAGATTATGATTGCTAAAAAATCCCTTAGCCATCTTGCAAAAAGAACAGATGGGAGTGGTATAAATGGTAATGTTTGGCATATTTTTTCCTTCCTATGTTAATTTTCTAATTTAATCATATCCGACTATTCAAACTACTTCTGTAATCTAAATCACAAAAAAAGAAAAAGGTTAGCCGGAAATTCCGCGGCTAACCTTGCAAAGCCATACTCGCGATCGTCAGGATGTCCTCAAACACGCCGGCAGCTGTGGCCATGATGGCCTGATCGCCGCTGCCAAGATCGAGACGGATGCCGAAACTTGTCCCGGACTCCGATCCGGGATCAGCAGTCGGCGTTTGGAAGTAAAGGCCCATGGACGTTGAGCGCATATGGACGAAGAATGGGTTATCCGTCTCCACTGGCTTGACTTCGGCCTTGACTTGGCCCTTCTCAAACCACGCCCTCCCCAGAAGCTGAATCCATTTGCCGGACTGATCAGCCTGTTTGAGTTGTTCCAAGGTGACTCCCCGGATCCCGACAGTCGGAATGTCAGCCGGAGTGAGGTTGGCATCGAGCAAGACGTTGGCCAGGATGGCTAGCTTCTTTTGGGTGTCGTGCCCGTCCACATCATCCGAAGGCTCGCGCTCGGCAATGCCCAGACGCTGCGCCTCGGCGATTCCTTGCTCAAAGCTCATACCCTGTTCCAGCATCATGGTCAGGATGTTATTGGAAGTGGCATTGACCACGATCTGAAGTTCGGTAATTGGCTGTTTGCTCACCGCCTCGAAGAACTGCGCCCAGGGCGGGTAGCCGGCCAGCACTGTAGCGCCAAACCGGAATCCGACTCCATGCTTTTTCGCATCCTGCGTAAGCTCCCGGAAGTGGTTGGCCACCGGCGTTTTGTTCGAGGTCACCACGTGGATGCCTCGGGCAAACGCCAGCTTGATTTCTTCCACCGAAGGAATGCTGGCCGGCGTAGCCACAAACAGGATGTCGGCGGGCACTGCTTTCACAAACTCCAGACTGTTTGAGGTCTCTGGGCCTTTATTGAGCGGCTCAAGCCTGCCGGATTTGCCAATGGCCACTAAATCCTGAAAGGGAATTCCATCCGGGTTAATGGCGTTTCCCCGGCTGCCCGTGGTCACTCCGGTAAGCTGAATGGCAATGCCAGCTTCCTTGAGCGTCTTTGCTGGGCCTGGTTCCTCCATATAGCGAAGGACTGCCAGCGGCACATTGCCCAAGCCTAAGATTGCAAGTCTTATGACTTTCATATGATTCCTCCTTATTTTTGGTTTTTTAATTTCTTTCATAACTAAAGCATATGGCAACTAATTTTTCCACGCTGTGATCTGGATCACAACTTCCAAAACATATTCGTGTTAAGATTTTATTACATTATATAGGAGGAAGCGAGAAACTATGAGCGAAGCCACTGACAGAGCGGTTTTGTGGGATTTAGACGGGGTGATCGCCCCAACCGAGGAAATCTGCGCAGCCGCGCATTGCGCGACGGTGCAGCACTATGGCGGCGGGTTGTTTGGCCTTGATTTCTACCAACGCATTCAGGGGGTGGGACGATCCCACGAAGCGGTGCGGACAGACTTCCTGACTGCTTCCGGGCTGCAAGTCAGTGCGGCAGAATACACCCGCACTTTCCAAAAGCTGAAGAAAGCCATGATGGCAGACCTCAAACCGAATCCCGGCATCAGGGAGTTGCTGGCTGTCTTGAGAAAGGACGGGTATCACCTGGGACTAGTCACGACCAGCCGCTTAAGCTCGGTCAACGAGGTTCTGAAAATTTGCAGGCTGACAGAGGCTTTTGACCTTCTGGTCACGGCAGATGATGTCCGCATCACTAAGCCAGCACCAGACCCCTACCTGCTGGCACTTAAGCGCTTTCACCAGCCAGCCGGCCGGGTCGTGGCTATCGAAGATTCGGAAACAGGGATCCGATCAGCGGTCGAGGCGGGCCTCGCAGTCATCGGGTATCGCTACGATCTCAATGATAACCACGACTTCAGCCGGGCCAAGTTCGTGATCGATTCGTTTGAGGATACCACAGGGCTTCTCAACCTGATAGGACAGTTGATCCAGCGGGGCAAATTGATTTGATTCTTCTTGCCCCGTTTTTTTAAAGTAGACTTCAATCGTGCTATGATAAACTTAAATCTTTATGTATTTTGCCACAGCTAAACAAATGGAAAAATTGGATCGGCTGGCCGTGAACAGCGGGCTTGAGATTCTGCAAATGATGGAATTAGCCGGCTGGCATGCGGCTTCGCTCTTCCGGCTGCTAAAAATCCCCAAAACCGCCAAAATCGCGGTCATTGCCGGCAAGGGGAATAACGGCGGCGGTGGTTTGTCAGCCGCGCGGTTTCTCGCAAACGCCGGCCTTAAAGTCAAGGTCATACTGGCTGATTCCAATCTAAACGTCAACGCACGCCATCATTTAAAACTTCTTAGGAACAGCAGAATCCCGCTCCTCCCATTTACGAAAAATAAACAACAGGCCGCAAAAATCATCGAAGACTCGGACGTTTTGGTTGACGCCATTTTTGGCTATCATCTGAAAGGAACGGTCAGAAATCCGGTTGCGGAAATTATCAAATCAATCAACCGCTCAAGGGGCCGAAAACTTGCCCTTGATCTGCCCTCTGGCATGGACGCCACCACCGGCCAATGCGCGTCAATCTGCGTTGAGGCCGACATCACCCTAAGCCTGGCTCTGCCCAAAACCGGGTTTAAGACCGGCAGCGGCAAAAAGCTGGCAGGGCAAATTTTCGTAGCCGATTTAGGCATTCCGAAATATCTATATGATCAAATCAAACCCGGCAGCAGGCCCAATTTCAAAACAGGAATTGTAAAAGTCTTTTAACTCAAGGGTTCAGTTATTGTCCAATATGACAGTGAGCGCGAGCATGTTTCTTAACAAAATGCTATAATGAATTATCCTTCGGGGTCGGGTGCCCCAGCCTCGCCAAGCGAATCGAGGCAGGAAATCCCAATCGGTGGTAATGACCCTTTCTTTTTTACCTCTCTCCCTTTGGGAGAGAGTGTCCGGTCGAATGACCGGACGAGAGAGGGTTTAGCCCACGAAGTCGCAAGACTACGACCTGGTGGAATTCCAGGGCCGACCGTATAGTCGGGATGAAAGAAGGCAGAGTGTTTTCTTTTATCAAAAATTCCCGAAGATGAAAGTGGGAATTTTTATGTTTACGGGAATTGTCAGCAATTTAGGGCAACTAAAGAACAAAAACGTCGGGGCTTTTATCTTCAAAGCTTCCCCCGACTTTTGCCAGAGGATCAGCAAAGGCGCGAGTATTGCTATAAATGGCGTATGCCTGACTGCAGTCCGCAAGACCAAGCAAACCTTTACGGTAGAAGTCATGCCCGAGACGAAGGCGCGGACCATGCTCGGCAAATTACACGCAGGCAATGTTGTGAATCTGGAATTGCCCGCAACCCCGCGGACTTTTTTATCTGGGCACATGGTCCAGGGGCATATTGACGGCGTCGGCGTCCTTGAAAAAATCGGCCGGGCGGGAAATAGCAGAATTTTAACTATTGCGGTTGCGCCACAAATTAGCAAGTATCTCGTGGAAAAAGGTTCAATCGCAGTCAATGGAATATCTTTAACCGTAATTTCGGTTAAGCCGGATTATTTTACGGTTGGGATCATCCCTCATACCTGGAAGCAGACTATGCTCAACAGGATAAAAGTCGGCGATGAAGTAAATATTGAAGTTGATGTTTTGGCTAAATACTTAAAAAAATTATTAGCATGAAAGACATTAAAATTGCGATTGTCAGCAGTTCCTTCCGTAAAGAAGTCAGCGATAACTTGGAAAAACGTTGCCTTCAAACTTTACAACGCCGGGGCGTTGGTCGAAAACAGGTGGATATATTCCGCGTGCCCGGTTCACTCGAAATCCCCCTCGTCTTCAAAAAACTGGCCAAAAAGGCTAAATACGACGCTATCATCGCGTTCGGGGCGATTGTCAAAGGCCAGACTTATCACTTCGAACAAATCGCCAATGAATGCATCCGGGGATGTATGGATGTATCTTGGCAATACGAAATCCCGCTGATTTTCGAGGTATTGGCCGTGTATGATTTAAAAGATGCTGTTGAGCGGGCAACCCGAAAAAATGAAAACAAAGGAGTGGAAGCGGCATTGACCGCGCTAACAATGATTAAGCTGATTAAGCAGCTATGAAAAATTTCTCAAAAGTTTCCGAAGCGATCAAGGATTTACAGCGCAAAAAAATGCTAATTGTCGTGGACGGCCCAGAAAGGGAAAACGAAGGTGATTTTTTTATGCCGGTTCAAACCATAAGCCCGAAGGAAGTTGCCGTCATGATTAAGCAGGGCAGCGGAATTCTTGCGGTTGCCATTTCGGAAGAGCAACGACGGCGCTTGCGTCTGCCCTTGATGGTGCGGCCCAAAAGTAACACGGAAAAAACCAAGGTCAACTTTACAATTTCCGTGAACGCCGCAAAGGGCATCACCACTGGTGTTTCCGCGCATGACCGAACAAACACGATCAAAATTTTGGGGAATCCTCGAGCCAAACCGCAGGCTCTGTCCAGGCCAGGGCATGTCTTCGGCCTCGTGGCCGAGCCGGGCGGAATTCTTAAACGTCCGGGGCACACAGAAGCCGTGGTAATGCTTGCTCAGCTGGCCGGTTTTTCGCCGGCCGGAGTGTTATGCGAGATTGTGCGGGTTGATGGCAAAATGGCCACCGCTTCTGACTTATTAAAGCTATCCAAAAGATTAAATTTGAAAATTATTACAATTCAAGATCTGGTTCAATATGCCAAACGATAACTAATTATGTTAACAAAACCAACCATCAAGGAATTGTTGCGCAAAAACGAGGAACACCGTTGTCCGCCGAGCAGTTTCGGAGGCGTTTGCGTGAAAATTGTAGCGGTGGCTAATCTCCCCTCCCGCTTTGGCCACTTTCAGATCGTGGCGTTTTACAGTGAAAAGGATAAAAAAGAACACACGGCCTTGATCAAAGGTGATGTGTTTGGCAAGGAAAACGTTCCCACGCGCTTACATTCCGAATGCTTAACCGGCGATGCGATTGGTTCGTTGCGTTGTGATTGCCGGGATCAACTCACCACCGCGCTTAAGACTTTGGGCAAACTGCCCGAAGGGATCTTGCTCTACTTGCGCCAAGAAGGCCGAGGCATTGGATTTACTAATAAAATCAAAGCTTACGCCCTGCAGGATCTGGGCTTTGATACAATTGAGGCCGATCACATGCTGGGTTTTTCAGGCGACGAACGGGAATATGATATTGCCGCCCACATGCTCTTTTCCTTGAAAGTGAAATCAATCAAACTCCTGACCAATAACCCCCAAAAGATTACTGGTCTGGACAAACACGGCGTGAAAGTGACGGCACGCCTGCCGATTATTATTCCGCCGAATGAATACAATAAATTTTATCTAGAAACCAAGCAGAACAAAGCCGGGCACCTCTTGGGTCGAAAGCAAAGCGAACAGGAACTGGAACAAGGCGATAATATCGTTGTCCAATAAAAGAACTGGCTCTTATGTATTTCGCCACTGCTAAACAAATGGAAAAATTGGACCGGCTGGCCGTGGACAGCGGGCTTGAGATTCTGCAAATGATGGAGTTGGCCGGCTGGCACATGGCCCAGCTCTTCCGGCTGCTAAAAATCCCAAAAACCGCCAAAGTTGCGATAATTGTCGGGAAAGGCAATAACGGCGGGGACGGCTTGTCAGCCGCCCGGTTTCTTGCCAATGCCGGCTTAAAAGTCAAAGCAATCTTGACTGATCCGAACCTTAATCAAAACGCCCAACACCATTTGCAGCTGGTGGGCAATATGGGTATCCCTGTTCTGTCTTTTAGGAAAAACAAGTTGCAGGCCGCCAAGACCATACGCAACGCAGATATTTTAATTGACGCTATTTTTGGCTATCACTTGAAGGGCACGATTGAAAATCCGTTTGCGGAAATTATTCGGCTGATCAATCAGGCGCCAGGCCTCACTATTGCCTATGATTTGCCTTCCGGTCTTGACGCGACAACTGGCAAGTGTGCTGCGGAATGTATTGCAGCTTCCGCGACCCTTAGTCTTGCCCTGCCCAAAACCGCGTTTAAGACCAGTGGTGACCGAAAACTTTCCGGCAAGATTTTTGTGGCTGATCTGGGAATTCCCAAATATTTGTACGACCAAATCAAACCCGGCAGCAGGCCCAATTTCAATACCGGAATCGTCAAAGTTTTTTAACTCAAGAGTTCAGCTAAATCACGCAACCTGACAACCCCCTCGAAAAAGGGGGTTTTTTGTAATGTAGTTCACAGAACCGGATGGGAAAGCACAGTATGATACAATCTGACAATCCAAAAAGGAGGATTAAGTCATGAAGACTAAGCAATGGAGTCCGGAGAAGGAAATCAATCGGAACACCGTCGGTATCGGCAACTGGACCACGTGCAAGATCATTGAGCATCGCATCGACGAGGTCGTGCGCGTGTACGAAGCGCTGCTGGGCGCAGCGACGGCCCTGGAACAGGCCGCGGTTATGATCGTGGACCGCATCCGCAAGGGCGGCCGGGTCATTACCCTGGGCGCTGGCGGGTCAGGAGTGGCCGGCATGAGCGTCATGCGAGAACTGCCGCAGAACCATGAACCGATCAGTCCAGCCCAGTTCGCCTACGCGGTGGCGGGAGGAGCAAAAATCTTCGAGCCGCTGGGCTGCGAAGAGCTGGAGGACAGCTGGGACGAAGGCGAAGCCGAAGTCAACCGGCTCAACTTGACCAAGCAAGACGTTCTCATTTGCGTCTCCGCCACTGGCCGCACTCCTTACACCCGGGGCGCTGCAAATCAGGCCGCCAAGCGAGGCGCCCTGACCATCGGCCTGATTTGCCAGACTGACACCGAACTGGAAGACGACGTGCATCTGCCGATCGTGCTTGCGATCGGGCCCGAGATGTTCATGGGCGCGACCTGCGAGAAAGCCGCTTCGGCGCAGAAGGATGCGCTGGACGCGATCATGGATGCCGTGGTGGTGCGCCTGGGAGTGACCGACGACAATCGCACGCGGGCGCGGCTGGTGCACGAGAAAGCGCGCATCCGGGCCAAGTTCTTTGGTCAAACCGAGCCATACGCCGCTGCCATGCCAGTTCCTCGGTCCCGCAACACCAAGTGGGCGCCGGACTACCGCTGCTGAAAGGTCATGTCGCTGAGCTTCGCCGCTAAGAACCTATGATCTTAGCGGCTCTTTTTTATTGTTTAAAATGCCCGGGGGTGCTAAACTTAGAATATGCTCGGAGAAACATCGCCATCCGAAACCAATCCTGAAGCATATAACGAAGCCAAGCTCTTAGCTGAATTGGAAGCATATGGAACTGATCAGTGAAGCTGAACAATTAAGAAGAGAAACGATATTGAAGACCTTATTTATAGAAATGAGAAAACTAGGTTATGCTACCAGCGAATTAGCCGATTAACCGACTATGCACAACCTCCCTGGTTTCGAAAAATTGCCAGCCCTTGTCCTGGCAGAGTTAAACCGCCTGTGCGTTAAAAAGACATTTCAAAAAGGCGAAATGATTTATTTTCGCGGCGGCGAAGAGTCAAAAATCTACTTGCTTCTCGCTGGCGAAGTCAAACTTTACCGGTCCGCGGAAGGGCGTAAAATTGTCATCCAAGTCTTAAAAAACGGGGATTTCTTCGGTGATCTTTCTTTCACTGGGACTGCTCACGTTCTTCCGGCGGATAATTTCGCGCAAGCTGATCAGACTACAACAGCCTGTGTCATCAGCGCGCAAGATTTAAATATTTTACTTAAAAAATATCCGGAGGTTGCCATGATTCTGCTAGTAACCCTGCGCGACAGATTGCATCAGGCAGAAAGCAAAATCAAAGACATGGCCTTGGCGGGCGCTGAAACCCGTTTGCTTAATGAGCTGCTTCGGCACGCGGTCGCTCACGGCAAAGATCTTGGCGGTGTTTTGGAAATTGAAGAAAAATTGACTCATCAGGAGCTGGCTGACATGACCGGGGTCAGCAGGGAAACCGTGACCAAGAGTCTGAATGAGCTGATCCGGCAGGGCATGATTGAATACGGTGAAGGGCGGGTAATCAGACTGCATCAGGAAAAAATTCTCAATAATTGTTTATACTGCTTAAAATTAAAACAGGGCATGAATCCGCCGTCATGAAACCCGTTAGAAATAAACAAGATAACTGTTGTGGGTAATTTTTACGTTATTAATGCGAAACTAATTTTTAACGATTAAACTAAGATGAAGCGCAAGATTTCTAACGGGTTGAAAAAAATCAAAAGGATCAGTTTTTATTTTTCTTCCCCGGATGCGGCGGCTCTGAATTTGAAGAATAAAATTTTAACTTGGTTAAAAAGATCCCCGCAAGTCAGGATTGACGACAAAAATTACCAAGCGCTTATTGTTATTGGCGGCGACGGCACCATTCTAAAGGCGGCGAAGCTCTGCCAGAAAAAAGGAGCGGTGGTGGTCGGGCTTAATCTTGGGAGATTGGGATTTTTAGCTTCTGTTCGGGAACCAAAAAGAATTTTTCATTATTTATCAAAATTATTCGCCGGCCAATATCAAGTAAGTCGGCGAGTTATGCTCAAAGCCGAGGTCAAGCGCCGGCAACGCGTAATCTATAAAACTTTGGCGCTCAATGAAACGGTGGTGATCAATCCACTCGGAATGGTGGAAATTACAACCGAAATCGACGGACATCCGGTCCAATATATTCGGGGAACAGGAGCCTTGCTCTCTACCGCGACAGGATCTACTGCTTACAATTTATCGGCTCACGGTCCGATTGTCATGCCCGACACCAACAATATTATCCTGACCGAATTGCTGGACCATAATTTGCCAACCCCCAGTCTGGTCCTCAACGGCAATCAAAAAGTTAAATTAATCATCAGCCGATTTCGCCGGAAAGAATTACTCAAGATTGCAAACACCAGTCAATCAGCAGATGTTTTGCTGGTAGCCGACGGGGAAAATATTTTCCCTTTGCAGGAACAGGACGAAATTTTCATCAGCCGGGCCAGTCAATATGTGGAATTCGCGGAATTTGAAAAACACTATTTTCTTAAAAGCCTGCGCGACAAATTCGCTTTCCGTTGAAACTCTTTAAGCGCCTCAATTTGGGAATCCTGCAAATGAATCGCCGGCCGTTTGGCTTTGATTACCGCTATCGCTTCCTCGACGGATTGACCAAGGCTTACGAAGTAAGCCGCTACCAGAGTCGGCGCGCGACCATGGCCGTTTTGGCAGTGGACGTAAACTTTCAGGTTGCGCTCAACCAAGGTTTTGAGAGCCGCCACTCCCGCGGCCAGCTGATCCATGCTAGGCGGGGTGTGATTGACTGTGGGCAGCCAAAGATAGATCTTGGTATGCGGCGGTTCTTCTGCCCGGGTATCTTCCAGGTCAATGTCGGCGTCAAAGCCCAGTTTAATCAATTCTGAACCGTGCAGCTGGCAGCACATATTGTTGCCGATCCAGATGTTTTGGGTAACTTGGTTAAAATTCGGTTTTGAATGCTCGATCATAATTACAGTCAACTGCTTACGATTTTTACCCCTTGCCAAAAAGCAAAACGGCCTTTGATGGACTGTGCCGGCTTGGTCGGTTCAGGATACATCCAAGAGCAATCTTGGCAAACCTCGCCGTCAACCGCTACATCATAATAATCGCAAACCCCTTTCCAGTGACAGGTATATTTGTTCCCGCTTTTTTTAAGATACTCCATTTTTACCGATGCAGCGGGAAAATAGTGATTACTTTCAACCACCACCGTATCGTCGCTCTCCGCAATTATTTTTCCATTCCATATTGCTTTCAAGAATTCTGCTCCTTTCATAGATTAAATGCTCCTTTTTAACTTTCGTTAATCAAAGACAAAAAATCAGATTCTGCTATGTCACCTGGCAAGACTTTCAAGATTCGACCATTCTTGTTTATAAACACATGGGTGTTGGTGTATTGGATTCCAAACTCTCTGGATACTTTTCCTCTGGGATCAAGCACCACAGGAAAAGTAAATCCTTCCTCCTCGACAAAACGCCGGACAGTGCGTTCATTTTCACGCAGATTAACAGCAATCACTTCTACATCTTCTTTGTATTTTTGATAAAGCCTGTTCAAGACTGGCATGTCCCGGCGGCAATTGGGACACCAGGTGGCCCAAAAATCCAAAATCACAGGTTTTTGCCCGCGATAGCCAGCTAAGGCAATATCAGCGCCATCCAGGCTCGTCAGAGTAAAATCAGCAAGGCCGGCCTTGTCGACATCAGCACTGCCATTCGCAATCTCGATACCTTGGACATTGCCATCCGGAGAATTTCGTGTGGCCACAAACACCACTAGACCTACTAATATTAAACCAGACGCGATCCAAGTAATCAACGCGGCTTTATTTACTCCACGTTCTCTATTTTTAGCCATACCTATAAATAATTAATTATTTTTTCGTAGTTAATAAAGTCAAACAGCTGGTAACCCCAGGAAATTAGTAAGACAACATTGTCGGTTAGGAGAAGGACTCCTAAAAAAATCAGAAATACGCCGCCAATAATGGATACGGCATTTAAGTATCTGGTGATTTTGCCTATGTATTTGGCAGCCGACCCGATCCCTAAGGCTATGGCCAAGAAAGGGATGGCCAGACCGAGCGAGAAGATCAAAAGCAAGAAAGCGCCTTGCAAGGCAGTGGTTGTGGTAGATGCGAGCAGGAGGACAGAAGCGAGGATTGGTCCGACACACGGTGTCCAGCCGAATCCGAAAGCCGAACCTAGGATCAAAGAGTTCGTAGGGCGGCCTCGCTGGAACAGTTTGGGAGTTTTGAACTGAGTTTCGCTGGCCAAAAAAGGAAGCTTAAGGATGTTGAGCATGAATAACCCAAAAATAATCACAAATACACCCCCAAGTTTAGTTAGCCAAAGGCGATAAGGTGCGATGATTTGGCCGGCAAATCCAGCCAGCGTGCCTAAGAGGATAAAGATGATGCTGAATCCTATGATAAACAAAAGACCATTGAGGAAGATACTCCATCTAACTCGTTTGGCTTTGGCAGGGTCTTTGAGATCTTCCAAAGAAGACCCGCTGATAAAGCCTAAATAGCCTGGTACCAAGGGGAGCGTGCAAGGGGCTAGGAAAGTAAGGATGCCTGCGATAAACGCTGGAATTATTAGTGCTGTATCCATAATTAGTCGAGATTAAAGTGAGTTTTAGATTTTTCTATAATTTCAGAAGTGGTCATGGGCCCTCGTTTATGTTCCAGGATATTATTGTCACCATCCACGAACAAAGTTTCAGGCATAGAGAAGCCGCCGATCGAGCGGTAAAAAGAATCTTTAGGATCTAGAAGAAAGATCAACTTATCAGTCACGCCCAAGTCGTCAGTAAATCTTTTGGTTAAGCGAAGACTTTCTGCTCTGTCAATCGCAATGATTGCGATTTCGTCACCCAATTCTTGTTTGGCCTCAGCAAATGCTTTTAATTCTTCCACGCAAAACGGACACCACACCGCCCAAGAATTAATAATTTTTGGCTGGCCTTGGAAATCGGCAAGGCTGATCGTGTTGCCGTTGAAATCTTCGAAGGAAAAATCAGGAACTTGGGTATAACTAGATTGACCAGTCCCTGAACTCGATCTCTCGCTTGATTGATTGTTATTCAATAGCAGTAATGCTCCGAAGAATGCCACAATGATTATTATGGCAATTGTTAGTTTTTGCATAGATGGTGATTATTTATAAAGTTCTGTGTCTGGATGAGAGGCGACCCAGGAAAACCAAAATGAACCAAACGGGTTGATCCGGACCAGTTTTTTTCCGCCTTCGGCGGAAAAAATTCGCACAACATCGAGACTTGGATCATACTCAGCAATAATTGTTTTGCCAGCAAATTTTTCTTCCACTCTTCCAACTTTTTTCACGGCTTCAGTATAATATGCTTTAGCTTGCCCGTTGATCACTATACCAAGCACAAAATCTTTTCGTTCGAGCCTGTCATCCGCAGTGGCCACAGGGAAAAATAATGCCGAGTTGTTGGTATAGTAATCCCCGTAAGGGTCTTGACCGTAAAATCTAGTGGCCCCGGTGTCGCGGGACAGCACTTCACCTTTTGTGTTGGCAGACTTCCAAACACCAAATTTGAGGATATCAGAAGCCAAAACTTCTAATTTGTCAGTTGTTCGTTCGCCTAACACTGCTTCTCCTAATGCTTGAGACCACAATGAATCGGTTTGGCGATCATACATCAACAAATTAGAGTTCCAAAGTTTACCAGATACGCCGAATTCTACTTGCTTCCCGTTGACAACCGGATCAAACACTATAGCTGTTAGGCACAAGGGGCAATAACTAATCAAAATCCTTTTGCCATTAATAGTATCATTGACGATTTCATGCCAGACTAGAATTTGGAAAGGGTAGAACCGTTGCACTCCATCTATATTTATGGCGATTCCAGGTTCTTCATCAGATACAAATTTATTAGCCTCGGCGATGGAAACAAACTTTGGGTCGTCAATTGAGGGAATGCCATCTTTGGGTGGGCCGCCACCCACGATTTCATTGAGAGGAATTGTGTGCTTCACACCGTCAGTCACAAAAATCTGTTTTGGTTCCACTGTTTGTTTTTTATCAGTCATATTTTCTGACAATGAAGTTGTAGCGCCTTGTGGTATCTCGAATTCTTCGCTGAAAAATTTTTCTCGAGCAAAAACAATCACTAAAATTAATAATGCAACGAACAAGACTACTCTGATAGGGGATTGCATTTTTGGCAATTTCATTAGACAGCAGTTATCAATTCTTGCAGTCTCGGCTTATCAAACCCAACCACGACTTGGTCACCCACAATAATAACCGGCACACCCATCTGGCCGGACTTCTCGATCATTTCCTGCTGCAGAGCGGCATTGGTGGTGACATCTTTTTCTATGTATTCCACATTATTGTCTTTGAAATACATTTTAGCCATTTTGCAGAATTGACAGGTTTGCGTGGTATAAATAGTTACTTTTGACATATAATTTTTTTTAATTGCTTGGTGAAATCGTTTTGAGTCAGGATGTAACAAATATTGTTGCCATCGCGTACAGTAGAAAACAAACCATTATCTCTCATCAACTGTAAATGATGAGAAACGCTGCCAATGCTCGCACCAACTGCTTCTGCTATTTCAGAGACACAAGCTTGGTTGTTATCGAACATAAAGCACAAGATTCGAATCCTGGTTTGATCCCCGGCAATGTCTAAAAGCCTGGCTTTTTTGACCAAGCCTTGGGTTAGGGGATATTTGGTAGTTTGGACTGTATTTACCATAAACAATTCTAGTATTCTAATAACTATTAGAATAGTATCATAGCCTCCCAAGCCTTGTCAAGGGTTAAGCCAGGATTAAAGTCTAATATAAATTAACGAGGCAAATTAACCTTGTAGTAATACCTACTCTGAATCCAGTTTTATCTTAAGCAGATCAGATTTTATGATTCTACGATTTTTTTGGCGTAATTGTCCTGCCAAGGTTCCGTTCGAATAAAAAATTGAGATAAAAACACACCCGCCATTGGCGGCTGTGTTTTAGTCTTCAGCAACTCTGTGGATTTAGTAAAGCTTATCGATCCCTGCGATGTCTCCAGCATTCAAGTCGCGTTTTTTGGTTTCGCCGTAATCCGCAAATCGATACATGGTTTCTTCTAGGCAGGAGTCATCCGGATGCCCCATGCCGGCGGCGTGGCCGATTTCATGCGTGGTGATATTTTCGTAATCCATTTTGCCGGCTTCTCCTGTGGCAGACCAATCAAAATCAACTTCATCCAAGACCATGTCCCATTCCACTAATTCGCGGGCAAACGGCGGGCCGCTGAAGATTCCCCAGACAATCGTGACCGCGATCGCGCCTTGGCTCCCGACATCGCCGAAGTAGACTTCGTTCACGCCGTCTGGAGATTCGGTATCAGCGCTTAAAACATCACTTGTGACAGCTCCATTGCCAAAAATATTGGCTCCACCAGCAGTTTCCCATTTATCAAGACTGGCTGCAAAATTATCAAACACAAAGGAGCCGGTCAGGTTTTCGTTATTGTTGGTATTTATTGCCCAATTTTCTACGCTCTTCCATTTGGCGCCATTGGCAAGGAATGCATAACAAGAACTACCGCCACCTTTTCCGCCAGCTTTAGCGGCGTCATGTTGTGGTTTATGGTCATAGGTTTTTTTGGGATGGACGATGGCAATCCCTTCCACAACCTTTCCGCTTTGCGGATCTATGGCCGTGCCCAAAGAAATTACTGGGGAATTATCAGCAGCAGTTGGCAGGGTTAGGACTCTGTTTGTGCCTGGAGCTGAAAGTTCTGCAGTCTGATGATTGGGCATTGCTGACGCCGGGCCTGCCAGAAGCACCAGACTCAAAGCAATCGAACCAGAAATAATTTTGTTGAACATAAATTATGATTAATTATTTGTAGCCTATATTGTACTCTTTGTATAAGTCCTGTCAAGGCCTGTTTTAACCCCATAATCGTGCATATTTGAATTAAAATGAAAGTGTATTATAATGAGATAAATTAACCAAAAAGGAGAGCGGATATGAATACAAAATCAATAATAACTATTTTGGTCGTGGTTGTGCTGGTCATAATCGGGTTCTTCGTTTTTAACAGCCAACAAGCGGTTGCTCCGGTAGTTGCTCCTGACGAGACAAAAGGCGACGAGATGGACGAGATGATGGAGGGGGAAGAAGGGATGATGGACAATGAGGAGATGATGGGGGGCGAGGAAACAGCGGCGAGTGAACAAGCAGTCAAGGAATTTGCGCTGGTGGGAACCCCGTTTCAGTTTTCTGTCAAAGAGATCAGGGTGAGTAAGGGCGACACAGTCCGCGTTAATTTTGAAAACGGGCAAGGCACGCATGATTGGACGATTGACGAATTCAATGCTAAAACCCCGGTAATCCAGGCGGGGGAGAAAGCGACTGTGGAATTCGTTGCAGACAAGACAGGACAATTTGAATATTATTGCTCAGTGGGCAACCATCGAGCCTTGGGAATGGTCGGAAAATTGATTGTGGAATAGGCGCTCGGGTAACCGCTTCAAAAGACGCAATAAAACTCCCCTGCGGGAGTTTTATTGCTACTCGTTTGGTAATCGTTTGGCGCCGTTGAAAACTACCGGTCGTCAAATTCTGCTGAATTTGCGACCAGATTCACTACCTCACCGGCTGCCGAGAGCAGCTTGCTCGCGCCGTCGCACTGCGCAGGTTAGTTTTACAACGGCACCTTCACTCAAGTAAACTAAGGGTTAGTATCCCGGGAAATAGTCGTGTTTAATTTGATTACGTTTGAGTCCTGCGTTTTTGAGGACCTTGCTTAATGAGCGGACCATGCCTTCCGGGCCAGAAAGATAAGCGATCCTTTCTTTTAGATCAGAAACGCGGGTTGTAAGAAATTCTTGATCGACTTTTTGATTTGATTCCGCGAGAACGGGTATGAACTTCAGTCCCAAGATATTTTCTGCTTCCTTAAATATTTCAGTAAACACCAGGTCTTCTTGGTTTCTCGCGGCGTAAATTAAGACAATGTCTCTTTGTTCATTAGTATCGATCAAGTTTTTTATCATGCTTCTGAAAGGCGTAACGCCGACACCTCCGGCAATAAACAGGAGTTTTTGCTTTTTATTTTGAGGGAGTATAAAATCGCCGGCCAAATAAGAGCCGATTATTTGTTCATCAACTTTCATTTGTCTAAGTTTCAGCTTAAAGCTGCTTCCTTTTTCGGAAAACCGGGAAGTGATTAGGATATCTTTTTCTGTTGGAGACGAGGTGATGGTGAAATACCTTCTGATCCCACGCGCGTCTGAGCTTGGGTGGGGCAGGGTATATTCTAAAAACTGGCCGGGGGAAAAAGCAAACGGTTTTTGCGGAGCAAACCAGAAATTAACTATGCTTGGAGTTAAAGCTTCTTTTTTTGTGAGAGTAAATTTTTGTCTGAAGTTTGGGGCGAGCAAAAAAGCGAAAGCATTACTCAAAACGAGGGACAATTCCAGAGAATAAGGAATAGTGGGCAGGAATTTTTGCAGACTAAACCAGGCAAGACCCGCAAATATTCCGAAATAAACCCGATGCCTGGTTGTTCTGGGAGAGGTCAGCGGTTCTATAAGCATGATAAACAGAAAAAATAAAAAAGCCGGGGATACGATCAGGTTTCGTAAAGTATTGAGAGCCACAGATGGGTCTATTTTTTGGATTAGGACAGTGTCCAAAAGTACGACACTTAAGTAAGCAGCCAGAAAGCCGATCAAAAGATGGAGCCTTTTTGTTTTCAAGGCAACCACCAGTCCTAAGAAAAAAATTAAAGGAGCAAGCGCTATCCCACCCGCCCACCAACTCGCCAAAGAGTTTAGGGCAAGCGCGATTACCAAAGCACCCAGGGCCGCAGGATTAAAAATGTGGCTGTGGTTTTTCACCAGGGTAAATTTGGATACTATGGCCGCTGCTGATGCGACAGTTAGAATCAGCCATCCTTCAGATACAGAATAGGGGCCGAGGATCAAGGTTAAGATCAGCGCCGTGATAATCCAGGATTCCGTGTTGTCCGGGGTTTTAAAAAATTTCGCCAAGGTTTTGTTTAGGATTCCTGTGGTTGCCAACAAGAAAATCGCCTGAACTATGATGTCAGGGGCGTTGTATGGCGCAAGCCCTAAGAACGCAAAAACTACTGAACCGAGCAGGATCAGGATCAAAACATACAGGAGCAACCGATACATAGTGATGGAGGAGAGAAATTTGAGTAACATACCCATAGTCTAGCTGAATAATTGCAAAACAAAAACCCTTGTTTTATACTTATCGTGCACTTGCAGAAAATAAAGGTCGAGCTTGAATCTTAAATAAAGAAAGGGCAAGACATGTTATCAAACGCTCCAGTTAGTCCTACTTTGCCGGCGGTGGACATTGCCAGGGCGAGAAAATTTTACGCAGAAAAGTTGGGATTGAAAGAAATTCCAAGAGAAGCAGAGCCCAATTCCGCCACTTTTGCCTGCGGGGGAGGAACCAGGCTGTATATTTACCAAAGACCGCCTTCCCAGGCGGAACACACCTTGGCTGGGTTTGAGGTGGAAGATTTGGAAGCTGAGATGAGTGAGCTGCGGGGCAAAGGGGTGGTATTCGAGGAATATGATTTTCCGGGACTGAAAACAGTCAACAGTATAGCCACCATGGGCAAAATCAAGGGCGCGTGGTTTAAGGATAGTGAAGGGAATATTTTGGCTGTAAGCCAGTACACTTAAGCAATCTCAATTCTTGATTTTCTGGAAAACACTTTCTGTAAAGAAGGTGTTTTTTGGTAGTTATACTTGACCAGGAATTTATTTTAAGCAATAATAAATTCACTCTTTTTAGAAAGTAAACCGGAGGATACGTGGATCGACGCCATGTCGAGATGTATCTTCTATGCAAAAACTTTCTAAAAATGTTGGCTCGTTTCGCTGCTTTTGCTGGCATCAACTATCGTGATTTTTTGGTAGGTTGTGCCATGCTGGCCTATAACGGTTCCGAGTATCGTATTTTCTGGGGTGCGAACTTCATGCCAGCACTCAAACCTGGACCGAAGCGCTGTGCGGAGTTCGAGGCCTTGGAGAAAGCCATCAAAGCGGGATACTTAGAAATCATTGCTATCGCCGTAGCTGGTTTGCCTCAGCGTGACGGTCGCAGTGGGAAGGATTGCAAGACCCTGCCGCCATGCGGAGAGTGCAGGACAATGCTGAGTGGCTGGAATGGGGTGAAGCCAGAGACTATCATATTTACAGTGCACCGTTTTGAGGAAGTATGTGAAGAGTGTTCGTTCAGAGAGTTGCAACAAAAATACAACTGACAGACGTCATCATAGACAAGCGCATATGTGAGAAGGGACTTTCAAGGAGGAGTCCCGTCAATTCTCCAGTGCGCTTTTCGTCGTTTAGGAGAGCAGTTTCTTCAGCCAGTCATAGACTAGATTTTGACCTCTGATTTTTTCCATCAACAGATAAGGGTGTCCTTCAAACCCGCCGTGATCTACTATTTTTGGCACCTTAGCGCCTAAAGAAATAAGTTCGCTCATAATTTCCGCCTGCGGTTTGAGTACGCCCTTCGCATGATCCGTCAAATCGCTGCCCTCGATTTTGATGACGCAATCGCCTAAATCGTAGACGCGGTTAATCACGCCCCTTGGGAAACGCTTCGGCTCCACCCGCGGCAGTTTATTTTTCGCCATCACGAACTTAATCAGCGCTAAATCCCGGTGCATATCTCTACTCGCTGTTGGCAGGATTATATTTCATAAAATAACCCTTGCTACTTTGAAAATTCGACCTGCCTCTGGATCGCGCTTGCGGCCGCGCTTGCCGGCGCGGGTGGCGGGAAAATCTTCGATTGTTGCCAAATTTTTTTCGATCAAACGGACGAGAGGTTCGATCCTGCTCTGTCTGCGGCAGTTTTTTAGAACTCTGAGAAATTGGAAGCGGTTTGCGGATAAGCCTCTCAATGTTTCTCACTTCCCGCCTTTGGTCAGGTGTGGCAAATGAAATGGCGTGGCCGGTCATGCCAGCGCGTCCGGTCCGTCCAATGCGGTGGACGTAGTCTTCCGCCGTGGCGGGCAAGTCATAGTTGATAACCATTTCAATCCCGGTAACATCAATGCCTCGGGCAGCAATGTCAGTGGCCACCAGCACTCGGTATTTGCCGATTTTAAATCCTTCCAATGCTTCAACTCTCTGACCTAGTGATCGATTGGAGTGGATTTCCGCTGCCGAGTGGCCCATGTCCCGCACTGTTCGGGCGATTTTTTTGGCCCCGTGCTTGGTTCGGGTAAAAACCAAGACGCTTCCTTTGTATTCTGAAAGTACGGAACGCAGGGAAGAAATTTTATCTTGCCGGTCCACAAACAGCACTTCCTGGACCACGGTGTGGATTGTGGTGCCAGATGGAGCCACTTCTACCCGCAAAGGCAGGCTCATGTAGGAGTGCGCGATTTTTACAATCTCAGCCGGCATGGTGGCTGAAAACAGCATGGTCTGCCGCTGTGTCGGGATCCTTTGCAGGATTTTTTTGATTTGAGGTTCAAACCCCATGTCCAGCATCCGGTCTGCTTCGTCCAAAACCAGAATGCCAGTATTTGATAAATTAATCGTTTTATTTTCCAAGTGGTCAATCAAACGACCCGGAGTGCCAATTATGATATGGGGTTTTTGCCTAAGCATTTTAAGCTGCCGGCTCATGGCTTCGCCGCCGATCAAGATGGCGGTTTTAAGTCCAAGTGTGCTGCCAATTTTTTTGAGTGTTTCGTCCACCTGCAGCGCCAATTCTCTGGTCGGCAGAATTATTAATCCTTTTATCTTCCCGCTGCTTTGCGCCAGCCGTTGAATCATGGGTACGCCAAAAGCCAGGGTTTTGCCAGTGCCGGTTTGGGCAATGCCCATAAGGTCTTTGCCTTCAATTGCCACTGGTATGGCCTGCTGTTGAATGGGGGTAGGATAGACGAATTTTAAGCGCTCTAAAATTTCCAAAAGCTGGGGAGCGATGCCTAAGTTATTAAACGTGGCTTGCGGATCAACCAGTGTTTCCATCAACGCCTTTCTTGCTCAATTTTTACAGAGTTATTATACCAAAAAATCGCCGACATGTCTTGCGGGATTTTGACCTCGCAACGCTGGCGATTTTTAAGGGCAAGGGGACTAAGCGCGCTTTACGTTTGTGGCGTTCGGCCCTTTTTGTGATTCTTCGATATCAAAGGTAACTTTGTCGCCTTCTTTGAGTTCATCGAAAGTTACATCAACAAGGGAATTGCCGTGGAAGAAGAGGTCTTTTTCCTGACCTTCGACCGAAATGAAACCAAACCCCTTCTCGGTCTTTTTCTTAACTACACCTTTCATAGATTTGTTGTATTAATGTTATTATGTAAATATTCCGCCGGAGGCGGATCCGCCGTTGGCGGAAAATATTAAGCTCGACGACTTCTCAATTAAATACACAGGTAGTATAGCATACTCGCAAACAAAAAACAACAAGGCAAGATTAGGCTTTTCTGTCTCGCGGCCAATGTTCAACTCTCATAAGCGCCAATGTCTTTTGTTGGGGCCGCATCCGCCTTCGCTCACTTCGTGTGCTTCGGCGGACAGGTCGAACCCCCGTGACGGCTTCCAAGCCGACGTTTCAGTCGGCTCCCCGACTACAATTTTTAGCAGACGTCGGGGCAGAGCAGCCTCTAACTTAATCAAATCATAATTTTGGGGAGATAGAGGGGAATCGAACCCCCGTGACGGCTTCCACAGAGCCGCGTTCTACCATTGAACTACTATCTCCACAAAATTATAGCTTCATTTTAATATACCCATCTTTGATTATTTTTGTAATATAATCTTTTCGTTTTAACTTTTCTTTTTGGGACGTTGCTGCTACTTCCGATGTAGTATTTATTATTTTCATCTTCAAGGATGTATACAAATCCATGCATATATTTACTTCCATCCCGACGCCTCGCCTTCGGCTAGGGTCGGGACTCCGACCTTCGACGTTTTAGTCGGAGCGTCGGAGCAGGCACCATGATTTAACTCAACTGAAACGCGAGAACGATGATGACAATCACGGCAAGCCAACTGATGGTCATGAACAACAGTTTCAGGGCTTCAAATCGGCGGCCATTGAGGAACAGATAAGCCGGACGGCCGAGCACCATCAATCCCACAAGCGTGGCAGAAAGCACAAACAGTAGTAACATTCCAACGGGTCCCCAGAAAGTGTCTTCTGTGCCAAAAAGTCTGCCGGAGTTAAAAAGCAGCCACGCAACTACTGAAGTATAGACAAACACACCTACTGCACTTAAAAAACCATGAAACAGATTTTTCTGCAAATCCATATTGAAAATTGGAATTTGTTAATTGTAAATTGTATTCTGGTACCCCCGGCAGGAATCGAACCCGCATCGAGAGATTAGAAGTCTCCTGTTCTATCCATTGAACTACGGGGGCACGTCGCAGTCTGGTAAACGCTTCGCGTCCGTTCATAAACTCGCGGCCGCTACGGTTTGCATGCTGCTCCTTTCAGAAAAATTGTTCTCGTTCCCGTCCGCAAGAGCGGCCGGGCCTGCGACTCATTTTTCTGGAAATTAAACGATCTCTTACACAGTAAGAGATCGGGGAGAAACGCAAATGCTGTGTCAGATGCGTCTGCTTTTTGGTTTGTTAACTAGCATAATTATACTCCTCTATTCAAAAAAAGTCAAATTTAGAGCGTGTTGACTGTAAGTGGTGAATATTATATATTGTTTAGCTAAGAGCAGGAAGGAGGAGTGACATGGAAGAAGCAGTCGTGCGAGCGATCACGTCACGAGCCGATCTGGTCCAAGTGACGCTGTATGGTGTTCCGGACCAGGTGGGCATTGCAGCTACAGTGTTTGGCGACGTGGCCAGTCTGGGTATAAACGTCCATCCCATTGTGCAAGGGGACACAAACGACGGATTCAGCCGGATCACATTTGTCGTGAACCAGGGTGCCGAGGCCAAGATCAGTCCACTGGTCGACGGCTGGGTGGAGGGGAAAATTGCTGCCAGCGTCATACTCGAGCCCAATGTTGCTAGTGTGGCAATCGAGGGTTCGCGATTGGCGTCCAGCCCAGAACTTTGGGCGTTGATGTTTCGAACTCTGGCAGAGCGCGGAATCAACATTGACTGCATTGGATCCTCTGAAATGAAGGTCACCTGCATTATCCCAGGAGACAGGCTGGAGGAAGCGATGAGCGCGTTGCGCCAGAGCTTCGTCGTGGAGCTCCCGGAGGTGTGACTTCTGTCGCGGCTGGTGGGCCGCACGCCCCACCAGTCTTTTTTTGTCCGATTTTATTGGAGGCTACTTAAATTTTTGATATAATAAAGTTCTGAGATTTAACTAAAACAAATATGTTTCCGGAGGCGAAGATTTTGAATAAAATAAAAATTATATCTTTAGGCGCGCTGATTTTAGGCGCGTTATTTTTGTCGGCCAACCAGACATCAGCAGCGCTGAATCTTCCCCAGACACCGTGTGACGACGAGCAAGTGGACGCAATTTTACCCGGGTTTGGAGTGAGCGCCCACATCACGTCTAACATGGAGCTTGAAAAAGGAGAGACGGCTTTTACTTATGGTACAGACAATAATAGCTTCGTCACTGCCTCTGCTGGGCTAATTACCTTTCATCCAAATCTGTTGTTTGATCCTGCTTCAAACGCCGGTTCATTGGTTAAGCTTTATGCGTTTAATGCTACTTGTGCGATTGTTTTTGGTTTTGGGCCGGTTAGCGGCGCCGACCGAGACGCTCCCTTGCAAGCAGGTCCCAACACTGTTTCCTACAATACCACCAATAACCAAGTGGTTTTTAATAACGGCATTATCCACCAGATTTTTCCCAACCTCGCCCCTCGTTATGTTTGGCTGGAAGTTTGGGACGGCAAAACAAGTCCAGACAAACAAGCCACGTATTCCTATTTGATTGATATCCAGAATGTGCAAAATCCGACGGGGAGTGTGGACGGCGCCGAGCCTCCCGGCAAACGCCCCGTGCTGATTATACCAGGGATTACGGGGACAGAATTATTAAATTCATCAGATGAATTAATCTGGCCTAATATTCCAAGGATGTTTTTTGATATTAATGATCAGTTCTTGACAGAAAATTTGAGCCTGAATGGAAACGGGGATTCCGTACAGAATATAAAAGTCGGTGAGATAATACGCGAAATATCTTTTATTGCACCTGAAATTGGAATAAATAAGATAATATTAGATAGCTTTTTTACCCTTATTAATTCTATGATATTAGAAGGATATGTTATAGATGATTCGTTATTTTTCTTTCCATATGACTGGCGGATAGATTTGGATACTACGAAAGCAAGCTTAAACCAAAAGATCAAACAAATCCAGGGGCTAACAGGTTTTCAGAAGGTGGATATAGTGGCTCACAGTATGGGTGGGTTGCTTGTAGAAGATTATTTAGATACTTATGGACAAGATAAAATAAACAAACTAATTTTTGTCGGGACCCCGCATTTAGGTGCTCCTAAAGCTGCCAAAATTCTTTTGTACGGCGATCACATGAGCATTCCCTGGTTGGAAGAAGATCGTATTCAGGAAATCGCTCATAATTCTCCTGCAGTTTATCAATTACTTCCAAATCCTACCTATTTTGATAATTTTTTGGGTTATGTCGCCCCTTATCATATTTTCAAAAAGAGTCTATACAATTACACAGAAACTCAAGATTTTTTAATGGCTAAGGGCGTGAATACTAATCTTCTTTCGATGTCTAATCAATTTTTCGATAAGCAATTATTTAATCAAGATTTCGGCGGAATTGAGGCTTATAATATTGCAGGCTGTCGTACGGCAACCCAGTCGGCCTATAGATATGGAATCGGCAATAACTCTATCGGCAGCATTGGTTATTCTTCAGGAGACGGGACAGTCCCTTTGGTCAGTGCCGATCATGTAAATATACCCGCTCCAAATAAATACTATCTTAGAAACGGATCACATGCTGAACTTCCAAGCAACCCTAGTATCAGAGCCTTAATTTTAGGTATCCTATCTGACAATATCCAGTTGAATAACAATATTAGTAACAATACTTCTTTTTGTAATTTCAAGGGCAAGAAATTAACATGGCGCAGCCCTGTCGAAGTTCATATTTACGATCAGAATGGCAACCATGCCGGGCCAATTCCAGGCGGATTCGAAAACAACCTGCCTGGGGTTGACTACGAAATCATAGGTGGAGAAAAATTCATCTATATTCCTACTGATGATGGCAACACCTATACCATAATTGGCTTAGGTGAAGAAGAGGCAACGATTGATTTAATCATCTCTGACATTGACAATGGGCAAGTTACTACCACAACAGTATATAACGATATTCCAATTACTAATTTGACTAAAATTGAGGTCGTGGACGGGCAAGTAAATTATGATTACGAAGGAGATGGCGGTTTTAATATTCTTAATGCCGACGCCGTGTTGAATGGTGACGAAGATAAAGATGACGAACCTCCTGTAATAATTGTAAAATTTAACGCACTGACCCAGGATTTTGAATTCATAGCATCAGATATAGTTGATCCTGATCCGAGTATAATATGTTCTGAAACTGAATGTACGGCTATGGATCAAGTAGGGAATAGTCTTACTATAAACTTTTGGAAAAGCTTAAATAAAAATACCTCTATTTTAAGTCTTATTCAGCCTGTCAAAGCACTGTTTACGACTAATGTGAAGTACAAGAAAGGAGAGATTCGGAGTATTAAACAGATACTTACATCTTGGGGATTAGTAGCCATGCTAGATTATAAGGAGAATAAGGATAGTTCCAAGGTGCACATTCAGGAAAAGGGCAAGAAAGCCGAAATGGAGACTTATGAAGGCTTGAAGTTTTTGCAATTATTAATAAAACAAGATATGATAAGTATAGAAATTAAGTAAAATTTATGAGTATAAATAAAAGATTTGGTCTAATTTTGGTAATACTAATTTTGCTTCCAAATCTAATATTCTGGTACTCGCCATTAAGTACCAACGAAAATTTGTCGCGATTAACACTGTTTATTCCCATCCTGTCGTCCCTATATATTTTATTTAAAAATTATTCAACCAGATTTAATAGTTCCATTTGGTATATTATTGGGGGTATACTAACATTAATTTCTATTATTAGTTTTATCACTATCAATTCTCTTTCCAACTTCGGATTCTGAGAATAAATAAAGATTAGTCAAGGGGAGTATTTTTGATATTATATATGTTAGTAGGTTATTCGGTTTCTAACTACGGTTTTTAGTGTTGCCATCTGGATTTACCGTTTGACAACTACCATGCGATAGGTGGGTAGTTGTCAAGCTAGGCGGTTTGTAAATACAACAGAAGTATATACATTTTTTTTAATCAAACCTTGGAAGCTATCGGGCTTGTGGGGAATTGACTTCAGGAGTATGCTTCAAGCAAATCTGAAACGGGGGAAATGAAAGCAGGTGTATAATGATCGACAGCCCATTTGGATCCAAGGTTCGCTGGTCAATAAGTGTGGCCGCTGGGGTAGTTTACCTCCTCTGGGCCGTGGGGGGATGTCCATCCGGTTCCCAGGCTCAGCCCAGTCTGAAGACGTCGAAGACGTCCCCAACACGGCTCGAGATCCAGGATTTCCTGCAGGCTGATACGCCGGCCGTCGGGGAATGCTATTTCTCTCTCGGCACCCGGGTAACGCTCATCTGCGAGCCTGACTCGCGGATTCACAAGTGGCTTCGGGTGAACGCCAACAATCTCGCGCGGTTGACACTACAGGTGGACGAGATTGGCGGTGAGGCGCAGGACATAGGCCAAGACCTGGTCCTTCTTGCTCCGCTCAAACCAGCATTTGAAGGCGCGGGTGAGGGTTTCTTCGCTGTCGGCAAGCTGACTATCGTCTTCCGTCCGCACACGGAAGGTGACGAATGGGTGCGGGCGCAACAAGACAGGATCATCCGTCTGGCCATCAGTCAGGTCTCGGGAACGTAAGGAACCCCTCACGTCTCCGAGCCCTGGCTCTTTTTTTATTCCTCGATGATATATATAATATACAGGTATGAAGTTGCTTTGGACATATCTCAAACAATATAAAAAAGTTTTGGGAGGGACTCTGGTTTTGGCCATAGTCAACCAGGTGTTTTCGCTTCTTGATCCCCAGATTTTCCGCCTGATCGTGGACAATTATATTACCAAGATTGGCCAGATTGCCAGCGCTGATTTTTTGCGCGGCATATTGCTGCTGCTTTTGGGCACGGTGGGCGTGGCCTTAGTGTCAAGAGTAGCCAAGAATTTTCAGGATTATTACCTTAATGTGGTGGTGCAGAAAGTCGGCACCCAGATGTACGCGCACTCGGTGGAACATTCCTTTTCCTTGCCTTATAGCGTGTTCGAAGACCAGCGTTCCGGCGAATTTTTGCAGAAACTGCAGAAAGCGCGGACGGATTCAGAAGTTTTCATTACCTCCAGCGTCAATATTCTGTTTTTCTCACTGGTCGGGATTGTGTTTGTCATGGCGTATGCGTTTTACGTGCACTGGGGTATCGGGCTGATGTATGCCCTAATGATTCCGAGTTTGGGGCTCACGACCTATCTCATCAGCCGTAAAATTAAGCAGGCGCAAATCCGCATTATCCACCAAACCGCGGCTTTGGCCGGTTCCACCACCGAAACTCTGCGCAACGTGGAGTTGGTCAAAAGTCTGGGCCTGGAAAATCAGGAGATCAAACGGCTGAATGACACCAACTCCCAGATTTTGGAGTTAGAACTTGAGAAAATCAAAATCGTGCGCACTTTCAGTTTCATCCAGGGCACCGTGATTAATGCCCTGCGTTCCGGCCTGATGTTTCTGATGTTGTGGCTGATCTTTGTCGGCAGCATTACTTTCGGCGAGTTCTTTAGTTTGCTGTTTTATTCATTTTTCATTTTCAACCCGCTGTCCAGTTTCGGTGAAGTGGCCCAGCAATATCAGGAAGCGCGGGCGAGTCTGGATCGTTTGCATGAGATTTTGAAAATTCAACCCGAAGCCAAGCCCAAGCAGGCTGTCAGACTTGAAAAAATTCAGGAGATTAATTTCGTGGATGTGGGCTTCAGATATGCTTCGGCAGTAGGCTCAGCGGTTGAGGGTATTCAGCTCGTCATCAGACCCGGAGAAACTGTCGCGTTTGTAGGTCCTTCTGGCAGCGGTAAAACCACACTCGTGAAATTATTGGTCGGACTTTACAAGCCGACCGAAGGCGCGATTTTGTTTAATGAAACCAATGTGAATGAACTGGACTTCGAACAGGTGAGAAACAAAATTGGCCTTGTGTCGCAGGACACGCAGCTGTTTGCCGGCACGATCCGGGAAAATTTGCTGTTTGCCTATCCCAAGGGTTCGGACGAAGATTGTTTGCAGGCCTTGCAAGCAGCAGCAGCCATGAGCTTGCTCAAAAGAGGAGCAGCGGGCTTGGCAACCAAAATTGGCGAAGGGGGATTAAAACTTTCCGGTGGTGAAAAACAGCGCCTGGCGATTGCCCGAGCGTTGTTGCGTAAACCCGAGCTGATTATTTTTGACGAAGCCACGTCGAGCCTAGACTCGATCACTGAAGAGCAGATTACGCAAACCATCAAGCAGGTGGAGAGATCGAGACCTGGGTTGATGACTGTGTTGGTGGCCCATAGGCTTTCTACCGTGGCGCACGCGGATGTAATTTATGTTTTGGAAAAAGGGAAGATTGTCGAACAAGGCCAGCACGACGAGCTTCTGAAACAAAAAGGCTTGTATGCCGCGCTCTGGCGCAACCAGATTGCCGCGAAAGAGTCAGTCAAAGCATAGGTGATTATTTGGGTTTTTTGTGAAAAGTTTTGTACACGTCTTTCAATCGTCTATTGGTAATATGGGTATAGATCTGGGTCGTGGTGATGGACGAGTGTCCCAAAAGTTCTTGCACCGCGCGTAGATCCGCGCCATTGGCCAAAAGATCCGTGGCGAACGAATGGCGCAGGGTATGGGGGCTGATTTTTTTGGTGATCCCGGCCAGCTTGGCGTATTTCTTGATGATCCGCTGGACGGTTCTGGCAGTGAGCCCGGGCAGTTTTTTGTCTTGGGATTCTATCTGTTTTTCCACTGATTCTTTGGCATCGTGGCGGATAAACAAGGCACGGGAATTATCCACTCTCGCATCTAAGTATTTTTTGATCGCCTCTACTGCATCTTCAGACAAAAACACCAGCCGGAGTTTGTCTCCTTTGCCGCGCACAGTGAACTCGCCTTTTTTCAGATTGATGCTGTCGCGCTTGAGGCTGATTAGTTCGGAGATGCGAAGCCCGGTGGAAAAAAGCGCGGCAATGATGGCCCGATCGCGAAGTTGTGCCAGTGGGTTTTCTTCTTCGTTCGTGGCGGCGAGGAGTTTTTCAATATCATCGTTTTCTAAGAAAGCAACCTGCCGGGAGGGCACCTTCGGCAGCTCAATTTTATCCGGGGCCGGGGTGGCAATGTCCCGCTTGGCCAAATATTTAAAAAAGCTGCGCAAGGCTATCAAGTGATAAGTCTGGGTGACGATTTTTAAAGATTTATCTTTTTCTGTTAGGCGATTAAGAAACAGTCGATAGGTGCGGATAAGTTCTTGATCAATATCTTTAGGGTCGGTAACACCCTGCTTGTTCGCGAACTCTATAAATCGTTTCAAATAATGATCATAGTTGCGCAAGGTCAACTGCGATCGATTGCGCTCAACCTCGAGGTATTCAAGAAACTGTTTGGCGTATTTTTCTAATTTACTCGCCGGCCGAAGCCTTGGCGAAGATTGGTTCTTTGTTTCTGTCATATTAGCTCGTCGTAAAATAATTGTAGCATTATTTTGTCCTATAAAAAAGCCCGCAATGTCTGAACTGGTGAGTTCCAAACACTGCGGTTGGTTAAGTTTGCAAAGACCGGCCGTTTTTGTGCGGCGGCGGCTTTTTCTGCCGAGGCTTGGGTGTTCGTCTGTCCGGTGGCTGGTTGTCCGCAGCGTCTCCATGATGAGGCGGCGGCCTTTGAGAAATCACGTTTTGCTCACGTCGCCGCTTGCGGATGAGGAGGCGGATCTCTGAGTCCTTGAGGTGCGGGCCGTCATAGGTGGCGTGGGTCTGGAGCCTGGTCACCTCATCATTGATTGGCACTGTCAGATTCAGTCCGTGCCTTTCGACCAGCTCCTCAAGGCTCTTGGCACGCAGGCGATGTCCCGAAAATTTAGGCGGCGGGAGCGGCTCTTGATCGACGTTGTCCCTTATGTGAATTGGACGCCGTTTCGCAGCTTGGAAGTTCCAGCTCCAGAACCCCTCCAACGATTTGAGCGCTTCGTTGTAGGTCGTGGTCTGGTAGACCAGATTGACTCCGAGCTTTTTTGCTTTGCGATTCAGGGTTTTCTCCACCTCGGTTTGCCGGCGGATCCAGAAGATCACTGTGGTGCAGTTGGGCGGCAGCTCGAACTTGTGGGTAATCTCGGCCGAACTGACTAAGCGGACACACGGATCGTTTTGGTACACGTGCGATTGATGGAACATCGGGAAGTCAAAATCCACGGCAAGCACCACCCCGTTATTGCAGGGAGTGGCTTTTTTGAACCTGCTCATAAGTCCTCCCATATGGGTTGTTGGTGTACGTGTGGTCATATTATACATACAAGCTTGTCAAATACCAAACTTATTGCTAAAATACTTCTGTTATTAACTTTGACGGCTGGTTTTCTCTGACCGGTTCGTGACCCTCCGCCTCTAAAACTATGGCGGGCATGCTAGAAAGGAATTTATGCTAACTCCCAAAGAGAAAGACGCGATCATTAAAAAGTATCAGGTCCACAAGGACGACACGGGCAGTCCGGAAGTCCAAGTGGCCATCCTCACTCGTGAGATTGAGAAGGTGTCGGAGCACTTGCTCCTGCACAAAAAAGACAACCATTCTCGCCGAGGATTGCTCAAGATGGTGGGCAACCGAAGAAGGTTGCTTCGTTATCTATCGAGCGAGGACGAGAAAAGGTACGAAAAATTGATCACGCGCTTGAAGCTTAAAAAATGACACGCAGTGTCATCCTGAACTTGATTCAGGATCTAGATTCCGGATCGCCCTTCGTGGCGTCCGGAATGGTTAATTCATAATTAAGTTTTCGTAAACGAGTACGACAAGCAGAGGTCGTATTAGCTTGTAACCATGTGGTTATGGTCTGATACAACTTCTGGTACGTCACACTCGCCTACGGAAACAAAAAGGACAATTGAATGAGTGTAATTAGAAAAGAGATTGATCTTGCTGGGAAGAAGTTTTCCTTGGAGTCTGGAGCTTTGGCTCAACAGGCCAACAGTTCTTTTTTGGCGCGTCTGGACGACACCGTAGTGCTCGTTACGGCCACCATGAGCCAAACTGTGCGTGAAGGCATGAGCTATTTTCCGCTCCTCGTGGATTATGAGGAACGGCTGTATGCTTCAGGCAAAATCAAAGGATCAAGATTCATCAAAAGAGAAGGCCGAGCCACAGACGAAGCCGTACTTTCAGGGCGCTTGATTGACCGCAGTATCCGACCGCTGTTTCCTGACGGGATGCGCAACGACGTCCAGGTGGTAGCCACCATTCTTTCTGTAGATGAAGTGAGCGATCCGGACATTGTGGCAATCAATGCGGCTTCGGCGGCGCTGTCGACTTCGGATATTCCGTTTGATGGGCCGATCGCGGCGGTCCGCGTAGGCAGAGTGGACAAAAAACTCGTGATTAACCCCTCTTATACCGAACGAGAACAGGGGGATTTGGATCTCGTAATTTCGGGAACGGTTGAACATGTGCTCATGGTGGAAGCCGAAGCTGGCCTGGTCAGCGAAGCCGACATAATAGAAGCCATTAAGTTCGCCCAGCCGTACTTGGCCCAACTAATCAAGATGCAAGAAGAATTGGTGAAGACCGTAAATCCGACAAAGGCGGCAGTGATGAAAGTTCTGCCAGATGAGAAAATTTTGGCCGACGTCGAAGCCTATGCCCGAGACCGGTTGGAAAAAGCTTTGTACGGTAAGTTTCCTAAACACCAAAGAGACAAGCAGGTGGCAGCGGTAAACCTGGAAACCGCCAAGCATATCAGTGAAAAATATAAAGACAACCCTGAATTGAACGTGGCGTTGAGTATTGATCTTTCCCTAGAAAAACTGACCAAGAAAATTATCCGGACTAACATCCTGGAAAAAGAGCGAAGAATAGACGAGCGGCCGTTGACAGAAACCAGACCGGTTTCTTGTGAAGTCGGAGTGCTTCCTCGAACGCACGGTTCGGCAATTTTTAACCGCGGCGAGACCCAAGTGCTCTCCATCGTAACCCTCGGCTCCAGCGGCGATGCCCAGATCCTAGACGGCATGGAAAATTTTGAAGAGACTACCAAGCGATACATTCACCACTATAATTTTCCCGGTTACTCGGTGGGCGAAGTCTCTCCCATGCGAGGACCGGGCCGGCGAGAGACGGGACACGGCGCGCTTGCGGAGCGAGCGGTGGAGCTGGTTATCCCGGATAAAGAGAAATTCCCCTATACGTTGCGCCTGGTTTCCGAAGTGCTGTCTTCCAACGGTTCCACGAGCATGGCTTCGACTTGCGGCTCGACCCTGTCTTTGATGGACGCCGGGGTGCCAATTACAGACATGATTGGCGGAGTGGCCATGGGTGCGGTGCTGGATAAAGACAGCGGGAAGTATAAGATCCTGACAGACATCCAAGGCATAGAAGATTCCAGCGGGGACATGGACTTCAAAGTTACTGGATCAGAAAAGGGGATTAGCGCTCTGCAGATGGATGTGAAATCGAAATCTCTTACCGTGGAGATTTTAGAGCAGGCATTGAAACAAGCCAGGGACGGCAGACTCCATATCTTGAAAGTTATGAAAGAAACCATAGCTGAACCCCGAGCAGAAATGTCGCCGTTGGCTCCCAGAATCACCACTCTTCAGATCAACCCGGAGAAAATTCGCGACGTTATCGGTACCGGCGGCAAAGTGATCAACAAAATCATTGCCGAAACCGGCGTGCAGATTGATATCGAAGATTCAGGGCTGGTGATGGTTACGTCTAACGACGCCGAGGCCAGTAAAAAAGCTTTGGACTGGATCCACGACTTAACGCGTGAGTTCAAAGCGGGAGAAGTGTTCAAAGGCAAAGTGACCAGGATTATGGATTTCGGCGCGTTTGTGGAGATTGTTCCGGGCCACGAAGGCTTGGTGCACATTTCTGAACTTGAACACAACCACGTCAACCGCGTGGAAGACGTGGTGAATATTGGAGACGAAGTGGAGGTGAAGATTAAAGAAATTGACGAACAGGGCAGAATCAACCTTTCACGCAAGGCCTTGCTTCCCCGCCCTGAAGGCGGAACTTTCGACGAACGGCCAAGAGATTTCCATCCTGGGTCGAATGGATCCCGTAGAGGTGGATCGCATCGCGGCGGGCCAAGAGGCGGCAGGCCGCACGGCCCAAGGCATTAAGTAAAGTTCTAAAAAATAAGGCGCCGAAGGATGTTGTCTATTCCTTCGGCGCTTTTGCGCTTGCCCATAGGCTTCGCCCTAACTCCCTCGCTGGGCTCCGGGTTCGTAGTGGACCAGCCGGTGGAGAAACTTAATGCTTTGTTCCAGGAGCGTCCTTGCTTCTGGAGTGCTGTGGTGGGCTTGTATGAGCCTTGCGGCTTTGTCGTCTGGCCGGTATTCCGGGAGGGCAGAACAGGCAATTTCTCGGCCTGTTTGCTGGTAGCTTTTTTCCTCAACCTGGCCGAGGAAGCTGATCCGCAGAGAATTAAGCAGGCCAAAGGCGTCTTGCTTGTTAGAAACCGCACAGCCTTGAATGACCTCTTCTCGCCCTTGGCGAAAAAGGATGAAGAGGTAGTAAATCTGCCGGCAGTGAGCGCACGGCTGAAAGCTTAGGATCTGTACATGATCCATGAGGGTTCCTCCTTTTTGTCAGCCTATGAGAAATTTGGATAAATGTCAAAAATTGTTCGCTTTGCGAACAAGTATCAAATTTTCACTACCTGGCTTGACTTGATTTTTTAAAGATTGATGGACAATCCTACGCCCCATCTTTCAACCCCACGCTAATTCGCGCGAATGGTAGAATTTATAGTAAGATATATTTATGTTTAGAATAATTAAGAGAGACGAAAAGACCAAAGCCCGCACTGGAGTTTTACAAACAGCGCACGGAGAGGTGCACACGCCCGTGTTTTTGCCGATTGGCACCAAAGGGGCGGTGAAGGCCGTCACCACGGAGGAGCTGAAGTTCTGGGGAGCGGAGATGATTTTGGCTAACACCTACCATCTTTGGCAGAGGCCGGGAGATGCGCTGATTGCTAAAGCCGGCGGTCTTCATATATTTATGAATTGGAAGGGCGTGATTTTTACTGACTCCGGCGGTTTTCAAGTTTTTTCGCTTGGCAAAATGGTGAAGACCACGGATAAGGGCGTGCAATTTCATTCTGACCTTGATGGTTCGATTCATGTGCTCACTCCAGAGCTATCTGTCCAAATTCAAGCTAATCTCGGCTCAGATATTGCGTTGGTGTTGGATCAGTTTCCCGGCTATCCAGCTATTGAAGAACAAGCCAGACAGTCGGTGGCGCGAACCACGGAGTGGGCCAATCGCGCCTTGGCGGAGCATAAAAAGTTAATGTCAAAGATGCCCTTTGACACTCAGCAGCTTTGGGGCATTACCCAAGGCTCAACTTATAAAGATTTGCGCAGACAGAGCGCGGAGCAGATTAGAGAGCTCGGGTTTGCCGGATACTGCATTGGCGGGGTGGCGGTGGGGGAGCCGTCAGAAGAAATGTTTAAAGCCATAGAAAATACTCAACCCTTTTTGGAAGAAGACAAACCCAAGCATCTGCTCGGAGTGGGGACACCTGAACAAATCGTGCAATCAGTGGCGCGCGGCATAGACAGTTTTGACTGCGTCATTCCGACCCGGGAAGCCAGGCATGGCAAGTTATACGTTAATCTCAAACCGCAAGACGGGGAGGGCTATCGGACAGTAAATATTTTTCAAGAACAATTCAAGGAAGATTTTGAAACACTAGACAACGCCTGCCCATGCTACGGGTGCAGGAATTACACCAAGGCGTATCTTCGTCATTTGTTCGCGTCTGAAGAGCCATTGGGCATCAGACTGGCCACGATGCATAATCTGCGTTTCTATTTGGATTTAATGAAGCGAATCCGTGAGACAATCGAGAATGGCAGTTTTTTCCAATTGGCTCAAAAGTACAAGGCTAAAAAATAGGTTGCAAACAGCCTCCGGATGTGTTATTAATAGTGCAAGCAGGAGGGTAGATGAAGCAACCACATTCTCACGGCGGCCGTTTGCGATTTAGCTGTCCTGACTGCCGGAAGATCGTCCGTAGTATGAACAAGGCGACCCTGCGCAAGGCAATCAGGAGCAGAAGACAGGCAAGGCCGGCCCGGCGTTTGCGCTGATCCGATGGATCAGCATTTTTTTATCCCGTTAGAAATAGGATGCCCTTGGACATCCGCCGAAGTTGTGACTTCGGATTTCTAACGGGATAAATTCCCCAAATCGTGATACAATTAATCTATATGACCGAACGTCAGACAAAAATTTTAGATATAGTTTTGGCCATAATTCTGGTTGGCTTTTTATTGTGGGGTGGCTGGTCATTGTATCAGGGCACCGCGATTTTTGATCTTCTCCTAAACAACACAGACGAGTTTGCGGTTTATCTTTCCGAGGTTGGACCAATGGGTAACTTAGTTTACACTGCCACCATCATTTTAGAAGTTTTGATCGCGTTTATTCCGGGCTACGTAATTTATCCAATCGGGGGGGCGGTTTTGGGAGTGGGCAATGCGATTTTTTATTCTGTGATCGGGAACCTAATCGGAGCGAGTGTGAGTTTTTGGATCGGACGAAAATGGGGTTACCCTTTACTGCAAAAGTTTGTTCAAAAAAGGCACCTGGATCGGTGGGAGCAATATGTGGAGAAAAACGGAAGCCTGGCTGTTTTGTTTCTTAAACTTAACCCTATCACCTCTTTTGATGTCATTAACTACATTGCCGGCGCGTCTCCCATGAAGTTTTGGAAGTTTACGGTTTTTAACCTGTTGGGAATTTTGCCCTACATCATTCTGACTACGATTTTCGGGGAGGGAGTGTTTGTTATTGCACCTACTATGATCATCGCATTTCTGGTTTTGACTTTTCTGTACATTCTCTGGTTTGCTTTAACTTTGCCAGGGAAGATAAGGAAAACTTTTGGCCGGAAATAACGCTCGGGCATCGCCTCGTGGAGACGTGCTCAAATACTAAAAATGTGCTAGAATATCAGCATAATTATGGCCAAACAACAGTTAGACTTAATGGAAAAGATAGTCTCCCTCGCCAAAAGGCGCGGCTTTATTTTTCCAGGCTCAGAAATTTATGGCGGCTTGGCTAATTCTTACGACTATGGGCCGTTGGGCGTGGAGCTAAAAAATAACATTAAGAAGTTGTGGTGGAAGATGTTTGTGCAAGAACGGGATGATATGGTGGGAATTGATGGCGCGATTATTATGAATCCGAAAGTTTGGTTGGCTTCCGGGCATATGGATAATTTCAATGACCCAATGATTGAATGTAAAAAGTGTCATACTAGATATAGAGAAACCGATTTGCTGGGAGAAGATCACTGGATAAGGGGCGTCACTAAAGGAACAATAGAAGAACATCGTTCGACGACACTAGAAAAACGAAAAAAAATACTTATAGAAAAAGGTTGCAGTGTTTGCGGTGGTAAAGAGTTTACTGAACCAAAACAATTCAATTTAATGTTTAAAACTTTTCTTGGTCCAGTCGAGAACGATGAAAACACCGTCTACTTGCGCCCGGAAACCGCCCAAGCAATGTTTATCGATTTTCCACAAATTTTTGAAACGACACGCAAGAAAATTCCTTTTGGTGTCGCTCAAATTGGAAAAGCTTTTAGAAACGAAATTACCCCTGGTAATTTTATTTTCCGCACTCGCGAATTTGAACAGATGGAGATTGAATACTTCATAAATGCCAAAGATTGGAAAAAATATTTTGAACACTGGCTTGACGAGATGAAGCGATGGATAAAAGCTGTGGGTATTGATGAAAAACGTGTGAAGTATACTGAAATTTCCGATGACGAGCGGGCATTTTATAGTAAACGGACTGTAGATATAGAGTTTGAATACCCTTTCGGACAAAAAGAACTTTATGGTTTGGCTTATCGCACTGACTACGACTTGACTCAACACCAAAAGCTATCCGCCAAGGATTTAAGTTATACTGATCCGGTGACAGGTGAGAAATATATACCTCACGTTATCGAGCCTTCATTAGGTGTCGATCGAACGGTGCTTGCGGTTCTTTTGTCAGCCTACGAAGAAATCAAGGGCGGCCGGACCACGACCACTGAATCGGTCAAAGAACAGGAAGTTGTTTTACGCCTACCCAAAGAACTGGCGCCGATCAAGATCGCGGTGTTGCCGCTGTCGAAGAAAGAAGAACTAACTTCGGTGGCGCAAAACATTGCTTCTGAACTTCGCAAAGATTTCAACATTGAATACGACGAAACCCAGTCAATCGGCAAGCGCTATCGAAGACAAGATGAAATCGGCACGCCCTATTGCGTCACCGTGGATTTTGATACGGCCAAAGACCAATCAGTGACTGTCCGCGACCGCGACACGATGAAGCAGGACAGGGTGAAGATTAATGAGCTTGTAAATTATTTTGAGGATAAGCTTGATTGTTAATGTAAAAATTAAATATCAAAAATCAAAATGTAATTAAAAATGCAAAAAGCATTGAATTCTCTTTAAATTTTACTTTTTCATTTTGCATTCTGATTTCTGAATTTTGACTTTCTCAATATGTCCGACAGAGCCAGATATAATAAAAAAATTTACAAAAATAAGCTGACGCTGCTTACTGTTCCGATTGATACTTCGGCATCGGTGACGATGTCGATTTTCGTAAAGGCGGGAAGCAGATACGAAGAACCGAGAGTAAACGGCATTTCTCATTATTTGGAGCATGTGCATTTTAAAGGCACAAAAAAATATCCCACGACCAAAAAACTCTCTGAAACCGTGGATTCGATAGGCGGCGAGTTCAACGCCAATACCGGCAAAGAGCATACTCAATATTACATCCAGGCAGCCAAACAGCACCTCCCGGTAATTTTCGACGTGCTGACCGAGCTTATAAAAAATCCGTTGTTTGATGAAAAAGAGCTGGAGCGGGAAAAGGGCGTGATCATTGAGGAGATCAACATGTATAAAGATACGCCGCAGATCCACGTGGAGTCGCTGTTTGAACAAACGCTTTGGCCGCAGACTGCTCTGGGTCGCGACATTGCTGGAACCGCAGACGTGATCAGAACCTTAAAAAGACAAGACGTGATTGATTATCGCAGCAAGTGGTATCAGCCTAGCAATATGATAATTGCGCTGGCCGGCAATTTCGATCAGAAAGAGGTGGAGAAGTTTATCGCTAAAACTTGGGGAAAGGAGAAAGACAAGCGCGTGGAGAAGTATCAACCGATTAGTGAGAACCAGACCAAACCGCGGTTGGCGTTACAAACGAAGCCGACTGAACAGGCGCACATGATCGTGGGATTTAAGGGTTATTCGTACAAGCATAAAAGCAACAGCGCGCTGAGAATCTTGTCGGCAATTTTGGGCGGGGGTTTAAGCGCCCGTTTGTTTATCCAGATCCGGGAGCGCAAAGGTTTGGCTTACTACGTTTCTACCTCAATTGAAAATTATCTGGACACTGGGACTTTTTTGGTGAGAAGCGGGTTGAAAATCGCCAGTGCCCCGAAAGCTTTGGAAATGATTTTGCAGGAATTACGCAAGGTGCGGGAAAAAGGGATTACAGCGGCAGAACTCAAAAAAGCCAAGGAGCAGATCAAAGGACGCATGGCGTTGAGTCTGGAAAACAGCCATGAAAAACTGGACTGGCATCTGGGCCAGGAGGCGTTTGTGGGCAAGATCAAAAGTTTAGAAGCCATGTTTGCCGAATTGGATAAGGTAAGTTTGACTGATGTATTAAAGGTGTCTCGCGAATTGATCCGGAATGATCGAATGAATGTTGCCATAATCGGGCCATTTTCGGACAAGACAGTATTTGAAAGAAAAATGAAAATATGAGAGTAGGCACGCACGTATCCATTGCCGGAGGGATAGAAAACGCGCCTGGTAATGCTGCTAAGGTGGGCGCTGAAGTGTTCCAGATTTTTTCCCGTTCGCCGCACGGCGGCCCGGTAAAGCCAATCACGCCCGAGCTGGTGAAAAAGTTTCAAGCCGAAATGAAAAAGCACAGACAAGATACTTTTTACATTCACACGCCTTACTTTATCAATTTAGCTTCTACAAAAAACAACATTTATTTTGGTTCAGTATCAGTAATTCGCGAAGAGCTGGAGCGCGGAAGTAAACTGGGATGTAGGGCCGTGATGACTCACTTAGGAAGTTTCGGGGAGTTGAGTGAAAAAGAAGGAATTAAGCGAGTGGTTTCAGCCCTTGCCAAAATTATGGACGGGTACAGAGGCAAGACTCAATTGTTGTTGGAAAACTCGGCTGGCGCTGGTAAATTGGTTGGTGATACTTTTAACGAACTCGCTTCCATACTGTATAGTAAGCAAGTATCGAAGTATGATGTTGGAGTTTGTTTTGACACCTGTCACGCCTTTGCCACGGGTTACGATGTTAGAGAAAAAAAATCAGCAAACCAGGTGTTGAAGCAATTTGACAAAACTATCGGGCTGAAAAAATTGGTAATGGTTCATGCCAACGATTCCAAAGGTGAGCCGGGTGGACATCTGGACCGGCACGAACACATAGGCAAGGGCAAAATTGGGATCAGTGGTTTTAAGGCTATGGTTAATCACAAAGCGTTGTCCAAGCTTGATTGGGTCTTGGAAACCCCCAAAGACCACCCTAAAGACGATCCCCAAAATATCAACCTGCTTAAGAAACTAAGAGGTTAGTGGTATAATTAACCTATGAGCGACAACCCTCACCACACCGTCAATATTTCTACCATAACCGTGCTAAAGGTCCTGTTTATCTTGCTTTTGGTCTGGTTTTTGTTTGCGATCAAGGAGATTGTCCTGATTTTGTTAATCTCCATTATTATTTCATCCGCGATTGATCCCTTGGCTGATTATCTGAGGAAAAAACATATACCCCGAGGGTTAAGTGTGTTGGTGGTTTATGTTTTAGTGTTTGGACTCTTAACGCTGATTGTGTCCTTGTTGATTCCGCCGATCACCCAGCAGTTTAGCCAGATTGCGCAGAGCGATTATTATGGATCCATCAGCCATCGTCTGGGCAGCTTCCGGGCAGCTTTGGATAATTTTGGGGTGGGTCAGCAGATAGAAGAAAACATCAAAGGGTTCGCCGGAACTATTTCTGGAGCCTTATTTGAAACTACGCGTGGAGTGGTGACAGGCTTTCTTTCGGTGATTACGGTGCTGGTAATTTCTTTCTATCTGACGGTGGAAGAGAACGGGATGAAAAATTTTATTAAGAACTTAACGCCTTACAAGCATCAGGCGTATGCAATTCGCCTGACCAACAAGATCCAGAAAAAAATCGGTTGGTGGGTTTTGGGACAAGCAATCTTGTCTTTAATTATTTTTGGCCTGACTTTTTTGGGATTAACTCTTCTGAAAGTGAAGTTTGCTTTGGTTCTGGCGCTGATTGCTGGGGTTTTGGAAATCATCCCCTATATCGGGCCTTTCGTTTCGTTGATCCCGGCCGTGTTTTTTGCCTTCCTGCAGAACCCGCCTTTGGCGCTGGCGGTTCTGGTATTATATGTTTTGATACAACAACTTGAGAATCATATAATCGTGCCAGTGGTGATGAGCAAGAGCGTGGGCCTAAATCCAGTGCTTGTAATTTTGGGAATTCTGATAGGCGGCAGTCTCGGAGGGATTTTGGGTGCAGTACTTGCGGTTCCTATCCTGGCAGGGGCCTCGGTTTTTGTCACCGATATTATGGAAGGGAACGAAACAGGAGAGGAAAAGAATCAGCAGGGACAATAAGCGAAAAATAGAATTTTGTGGTATAATTACTGCGCCTATAAAGGCGTTTTTAGTAATCGCGATCCTAATCTACGAATACATCCGAATGCCACGAATAAAATCCAAGATTCGGATAATTCGGATGCGAGTTCGGGTCATTCGGATCGCCGTCTATTATGAATTTGGAAAGAAATAAATTTTATATAACCACGCCAATCTACTACGTCAATGACAAGCCGCATATTGGTACTGGTTATACCACGCTTGCGGCTGATGTATTGGCGCGTTTGCATAGACAGTTGGGAGAAGATGTTTATTTTTTGACTGGCACGGCTGAACACGGTAGCAAGGTTGCCGAAAGTGCGGAAAAGGCCGGGCTGAACATCCAAGAATTTGTAGATGAATACGCCGCTAAATTTTCTTTGGCATGGGACGAACTAACCATCGCTCCAGATGACTTCATAAGGACCACTGAAGAGCGTCATATCAGGGCAGTGAATTTATTTTTCACTAAACTGAAAGATTCTGGCAAACTTTATGAGGGTGATTACGAAGGCTGGTATTGTGTGGGATGCGAATCTTTTAAAAAGGAGAGCGAGTTAGTAAATGGAGTGTGCCCTCTGCACAACCGCAAGCCCGAGTGGATAAAAGAGAGAAATTGGTTTTTCAAGCTTTCGGAATTTGCGTCTATTCTCAAAGAAAAAATCGAGACTGATGAATTTCGGATTTTTCCTCTTGCCCGAAAGAACGAAGTTTTGTCTTTTATCAACCAAGGCTTGGAGGACATCGCCGTTTCAAGACGCACTGCCAAATTTGCTATGCCTCTGCCGTGGGATAAGGAGCAGACCATTTATGTGTGGCTGGATGAGTTGTTCAATTACTGCTCGGCCATTGGTTATGAAAGCGACCGGAAAAAATTTGATAAATATTGGCCGGCTGATTTTCATATTATCGGTAAAGATATCATCAAATTTCATTGTATAATCTGGCCTGCTTTGCTTCTGGCGATTGGTGAGCAGCTCCCCCGGGCGGTTTATGCCCACGGGTTTTTTACTGTCAATGGGCAGAAGATGAGTAAGTCATTGGGCAACGTGATGGATCCAGTGGCTTTGGCCCACCAATATGGATCTGACGCAGTCAGGTATTTTTTGCTCCGGGAAGTGCCGTTCGGCCAAGATGGCGATGTTAGCGAAGAGAAATTGAAAGAGCGATACAACGCGGATCTGGCCAATGGTTTGGGAAATTTATTTTCACGCGTAACCAACATGATGGAGAAATATTTGGACGGCGATTTAGGAGATGCGCGGGTATCCCCGAAAGATTTATCAGAAGTCTCTGAAGCGTTCCATAGTCTTAATTTTAGCGAAGGTCTGGTGAAAATTTGGGAGGCGATTGCTTGGGCGAACCAGTTGATTGATAAATCTAAACCTTGGGAGCTTGTTAAGACCGAGCCTAAGAAAGTTAAAGAACTGTTATTAAGCCTTGGCGCGTTGCTGTATGATATAGCGCTTAAACTTTCCCCTGTGATGCCAGAAACTGCGAATAAGATTAAGACGGCTTTGGAGCAGGAGAAAATTATGAAACCAGCGCAGCCGCTGTTTCCGAAGATTGAATAAACCCCCTCTTAGAATAAGAGGGGGTTAGGGGGAGTTAGAACTCAAGAGTTTATAACCCCTCCCAGCCTCCCCTTATATTAAGGGGAGGAGTAATACTGCTATGAGATTTTTTGATACCCATACCCATGTCAATTTTAGCGCGTTTTCCGCCAAAGGCGGATCTCAGCCGGAGGCTGACCAGCCTCCGGCTGGCGCAAAACCCTCCGGCGGAAAGAATGACCGCGAGGCGACGATTAAGCGTGCTTTAGATAATCAGACTTGGATGATTAATGTCGGCACCCAAGTCGACACTTCGAAAGCTGCGGTAGAGTTGGCTGTCAAATATCCCGAAGGTGTCTATGCGGCCATCGGCTTGCATCCCATCCATACTTGGCAACAAATGGTGGATGAGGAAGAAAGTCACTTTAAGTCCCGTCAAGAAAAGTTTGAAGAAAAAGACTATGAGGGGCTGATTAGTGAGAAAGTAGTGGCAATCGGCGAGACCGGCTTGGATTATTTTAGAATTCCAGAAACAAGTAGCAAGGAACATGTAATCAGTAAACAAAAACAGGCTTTTGTGGCACAGATCAGTTTTGCGAAAAAACATCAGTTGTCATTGATTGTTCATTGCCGCGATGCATATGAGGATGTTTTGGAAATTTTAAAAGCTGAATATGCAGGCCAGCTTGGAGTGATCCATTCTTTTACCGATACTTGGGAAACGGCCAAGAAATTTCTAGACCTGGGATGCTACATTGCGTTCAATGGTATACTGACTTTTGATAAGACAGGAAGACTAGCCGAAGTAGTGTCAAAGATGCCCTTTGACAGGATATTGACCGAGACCGATGCGCCATATCTGACCCCGCCGCCCTTCCGCGGCAAACGCAATGAACCGAGTTATGTGCGGTATATTGCCCAAAAGATTGCCGAGATCAGGAATATGGATACCGTTGAAGCGGCCGAAACCGCCTTTAATAATGCCTGCAAGTTGTTTAAAATAAAGCAGTAACATGGAAACATTCATCTTATAAAATGAAATGACCAAATACGACCACAAAGCAATAGAGAAAAAATGGCAGGACAAATGGGAAAAAGACGAAGTTTATAAAGCTTCGGATACAAGTAAGAAGGACAAAAAGTATGTCCTGATTGAATTTCCTTATCCTTCCGGGGAAGGTTTGCATATGGGACATCTGCGGCCCTACACAGCCGGTGATGTGTATTCGCGTTTTTATCGAATGCAGGAGCATGAAGTGTTATACCCAATTGGCTGGGATGCTTTTGGCTTGCCTGCTGAAAACTTTGCCTTGAAAAAAGGCGTGCATCCGAAAATTTCCACGGTAAAAAATATCGAGAATGCGAAAAAGCAGCTGCAAAGCTGGGGCATGAGTTTTGATTGGAGCAGGGAGATCAACACCACAGATCCAGAGTATTACAAATGGACCCAGTGGATATTCCTGCAGTTTTTCAAAGCCGGCTTGGCATATGAAGCAACAGGGCTGATTAATTGGTGTCCCAAGGATAAAACCGGTCTGGCCAATGAAGAAGTAATAGACGGTTGCTGTGAGCGTTGTGGTACGAAAGTTGAGAAAAAAGAAATGCGCCAGTGGTATCTGAAAATCACGGCGTACGCTGAAAAACTTCTTGCTGGTTTAAAAGACCTAACCGAGTGGCCGGAAGCAGTTAAACTCCAGCAGGAGAACTGGATCGGTAGGAGCGAGGGAGCGGAGATAGAATTTCCCATAGCAAATCCTAGGGTCAAGCGGTATGTGATTTTGCACGGTCGTGCAAGTAAGCCCAAAGATAACTCTTATCCTTGGTTAAAGAAGGAATTGGAAGATCGAGGTTTCGAGGTTGAGATACCGGAAATGCCCAATCCAGGTGAACCGAATGACTTGGAGCAAACTGATTTTGTAGAAAAAAATTGTAAATTAGATGAAAGTACGGTTGTCGTTAGCCATTCATTTGGAGGGATTGTAGCATTGAGGCTTTTAGAAAGAGGTCATAAGGTTCATGGCGTGGTCTTGGTGTCGACCCCCACAACGGGTAAATTTTTGGATAAAAAAGCTCGACCAACGGTTAGTGAAGCAGTACGTCGAGGATTCGATTATAAAAAAATTCGGCAAAACTCCGATTATTTTAAAATTTTGGTAGATTCTTCTGATACAGTGGTTCCAATGGAAGATGGTAAGGTTTTGGGTAAAAATCTAGATTCCTATCCGCAAACTGTTCAGGCGCTCAAGCCACACTTTCAAGGAAAAGAAGAGCCTGCAATTCTTGAGACACTCTTGCCGTATATGAAAATTTTTACAACCCGACCGGATACGATTTTTGGCGCTACTTATATGGTCATAGCCCCAGAGCATCCTTTGGTGCAAAGCCGGATGTCTATTTCCGAGAATTTTTCTGACATCGCGAAGTATTTAGAAGAGGTTAAGAAAAAAGACGAGATAACTCGAACAGCAGTTAACAGAGAAAAGACGGGTGTAGAGCTGAAAGGTGTCAAAGCGATCAATCCTGCAACCAAAGAAGAAATTCCGGTTTGGGTGGCTGATTATGCGCTCATGGGCTACGGGACCGGTGCGATCATGGCCGTGCCGGCGCATGACGAGCGCGATTTCGAGTTTGCGAAAAAATACAATTTGCCGATTAGAGAAGTCGTCAAAGGTGGAGAATTGCCTTTTGTAGGAAACGGAAAATTGGTTGACTCTGGCGAGTATAATGGTATGACCTCGGAAGAAGCGATTCCGAAGATGGCAAAAGAGTTTGGGGTCCCTAAAGTGCAATATAAACTCCGCGATTGGGTGTTTTCACGCCAGCGATATTGGGGTGAGCCAATCCCAATTATTCATTGCGAAAACTGCGGCGTGGTGGCAGTGCCTGAAAAAGATTTGCCCGTGACCTTGCCAGAAGTAGAAAGGTATGAACCCACCGGCACAGGGGAGTCCCCTTTGGCCGCGATTAAAGAATGGGTGAATGTGAAATGCCCTGAATGTGAAGGGCCGGCGAAAAGAGAAACCAACACCATGCCGCAGTGGGCAGGCAGTTCTTGGTATTGGTTAAGATATACGGATCCACAAAACGGCAAGGAATTAGCCAGTAAAAAATTACTCAAGCGCTGGACGCCAGTGGATGTGTATTTTGGCGGCATGGAACATACCACGCTGCATTTGCTGTATTCCCGTTTCTGGAATTTGTTTTTGTATGACCAAAAAGTCGTCACCGCGCAAGAACCTTATATGAAGCGCGTGCCGCACGGCATTGTCTTGGCTGCCGACGGCGAGAAAATGAGTAAGAGCCGGGGCAATGTAGTCAACCCTGACGAGATTGTAGAAAAATTCGGCGCAGATGTGCTGCGGATGTACGAAATGTTTTTAGGCCCCCATGCGGATACCGTGAGCTGGAACGATAAAGGAATTATGGGGGTGAAAAGATTTTTGGATAAAACTTGGAACTTGGGACAAGTTTTAGTGGAGCATCAAGTCGAGGAAAGCAGCCAGGAAGTGCTGCAAGTTTTAAATAAAACGATCAAAAAGGTGACCAGTGATATTGAGAACTATCGCTTTAACACGGCAATTAGCGCCTTGATGATTTTACTTAACGCCTTCGAGCGTCAAAAAACCAACATTAGTAAGTTAAGCTGGGAGGATTTTCTGAAACTTTTAGCTCCTTTGGCTCCGCACATCACAGAAGAACTTTGGCACGGCTTGGGCCATGAGGGATCAATACATAAAGAAGCTTGGCCCAAATATGATGAAAAGTTCGCCCAAGATACGAAGGTGATCTTCGTAGTGCAAATCTCCGGCAGGGTCCGGGCGACTTTGGAAATGGATGCCGGAAGCTCGCAGGAAGACGTTAAACAAAAGGCCCTGGCAGACGAAAATGTCAAAAAGTATTTAACGGACAAAGAAATTATTAAGGAAATTTTTGTGCAGGATAAACTGATTAATTTTGTGGTGAAGTAAAAGTTATAATACGTTAACGTATTATAAGTAAGATAATTTATGCCGAAACGAGTATTTAGTCAAACCTTCGGGGTGGTTGGCGCAATCTTAGAAAAAGATGGTAAGATTTTATTAATGAAGGAAGCGGAACCAACTCCTGATCAAGGCAAATGGAGCCATCCCGCTGGCTGGATTGATGTCGGTGAAAATCCGATCGAAGCAGTAAAACGCGAGGCCAAGGAAGAATCTGGTTATGATTTTGAACCCACCGCCTTGCTCGGCATCTATTCTTTACATAGAAAAGACATAATTCGGGACGGGCTTCACCCGCATGCTATTAAGTTGCTTTTTATTGGTAAGATTTCTGAAAGCCAGTCAGAGTTAGCTTCAGATTCAGCAGAAACCAAGTGGTTTACGCCAGAGGAAATTTACGCCATGGATAAGACGACCCTGCGTGATTTAGACATTAAACAAGCAGTGAAAGATTATTTTGCCGGGAAGCATTACCCTTTGGAAATTTTAACGCACACAATCAGTGAAAAACCAAATAACCCAAGCGGTTAAAATCTTAAGACAAGGCGGGGCGGTGGTTTACCCCACTGACACGGCTTATGGTTTGGCCGTGGATGCCACAAACTTGGCCGCGGTCAAAAAACTTTATCGCCTCAAGGGCCGCAATTTTAAAAAACCCATTCATATTATCGCCCCAGGAAAATACTTAAATACTGTAAAGTATTTAAGTATAATCGTAAGCGTAAATAAGTATGCAAAAAAATTGATAAAGAAATTTTGGCCGGGTCCTTTGACGATTGTTTTGCCACTGAAAGCCATTGGTAAATCCTGGCAGATGTTGTCTGCTGGAACAGGCACCTTAGGTATTCGTTTGCCCAAACACGAGCTCGCCTTGGAACTGGTTAGGAGATTTGGCAAACCCATCAGCACCACTTCCGCCAACCTCTCCGGCAAACCCGATAATTATTCGATTTCAGCAGTTAAAAAGCAGTTTGCCAACTCAAAATTCAAGCCTGATTATTATTTGGACGGCGGTAGGTTAGCAAAATGTAAGCCGTCTACAGTGGTAGCAGTGGATACTGATCGTGTTAGAATAATAAGGGCGGGTCCCATAACCAAAAAACAAATCCAAAACACAATCTAATGCTTATTCTGCCAAGACATATACATTATTTCTCGTTCCGAGTAGGCCAGGAGGTAAGAGAGATTTACTGGCAATCGATACTTTTTAGCTTGGCTCTTACCATGGCTTATATTTTTGAGCCGATTTTTTTGTATCAGCTTGGTTACAGCCTTATAGACATTATGATTTTTTACGCGATCGTCTATGCGGCGTATTCAGTTTTCGTGTTCGGTGGCGCGAAGATGATTAGTAAAATTGGCTACAAGCACGCGATCCTTATCTCCAACATTTTCTACATTATTTATTGGATTGCTTTATACCACGTCCAAAACTACGAAAGTTTCTTTTTTGTCGCACCCTTTTTCTTTGCCCTCCAAAAATCTTTTTTCTGGCCGGCGATCAATGCAGACATGGCACTGAACTCCACCAAGGTCCAAGGGGGGCGAGAGGTTGGCATGTTGTTTTCTCTAATCCAGATAGTTTCCATCGTCGGTCCATTCTTGGGCGGATTTATTTCCTATCAGTTTGGGTTTTTGGCGCTGTTCAGCTCCTCCGCTGCCATCATGTTGTTTTCCTCCTGGCCGCTGTTTTTTTCTCAGGACATATATATGCAGCACAGGTTCCGTTTCAAAAATTTTTGGACCGTGTTCAAAAAACATGTCCAGAACTTTTTTGCCTATTGGGGGTATAGCGAGGACTTGATGTTGATGAGTCTTTGGCCGGTTTTTGTGTTCCTTACTATTCCTGACGTGTTGGGGGTGGGAACCGTGATTACGGTTGCCAGCGCTTTGGCCGCCATGCTAATGTTGTATATAGGCAGACTTAGCGATTATATGAGCAAACGAGATTTGCTCCAGCTGACTTCCTGGTTTTATGCGCTGACTTGGATTTTTAGGTTTTTGGCGAGAAGTGTGGGTTCGGTTTTGACCTTTGAGGTTTTCACCAGATTGGGCAAGGGCATCACCAATGTGCCGCTGAATTCTTTGACATTCGAAATCGCGGGGGCGAAAAAGGCGGATTACGCCATTGCCTATAACGTATTTTATGAGTTTAGTTTATCAATAGGAAAAATAATTACGGCGCTTCTGGCCATTGCTATTTTATCTTTCGGCCTTAGCATACATCTGGTATTTGTCATGGCCGGCGCACTAACCTTATTTTATGGGCTGTTAAAGAAATAATATGAGTCTAAAATCTCAAGACAAAGAAATATACGACCTCATCCAGCGCGAGCGCAAAAGGCAAGCCGAAACTATCAACTTGATTGCTTCGGAGAATTTTGCGTCACGTGAAGTAATGGAAGCGCTTGGTTCGATTTTAACTAACAAATACGCCGAGAATTATCCTAGAAAAAGGTATTATGGGGGCTGTGAAGTAATTGATGAATTGGAAGAACTGGCGAAAGAAAGAGTGCGGAAAACTTTTGGCTTGCCTCTCGACTGGCATGTGAATGTGCAGCCTTATTCCGGCAGTCCGGCAAATTTAGAAGTTTACAACGCCTTATTAGAACCGGGTGATACGATTATGTCTATGGATTTGGCAAGCGGCGGGCATTTAACTCACGGCTCGCCTGTCAACTTTTCCGGAAAGAATTATAAATTTGTTCATTATGGCGTGTCGGAAAAAACCGGCAGGCTGGACTATATGGAGATTTTGAAGCTGGCTGACAAGATAAATCCTAAATTAATCCTGTGCGGCTACACTGCTTATTCGCGAGAAGTTGATTTTAAAAAATTTCGAGAGATTGCGGACAAGGTCAAGGCTATTGCGATGGCGGATATTTCCCACATCGCCGGGTTGATTGCGGGCGCAGCGCATCTTTCTCCGTTTCCTTTCTTTGACGTGGTGACGACGACCGTCCATAAAACCTTGAGGGGACCGCGGGCGGCAATAATAATGTGCAAAGACAAATACGCCACGGCAATCGACAAGTCTGTGTTTCCCGGAATGCAGGGAGGCCCGCACGAAAATGCTATTGCCGCGATTGCCGTCACAATGAAAGAGGCGTCAACCAGTTCGTTTCGTAAATATGCCGAGCAGGTGGTGAAGAATGCCAAAATTTTGGCCCAGTCATTGCAGGATTTTGGTTTCAAGATTATTTCTGACGGCACTGATAATCATTTAATGATAGTCGATTTGACTAATAAAAATATTTCAGGGTTGGAAGCGAGAAAGTTGTTAGAGTCCGCCGGAATCGTGTCGAGCCAAAGCCCAATCCCTAAAGATCCTAGAAAACCCTGGGATCCGTCCGGAGTAAGATTGGGCACGCCAGCAGTAACTTCTCGAGGCATGAAAGAGAAAGAGATGAGCAAAATCGCGGCCTGGATCGCAGCCGTGATTACTGACCCTTCGATTGCAGCTAAGGTTAAACAGGAGGTTAAAAGGTTTACTAAAAATTTTAAAGCACCGGGGTTATAGCGTTCGGATACTGTGAAAAAAGACGGCATCAAATTTCGTTAGACACAAAACGGTCGGCCTCCGAGATTCTTTTTTTTCCAGCATCCTCGTTAGGAGTTAATAGGAATTTTATGGATCAAGTATTATTCAAATTTATAAATAGCTTGGCGGGACAGAGCCAAGTGTTAGACTACTTGGGAGTTTTTTTCGCCGAACATCTAGTCTGGATGATGTTGGCTCTGGTCTTGGCTCTGTGGTTGTATAAAAATTTGCGGACCAAGGTTTTGTTGGCTCTTGGCTCCGCCTTGGCGGGGCGGGTCATAGTGGAGCTGTTGAAAAGAGGTATAGAACGGGCCAGGCCTTTTGAAGTTATGGATGTAAATCAATTGCTTATAAAAGACCAAGGTTTTTCTTTTCCATCAGGGCACGCCGTGATTTTGTTTGCGATTGCCTTGGCTTTTTATAGGACTAGATGGTTTTGGCCACTGATTGTTTTAGCCACGATTGGCTCGATAGCACGGGTGTTTGTGGGGGTGCATTATATTTCAGATATTATTGGAAGCGTTGTGATTGCCGCTTTGGTTGTTTGGGGCTTGAAAGCCCTTTTCAAAAAAAACTTCACAGTTTAAGCCGCATAATAAAAAACGACCTAAGTCGTTTTTTTGGTGCCATGGGATTGCTCCCGTACGATTTTGCCTGCCCGCCGAAGTCCGGAGGACGAAGGCGGGAGCCGTGTGCGCCCCGCACAAGTGGTGCCGCCGGTCGGAGTCGAACCGACATGGCTGTAAAGCCACACGATTTTGAGTCGTGCGTGCCCCGCACCAGTAACGATCAATTTACATGCATATGGTGCCGCGGGAGAGAATCGAACTCTCATGGGATTGCTCCCGCACGATTTTGAGTCGTGTGCGTCTGCCAGTTCCGCCACCGCGGCACCATATGAAAACAAAGAGTACGTTACGGTGCGGGGTAAATCTGCCAACTTGCCCCGTACCAGGCTTCGCCTTGGTGCGGGGTTCCACCACGGCGGCACCAACTATGCGGGGTAAATCTGCCAGGCGAAAGGCAAGCGCCACCGCGGCATTAATTACGCTTAATATATTAGCGTATTTTTGGGTTTTTGGAAAGCAGCTTATAAGTGTTATACTATGGCAAGATAGCGGATCGGGAGGCGGAAACCTCGTGCTCAATGACAAGGAGGATCACATGCTTCTGTTGACAACCGCAGTCCTGGAATCGTCCAGGATCTTTTCAACCGCCTCATTGGCTGAGAGGCTGAAGCGAACCGGGATCAACACGCTTGACCCGTCCAAAGTCAAGCGCTACAAGCAGGCGGTGGTTAGCAAGCTTCGGAGCCAAGCCGGCGTCTGGGGCAGGCTCTGGTTCATCCCAACCATGTATTTTCGTGTCCTGGGACCCCTCACCTTTTTCAGCGGGATGTTGGCCGCGATGGCAAGTGCTGCGTTCGGGATTGCTTGGGTGTCCAGACTGATCGCAAATACTATGCTTGGCTACGACGCTCTGCCCACCATCTACTGGCTGCTCAAATGGGCAAGCGTCTGGGGCGTTCTGATCTTCGTCGTCAGTCTGGCGTTGATGGTCTCCCTCGCCGTCCTTGATTACTACTGGGCAGGAGAAGGCTCCGAGAATTTCGCCCAGGCGGCGGCCTACTGGATCACTCTGGAATTGCCAAGTTATCCTGGGGGTGAGGGATTGTGGCCTCAAGGGATGCCACTGGACTTGAAGGCCGCGGTAAACAAAGCAGTGGCTCTGCGCGGTGTTCAGTTGTTCGTGGAGGAAATCGTGACTGACCCACTGCTCTTTGCGCGGCAAGGCAGGGAAGACTGTTACTTGGGCGGTTGGGCTCTGGACCCTGAGCTCAAGCGCCTACTTGACTGACCAGGAGGAGGATATGATGAGTGTGGACAATTCGTTTGCGAAGGATTTCCGGGTTGGCCCGCAGGATATGGGCCGCAGCAAGGCAAGTGAAGGAACTGAGCCTGAGGGAACCCCACGCCTTCAACGACTGCGCGGGATCGGCGCTGAGGGCAAGGAAGCAGAGGTGGACAATGAGGAAACCTCAGCTCGCCGTGGCTCCGGCTGAGGAGGAAGTCGCCTGCGGCTCATGTGGCCACCACTATACGGTTTGCTTTACGAAAGGCGGACCGGCGAACCCCTGCCCCGCTTGTGGGGAGTTTGAACCGCGGCCAGTACCGCTAGCCCCACCCATCCGAGCCCCTTAACGGCGCTCGGATCTTTTTTTGTCTAAGTTATTTTATTTTGATAAGCTTTTGTTAGATTGTAAGAAACCGATCCATGAATGACGATGAACCAAAAATAATACCACCACCTCCTGATCTGCCAGTTATTCACTTTACTGAAGTTCCGATTGATCAGATCCAGCCCAACCCCTGGCAGCCGCGCAAAGAGTTCGACCCAGAAACCTTGAATGAACTGGCTGACTCGATCCGCGAGCATGGAATTTTGCAACCACTGATAGTTATCCCAGATGGTGCTGGCGGGTATCAACTGATAGTCGGAGAGAGAAGATTGCGTGCTTCGAAACTGGCAGGCCTTACCAAAGTGCCGGTGATAATCCGCGACTCGCTGGAAGAGCAGAAGAAACTGGAGCTGGCCTTGATAGAAAACATTCAGCGCCACAATCTCGATCCGGTGGAAGAAGCTCTGGCTTATCAGCAACTGATTGATAAGTATCACTTAACTCAAGAAGAGGTGGCCAAGAAAGTGGGCAAGGCGCGGACCACCGTAACCAATCTTTTGCGACTTTTGCATTTACCTCTGAAAATCCAACGTGCCGTGGCAGAAGGAAAAATCAGCGAGGGGCACGCTCGCGCCATCTTGGCCATGCCGGGGATGGAAAAACAGCTGGCTTTAATGGAAGAGATAATTGCCCAGGATTTAACTGTTCGCCAGGCAGAAGATCGGGTGCGGGAATTAACTCACAGAGAAAAAGCAGTGAGGGCGCCGAGAACTGTGCAGGATCCCGAAGTTTTGGCCTTAGAAGCGGAACTGCGGGGGAAGCTGGGCACCAAGGTGCGGGTTTCGAAAAAGGGCGGCAGCGGGCGGATAATGATTGAATTTTATTCAGAAGAAGAGCTGAATGGTTTGTTAGACAGGATGTCGAAGTTGGAATAAGTTGACGGCCGGGCAGTTTAAGTATATACTGCGTTTATCAGCATGAACCCCGTTAGAAATTAATAATCAAATTTTACGGAGTTCTTAAACGAATTTATATTAAATGACAGCAAACAATTTGCCATATTACAGTATTTCTAACGGGGTGAATTCATCTATTACTAATCAGTTTTGGTTTTATTTTTTCCGATACAGAGGTCGGTAAGTTTTGCTGTATTGATGCCTGAGCTTGTCGAAGGCAGACAAACAAAACTAACCGACCGGCATGGTCGGATTTTAATTTTGCTTACGCAAAATTATCTCGAGCGAAGTTCGCCCGAAGGGCGACGAGTCGAGAGGTTATGTCATCTTGAGCGGAGTGTCTAAGATTAATCGGGCCTTGTGCTCAGGGTGACAGTCCTGAAAACTTTAAGGAGGTGGACCGTGAACGGAGATGCAAGTGAAGCGCTTGGTGACTTGAGCCAAGAAGTGACCTTCGGCATGTGGCGAGGGCATGGATCGATTGACGCGCGCCGGGCCGTAATCCGCGAGCAGGGCGGCAAACTGATGCGCTGCAAGAAGTGCAACGCCACTTGGCCATCTGACAGCAAGACAATTCCCCCGTCGTGTTGGGAGCCGTGGGAAACAAGGACGAAGACCACGGCCGTGGCGTAACTAGGCCGCAACAGCTCTGCTGCTGTGGCCATCTTTTTTTGTCCGCAATATCATAGAGCATGCCTTGACTTAAACTAAATCCAGTGATAAACTGGTTTCAAGTATGAACCGATCACATAATATTATCTCTATTATTAGCATTATGATCCGTCCGTAAAGTCGGCCTTTGTCACGTATCACGTAACACAGATCACGTAGCACAAGCCGGCTTAAGGCCGGTTTTTTGTTTAATGTCATCTTGAGCATTGTGTCTAAAATTATTGGATACTGCGTTCAGGATGACAAGGGGTCATCCTGCGATTATAAAGGGGGAATCATGAACGAAGTCCATAAGCTGAGTGAGGAACTCGTGCAGTTGAGCCGCGAGAATGTGCGGCTGCAAAGAGAGATCGATCAGCACACGGTCGGACCGGTTCCGGCTCACCTGTTTGCGCAGAAGGCATCCAACAGTGATCGGATGCAAGACTTGATGGGCGCTATGGATCAGCTGTCGGGAAGACAGAGCAGTTGATCTCAAGGTTTCCCAAGCCGGCCGAAGCGCACAGCGCTTCGGCCTTTTCTTTGCCCACAGTATAAAAAATAGAAAGAGTCATACGTCTAAATTGTGCGATCGCACAATTTAGACGTAGCAGCGATATTATAAGGATATGTGAGATAGAGTAGACTTGTTCGTACTGAAAGCGGATTGATCTTGAAACCGCGCTTGACAATAAGCAAACTCTTTGATAACCTGATTTCAATCAGTGAAAGCCCTCTCTGCCCCGTTTAGCGGGACATCTCCCCCGCAAGCGGGGGAGAATAAAGCTGAAGGGCCAGACTAAACACATGGCTAATCAAATCCGACTTTTAATTATTTTGGGCTTGTTGTTGCTCTTGCCTCAAAGAGTCGGTTTTGGTTATAGATCGCGTATCACATAACACGGATCACGTAACAGCAACCGGCTCGCAAAAGGCCGGTATTTTTGTTTGTTGCTTCGCAACATGCGATTCGAATCTACGAATAGACATCCGAATGCTGCGAATTGCGAATATATAACATTGTCATCCTGAACGGAGTGAAGGATCTGAATAAAAGAAAAATTAGATTCTTCGCTTCGCTCAGAATGACAGTAAAGCAAGACAGCGGAAGGAGTCCGCAGAACAAACATTGAGGAGGAACCCATGGAAACGAGGCTTCGGGAAGAGGTGGAACAGACGAAGCGCGAGATCGCGGGGCTTGCCACGACTCTTGTGGGTCATGTCCGCAATGGCGGCAGCGTTCGGCAAATCGTGGACTGCGGTGACGCGCTTCACCAAGTGGTCCAGAAACTGGCTGTTGCCGAAGCCGAGCTCTGCCGCAGCAAGAAGCCGGCGCCGGCGCAGCCAGCGGTTCAGTTCGAGCATCGCGGGTCCGATCTCGTTGAGGCTGGCTACGGCCACGGAGTGTAGGGGGTAGCCATGGAAGCATACCCCCAATTGGTGGAGCAGGCGAAAACTGCCGATGAGCTTAAGGAACTCATCGAAAGGCTCGAGGCAGTTACCCCGAACGGACGGACTTCGTCCGAGTGGAATCGGTTGGTCGTCAATCCGCTTCATCGCGCGCGAGCGCGACTGAGGTCTATAGAGGATGGCTAATCGAGACTCTCCATTTCGAGGGTCGAGCACAGCTCGACCCTCCTTTTTTGTCCACAATGTTTAAACACAAATGTGACAATCCGCCGACCTGTCCGCCGAAGCTTTAGCGCAGGTGGAAGCTTTATGCGAAGGCGGATGTGCCCTTGACGGCATTTTTATTTTGGCTTAAACTGTCAATGGATAGCAATAATTATGAATTACCGACAGCTGAACCAAATTACCCGCACTAATTCCATTGCCACCAAGGCCTTGGATAAGGTTAATTTTGTCCCAACCCAAGTGCAGCCGGTTCAGCGCTTAAGAGAATGAAGCATTAAACATGCAAGTTTAAATAGGAAAAGCGATGAACCGGCCAAAAGAGCCGGATTTTTGTTCTGACGTTCGACTGTGTCGAAGTCGGAATCCCGACTGAAACGTCGGGATTGGTACTCAAATCAAGCCTAAGCCTTAGAAAAGCAATATATTGATTTTCTGGGGCGTAGGTTTGAGGGGACCGTAACAATTACATGGAGGATTTCAGAAGGAGAAGGTGAAAGGTGATGTGTTTCAAACTCGCTGGCTTTTTTCAAGGAGGTGGGACAGATCAACACAAATTACAAACGTGTAAAACCTGCCCACCTGAAATTCCGGTCCACTACGTCTCGCAGCGAGAGGAGGGAATCGGTGACGCCAGAGATCCCCGCCATCGGCGACCAGCAGACGGGAGAAGCGAAGATCGACGAGCCTGCGATTCGACGACCACGTGACTGGAAGGTTGTGCGCGCGGCTCGCAACCACGAACGAGTTTTCGGCGACGCTCCGCGTCGCCCCTACTTCGACCCGGAAGACCCGGACCGACCGGATCCGGTCGGATAGGAGATGATCATGCCGCTTACCGAGTGGTTCTGCCCATGGCTCGATCCGAACAAAGTCGAGCCGCCGCGGCCGCTCCAGATCGACTGGAGCCCGGAGCCGTCTCTGCCCGGAAGTAACGGGCATCTCACCCACCGCGATTCGATCGCGATGCCGCGGGAGCTGCAGCCGCACCACCGCCGCGGTTTCGGCCGCGAGTAAGGAGCGACCATGCCACGCGATGTGATTCGCGGGCCGGAGGATTCCGTGCCTCCGCCGCGAGAAGAGCCGAGGCCCTAAGAGCCTCAAGACAAGGAGCAGCAATGCCAGACGAAGTCCGAGAGCCGAAGGAGAAGGAGGAGTCGCCTCCGCCGCAACCCGATCAGGAGCAGCAGCGCCGCGAAGAAGAAGAAGTCAGGCTTGCGAAGGTTTGCGGGTATGACTGGGGCGGCGACTAGCCCCCGAACGAGTCTGCCATGCTGGCGTATGTCCAGATGGCACAGCCGTTCACAAGCCCGAAGTGCACAGCGCTTCGGGCCTCTTTTTTTATTCTGAAAAATTTTTTATAATACTTAGGCCATTATCGGGGTATAGTATAGTGGTAGTACGCGCCCATGGGGTGGGTGTAGTTCCGGTCCGATTCCGGATACCCCGACCAATATAGACATTATGAAAAAAGCGAAGCGAAAGCGAAGCCCTGTACCGAAGCGATTAGCTTCTGGTACACGGGTTATGGTGTTCGGGGTGTTTGATTTGCTGCATCCGGGGCATATTAGTTTTTTAAGGCAAGCAAAAAAGCTGCCTGCCCGCCGAAGCCTTGGCGAAGGCGGGGGGAATTTTTTAGTGGTGTCTGTAGCCAGGGACGTGAATGTAAAGAAAGTTAAGGGTTATAAATCGCAGCAATCAGAAGAAGTTCGCATGAATAATTTGAAACGGCTTCAGTTCGTAGACAGAGTCGTGTTAGGGGGCCAGCAAAATCCGTGGCCGCACATCAGGAAAGAAACACCAGACCTTATCGCGCTCGGTTATGATCAGAAACCGTATGTGGATCTGAAAGAATTAAAAAAGATCGCCAAGGTAGTCAGGCTGAAGGCATTTAAGCCCAAAATTTTTAAGAGTAGTAAATTAAAACAAAGTTGAGTCTTCGACAAGCTCAGACATCAACTTTTTGTTGCCTGAGCGAAGCGAAGCGGAGTCGAAGGCTATTATGGCAACAATAATCTCCGGTAAAGTGAAAAAACATTTGGGACGAGGCAAGCAGTTAGGATTCCCGACCGCGAATTTGGATGCGGAAACCCACGCCGAAGAAGGTGTTTATGTAGGCTTAGTCACGCACATAGAAAATGGTCTGCCGCCATTGTTTGTCCGCAAGTTGTGGCCGAGGAAAGCGATCATGCCGGAACAAAAATATTTGCCTGCCTTAATCTTTATCGGTAGCGCGAAGACTTTTGATGAGCAGGAGAGAAAAGTAGAAGTGTATATCCTGGATTTTACATATGACATTTACGGGAAAGAGTTAGGGGTGGAACTCATCAAAAAGATTCGAGAGAACGAAAAATTTGATTCTGCGGACGAATTGATCGAGCAGATGAAACAGGATGAGCTGTTTGCCAGACAGTTTTTCTCCAGTTATAATCCAAGTAATTAAACATTTTCAGGGTGCCGTGTGATTCGGCAATCGGTGGTAATGACCCTTTCTTTTTATCTCTCTCTCCTTGGGAGAGAGTGGCCGAAGGCCGAGAGAGGGTTTAGCCCACGAGCCACCTAGTCAGTGGCATGATCTGGTGTAATTCCAGGGCCGACCGTATAGTCGGGATGAAAGAAGGTGTATTTTTTATGGAGAAATACAAATTAGGCCCATGGCTTATAGTGATTGCAGCCATGCTCTGGGCGATCGACGCGCCGTTTCGCAAGTTTTTGACAGTTGATCTATCTTCCACCACGATCGTGTTCATGGAGCATGTCTTAATTGCGGTGTTGGTGCTGGTGTTCTTGTTTCGATATTTGGGTGAACTTAAAAATTTGTCTTGGAAAGAGTGGTTGGCAGTTGTGTTTATTGCAGCCGGCGGGTCAGCTTTGGCCACCGTGTTCTTTACCCAAAGTTTTCGCTATGTAAATCCTTCAGTGGCGATTTTATTGCAGAAAGTGCAGCCATTTATAGCAATCTTGCTTGCGGCAATATTTCTCAAAGAGCGTTTGAGTAAGAAGTTTTGGCTTTACGCCCTGATAGCTATTTTCGGCGCATACCTAATCACCTTTCCTGAATTCAAAATTTCGGGGCTGAATTTTACTGGAGGAGGTTTGGGAGTAATGTTTGCTTTGCTTGCTGCAGTGTTATGGGGAGGATCTACTGTGTTTGGCAGATTGGTTTTGAGAAAAATAAGCTTTCAAGCAGTAACAGCAGTAAGATTTTTAGCCGCACTTGTATTTTTATTCCTGCTGCAGATTTATTATGGCAGGCTGGGTGAAGTGGCCTCGGCTTCTGGTAAAGATTGGCTGTTTGTATTCATTATTGCCGTGATTGCCGGGTTTATTTCACTATTCATTTACTATCAAGGACTGCAGACTACTAAAGCCAGCATTGCCACGCTTGGGGAACTAGCTTTCCCGTTTGCCGCAGTGGTCGTTAACTGGATTTTTCTGGATGCCAGTCTGGAAATCGGCCAAATCGTTGGTGGCGTTATTCTGCTTGGAGCTATCTGGGGGCTGACACAGGTTAACGAATCGGACGCATTACAAAATCCTTATAAATCTGCTATACTGGAGTCATAAGGAATCAAGCTTGAACTTTGTATTTTCAAAAAATTATAAAGTTCTTGTTCGGTGTCCAATTCGCGCGAATTGGACACTAGGGTATATTTATGTCTAATAAAAGTTTAAGACAGTGGGCTACCGTTTTTCGGGGACTGGGTAATCCGAACCGGCTTAAGATATTACAGATTTTAAGCAGGACGAAACAAATGTCAGTCTCGGCTCTTGCTGATGAATTGGGGATTAGTCTAAAAAACACTTCCAGGAATTTAAGTATCCTTGCGAATTTAGATTTGATAGAATTTCAGGGTCGGCAGGACCGAGTATACTACAGCATTAATCCGAAGTTATCCGGCGCTGTAGCAAGAATTTTTAAGATTGTTTTCTAATTTTTTAGAGGTGTCCAATTCTATGGAATTGGACACCGAAGGGAAGATGGGGTTATCGGGCATGAATATTAAGACGTTTAAGCAGTTAAATAAGAAGTCGGTTTTTGAAGCTGGAGGAAAAGGGGCGTCTTTGGGGGAAATGACGAATGTCAAAATTCCTGTGCCGCCGGGTTTTGTGGTGCTTGCGAGCGCTTTTGACGAGTTTCTGAAAGAAACTGATTTGGGTGTGGAAATAGACGCGGCTTTGCATAAGGTGAATCACAAGGATATCAATTCAGTGGAACAGGCTTCGGAAAAAATTCGTGCCTTAATCGAAAAAGCCAAGATGCCGCGAGATATTGCCAACGACATCTTAAAATACTTTAGGAGTATTTCCGCCAAAGGCGGGTCCGCCTCCGGCGGAAAAGTCAAGTTTGTAGCTGTCCGGTCGTCAGCAACCGCCGAAGATTCTTCATCTGACGCTTGGGCCGGACAGTTGGAAACTTATCTTAACACCACGGAAAAAGATGTGTTGAAGAATGTTCAGAAGTGCTGGGGGTCGCTGTTTACGCCGCGCGCGATTTTTTATAGATTTGAAAAAAAACTGCACAAGAAATTTGTATCCGTGGCCGTGGTGGTACAAACTATGGTGCAGTCAGAAATTTCCGGTATTTGTTTTACCGTGCATCCCGTCACCAAAGACCGCAATCAAATGGTAATTGAAGCCGGGTTTGGCTTGGGCGAGGCGATTGTATCCGGCCAAATCACCCCAGATACTTACGTGGTGCATAAAAACGATTTGGCGATTTTGGATATCAATGTGTCAGAACAAGCTTTTTCCCTTCGATTGGGGAAAGGCGGCGGACTCATTCGCGCGAATGAGCGAATGACAGGGAATAAGCAGAAACTCACTGGCAGGCAAATTATTGAAATTGCAAAAATTTGCATCAACATTGAAAAGCACTACAAAAAACCCCAAGACATCGAATGGGCTTATTCCAAAGGGAAATTTTACATTACTCAATCACGTCCCATAACCACACTGTAATACTGTATAGTAAGACAGTAGTAAGTTATGATAAAATGTTAAAGAAAGATTTTATTAAAAGGTGGCAGAAAATGTCACTGATTCAACAGTTAGCTAATATTGGAGCTGAATATAATAGATTTATCTCAGCAAAAAATTCAGAGATGAAACAGCAAGCCCAAGCTCGCCTGCTGGAACTTTTGGATCTGACCATTGCTGACCCCCGATTTCGGTTGCGCCTTAAAGAACTAACGCGCTTACGGGAAATAGTCTGCGATGAGAGTCGATCAGAAATGCTGCAAGCATATTTTTTACCCTTTGTTTATGTCGCAAGAAAATAAACCCAAGACATCGAAGGAGCTTATGTAAAGGGCAAATTTATTATTATCCAACCAAGACCAATCACGACTTTATGAGGCCAAAATCTGTAAAATGGATCGTAAAAGAGACAAATACGAATTACTATAGCTGGAGTCTAATCGCCAACGGTTTTACTTCCAATGAGTTTAAGAAACACCTCGGTATATATTCTTCCGGAGCTTTGATGTTAATGGAGAAGGACGCCGGTTTTTGGGGAGTAGAAGTTCAGAATTGGGAGAAGTTAGGCAAACTGGTTGTAGATAGAATAGAAAAAGGAAATTTAGATGTCAAACAGCTAATCAAAGAACATCAAAGGCTTGGCAAAAGGCTGTTTATCATTTGTAACAAATTAAATAAGAGAAATTTAAATTTAGTCAGCAATAGAGAAATTATTTCAAATCTGAAAACGATTTGGCAAGATTATATAGAACTCAATATGTTGGGGTTGATCCCGGTAATTAGTGATTTTGAGCATTCGATTTTGAACCAGAGGTTAACCGGCATTTTAATAAAATATAAAGTTGATCCCATAAAAGTTCAGGATTATCTATCTCTTTTAATCAGCAACAATCAACCGGACTTGTATTGGCAAGAGCAGTTGGAATTATTAGGTATTGCCAGAAAATATAAAAGTTTAAGACAAATAGTTAAGAGCCAAGAATTTAAAAATCATGTTAATAAATATTTTTGGCTTAATTATGGATATCAAGGCCCTATTTGGCGAAGCAGTGATTTTATAATACGGTTAAAAAATTTAGCAAAGTCTCGAAAGAGTTTTAGCAAAATGCATACAGAGCATAAAAATCAATTTAAAATTCTTGTAAAGAAACAAAATAAATTAGAAAAACAATTAGGACTATCACGGAAAGATAAATATTTTTTCGCCACGGCCCGAACTTTTATGTTTCTTAAAGCTTATAGAGTGAATGTAAGGCATAAAGTTCATTATACCTCTGATGAGATTTTCAAAGCATTGGGAAAAAGATTTCATCTTCCGGTTAAATTTTTCCAATACGCACGCCGTGAGGAGATATTGGACTTACTCAAAGGTAAAAAACTGGCGATAAAAGAGATTTCTAAAAGACAGCGCTGGCTACTGGAAATTACAGAAAACGGTATTTCAAGATTTATCCCTAAAAGCAAGGCTAAGGCTTTTTTGAAGAAAATGATGATGCCCGAGATCCAGTTTAAGGGCAGTGAAATACACGGCCAGGCCGCATACTTAGGTATTGCCAGGGGCCCGGCAAAATTAGTTTTTGGGATAGGAGATTTAGATAAGGTAAAACGTGGGGATATTTTGATTGGCGTTTCCACAACTCCCGATTTATTACCGGCCATGTACAAGGCCTTGGGTTTTGTGACTGATGTTGGAGGAATCACATCACATGCCGCAATTGTTGCCCGTGAGATGAAAAAACCATGCGTAATTGGGACTAAGGTCGGAACTAAAGTTTTTAAAGATGGGGATTTGGTCGAGGTAGATGCGAATAAAGGCATTGTGAGGAAAATTTAAGGCAAATAGAAAAGGCGAGTGGGAACCCTACGATGGATTCGTCCACTCGCCTTTCTGTACTGCTCCCGTCGCTACGCCGGAACGGTGTCGCGCTGGGCGCGGATGACCTGGGTGACGCGGATGCGGGCTGCGTCCTGGACAAATACCAGGCCATCCAGCTCACCGAGCTTGTCCCACCCTTCGGGCGGGGTGATGATCGGACTGTGGCCGAAAGCGACAGCAATGTCCCCCTCGTTCATCCGATCAAACATCTTCACAACGGCATGCAACGCGCTGGCCGCAAACTGGGCAAGCTTGTCGTTGTCATGCGCTCTGCGGAGGCACTCGATGTTCGGAAGGCCTTCCTTCACCGCGGCCTTGAACGCGTCGTTGACCATGGCCGCAACGATCGTGTCATTGCCGATCTCCTCGATGATCGGCATGATCATCGAGTTGCCGGTCCTTCCCTGCAGGAACGAGAGGAGCGTCTGGGCGGTACGGACCAGCGGCCCGTGAAAGACCTTGTGGTGAATCACGCCGCAGAGGGCCCCTTCGCGGAACGCCAGACGAAGTCCTTCGGCGCTGATGTAGTTCCCGTCCTTCAGCGAGTGTCGCCGATAGTGCAGCGTTTTCATTGAGCCCTCCTACAGGCTTGTCGTATGTTGTCGTGAGTCAGTGAATTGTCATCCTGAACGGAGTGGAGGATCCGAACACAAGAAATCAGATTCTTCGCTCCGCCCAGAATGACATTAGAGCCATCATTGTAAAAGAACTATATATTGTACTCCTCTTTCGGCATTTTGTCAATACGGCGCATTTTGATTATAATTAGCCTGTATGGTAAGACCCAAATACTTATTCGATAAAGATTCTTGGATGTTGGCGGAAAATATTCCAGATTCGGATATTTTCTTTTTTCAAATTCCGTTTTCTTGTTTTACCAATGATACAAGCTATAGGTTTATTAAGAATTATCGAAAAGTTCTGGCCACCTACGATAAATTCGAGATGAGTTTCTGCTATGGAGAAAAAGATTCATATGAGGTAGCAGAATCAATATTAAAAGCCTTAATTGATCGCCCAAAATTTGGGACTGAATTAAACAAGAAGATTGTTGACTGGTCACATAAGCTTATTGAATTTGCCAAAAGAACAGCCGTTTTACCTTTAGACAAATATTCAAACAAACAACTCTGGGAACTTTATTTAAAACACGACCAAGTGCATACAAAACTCTATACCTATGGGTGGCTGCCGGTTTGCGTGGACATGTTCCATAATAATTTTACTAAGAAGTTAAAGCAATATCTTTACGGTATCTGCGAAAGCAAACAGGATGCAGAATCAGCGTTTATCGCTTTTACCACACCTGATAAAAAAACCATTGTTGCATCCGAACGGGAAGAGTTTTTAATAATTTATGATCAATACAGAAAGTTTATTAAATTAAAAACCATTCCTCAAAGCTTAAAGCAAGTTCTTGTTGAACACGCTAAGAAATGGGGACATTTGGGATATATTTATGCTGGAAATACCCAGCCTTTTTCCTGGCAACACTATTGGAAGGAAATGGGTGACTTGGCAAAAACCGGCATTGAGGGGAGAAAGGTATTAAAAAAAGAAGCGGAACAGTTAAGGAATGCGAAAATAAAAAGAATTAAACTTTATAGAAAACTAAAAGTTTCCCCGCTTTATAGGCGATTATTTGACGTGGCAACTGACTTCGCCCTAACCAAATTAGTTAGACGGCACGCTCAATTGCTTGATTTACTTTTAATGCACAAAACCTTACTCACAGAGATTGCAAATAGATTAAAGCTTACAAGATACCAAGTGCAATTTATGTTGATGGATGAAGTTAAAAAAGCTTTACTTCAAAACAAAGTCAACCAAGGAGAGCTAAAAAACAGACTAAGACACTGCGTTACTTTCTATGAGAAAAATTCTGAACACGTCTATTTAGGAAAATTTGAAGAAAAAATCCGAAAAACAATCAATACCACACTTAATAAAAACCTAAAAGAATTGACTGGTCAAGTGGCTCAGCCAGGAATGGCAAAAGGTATCGTGAAGATAATTATCAGAGCCAAGGATATGAAGAAGATGAATAAAGGGGATATCTTAGTCAGCATTGCGACTGATCCAGATATCGTTTCAGCTATGAAGAAAGCAGCAGCGATTGTAACCGAACAGGGCGGCATTACATCTCACGCCGCCATCGTTTCGCGCGAATTAGGAACACCATGTGTTATTGGCACCAGATTTGCAACTCAGGTTTTCAAAGACGGGGATTTTGTTGAGGTGGACGCGAATAAGGGAATTGTGAGAAAGCTTGGGAAGAAATAGGCGGAGTAGGGATGATAGGGAGAATAAGGATAATAAGAATGATAGGTTATAGATTGACAAGAGAATTTTTGTATTATAATATTATTATAATCAATAAATAATTTATATGACTCAAAAAGTTTTAAAAGTCGGCTCCAGCGCCGCTGTTACCATCCCTAAAAAATCCTTGGAAGAGCTTGGCCTCAAAATTGGCGACCATGTGAGTGTTCAGATTGACCGCAAAAACCAAGTTGTTTTGATTGAACCCAGCAATAAAAAAATTGACAAGAAACTCTTGGATTGGACGGGAAAGTTTATTGAACAATACAGGCCAGCATTGGAAGCCTTGGCTAAGAAATAAATGAAATATTTGACAGGAGAAGAAATTTTAGTTCTCCATTCGAAGATTATAGATGAGACCGGTGGCTTACACGGGATTAGGGACACCGGTCTTTTTCTTTCAATTATAGAAAAACCCAAAATGGAATTTGGTGGAAAAGAACCGTATGTAAGTGTATTTGTTAAGGCCGCAGTTTATTTGGAAGCTTTTGCAAATTATCATGTGTTCGTAGATGGAAATAAAAGAACCGGGTTTGCCTCTGCCGCTAGGTTTTTATTTCTAAATAACTATACGCTGTTGCTCCCGAATCCCGAAGTGGTAAAATTTATAATGAAAGTTGTCAATGAAAAATTAGAATTAAAAGAAATAGCAAACTGGCTTAAAAGGCATTCAAAAAAGATTAAATAAAGGGATTGTGAGGAAGGTATGACGAGATGAAATAAGTAGGAATAAATTGGAATATATAGAAATTGGTGCTTGACAAATAAAACCCGTTGTATATACTTTAGCTATGAATCCCGTTAGAAATTTCCACGATGCTTTTTAAATAATCGCCGGCTAACGGGAAATATCAAATTAACAGCAAGCTTAGCAATTAAATTTCTAAACGGGATGAAGACCCAGATCATTATAAAAACCGATAAAGAGGTTAAGAAAGATGCCCAAAAGATAGCGCAAAACTTAGGCTTGCCCCTAAGCACTGTTATTAATGCGTATTTGAAGGATTTTATCCGAAATCGTGAGATTAAACTTTCACTTGAGCCAAAGCTCCGGCCAGAAGTCGAAAAATTTCTGAAGAAAGCCAGCGAGGATTTTAGAAAGGGAAGAAATATTTCCCCCGTTTTTACCAGTACTAAAAAAATGTTAGATTATCTGCATTCTCAATAATGCGCGTAGTTTATCATAAGAATTTTCGAAAGCAGTACAAAAAATTAAGAGCCATTCAAAGACAAATTGATGAACGGCTTGTTTTATTTATGAAAAATCCTTTTAATCCGAATCTGAATAACCATGCTCTTTCAGGAAAATATAGAGGTTATAGAAGCATAAACATTACCGGAGTTTACCGTGCGTTTTATGAAGTAATTGAAGCTGATCTAATTCAATTTATAATAGTTGATACTCATAGCAATTTATACAGATAAAGGGATTGTAAGGGAAATAAAATAGAGGTAGAATGGTAAATATAAAAAACTAATCATGGATAACCTCTCCCCTGGCCCCTCTCCTCGTCAGGAGAGGGGGATTCTAATAGGAGTTTAATCTTTTGGCCAAGACGAAACCAAAAAAGCCGATTCATAGGCTTAGCCGCTCTGGCAGTAGTTCTTACAGTGTGGCCATCAGTCCTTCTTTAATCCGTTCTTTGGGCTGGAAAGAGGGGCAGAGACTTTTGGTCAAAAGGATGGCGCGAGGGATCTTGCTGCGAGATGCGATTACTAAGAAAAGAAAATAGGTTATAGGTTGTAGGTTATAGATAAACCACATGTTCAAAGTTGTGATTGACACCAATCTTCTGATTGACGGGTCAGAAGACGCGTATAACTATGGCAACCGCATCATTGACGCGGTGATTGCCGGCCACATCCAAGCTTTCGCGAATCGGAAAACTCTGCGCGAAAACCAGTTTATTGCACCCCAGAAAATTACAGACCAGAATTATTTGCAAAAGCTCAATTATTTTTTTGCCAGCGTTAATGTCGTGGATCGCAGTGAGCGTCTAAACGTCGTAGAAGACGAAGAAGACAATAAATTTGTGGAAGCAGCGATTGAGGCAGGCGCTGATTATATTATTACCGCAGACCAGCACTTGCTGAAACTAGAAAAATATAATGGGATTAAAATCGTCCGCCCGGCAGAGTTTTGGAACACTTATCAGGATGAGAGTGGCGATGGTTGGACGAAGTGGCTTAAAGATTTTATCAAATAAAAATCCTCCGCCCCGGGCGGAGGATTTAGGCGGTAACTTTGGCTAAGTTCTTCTCATGGGTCTTCATACACTTAGTACAAGCTTTGACTCTCTTGCCGTGTTCCAGTTTGAGCCATTGCAGATTCGGGTAGAGACGGACCTTGGTCGCACGCATGGAGTGAGAGCGTCTCATACTTGAGAGGTAGCCCTTGCCGCAGATTTCACATTTGCGCATAACTTTTTCAAAAGCTTAATTGATATGCCTTGATATGTTATCATATCAGTAGCCTTGTGTCAAAGCCATTGATTGGATTTGGAATGTGGAATGTGGAATAAGATCAAAATTCTAAATTCTAATTTCTAAATTCTAATTCAATGGACATTGCATCGCTGATAATTGGTTTGGCCATACTTTTGTTCTCTGTGGTCTTCCACGAAGTAGCGCACGGTTTAGTCGCTGAGAAACTAGGGGATCCGACTGCCAGGTTTGCCGGCAGGCTGACTTTGAATCCCATCCCGCACATAGATTTGTATGGCTCGATTTTATTGCCAGCGTTTTTGTTGATTATAACGCAAGGGCAGTTTGTTTTGGGCTCGGCCAAACCCGTGCCGGTGAATTTTTATAATTTGCGCAACTACAGACGGGATACGGCCTTGGTTTCACTGGCCGGGCCAGCCACGAACTTGGTTTTGGCCTTGGTGGCAGGCCTGGTAGTATTGTTCTTGCCTGGGACCTCGGGCACAGCTGAAAGCCTGCTTTTGAAAACCGTGTGGCTAAATTTGATCTTAATGATGTTCAACCTCATTCCAATTCCGCCCTTGGATGGGTCAAAAATTTTAGGCAGTATCCTAGGCTACATTAATATCGAATGGATGCATCGTTTTATAGCCCTCGAGCGCTATGGACTTATGTTTATCTTGTTATTTTTATTGGTCTTCGCCGCAACACCATTGTTCGGTATCTTTTTTCTTCCAGCCTTGCTCTTGTTCCGCTTATTTACTGGGACTGACCTGCCGCCAAGCATTTTTTAGGCTTTGACAAGGTAGGCGGGAACTGTTATACTTTTCTCAATATAATAAGTAAAGTTAATAACTGCGTTATCCGCTTTCGCACGAGGCTTCGGCGGACAAGAAGTTGCACGCGGCATTTGTTGCCGTTTTTATATGCCAACAATCAATCAGCTAGTAAAAAAGGGAAGAAAGAAAATCAAGTATAAGTCCAAGGTGCCGGCTTTGGACCGGGTTTATAATTTGCTCAAAAACAAGCCTTACAACGTGAGCAAAGGAAGCCCTTTGAAAAGAGGGGTTTGCATCAAAGTAACCACGGTTCCTCCCAGAAAACCGAACTCTGCGTTGCGTAAAATTGCCAGAGTCAGGCTTTCCAACGGCATGGAAGTCACGGCCTACATCCCGGGTGTTGGACACAACCTCCAGGAACACTCCGTGGTTATGATTCGCGGCGGCAGGGTAAAAGACCTGGCCGGAGTGCGATACCACATTGTGCGAGGCAAGCTGGACGCCGCTGGGGTTGAGGGTCGAAAAAGAGGCAGATCTAAATACGGAACGAAGCGGACTTAATCAATAATATTTATGCCTAGGAAAGCAAGAAGTTACAAACGACACAAGGTAAACGCGGATTATAAATACAACAATATTAAAGTTGCGAAATTTATAAACTACATCATGGAGCGCGGCAAAAAAACCGTGGCCGCAAGAATTGTTTATGATGCTTTTGATATAATCGCGGACAAATTAAAATCTGATCCGCAGGCGGTTTTCGAGCAGGCGGTAAAAAACGTCTCACCTATTCTGGAAGTTAAAGGACGCAGGATCGGCGGCGCCAACTATCAGGTGCCGATCGAAGTGATGGAGCCCAGAAAGACCACTTTGGCCATGCGCTGGATCATTGAAGCGGCGGCAAATAAGAAAGGCAAAAGAATGGCCGAAAGATTGGCAGAAGAACTGATGGAGGCCCATAATAAATTAGGGGTGGCCATCAAGAAGCGGGAAGACGTGCACCGAATGGCCGAGGCCAACAAAGCGTTCGCCCATTTCGCCAGGTTTCAGAGAAGGTAGTTTTTTCAATTTTCAATTTCTAATTTTCAATTTTCAAAACCACAAACTGTTTGAAAATTGAGTTATTGAGAATTGATTGAAAATTGAAAATTAATAATTGGTTATTTTTTATTTTATGGCACGAGATTATCCTTTAGATAGAATCAGAAATATCGGCATTATTGCTCACATTGATGCGGGAAAAACCACCACGACTGAGTCGATTTTGTTTTACACAGGCAAGATCCACAAGATCGGAGAAGTCCACGAAGGAGACACAGCCATGGACTGGATGGAACAGGAGCGCGAAAGAGGAATCACCATCACTTCGGCCGCCACCACGGCTTTCTGGTCAATTTCTCAGCAAAACGGACTGAAAGCCGAGGATACGCATCGGATTAACATCATCGATACCCCAGGACACGTGGATTTTACCGTGGAAGTAGAGCGCTCTTTGCGCGTTTTGGACGGCGCGGTGGTGGTGTTTGACGGCAAGATGGGGGTGGAGCCGCAGTCTGAAACTGTCTGGCGACAAGCGGACAAATATCACGTGCCCCGGATGTGTTTTATAAATAAGATCAATCAAACCGGCGGTGATTTTTATATGTCTCTTGATGCGATTCACAAGCGCCTTTCCCCCAACGCTTTCCCCATCCAGATTCCTGTGGGATTTGAAAAAGACATTGTAGGGGTGGCGGATCTGGTCAAGATGAAGACCTATACTTATACAGATTATAAAGACCCTAAATTAATTGAGGGAGAAATTCCAGCGGATCTGATCCCAAAAGCCCGGGAGTACCGCCACAGGTTGGTGGAAAAGGTGGTCGAAAGCGATGATGCTTTGCTGGAAAAATATTTGAGCGGATCAGAGCTGACAGAAGCTGAAATCGCCAGGGCCATAAGAAAAGCCACATTGACGGGAAAATTTTACCCAGTGCTCGGCGGCGACGGACGGGGCATTATTACCACGTCCCTGCTCGACGCGGTGGTTCGCTACCTTCCTTCTCCTTTGGACGTGCCGCCGGTGAAGGCGACCCGCCCTAAAACCGGTGAGGAAGTGGAGATCACGCCTAACGACTCGGACAAGTTTGTGGCCCTGGCTTTCAAAATTGCGGCTGATCCTTTTGTGGGCAAGCTGGCTTTCTTTCGAGTTTATACCGGTGTTTTGCAAACCGGCTCTTATGTGCTGAACACGCGATCGGGCAACAAAGAGAGGGTGGGGCGAATCGTGCGTCTGCACGCTGATTCCCGAGAAGAAGTGAAAGAGGTTTTTGCCGGTGAGATTGCCGCATTGGTCGGCCCGAAAGATACCTTCACCGGGGATACTTTGTGTGACGCGGACAACCCGCTGATTCTGGAAAGGATTACTTTCCCCGAACCGGTGATTTCCGTGGCAATTGAGCCGAAGACCAAGGCCGATCAAGAAAAAATGGGATTGGCTTTGCAGAAGTTGGCGGAAGAAGATCCGACTTTCAAAGTCCGCGCCGAAGAAGAGACCAACCAAACTTTGATCAGCGGGATGGGTGAGCTGCATTTGGAAATTTTGGTGGACAGAATGAAGCGCGAGTTCAAAGTGGAAGCCAATGTCGGGCGCCCGCAGGTGGCCTACAAAGAAACGATTAAGGGCAAGGCAGAAGCAGAAAGCAAATACATCAGACAAACTGGTGGGCGCGGGCAGTACGGCCATGTTTTGATCAGGATTGAACCAAACGACCCAGGCAAGGGCAATGAGTTTATCAATGAAGTGGTGGGCGGAGATATCCCGCGTGAATATATCCCGGCAGTGGATAAGGGCATCAAGGAAGCCGCGGACAGGGGTGTAATTGCCGGTTATCCCGTGATTGATACGAAAGTCACTTTGTTTGACGGCAGTTATCATGAAGTTGATTCTTCTGAGATCGCTTTTAAAATAGCAGGATCCTTGGCGTTTCAGGATGCTTTTAAAAAAGCCAAACCAATTTTGCTTGAGCCGATAATGAAAGTCGAGGTCACTACTCCGGAAACCGCCATGGGCGACGTGATTGGCGATCTCAACGCCAAGCGCGGCAAGATACTGGAAATGACAGACCGCGGAAATCTCAAGGTGATCGACGCGCTGGTGCCTCTGGCTGAGATGTTTGGCTACGCCACTCAGATCCGGTCAATGTCGCAAGGCCAGGCTTCTTACAGCATGGAATTTGACCATTACGAAGAGGTGCCGAAAAACGTGGCAGAGAAGATAGTGGGCGAATCAGGGAAGATAAGAGTAGGACAAACAGGAAAATAAATCGCTCGAGCTGACTGTAAATTACCGGTCGTCATCGCTCGGGATTGTTGCAAAAATATCGGCTGTCATCCCGCCTCGTGGGAACTTCGGCGGGATGCAGCCTACTTTCTCAGCCGGACGAACCGGCTTCCGAAGGTTAATTTTGCAACAATCCCTCGCTACAGAAATAGTTGGTGTTGGCCTCCGAAGGCTGCTGAAAATCCACGCCTCGCTTTTCTCCTGATCCGCGGAGTGGAAAAGAAGGAAGGGCGGAAGGATAAAAAAAAGACGGCCGAGGGACGGGGTTAGTCGTTCGCTCGATCGTCGGCAGAGGCGTTGAGTCCCAGCGCCATCTTGTTCCATCGGTCGTTTTCGGGCGAGAGATTGAGGAGCACCTCGCCTGGTGGCAAGAGGCGCACAGCGCGAACCGAAGGAAGGAATTGCTTGTGGCACTGTCTGCATTCCCGGATGTGTAGTTCGAGCTCAGAGAGCAGTCTCTCCCATTCCACTGGGTCGGACTGAGCCTGCATCGCACGGTGGACCTTTTCTTCCGTGATGTGATCTCTAGAGGAGACGATATCTCCGCCAGACCTTCTGTTCGGACGCGTTCGGTAGAAGTACACACCAAGGACAAACGCGATCAGGGGAACAGCGATCGCAACGACAGTAAAAGCAATTGCCATGAGATCCTCCTTGTTGCCTAAAAGTATAGTATTTATTGGATCTTTTTGCAATTTGGCTACCATTTCTTTACAAGCCTGGGGGTTTCTGGTATAGTGGGGAAGATCGAGAAAAATCCAAGATCAAGGTTTTTTATTTGTCTTAAGCTTTACAGGTAGACAAAAATCCTTTATAATCTATTAAGCATTAATAAGTAATTAATTAAGGAATTAATATGGCTGAACAATTTAATCGTTCCAAACCACACGTAAACATTGGAACAATCGGTCACGTTGACCACGGCAAAACCACTCTGACTGCTGCTATAACCCACGTCTTGGCTAAAAAGGGTTTGGCGAAAGAGCGAGATTTTAGTTCGATTGACAATGCTCCAGAAGAGAAAGAAAGAGGTATTACTATCAACACCTCGCACGTGGAGTATGAGACGGAAAAGCGCCACTACGCACACGTCGATGCTCCGGGACACGCTGACTACATCAAAAACATGATTACTGGAGCGGCGCAGATGGACGGCGCGATCTTGGTGGTGTCTGCCGCGGATGGTCCGATGCCTCAAACCAGGGAACACATTCTCTTGGCTAAACAAGTCGGTGTTCCTTACATTGTCGTGTTTTTGAACAAGGTGGATATGGTGGATGACAAGGAATTGGTGGATTTGGTGGAAGAAGAAGTGCGAGAACTTTTGAATAAATATCAGTTTCCTGGAAAAGATACGCCAATCATTCGCGGCTCCGCTTTGAAGGCTTTGGAAGATGACCCGGAAGGGGCTGCTTCAATTGAAAAACTGTTGGAAGCTGTCGACACCTATATTCCGGAACCAGTCAGAGAAACTGACAAGCCTTACCTGATGCCGATCGAAGACATCTTCACCATTGAAGGCCGAGGCACGGTGGTCACTGGCAGAATCGAGCGCGGTGAAGTAAAGCTAAATGAAGAAGTGGAAATTGTAGGGTTGAAACCAACTCAAAAAACCGTGGTTACTGGAATTGAAATGTTCAACAAGCAACTGGATAGCGGAAGAGCCGGAGACAACGCAGGCGTCTTGCTTCGAGGAACCAAAAAAGAAGAAGTGGAACGAGGGCAGGTTTTGGCCAAACCAGGATCAGTCACACCTCATACCGAGTTTGACGCAGAGATTTACATTTTGACCAAAGAAGAGGGCGGCCGACACACTCCGTTCTTCAAAGGTTATAAGCCCCAGTTCTATATTCGAACCACGGATGTTACCGGCGAGGTTGAGCTGCCAGAGGGACAAGAAATGGTTATGCCGGGCGACACCGTGACCTTGAAGGTTAAATTGATTAACCCAGTGGCCTTGGAAGAAAAGCAAAGATTTGCCATTCGAGAAGGCGGACACACTGTGGGCGCGGGAGTGGTTACGAAGATTAATAAATAAAAAATGCAAAGGACTATCCTTTACCAGGGTAGTCCTTTTGGATGAAATATTTAGAATAAGATCGTAAATGCAGGACAAACAAGATAAAGAAGAGGTTGGAAGAATTCGGATCAAGATCAGGGCTTATGATCATAAGCTTATTGATCAATCAGCAAGACAGATAGTGGAGACCGCGAAAAGATCGGGTGCTACCGTGGTGGGTCCGGTCCCCCTGCCAACTGAAAAGTCCCGCTATACAGTGAACCGTTCCACCTTTGTTCACAAGAAGGCGAAAGAACAGTTTGAGATGCGCATCCATAAAAGACTGATTGATATCGGCAACTCCACTCCGAAAGCAATAGACGCTTTGTCCAATCTTAATCTGCCGGCTGGTGTGGATATTGAGATAAAGATGTGAAGGAGCGCTCGTGTTTCGCTGAAAAAAACACGGTGTCGAATTTCGCTAGACGTAAAATTCGCACCTAAGCTCTCGGCCTCGTCGTGACATTACGACTTCGGCCTGCGAGATTGTTTTTTACAGCAAAACCCTCGCTAGATAGAGCGGAGAGTAGAAGAAAGAGCTAAAAGTAATTCGATCGTGCTGATCCTGGCACAAGGAGATCGGCGAAAGATCAAATTAGTTCTCATAAAGAGGTTAAAAATTTTTACACAACATTAACTGAATCCTGTTAGAAAAACCGTTTAGGTTTTGTTCCGAACACATACACTGTGTTCGGAAAAGGATCTGGCCGGTTTTTTTAAAGCCAAAAATATGTCCAAGTTCCTGATTGCTGAAAAACTTCATATGTCCCAGATCTTTGCCGCTGACGGCAGGGTTATTCCCGTTACTATTCTTAAAAGTCCCGGTGTTAAAGTTACGCAAGTGAAAGGACCAGAGAAGGATAAGTATAGCGCAGTTCAAGTGGGAGCGGGCAAGAGAAAAAAGCTCAACAAAGCCATGGGCGGGCATTTGAAGGACCTGGGCAATTTTCAAGTTTTGAAAGAATTTAGAGTTGAAGATTCAGCTAAGTTTAAGAGAGGCGACGAGATTAAACTCGATACTTTTGTAGCTGGCGACAAGGTGAAAGTAACGGCCCAAATGAAAGGCCGGGGATTCGCTGGCCCAGTAAAGAAATACCGATTTAAGGGCGCTCCCAAAACCCACGGCCATGATCACCCCCGCGCAGTGGGATCCATCGGCAGTACTTACCCGCAGCACGTGTTGAAAGGCACTAGAATGGCCGGCAGGATGGGCGGGACCGCAACGGTTAAGAACTTGGAAGTCGTGGACGTTGATCTAAAAAGAAATTTGATTGCGGTTAAGGGAGCGGTGCCGGGTCCCAATGGCGGCTTCGTCATGATTGAATCGGTTTAGTATGCTGGTGATCGGCCAGATTTAATTAAAAGTTATGATTAAAACATCAGTCTACAATCAAATTGGTGAAAAAGTTTCGGAGACGGATTTGAATCCGAGGATTTTCGGCGTGGAAAAGATTGATGTTGGCCTAGTGCATCAGGCGCTTAGAAGTCAGCGCAACAACGCCCGCAAAGCCATCGCACACACCAAAAATCGAGGCCAGGTCTCTGGAGGCGGCAAAAAGCCGTGGCGACAGAAAGGCACAGGAAATGCCCGCGCCGGCTCTATCCGATCTCCATTGTGGAAAGGCGGCGGCGTTACCTTTGGCCCAACCAATGCAAGAAATTTTTCCCAGAAGATGAATCGCTCTGCTTTTCGCCAGGCTTTGTTTACAGTGCTTTCAGATAAATTAAACGACAAAAAGGCAATAGTTATAGATAGTTTCCCGGCCACAGACAAGACCAAAGACTTGGCCAGGCAATTAAGAGAGTTGTCCCAAAAAGCGGGTTTGGGAAAGAAAGTTATGTTAATACTGGATAAGTACAACAAAGAATTAGATCGGGCTGCCGGCAATTTACCGTTTGCAAAAATTTTAGTGGCGAATAATTTGAATATTTTTGATTTGTTAAAATACGATCCAATCGTTTTGAAAGAAGCATTGCCAGTAATCGAGAAAACTTACCTGCCTCGTCGGCAGACAGGCCTGAAATAATATGGGAATTTTTGATAAGTTCAAAAGCAAGAAAAGGCAAGAGACTCACAAAGATGAGGATGTTTTAGGTATGGTCAAAGAACCAAAGCCGGTTACCAATGTCCCAGTTGAGCTGAAGGAAGACACGAAGAGCGCCCACAGGATACTTGACAGCTATCATTTATCAGAGAAGAGCAATTTGTTATCCAGTTCCGGCCGTTACGTCTTTAAAGTGTCGATCAACGCGAACAAGATTGAAGTGAGGAAGGCAGTGGAAGCGGTTTATGGGGTGCATGTTGTGTCCGTGAATATGGTGGTTGTCGCTGGAAAACAAAGAAGAACCGGAAGAGTCAGCGGCCGGACTCAGGATTGGAAGAAGGCAGTCGTGACCTTAAAAGCCGGCGAGAAGATCACCGGTCTGGCTGAAGGAGTATAAGATATGGCAGTGAAAAAGTACAAACCAACTTCACCGGGCAGGAGATTGCATTCGGTCACTGATTATTCGGTACTAAAAAAGCAGGTAAAAACACCGGCGGGTTTGATTATCTCCGTAAAGAAACAGGCTGGTCGGAATAACCGCGGCAGCATCTCAGTGCGGCATAAAGGAGGCGGGCATAAACATAAGATTCGCCTGATCGACTTTAAGCGGGACAAGATGAACATTCCGGCGAAGGTGCAGACTTTGGAATATGATCCCAGACGAAGCGCGTTTATTTCTCTTTTGGCTTATAAAGACGGCGAGAAAAAATATATCTTGGCCCCAGACAGATTAAAAATAGGCCAGACTTTATTGGCGGGCGAACGCACAGAGGTGAAGCCCGGTAACCATATGATGTTGAAAAATATCCCGGTCGGAACTTATGTTCACAACGTCCAGCTGGAGCGGACCTCGGGCGGCCAGATCGCTCGTTCAGCTGGCAGTTATGCGGTGATTCAAGCAGTGGAAGGTGATCAGATTCTGTTGAAGATGCCGTCTGGTGAGATCCGGAAGGTGTCCTCTCATGCCTTTGCCACTATTGGCCAGGTTTCCAATACGGATTGGATGTATGTTAGAATTGGCAAGGCCGGCAGGAAACGACACATGGGAATTCGGCCTTCAGTTAGAGGCAAGGCCATGAATCCTGTGGACCATCCGCACGGCGGCGGAGAAGGAGTGAACCCGATTGGACTTAAATACCCCAAGACCCCATGGGGCAAGCATGCTTTAGGAGTTAGGACAAGGAACAAGAAGAAGGCTTCCAGCAAATTAATTGTTCAGCGACGCAAATAATATGTCCAGATCACTAAAAAAAGGACCGTTTGTGGATCCTAAATTATGGAAGAAAGTGGAGCAGGCAAAGGCTGGCAAAACTCAGCCGATCAAAACCTGGTCTCGTGATTCGGTGATTTTTCCAGAAATGATCGGGCTGACTTTTCAAGTGCACAACGGGAAGAATTTTATTGATGTGAAGGCAATGGAAAATATGGTCGGGCACAAGCTGGGAGAGTTTGCGCCAACCAGAAAGTTTACCAGGCACGGAGGCAGAATGGCGAAAGAAGAGGCAATCGCCGCCGCGGAGTCAGACAAACCGCAGGCAGTAAGCCCGAAAGCAGAAGGAGCTAAATAATGGCCAAAGAGAAAATCGCGACAATTAAAGAAGTAAGGGCGCATGCTCGTTATATCCATGTTTCCCCGCAAAAACTGCGGCTGGTTTCCAACTTGATTAAAAAGGCGCCAGTGGACCAGGCTTTGGAACAGCTAAGATTTTCTTCCAAAAAAGCCGCGCTCCCTATTGCCAAGGCGATTAATTCGGCAGTGGCTAACGCGGTTCACAATCACGATTTCAAGCAGGAAAATTTGTTTGTCAAGTCGATCACTATAGATTCAGGGCCTATGTTTAAACGATATACTCCCAGAGCCCAGGGCCGGGCTTTTATGATCAGAAGACGGACCAGTCACATCAACGTGACCTTGGAAGAAAGAGAACGTAAAATCCATTCAAAGAGGAAGATTTTCCAAAAGCCGAAAGCCCTGGTGACTGAACAGCCGAACGAGAACAAGCTAAAGCCTCAAGAACAGACCAGCAAGCTGGAAGAATCTGCGGCCGAGATTCAGAAGCCAAAATTCCAAGTCAAACCTCGCGAAAAGATAAAAAAGCAATTAGTGGACCTGAAGCGAAGATTATTTAATCGAAAGAGCAGCACTTAATATGGGACAAAAGATCAACGCCACAAGTTTTAGATTAAACATCACTGATACTTGGAAGTCACGCTGGTTGACGAAAAGTAATTTTTCCAAGTACCTGCGTGAAGACACGAAGGTGCGGGCTTTTTTGACCCAAATTTTAAAAAAGGCCGGATTGGTCAGGGTGGACATCGAACGGTTTGGTCCAACCATGACTATCGCCATCAAGACCACTAAACCCGGCATGATTATCGGCAAAGGCGGCGGTGGCGTAGAAGATTTAAAAAAGAAGATTCTCAAACATCTGAAGACTAAGCTGGATTTGAAGATTAACATTGAAGAGGCGAGAGATATTAATTTGCAGGCTCCGGTGATTGCGCAGAACATTGCTGATCAGGTGGAGAAACGAATTTCGTTCCGGCGGGCTATGAAGCAGGCGATCGATCAAGTGATGGAAGCAGGGGCCTTGGGAGTAAAAGTCGAGGTCGCAGGCCGTTTGGGCGGGGCGGACATAGCCAGAACCGAGCGATTGTTTAAAGGCAAACTCCCGCTGCATACCCTGCGGGCCAATATTGATTTTGCGAAAGTCACGGCGTTTACCACCTATGGCACAATCGGAGTTAAGGTCTGGATCAATAAAGGAGAGGTGTTCAAGGAAAATCAAAATGCAAAATTTAAAATGCAAAATTAATGAATTCTAATATTTTGACTTTTGATTTTTGACTTTTGAATTATAAATATATGTTGGTACCAAAGAAAGTAAAGCACAGAAAGCATCATCGAGGGAAATCCACAGGCAAAGCCACATCCGGCAACACTGTTGCTTTTGGCAATTATGCCTTAAAAGCAGTGGAGAACAGCTGGGTGAGTTCTCGGCAAATCGAAGCGGCGAGGCGGGCCATGACGAGGTATGTGGCCCGAGGCGGTAAGATTTGGATTCGGATTTTTCCTGATAAACCGATCACGGCGCATGGTAACGAAAGTCCCATGGGCAGCGGGAAGGGGCAGGTGGATCATTTTGTGGCGGTTGTCAAAAAAGGGCGAATAATGTTTGAAATGGACGGGGTTACCGCGGAGCAAGCAGCAGAAGCGATGCGTCTTGCTTCCCACAAGTTGCCGATTAAAACTAAATTTATTATCAAGGATTGAAGCTAATGAAAATGCAGGAAGTTCGAGGCTTAAAACCCGAAGAGAGGAAGAAGACACTGACCGCTTTGCGTGAGCAGGTGCGTGATTTGCGATTCAAAATCAGAAGCAAGGAAATTAAGGATAGTCACAGGCTGAAATCAGTAAAGAAGGATATTGCCAGGATCTTAACATTTTTAAATGAACAATAATATGACTGAAAAGATCAGAAGAAAATTAGTTGGCCAAGTATTATCGGATAAGATGAAAAACACTGTGGTCGTGGGAGTGAAGAGTGTGAAGGTCCATCCGAAATACAAGAAGCGCTATAACGTGGTTAAAAAATTTGCGGCGCATAATGAGAATAACGATGTTAAACTAGGAAGCAAGGTGGAAATTGAAGAGACCAGACCAATGAGTAAAACCAAGCACTGGCAAGTAACCAAGATTTTATGATCCAACTGCGAAGCCGATTAAAAGTAGCGGACAACACGGGAGCTAAGATGATAGCGGCTTTCAGCGTGCGCGGAAAAAACCAGCGACGGGTGGCTAGATTGGGAGATGTGATCGCGGCATCCGTCAAAGAAGCAGCGCCGAGAGGCCAGGTAAAAAAGGGAGAAAAGGTTTACGCTGTAATTGTGAGAACCCGCAAAGAAGTCAGAAGAGCCGACGGTTCCTACATCCGGTTTGATGACAATGCCGCGGTGATAGTAAACAAGGACAACAAAGAACCTAGAGGAACTCGTATTTTTGGCCCTATCCCCCGGGAATTAAGAGATTTGGGTTTTACCAAAATTATTTCGTTAGCCCCAGAGGTAATTTAAGTTAAAAAGTTATGAAGATGCTCAGGATAAAAAAAGATGATCAGGTGAAAATTATTTCCGGCAAGGACAAGGGCCGATCGGGAAAAGTTTTGGAAGTTCTGCCGAAAGACGGCAAGGTTATTGTTGAGGGCTTGAATATTCATGTTCGATTTGCCCGCGCTCGCAGAAAAGGCGAGAAAGGCCAGCGGCTTGAACTCTCAGCGCCAATCTGGGTTTCTAAAGTGATGCTTATTTGTCCTGCTTGCGGCAAGACGACCAGAATTGGCCATGAAAAAACCGAGAATAATAGTTACCGCCAGTGTAAAAAGTGCGGTAGGAGGATTTAGCTGATCCATGTCTAACTTTAAGTTAATTTATAAAGAGAAAGTTCTGCCGGATTTGAAGAAGTTATTTGTTCTCAAATCTGATTTGGAAGTGCCGAAGATTGAGAAGGTGGTGGTTAATGCCGGAGTCGGCAGAACCTTGAAAGATCAGAAGCTCTTGGAGTTAATAATCGAAGATCTGCGCCGAATCACCGGCCAAGCGCCAGTTAAAACCTTGGCCAAAAAAGCCATAGCCGGATTTAAGATTAGAGAGAACCAAGTGGTTGGGCTAATGGTTACACTGCGAGGAAAAAGAATGTATGATTTTTTGGAAAAGTTAGTCAATGTCGCCCTGCCGCGTGTTCGGGACTTTAAAGGATTGAGCAGAAAAAGTTTTGACGGCAAGGGGAATTACAATATTGGGATTAGAGAGCAGATAGTTTTTCCGGAAGCCTTGCGGGAAGGGGCGGATCAGACCTTTAGTTTAGAGGTTAATATCCGAACCAATGCCGGTGATGACGCGAAAGCTTTTGCTTTATTAAAATCTTTTGGATTTCCTTTCCAGAACGAAGAAGGTAAATAATAACTATGGCCACTAAAGCCCAGATAATCAAATCAGAAAGATCGAGAATTAAGCCCAAGTTTAAGACCCGGGTGGTGAGGCGCTGCTGGCGCTGCGGGCGGAATGCCGGCTACATGCGGGATTTTGACTTGTGTCGAATTTGTTTTAGAGAATTAGCATCCAACGGTGAAATCCCTGGAATAGTAAAATCATCTTAGTGAAAAATATATGATGGACGCAATTTCAGACATGTTAACTAGAATAAGAAATGCCACAGCAGCCAAAAAGACTGATGTCTTAGTTCCGTATTCTAAATTTAAGCACAATCTAGGCAAGGTGCTTTTGGATGAAGGATGGATCAAGTCTTTGGATGTGAAAGAGGCCGGCGGAATTAAAAATTTGTTTATGGAGCTAAGGTATGAGGTGGACGGACAGCCGGCCATTTCGGAAATTAAGCGGATTAGCAAGCCCGGACAGCGCATTTATGTTAAGAATATGAATATCCCACGCGCTTTGGGGGGGATGGGCAGCACCATCGTGTCAACGTCAAAAGGTATAATGACAGACAAACTGGCCCGCCAACAAAAAATTGGCGGCGAGATAATCTGTCAGATTTGGTAATAATTTTTATGAGCAGAGTAGGAAAAAAGGCGGTAAGCATTCCAAATGGCGTAACCGTCGACCTCAAAGGAAATAGGTTGAAGATCAAAGGACCGAAAGGCGAGCTGTCTTTGGATGTGCACCCAAAAGTCAAGCTTAATCAGGAAGCAGGCGAAATTGTCTTAAACGTTCAGCGCAGTAACAATAAGTTGGAAAGATCGCTTTGGGGGTTGTCCCGCTCCTTGGTCAATAATATGGTTCTGGGCGTAACGGAAGGATTCAGTAAATCATTGGAGGTTAATGGCGTGGGATACAAGGCACAGGTTTCAGGAAAAAAACTGGTTTTGAATTTGGGCTATTCTCACACAATCGAAATGGAAGTCCCCGCAGGGCTGGAAGTTAAAGTCGAGAAGAATATTATTGTTGTTACCGGAGCGGACAAGCAGGCTGTCGGCGAATTTGCGGCAGTGATCAGACAAAAGCGCGCGCCAGAACCTTATAAAGGCAAGGGCATCAAATACATCGATGAAGTAATTAGGCGAAAAGCCGGCAAGGTAGTTAAGGCTGTCGGAGGAGGAGCATAATGAATAAACGTGAGTCTAGAAAAATAAGGCACAAGAGAGTAAGAGCGAAAGTAAAAGGCACGGAGTCCAAGCCCAGGTTGTGTGTTTTTCGTTCCCTGAATCATATTTACGTTCAGTTGATTGACGATCAAAAGGGCAATACTTTGGTTTCTACCTCCAGCAAAGAAGTGACAGATAGGAAGCTAAAGAAGAAAGAAATTGCCGCTGAAGTTGGAAAGCTTGTTGCTAATAAAGCGCTGGCAGCGGGGATTAAAGAAGTGGTGTTTGACCGCGGGGGTTACAAGTACCACGGCAGGGTCCAAAGTTTGGCAGAAGCCGCCCGGACCGCGGGACTTAAGTTTTAAAGATAATTTATGATGAAAAAAGCTAGAACAACCAGACAGAGAGATCAGATCAAAAAAGAATTCCAGCAGAAGGTGGTGGAGGTTAAGCGTGTGACTAGAGTTGTGGCCGGAGGAAAACGTATGCGTTTCCGGGCGCTTGTTGTGGTCGGAGACATGAAGGGCAGGGTTGGCATTGGAGCTAGAAAAGGTGCGGACGTGAGCGAAGCAGTGAACAAAGCAGTGAGCGCCGCCAAGAAGGGCATGACAACCGTAAATCTGGTTAACGATACGATTCCGCACGAAATCAGGTTCAAATACAAATCTTCGTTAGTGTTTCTCAAACCAGCGCTGCCAGGAACCGGCTTGATTGCCGGCGGCGCGATCCGGGCGGTGTTGGAAATGGCCGGAGTAAAAAATATTTTATCCAAAATGTTAGGCTCAGCCAATAAAATTAACAATGTCACGGCAACCTATTTGGCCTTGGCCAGCATGAGGCCGAAAGGCGGCAAGGCGCAAGTCCAGCCACTCCCAAAGCAGGAGTCTGTAATCAGTTAATTATGCTGACTTTACATAACTTAAAACCATATAGAAAATCTGTTCAGCGCCGCAAAAGAGTGGGACGGGGCTTGGGATCCGGGCACGGTACTTTTTCCGGACGCGGGGCCAAAGGACAAAAAGCCCGCTCTGGCGGATCAATTCCCGCTGGTTTTGAAGGGGGCAGAATGCCGCTACACCGCCAGCTTCCCAAAAAGCGCGGCTTTGTTTCCCGCCGGCCGCCAGTCAGTGTGGTAAGCCTTCGGCAGATTGTAAATAAATTTGAAGCTAAAGAAACGGTAAATCCCAGGATTTTAGCGCAGAAAGGCTTGGTAAAATCCGCGCTTATGCCAATTAAAATTGTCGGAGACGGGGACCTCAAAAAAGAGCTGATTTTTGAAAAGGTGCTTGTGTCCGGACCGGTCCGTGCTAAAATAGAGAAGGCGGGTGGGAAGATATTAACATGATCCGAATGATGCGAGTTGCTATGCGAATTCAGCGAATATGCTAATAGCCCCTAATTCGCATATTGGTTGATTAGCATAATATTCGTAGATTCGGATCACATACTTATGTCGAGAATTTCTCAAATCTGGAAAGTTAAGGAACTGCGCCATAACATCTTGATTGTGGCCATGCTTTTAGTGGTGACCAGGATTTTGGCTCACGTCCCGATTCCCGGAGTTGATCTTTCAAGCCTCCAAAATCTTTTTAACTCAAACCAGTTGTTTGGCCTATTTAATATATTTTCAGGAGGAGGCTTGAGCAATTTTTCTGTGGCCATGCTTGGAGTCGGCCCGTATATTACCGCTTCGATTATTATGCAGTTATTGACCATCATCATTCCTAGTCTGGGAGAGCTGGCTAAGGAAGGCGGGGATGCGGGACGCGCGAAAATAAACCAGTACACACGACTGCTCACTGTGCCGCTGACCGCTCTGCAGGCTTACGGGACAATCGTTTTGCTCTCACGCAGCAGCGGAGCAACCGTGATTTCCGGATTCACCGGCTTCCAATGGTTCGTGGCCCTGCTTTCCGTAACTGCCGGAACCGCTTTGCTGATGTGGATTGGAGAGACGATCAGCGAATATAAGCTTGGCAACGGAATTTCTTTGATCATTTTTGCGGGAATCGTGGCGCAATTGCCCGCGGCTGTGCAACAAGGGTTCTCTACTATTACCACGGCGACTGGTGGGATTTCGACTTCCGGGCTGGTTACTGCCGCGTCTTTTATGGCCGTAGCCTTGCTGGTGGTGGCTGGGATAGTGATGATCACTGAAGCGCAGAGAAACATCCCGGTGTCTTACGCCAAAAGAGTCAGGGGGAACAAACTCTATGGCGGGGTGAGTACGCATCTGCCCTTGCGCGTTAATCAAGCCGGCGTGATCCCAATCATTTTCGCTATTTCAATTCTGCTGTTTCCGGGCCTGATCGCCAATTTTTTCTCCAGTGCCAAAACCGAAGTGGTTGCCAATATTGCCAGTGCCGTAAATAATTTTTTTCAAAACCAGACTTATTATGGGATTATTTATTTTCTCTTGGTCGTGGCTTTTACTTATTTTTACACAGCGATTGTATTCAACCCGGATGAAATATCCGACAACATCCAAAAGCAGGGCGGGTTTATACCGGGCTTGCGCCCAGGGCGACAGACTGCCGAGTTTCTTTACAAGGTTTTAAATCGAATAACCTTGGCCGGCGCGATATTCTTGGGGCTAATTGCGGTTTTGCCGTTTATCATCCAAGGATTTACCCAAACCCAGGCTTTGACCTTGGGCGGTACTGGGATTTTGATAGCTGTGGCCGTGGTGATTGAAGTGATGAAGCAGGTGCAGAGCCAGATGGTGATGCGCGACTACGAAGACTTTTAGCTGATCGTTTGTGGATGATATATATAAAACACCCAGCGAACTGCCGGGTGTTTTATATTTAAATATTAAAACGGCAAAGAGATACCCAATTTTTTGATACTTGTTTTGCCCAATCTTCTAAAACTTCAGGCGTTTATGAATGATGACATGTTCATTACGAAAATCTGTGACCAGTTTCGCCAAGCCGTCAATAGCAGTCTGCAATGAGCCAAATCTTTCATCCATATCGGACTTTGTATAAAAATCCTTCAAGTCTTCCTTTGTGGCTAACACCGCAGATAATTTTTGGATATCCTCGTTATTGAGCATGATTAATTTTTACTTTGCATTGACAATTTTGTCAAAAAGAAGTATTGTGTATTGTTGCTTGTGTTGCCTGCAAATATGGGGGTTGGGATTTGCCATACATTCATACAGTCGTGTATGAATGTATGTAAGTCCGAGTCTCGTTTCGAGACACTTGTCCGGTCGAATGATCGGCACCCGAAAGTCCGGCGGGTAAACCAAAACCCTCGCTGGGGGTTGTAAGGAGATATATTTTAAAAAAAATGAGTGAGATTCTTTGTCAGAACCTCACTCACCGCCGAAGACCACCCGTCGGTCAGCGATTCAGTTTGCCGAGCGCGTCATCGCGGGCCTCGGACTCCGTGCTCCCCGTGCCGGTGTAGGTCTTGCCAAGCTCGTGGTCCGTGATGCGGCATTCGACCGTATCCTGAGATCCGGCGAGGGCCGAGATGCCGCAGGTGAGCACGAGATCCACCATTTCTTGGCCGGGCGATGACGGCTTGTGCTCGATCTCTTCCGCAAATCTTCCCTTGCCCATGATCAGATCCTCCTAAGGGTTGTTTGGAGAAGCGGAATTACTTCGCCACCAGCATAGGTTGAAACGGTTTAATTGTCAATGTTTATACGTGAGCATCTTTGGAAACAAAGGTGTTTTTTGATATAATGCGAGTATGACAGATGAGGAATTGAAGGAAAAATTGACCCCTGAACAGTATCATATAATGCGCAAGAAAGGCACAGAAGCGCCGTTTTCAGGCAAGTATGTAAACACCAAAGATAAGGGGATGTACAAATGCGCTGCTTGCGGACAGGAATTGTTTTCTTCTGACGCCAAGTTTGATTCCGGTACTGGTTGGCCGTCTTTTACTGAACCGGCCAACCTGGAGCATGTGGAGCTTCGGGAAGATAATGATCATGGCGTGCGTCGCACTGAAGTGGTTTGCAAAAACTGTGGCTCGCATTTGGGCCATGTGTTTGACGACGGCCCGCAGGAGCGAGGCGGCAAACGATATTGCATTAATTCTGCATGTTTAATGTTGGAAAAAAAATGAAGTTAAAAAAGATAATCTTATTAATGGGGGCGCCCGGCAGCGGTAAAGGTACTCAGAGTAAACTTTTGAGCAAAGTTTTGGGGTTTGGCTATTTTAGCACAGGAGAATTATCGAGAGAGTATGCCAAACAAGACAATCGCTTGGGTCGAGAGATTAAAGTAATTGTCGATAAAGGTGTTATTTTACCCATTGATATAATCCGACAAATTTTTGTCAAAAAGTTAGAGAGCTTAACCTCTGAAGAAGGTTTGATTCTGGATGGATATCCAAGGACTTTGGATCAAGTTGAGCTTCTGAATGAGTTGATGAGTAAATATACGGTTATGGATATCGTGGTTTTGTTTTTGAATGTTGACCGAGATCAATTACATAAACGTTTGTCCAAGCGGATAGAAGGAGAAGGCGCTCATGGACGAAGAGCAGACGACGATCCAAAGATAATAATGACCCGATTTGATGAGTATCAGAAAAAAACCGCTCCTGTAAAAGACTATTATCAAAAAAACGGTAAACTAATAATCATCAATGGCGATCAGCCGATCGAAGCAGTGCACCAGGAGATATTAGAGAAATTAGGAATAAATAAATGACGCTTCGACCCGCTTGCCGGCGAGGCAGGCAAGCTCAGGGATTATTTTTTTGCCTGAGCGAAGCGAAGCGGAGTCGAAGGCTTTATGAAAAAAAGATTGGGTTTTGATTTAATTTTATTAGGAGACTCTACCTCTGGAAAAGATACCCAGGCCTTATTGTTGGCAAAGAAATACAAGGTTAAACTTGCCCGCTCCGGTGAATATCTTCGAAATTTAAAAGGCTATAAATATCGGCATGGCGTTCCAGCCCCGACTAATTTAATTATCCCGTTCCTGAACCACTATTTGAAGGATTTAAAGCGAGGCAATATCATATTTGTCGGGGCCGCTAGGCTCAGGCACGAAGCAGAATATTTGGTAAGGCAACTTAAGAAAAGACATAGGAATTTTTTTGCGATTTATATAAAAATTCCAAAGAGAGAAATCATCAAGCGTTCTAAACTCCGTGCCGCGAGATTGGAAGATGTTGATGTAAGGTTGATAAAGAGTAGAATTGCTTATTATAACAAAGAGGTTAGTAGAACGGTTAAATACTATCAAGGCTTAAAGAAATTAAGACTCATTAACGGCAATCAAAGCATTAAGAAGGTATCTTTGGATATTCAGAAAGCAATAAATGGTTATCAGCGATCCAAAAGAGATTGAAAAGCTAAGAAGAAGCGGGCAGATGCTCGCTGAAGTTTTGGCGTTGGTGGCCGAGAAAGCCGTCCCTGGGATTTCGGCTGAAGAGCTCGATCGTTTAGCGGAGTCAGAGATTCTGGCCCGCGGCGGCAAGCCGGCATTCAAGGGGCACCAGTCGAATCCGCAGGAGAGGCCGTTTCCCGCTTCTCTGTGCGTATCGATCAACGAAGAGGTGGTGCACGGTATTCCGCACAAAGACAAAATTTTAAGAGCTGGCGATGTAGTTGGTCTGGATTTAGGAGTGAATTATCAAGGCTTTTTTACTGATGCGGCGATTACTGTGCCCATCGGACAAGTGAATTCGAAGTTGCTGGATTTAATCGCGGCGGCCAAGCACAGCTTGGCAAATGGTTTAAATCAGATAAAATCAGGAAACCACATCGGGGACATTGGTTATGCTATCGAGAAAACCGCCATAGACGCGGGATTTGTCGTGGTTCGAGAGCTAGTCGGGCATGGAGTGGGCAGATCAGTCTGGGAAGAGCCGGAAGTTCCGTGTTTCGGCAAACGAGGCGAAGGCCTGGAGCTTAGAGAGGGCATGGTTTTGGCTGTTGAGCCCATGCTGAACATGAAAGATCCCAGGATCAAATTTTCCCAAGACGGTTGGACCGTGACAACTTATGATGGCCAGCCAGCCGCGCATTTTGAGCACACTATACTGGTGACAAAAACCGGTTTTGAGGTCCTCACCAAAGCTAAATTGTAAATATTTAATAAGTTTGTTATAATAAATTACCATATGCTGTCGAAAAATACCAGTTTAACCTCGGATTTACCTTCCAAGACACCAAAAAAAACTGAAAGCAGGCTAATTCCTGCAGTAATTTTGATCAGTTTCTTATTCGGCGTGGCTGGGTCAGTTTTCGCTTCCTTTTACATTGTCCCTTTTTACCAGAAGCGGGGATTGGACAACGTCAATTCTGGAGGGGTGAATTTTGTTCAGGTCAACGAGCAATCAGCAGTGGTGGACGTGGTGAAAAGAGCCGCTCCGGCAGTGGTTTCCATCATCATTTCCAAGGACTTGAACAAGGTACCGGGATTTAGCTCTTCACCGTTTGATCTCGGCCCGTTTAGCTTTGATCCCTTCTTTCAATTCCGGAATCCCGGTGAGCAAAGCGAGCCGAACGTCCAAGTGGTCGGCGGCGGAAGCGGATTTATTGTTACCAGTGACGGTCTGATTGTCACCAACAAGCACGTGGTCATCGATTCTGCTGCCAGCTACACGGTGCTGACTAATGACGGGAAAAGTTTTGACGCAAAGGTCTTATCGATTGACCCGGTTAATGATTTGGCATTGGTAAAAATCGAAGCCAAGGATTTGCCGACCATTCCACTGGGCGATTCCACTGACCTTGAAATCGGACAAAAAGTAATTGCGATTGGCAATTCCCTGGGCCACAGAAATACCGTAACCACCGGCGTGGTTTCGGGGATTGGGCGAACCATTACCGCCTCTGGCCACGGCGGCTCCGAACAGTTAGAAGGAGTAGTGCAGACCGACGCCGCCATTAATCCGGGAAATTCCGGCGGACCGCTTTTAGACATCGGCGGCTCGGTGATTGGCATAAACACTGCCATTGATTCTCAAGGCCAGCTAATCGGCTTTGCGATTCCTTCCGAGGATATAAAGAAGGACATTGAAAGCTTTGAAAAATTTGGCCGAATTGTTAAGCCGTTTTTGGGCGTGAGATATGTTTTGGTCAATGAAACGATCCAGAAGGAAAACGACTTGAAAGTGGATTATGGGGCGTTGATTGTGGGCGGTGCCGGGGCAGCGGCTGTGGTGGAGGGTTCGGCGGCGGATAAGGCCGGTTTGAAAGAAGGAGACATAATTTTACAGGTCAGTTCTCAGCGGATCGATCGCGATCACAGTCTCGCGGGCGCTTTGAAAAATTTTGATCCCGGAGACACAGTCAAGATGAGGGTTTTGTCCGAAGGAGAAGAAAAAGAAATAACCGTGATTTTGGGCGAAACGAAATAAATTCTTATGCGCATCATGGCTTTGGATTGGGGGGAAGTCAGAATAGGAGCCGCGATCTCGGACGAGGAAGGCAGAATCGCTTTCCCTTTTGAAAAGATTTTGGATAACAAAAAGGCGGTTGATCAAATCGTAAAGTTGGTTGACAGATTAAAAATTGAGAAAATAGTCATTGGTAAGCCCTTGAATCTCGCTGGCGAAGAAGCTGAATCGGCAAGCAAAGTGGACAAATTTTTTTCACAGCTGAAAAAAAAATTAAAAATTCCTCTTGAATATTTGGATGAAAGATTTACTACCATCGAGGCCGGAAAATTATTGGACCAGCAAGGCTTAAGTGAAAAGAAACAAAAGGAGATTAAAGACAACATCGCGGCGCAAATCATCCTGCAGGCGTATCTCGACTATCGAGCAGGCTAGCGTACATCAAATTTAAAACTAAAAAAATATGCCAAAACAAACAACCAGTCGAAAAAAGAAAACCCACAGCTTGAGCCCGCACCGATGGCTGATTTGGACCTTGTCGATTGCAGTGTTTATTGCCATCGGATTAGTCGGCTATATCGTGGTTACTAATGAGAATTTTGATCGCGAAGTGGTGGGTAATCTCAATGAGGTCAATGCCTGGCGCACATACCAAAGCAAGAACTTGGGTTTTTCTTTGCGCTACCCCAATGACTGGGTATTGGAATCTCCAGCTGATAACATCATCTTGTTTGAGTCAGACAGTATCGCCAATGAGCAGGTAAGCGTGTCTGTTCAGCGGGCGAGCGACGAAACAGCTATCCGCGCGGCCTTGGATAATGTCAGCGAAGTGCGAGTGCCAATTGGCGGCATAGACGGGCCAAGGATTGTCAATCAACTAAGCACTGGCCAGGAAGAAATTGTTGTGCTGGTAAGGCCGGATAGCCGGCTGTTTGTGATTCGCGGCACAAGCTCAATAATCGACGACATTATCAGCACGGTAAAATTTATTAATGAGTGAATTTCGACAAGATATAGTTTCCAAGCAGTGGGTGTTGTTTGCGCCTAACCGCGAAGGCCGGCCGGAAGATTTTAAAACCCCACCGGCTACTCCTGATCCCAAAACCCTGCCCGCCGTGGAAAAGACTTGCGTTTTTTGTCCGGGAAATGAGGGATATAATCAGGAGATTGCCTCGTATCCCAAAGGCAAGGATTGGAAGGTCAGGGTGATTCCCAACAAATTCGAAGCCTTGGGACACAGAGGTGGCCGCAGCCGGTCGGATTTTTATGTTGTCCGCGAAGGAATAGGAGACCACGAGGTTTTGGTCACGCGCCAGCACAATATTATGACGGCTTTTTTGCCGGATGATTTGATGGATCTGAACCTGAGGGTATATCAAGAAAGGATGCGCGAACTTTCCCAGCATCCGGAAATCCAGTACGTGCACGTGGTGCAAAATCATGGCCGCGATGCCGGCGCCACCTTGATCCATCCTCACTCGCAGATCTTTGCCACGCCGTTTGTGCCTGAGCATCTGCATCAAGAAGTTACAGGCAGTTATTTATTTTATCAGGATCATGGCGCTTGTGTTTACTGCGAGACTATACTCAAAGAATTGGAACATAAAGACAGAATTGTGCTGGATCACAAAGATTTTTTGGTGTTCGCGCCTTTCGCCTCGCGCGTGCCGTATGCGCTTCGAATCATTTCCAAAACCCACCGCGCAAGTTTTATGGAAATTTCCACCCAAGAACGCCACTCCCTGGCCCTGGTTTTGAAATACGTCCTGCAAAAGCTTTATTACAAACTGGGCAATCCCGCTTACAATTATTACATTCACACCATGCCAGTCAGCCACAATTTACTTACGCGCTATAGCTATGATAGCTATCATTGGCACTTGGAGGTTTTGCCGAGATTAAAAGTTTGGGGAGGGTTTGAGCTTGGCTCGGATGTGTATGTGAATACTATAACCCCCGAAGTAGCCGCGGACACGTTAAGACAGCCTTAGTTATGACAAAGCTTATTATCGGCAACTGGAAGATGAACCCTGAAACTATTGAGCAGGCGCGGGGCATTCTTTTGCCCATAGAGCACAAAATGCATCTGGTGCAAGAAAACCTGGAAGTTTGTGTGTGTCCGCCGGCAGTGTTTTTAGCACCCCTTAATCATACCAGCCACAACGTGGTGTTGGGCGCGCAAAACGTCAGCTGGCTGGATGGCGGCCCTTTGACTGGTGAGGTTTCCGGCAGTCAGCTTAAACAATGGAAAGTAAAATATGTCATCTTAGGGCATTCTGAAAGACGGATTTATCTTGGTGAGACAGAAGAAATGATTAGCAAAAAGATAGTCCAAGTGTTAAAGACCAGACTCGTGCCTGTGGTATGTTTAGGAGGAGACAAAGCAGCCAAAAAAGACGAAATGAAGCCTCTGGTGACCAGACAATTCCACGCCGCCATTAAGAATCTGGACAGAAAACAGATAGAGAAAATAGTGTTTGCCTACGAACCCACCTGGGCGATTTCCACTGTGAAAAATTCAGAACACGCCAGCGGCGAGCATGCCAGAGAGTTAATCTTACATATTCAAGAGTTGTTGTCGCACGAAGTGGGAGAGGCAAGGGCGAAAAATATGTTGATTCTGTATGGCGGGACAGTGAACAAAAATAATGTCCATGAATACACCAAGTATCCAGAAATTGATGGCGCCTTGGTCGGGGCGGCCAGTCTCGACCCGGGAGATTTTTGGGAGGTGGTTCATGAATTCTATAGGGAAAGCATTCATTCATGAACCACCCCGGACTCCGATCCGGGATCCAGTAATTAGATTCCCGCCTTCGCGGGAACGGGAGAAGAGAGGCTATGAAAGTTTATCTAGGGGCTGACCACGGCGGGTTCAAACTCAAAGAGGAAATCAAGGAGTGGCTTGACGAGTGGCATGTCGAGTACAAAGACTTGGGCGCTTTTACCTTTGTACCGGAAGATGATTATCCAGACTATGCTTGGGACTTGGGACTAAAAGTGGGCAATGATCCTGATTCGCTTGGAATTTTGGCTTGTCGCAGCGGCCAAGGGGAGTGCATTGTGGCGAATAAGGTCAAAGGAGTTCGGGCGGGGTTGGCTTGGACGGAAAAGTCGGCTTACAAAGTCAGAAATGACGACGACGCCAATGTCTTATGCTTGCCAGCTGACTATTTAACTCTGGAAAATGCCAGAAAAATCGTGCATACTTTTTTAAACACGCCGTTTGATAAAAACACCGAGCGCTATGTCCGCAGGCTTAACAAAGTTAAAAAGATTGACGAGAATCTTTGATGGCTGAATTAGCACCCGCAATTTTGACTGGTGATTTATCCGATTTCCGAAAGCAGTATTCGGAACTTTTTGCATTGAGTCATCACTTCAAACAACTTCACATAGATTTTATCGACGGCGAATATTTGCCGCATAAAACTTTAGAGGTCGGAAGTTTGGATTTTTTTCAGTCCCCTTTTTCCTTGACCGCCCATTTTATGACTTTTGACCCGAAGCAGTACTTTGCCGCGGCCAAGCGCGTGGGTTTTGGCACAGTGCTCGTGCAGTTTGACGCTTTTGAAAACGAGGAGGAAGTCAACGCCAGCATTGTCGAAGCGCACAAATTGAACTTGCATATCGGATTGGTAATTAATCCGGAAGTAAAGCTATTTGAAGCCGCTAAATATTTGGACAAAGTGAATCTGGTGCAGTTGATGGGGATTCATCCTGGGGCACAAGGACGAGAGTTTAAGAAGGAGACAATCGAAAAGATAAAAGAGTTGAAAAAACTAAAAAAGAATGCGATAATTGCAGTGGACGGCGGCGTGAAAGTCGGCATCGCCCGCAAATGCGTGGAAGCCGGCGCAGACATTATTGTGGCCGGCTCAGCAATCGCCAAGTCGGCAAATAAGAAACAAACAATTGAGGAATTAATCAAGGACATTTCTTGATGGGAGCGAACATTAGACAACTTGAAGACAAAGCCAATGAAATAAGGCAGGATATTATCAAGATGCTGGTGCATGCCGGGTCTGGACATAGCGCCGGCCCTTTGGGTATGGCCGATGTATTTACTGCGCTTTATTTTGGCGTGATGAATTATGATCCGCAAAATCCCAAACTGCCTGAAAGGGATCGGTTTGTTTTATCATGCGGCCACATCTGTCCTGTATGGTATGCCACTTTGGCGCATGCGGGTTTTTTTCCGCACTCAGAGCTGGCTACATTGCGTAAACTCGGTACCCGTCTGCACGGGCACCCGCACAACGAAGTCCTGCCGGGAGCTGAAAATTCCTCTGGGCCTTTGGGCCAAGGCTTATCCCAGGCCGCGGGTATGGCTTATAGCGGGCTTTATTGGGACAAAAAACCTTGGCGGGTTTATTGCGTAATGTCTGATGGCGAACAGCAAGAAGGCCAAACCTGGGAAGCCGCGATGTTTGCCGGCAAATATAATTTACGAAACCTCACGGCTTTGATGGACCGCAACAACATCCAGATTGACGGCTATACGGAAGAAGTAATGCCGCTTGAGCCACTGCGTGCCAAATATGAAGCTATGAACTGGACCGTGGTGGAGGTAGACGGACATAATATTCAAGAAATCATTGATGCTTGCAACAGGGCCAAAGCGATTGCGGAAAATCCGACTTTGATTATTTGCCACACAATTCCTGGCAAAGGCGTGGACTTTATGGAATACCGCTATGAGTGGCACGGCAAACCGCCGAAAGAGGAGGAGGCGAGGCAGGCGTTGAAAGAACTACGGACTTTGGGAGGGAGGATCAGGAGCGAACATGAATAATCCAGAAGTGGAAAAAAGAGTGGCGCTGGAAGAGTTAATGATGGGATACCGGGAGGTGAGAACCGCCATGGAGACAGCTAAAAGACAGGACGATTGGGGATCTGTGGCGGAATTAGGTGGAGAGGCCTTAACCTTGGCCAGACAAATATTGGAGCTTGAACCTGGCTCCGCAAACCTACTCCATCTTTCTCCAGAAGAGTTGGATGTGATTATGGCAGATATAGCAGATACCGAGAATAGGAAAAATCTTACGCCGAAAGAGAATTGAACTATATTTATGGTTAAATTAGCTGACAATTTATTTTCTCCTGACATCGAACAAGCTCCGATCCGGAATGGCTATGGGGAAGGCTTGGTGATTTTGGGCAAGGAAAACCCGAATGTGGTGGCGCTGTGTTGCGATCTGGTGGAGTCCACCAGGACCTTGGAGTTTGCCAAGCAGTTTCCAGAAAGGTACGTGGAAGTGGGTGTGGCCGAGCAAAACTTGGCAGGCCTCGGCGCTGGTATGGCTCACGAAGGAAAAATTCCTTTTGTCACTTCTTATGCCGTATTTTCTCCTGGCCGCAATTGGGATCAGATTCGCGTGGCAATTTGCTATTCAGGAAATAATGTGAAAATCATCGGTTCACACGCAGGTATTTCAGTGGGTCCGGATGGTGCTACTCATCAGGCCTTGGAGGACATTGCAATTACGAGGGTGTTGCCGCGCATGACCGTGTTGGTGCCATGTGACGCTATTGAAGCGCGCAAGGTTACAATTGCGGCTGCAAATCATAAGGGGCCGGTGTATATTAGATTGGCCCGTGAAAAGACCCCAAAATTCACGACAGAAGATACCCCGTTTGAGATCGGCAAGGCCTTTATCTATCGTGAAGGCAAGCATTGCACCATTGCCGCCGCTGGGCCGCAAGTTTATTACAGCCTGCAGGCTGCCAATGAACTTTCCAAAGAAGGAATTGAGTGCGAAGTGATTAATTTGGTTTCAGTTAAGCCACTTGACGAACAGGCCCTGATTGCTTCTGTGAAAAAAACCGGGTGTGTGGTTAGTGCAGAAGAACATCAAGTAACAGGCGGCGTAGGCAGCGCAGTTGCGGAAGCACTTGCTAAAAATTATCCCGTGCCGCAGGAATTTGTGGGCATGCCAGACCAATTTGGCGAATCAGGCGAACCCAATGAATTGATTGCTAAATGGGGCATGGACAGCAAGGCGATTATTAAAGCAGTTCAAGCAGTAGTAAAACGAAAATAGTTATTTGTAACAACTAGGGATTTATCGAACCTGGGTTGTTACTTATGGGAGAATAGGTTTACAAAACAATTTAAATTCATTATAATAAGGACGAAGAAAATTATCTTTTCGAAACAAAATGCCTAAATATGACATTGTATCAATTGGTGATACAACTATAGACGCCTTCATAGAACTGCACGAGGCTTCAGTTAACTGCAAAGTGGATCATACTGACTGCCAGCTGTGCATGAGCTATGCAGACAAAATTCCTTACGAGAAACTGACTATTTTGCCGGCAGGCAACTCCACTAATAATGCTGTGGGTTCTTCCCGGCTCGGCATGAAACCGGCGTTTATAACGGGAATCGGCGATGATCTCCAGGGCCAGAGCATTATAGATAAGCTAAAAAAAGAAAAAGTGGACACCCGCTATATCCAAGTGAACAAGGGCAGGCAGACGAATTTTCATTTCGTCCTGAACTTTAAAGGTGAGCGCACTATCCTCATCAAGCACAATAAGCTTGACTATAAACTTCCCAAAAGTTTGGACACCAAATGGATTTATTTTTCTTCCATGGCTCAAGGGACAGAAAAGTTCCATAAACAGTTTGCTCAGTTTTTAAATCGCCATCCCAAAATAAAACTTTCTTTCAATCCCGGCACTTTTCAGATGCGGATGGGCACGACTAAGCTGAAAGAGATTTATAAACATACCGAAATCTTGGCGCTCAATCGAGAAGAGGCGCAGTTGGTTTTGAAACAGCAAACCAGAAATGTCAAAATTTTACTTAAGGGGATGCACAAGCTGGGAGCCAAGATCGCAGTGATCACAGATGGCAGAGATGGTTCTTATGCTTCTGACGCTAATAAGGTGTGGTATATGATGGAATACCCAGGCCCCAAGATCGAAGCCACGGGCGCAGGGGACAGTTTCGGCACGGCTTTTACTTCTGCTATCTACTATGGCAAATCAGTTCCCGAGGCTATGGCTTGGGGAACGATCAATGGGGGCAACGTGGTTTTGCACATTGGCCCGCACGAAGGACTGCAAACCAAGAAACAAATCGAAAGCTACTTGAGAAAAAATAAAAAATTCAGAGCGAAGGAGATATAATTTGAAAATATACGTTACCCGTAAAATTCCCCAAATCGGAATTGATGTTTTGGAAAAAGCCGGACACGAAGTGGAAGTCTCGCCTCTTGATCGACCCTTAAGTCGGGAAGAGTTGAAAGACGCGGTCGCTGGCGCAGACGGCATATTGTCGCAGCTGGTGGACCAGATTGATGGTGAAATATTGGATGCGGCCGGCAAACAGCTTAAGATCGTGGCTAACTATGCTGTGGGTTTTGATAATATCAATATTAAGGACGCCCAAGTTCGCAATGTATTAGTGACCAATACCCCGGACATTCTGACTGGTTCGGTGGCTGATCATGCATTTGGTCTGATACTCGCTGTGGGGCGGCGGATCGTAGAATCAGACCGATTTTCTAGAGCGGGGAAGTATCAAGGCTGGCAGCCGTTTCTGCTTTTGGGTCAGGATGTGAGCGAGAAAACATTGGGTATTATTGGTCTTGGAAAAATCGGCTCCACTTTAGCTCGGCGAGCAAGCAAAGGATTTGGGATGAAGGTGGTTTATTATGATCGTGACAGTGTAAATAAAGATTTGGATCAAGAGATAGGGGCGAGGGCCGTGAGCATGGAGGAGTTGCTCAAGACTTCAGATTTTATATCCGTTCACGTCCCGTTGACTCCAGAAACTAAACATTTGATTTCCACGCCGCAATTCGAGCTGATGAAAAAAACCGCTGTTTTAATCAACACATCACGCGGTCCAGTGGTGGATGAACAAGCCTTGCTGGAAGCCTTGCAGAAGCAGGATATATTCGGCGCTGGCATCGATGTTTGGGAGCACGAGCCAGAACTCACTCCGGGTCTGGCAGAGCTTGAAAACATTGTCATCACGCCGCACACTGCTTCCGCCACCATTGAAACCAGAGATAATATGAGCCGCGTGGCGGCAGAGAATATTAACGCTGCGCTGAAAGGCCAAACCCCGCCAAACCTTGTGAAGTCGTAAAGTTTATTGATACAATACATTCATACAGTCGTGTATGAATGTGAAAAAAAAATGACAAAACTTTCAAGACTACATTTAGATCCCGAGCATTTTGGTCACTATGTGAACAATTTATGGGCCGCATTTACTCTGATGGATTCTAAGGAGGATATCAGGTTGCTGTTTAAAGATTTGTTTACACATACGGAATACAAAATGTTCGCTAAAAGATTAGAAATTGCGCGACGACTACTTCAAGGTCAAACCTATGAAGAAATAATAAATGCTTTGAGGGTTACTTCCAGAACTATTAATAATGTCAGTAATATTCTCGTGATTCATGGCGATGGATTGAGAAAGGTACACTCTAAGTTACAAGATCTGGAACATAAATACCAAGGGAAGCGCGAAGAAAGACAAGCAATTTTAGAAAGAAGGGTGCGCCGAAAAGCTCCGGCCGAAACATTTTTGGCAAATTTAGTCACCGAAGGAGTTCCAGCGGCAAACCGTTTTATCAGAAAGAAACTGAAACAACGTTCTGCAAAAAGAACCTTAGAAGGTTAATACATTCATACAGTCGTGTATGAATGTGGAGAAAAGGGATATGGAAAATAATATAAATTCGTTTAACTCCACAAATCACCAACAAGAACCAGAACCTCAGCCGAGCTGGCTTAGCAGACATAGAATATGGGGTTATGTGTTTTTAGTGTTGATCTTTGCCGTGGTTGTGGCTGGTGTGTATTGGATTGAAAATAGGAACGATAGGGATAATAGGTCTGATAAGGATAATAAGAATAATATGTCAGGGGTCTGCATTCAGGTGGTTACCCCGGCTCGCAACCCTCAAACTGGCGAAGTAAAAGAATTCCCCACCCCGTGCGATGTGCCGGAAGGTTGGGAAGTGATTGAGCCGGACGAAGTTGACGAGACTGCCAACTGGCAAACCTACCGCAATGAAGAATATGGGTTTGAGTTAAAATATCCGGCCGGATGGAATGTTAAAACTTCACTTTCAGGCGGGGTTGATCCTGTGTTCGAGTTTTCTGGTCAGGAAGGAAAAGTATTTGTCCTGCCAAAAGGCGCAGAGGTTCCGCCACTTCGTGTATTAGGAACTGGCACTGATGGTAAGGAATTTGCCACCCGAGAAGGCAAAGTATTCTTGTATCGAATTAAATTCGATGATGTTTCATCTTCATGGACGAGTTCAGGTGTCCTTTATGCTCAGGCAAGAACCGAAAATGTCCAGGAGTACCCGCCAGTTGGTTTGCAAATCCCTATAAGCGCCGATATTAACGATAGTGATATTAAAGTAATTAACCGAATCCTTTCTACTTTCAAATTTATAGATTAACCTATGCTTCTACGTAAAAAAAATCGAACAAGGTTGATTTGGCTTCTGCTGATCGCTTTTATCTTTTTCTATTGGCGTGGGATCAAGGCAATAACCGAGAACACCAATCTGGAGTGTAACTATCACATTGCTTACGCAGTATGCAAGCAGACTGGGCAATCCACTAATTTGCCAAGTTTTTGGGAGGTGATGAGAGCAGGATTTAGCTTTTGATGCCTGAGCTTGTCGAAGGCATTTCGTATGAAGTGGAAATGGTATGTGTATATAATAGAATGCGAAGACAAGTCTTATTATGTTGGCAGAACTTGGAAGCCTGATCAGAGATGGATCCAGCATATATCTGGTTTAGGGGGAGAATATACAAAACAGCACAAACCAAAGCGACTAGTTTATTTAGAAGAATATGAAAGTTTTGAAGAGGCAAGTTTACGTGAAAAACAATTAAAAGGTTGGACGAGAAAGAAGAAAAAAAAATTAATCACTGGCGAGTGGGGTAAATGGGAATAACCCTTCGACTCCGTTTCGCTCCGCTCAGGGAAAAAATTGCTCGTACACATTGGAAAACTGATCAATCGCAAGATGCTGGGCAAATATGCTCTGCCGGCTTTCAACACGCAGGACCTAGAAGTTACACTTGGCATTATCAGGGCGGCAGAGGCGCAGAAAGCTCCAATAATAGTGCAAACCTCGGTAGGGGCGTTGGAGTATGCGGGGATTGAAGAATTAGCTGGTATAATAAAGACAGAGGCCAGGAAGGCGAAAGTGCCAGTCGCCCTGCATCAGGATCATTGCAAAGACTTTGGTTTGATTAAGAAGTTGATTAACCAGGGATACTCTTCGGTGATGATTGATGTTTCGCACTTGCCTTTCAAAGAAAATATAAAGTTGACCAAGCAGGTAGTGAGCTATGCGCACAAACGAGGCGTGTGGGTGCAGGCAGAGCTGGGAAGGATTTTGGGCAATGAAGACTGGCAGGATGTGAAGTCAGGTGAGGATCTAATGACAGATCCTGCCCAAGCGGCAGAGTTTGTGCGCGAGACAAGAATTGATACACTGGCCGTGGCAGTAGGCTCGTGGCACGGCATCCCGATAAACCCGAAAGTCAAGAAAATTTTAAAGACTCTCAAAGAGCATATTGATTTGGACAGGCTGAAGCAGATACGCAAAGCCGTCAAGGTCCCGCTGGTTCTGCACGGCGCCTCGGGAGTTTCCGACAAGCAGATCAGACAAGCAATCAGGTTGGGCGTGGTGATTTTCAACATAGACACTGACCTGCGCGTCGCATTCAATCAAGCGCTCATACAGAACCTGAAAAAACATCCGCAAATTTATGATCCCAGAAAAATTCTTGGTCCTGCCACTGACGCTTTGCAGAAAGAAGCGGAAAAAAAGATTAAACTTTTGAAGGCAAACAAGCAGGCCCGGAAATTTAAATCAACTAGATAAAAATAATTAACATGAATTTGGCCCTCTCTCGTCCCGCTCTTGGCGGGACACTCCCTCCCGCTTGCGGGAGAGAGCTATCATGAAGAGCTAGGCTTGATTCTAGAAAAAACAATATGGCAAAACAAAAGAAAAGTTTGCTGCACAAAGAAATCCCGCTGGAAAAGTGGCTGCACAAACACCTGTTGTTCAAAGATGACAGGGAGTTTGCGCTGTTTCTGGTCTGGGCTTTGTTTACCGCGGCATTTATTTCAGTTTTCGCTTAAGCTAATTAAGCGTTAAGCAGCAATTTTAATGGAAAAAACACGCATTGCAATAAATGGGTTTGGGCGCATAGGGCGCCAAGCCTTCAAAATTGCTCTGACCAATCCGGAATTGGAAGTGGTGGCCATCAATGACCTTACCGAGCCGGATGTTTTGGCGCATCTTCTGAAATACGATTCCAATTACGGCAATTACACAAAGGTGGTTAAGTTCGACACCAAGCACGAACGCGCCAATGCCCAGGCGTATTCAGTGGGAACCTTATTAGTTGATAATAAGAGGTTTTCTATTTTTGCTGAAAAAGATCCAGCAGCTTTGCCCTGGAAGGATTTGGATATTGACGTGGTGCTGGAATCGACAGGAAGATTTACAACAGCTGAGAAAGCGGGAGCGCATTTGAAAGCTGGAGCAAAAAAAGTAATTATCTCTGCGCCGGCCAAAGACAAAGGAGCTACTCCAACTTTTATTTTAGGGGTCAACGCAGACAAATACGGCAACCAACAAATCATTTCCAACGCCTCTTGCACCACGAATTGCATTACGCCAGTTGTGGCAATTTTGCAGGGCAAGTTTGGTATTCAAAAAATGATGATGTCCACGATACACGGCTACACTGCGGAGCAGAATTTGGTGGACGGTCCTCCCCCGCCACTTCATAAAGATTTGCGTCGCGCGCGAGCCGCTGCGTTAAACATTGTCCCCACCAGCACAGGTGCTACGATCGCTGCTACCGAAGTTTTACCGGATCTTAAAGACATATTTGGCGGTATGGCATTTAGAGTGCCGGTCCCTGTCGGATCACTGTCCGATTTTACAGCACTCCTGAAAAAGCAGGTCACAGTAGAGCAGGTCAATCAAGCATTTATTGATGCCAGCAAACAACCTTTGTGGAAAGGCGTATTAAGCGTGACCGAGGATCCTTTGGTGTCTTCGGATATCATCGGCAATCCCCACTCCTCGATTATTGATTTAAGCTTGACCCAAGTGGTGGATGGCGATTTGGTCAAGGTCGTGGCTTGGTATGACAATGAATTTGGATACGCAAACCGGCTAGTCGAGCAGGCCGTACTGGTGGGGAAATAAATTTATTATGAGAGAAACAACCAAGTCGCTAAAAATTTATCTGTATGTTATCGGTATTCTTGGATTAATTCAAATTCCAGGCATTCTTTTTATTCTAACAAGTTATCTTGGACTAGGATCTGATCAAATCGCTGATCTGCTTTTGAGTATTCCCGCCGTGATTTTTTCGATCATTGGCGCGGCGCTATCCATCACTGCTATTTATATAGCTTCTAATTTTGATAGGTTTTTGCAAGAGAAACAAAACTTCATTATCCGGTTTCTAACTGCGATGATGGCTTTAGCAGTGATTAGTTTTGCTTATAACTTTTTATTCTTCACAGTTAGTGTCCAGAATATTATTTATTTGTTGATTTGGATAATCATTCCGTTTTATTTAATCCACAATGTTAAAAGGCTTTCAGCACAACAGCCAGAGACGGTCTTAGAGCAAAAGCCAGAGCAAGTAGCTGTTCAAGCCACACAAGCAGTGAATACACACAGCACAAGAAATTATTTGCTTTTGCTGGTTTTTGTTGTTGCATTGTTAAGCGCGCTATGGTGGTATGACCAAAAAACTAAAACTGATTATTCTAGCAACGCGCTGCCACAAAACAACAAGCAGGCGGAAAATATAGAAGATAGCGACGATTGGCAAACTTATAGAAACGAAGAATATGGATTTGAGGTGGAGTATCCTAATGATTGGGAAACCCAACTAATGGGCATTAGTATTATTTTCAAAAGTCCGGATTACGCGATAAGCGACTTATTGCTTGGCGAATCCAGTCCTCCTGAGTCGGGCGCGAAAATAAACGTATTTCAATGGCAAAACACGAGCAATTATAATTTAGAACAATTATTGTCAGATTATTCAGTTCGATCCAATAAGACCCCTTTTGTGATAGACAGCCGACAAGCAGTAAGCATAGACACGATAGGTGAATTGGGGGTTTATAAAACAGTCGCGCTGACGATTAAAGATAGTTTTGTTTATCAAATAGAATATGTGTATCCTGAAGGGCAGAAGGAAAAATATTTTGCTGTCTTTGACCAAATCCTTTCTACGTTTAAATTTTTTGAGCCAAATGGAGCGCAAGCTTTATACGAGATTGATTGTGGAATTTACGGTGACGACTGCAGGTTGTATAAACTAAGTAATCAAAAGCAGTATGAATATTTTTACCAATTGGCCGAATCAGGCGTATATTCGTTCTTACTTTTAGGTTACAATAGTAATGTTATTTTGATTGAAGGCGGATCTGGAGATGCTTGTACTTCGGGCAAAAGTTTATACCATTATTCTTTTGCCCAGGATGCACTGGTAAAATTAGCTAGTGCGGACTACAGTTCTTGTCCTGGGTATGAAAGAGATGAGGAAGACATTGTAGATTATGAAAATCTTAGAGCAGCTGAGTTGTCTAAAATGGAATATGTAGAGTAGAGGCAAATGAACTATCAGATAAAAACGAAAGTACTGCCCCTTAGTTTAATTGTTGCAATTCTTCCTTTGATGGGCGTTGGATTATTATTTTATGATTTGTTTGCTAACCAAGAGGGTGATGACTATAAAATTTTAGCTTTACTATTATTTTGGCTTATAGCGATGTTTTGGTTTATTAGAAAGTTGCATATCAATTACATTTTATGCAACGACAGTCTGGTTATTAATCGTTTACTAGTCAAGTCCAATGTTATTCTTTTGAAAAATTTGGATGAATTAGAAATTGAGAAAATCTCAGAAGTGTATGGTATGCAAATGCAAACTATGAGAAACGGTGGGAATATTATTATTAAAACCGGGCAAGGAAAATACACGATGTTGTTTGTATCAGACATTGACAATGTAGCAGCTGAAATTGTGGCGCGGGCGCAAAAATTAGGCAGGCAAGTAAAAACCAATTTATGATCAAATCAATCACATCTGTAAATGTAAAAGGCCGCAGGGTGTTACTGCGCGCGGGGTTTGACGTGCCGCTTCAGAAAAACATTCACACCGAGGAATGGGAAGTGGCTGACGATTCCAGAATTACTGATATCATGCCCACGCTTAATTATCTTATTCAGAACCGCGCGAAGGTGATTATTATCGCTCACCTGGATCGCCCTGAAGGCTGGGACAAAGCCGAAAGTCTTTTTCCTGTGGCGCTGAAGCTGGGTGAAAAAATCGGCTACAAAGTGATTAAGATTCGCGACAAACTGTCTGGCTATCCTGTTCCTCACATAAATTTTTTGGAGCCGGACATTACCATGCGCGACTATTCTGATTTGAGCCAGCAGCTTGCAGAAGGAGATATTCTTTTTTTGGAGAACTTGCGTTTCTATACAGAAGAAATGGCGAACAGCGAGGAGTTTATCGAAAAGCTTGCTGCATTTGCCGAGATATTTGTCAATGATGCGTTTTCAGTGGATCACCGCAAAGAGGCTTCAGTCTATGGCGTTGCCACCAGGCTCCCATCATATGCCGGAGTAGGGCTGGTAAAAGAAATGCAGGCTTTAAATAAAATCATCAACAATCCCGAACCGCCTTTTATTGTTTTGATCGGTGGAGCGAAAATAGTTGATAAGATTGGCACGATCAACAACCTTATCAAAAAAGCTGATTATATTTTAGTTGGCGGCGCCGTGGGCAATACTTTTCTTAAAGCCAAGGGATACGAGATCGGAAAGTCAAAAGTGAATGAAGTAAATTTGGCTCAAGATTTGCTTCGGAACCACAAAGAAAAAATCGTTTTGCCTGTTGACGTCGTGGTAGACAAGGCTTTGGGTGGGAGAATCAGGGCGGTCAAAGTAGACCTAGTTAAGCCCACTGACGTGATTATGGATATTGGCCCAGAGACAGTTAGAAAGTACGCGGAGTATATTAAGCCAGCAAGGACTTTAGTTTGGAGCGGCCCTTTTGGATTGATCGAAAAAAAGCCATTTGATTTCGGTTCCCTAAGTTTAGCCAGAATATTTGCCTCGCGGTCAAAAGGGACCGCTTTTGGCGTCGTGGGTGGCGGTGAAACAGAAGAAATGATCAGGATGGCCAAGGTTTCTGAATTTATTGATCACATTTCATCGGGCGGCGGCGCCATGCTGGAATTCTTATCAGGTAAAACTTTGCCCGGTATTAAGGTCCTGGAAAGATAGGTTTTCAATGCCTAAAACAGTAATTAAAAATATAACAGCCCGTCAGATTCTTGACTCCCGAGGCGATCCGACCGTAGAAGTAGCAGTTGAGGCCGGGAGTGCCCGGGGCGTGTTTGGGGTGCCTTCCGGGGCGTCTAAAGGTTCTCACGAGGCTCTAGAACTGCGGGATGGCGGCGATTTATATTCTGGCCTGGGGGTCGGCAAGGCGGTGGAGAACGTTAATCAGATCATCGCGAAAAAGCTGAAGGGCAAAGATATATTTGCCCAGGACAAACTAGATAAAATAATGATTGATTTAGACGGGACGAAAAACAAGTCTAAGCTGGGAGCAAATGCTATACTTGGAGTTTCTGGCGCAATCTGCAAGGCAGCGGCCAAAGTAAAGAAACAGCCTTTGTATAAATACATTGGAAGCCTGAACAAGAACAAAAAATTCAGCTTGCCTAAACCGATGTTTGTGACCATTGAGGGCGGCCTGCACGGAGACACCAATCTAAACGTGCAAGAGTTCATGGTCGTACCAACCGCTGGCACGATAGCCGAAAGCGTCAGGGTGGCTTCAGAGATTTTTAACAGCTTAAAGAAAGTTTTGCGGGCAAAAAAGTTAGATTCAGATTTGGGGAACGAAGGCGCCTATTCGCCTGAGGTAGAATCCAACCAACAAGCTTTAGAGTTGATTACAGCCGCCGCCGGACTGAAAGGGTATGAGAAAGGGAAGGATTACAATCTGGCGCTTGATGTCGCGGCCTCTGATCTATATGAAGAACGCGATAAGCAATACGTGCTTTCTGCTGACCAGACATCGTTAAGCGCCGAAAGGTTAGTGTCATTACTCAAAGAGTGGGCGGATAAATATTCAATCATTGCTATTGAAGACCCGCTGGATGAAGAGGACTGGGAAGGCTGGAGTGCAATGCGAAAGCGCCTTTCTGATTCTTTATTGGTAGTTGGCGATGATTTGTTTGTCACGCAGGCGGAGCGCTTGAAAAAAGGGATCAAATTAAACGCGGCCAACGCTATAATTATTAAACCCAATCAAGTGGGGACAATTACGGAAAGTCTGGCCACGGTTAAACTGGCGCAAGACCATAATCTCAAAATTATTCCCTCTCATCGGTCTGGAGAAACCAATGATGATTTTATCGCTGATTTTGCGGTTGGGGTTGGGGCTGATTATGTCAAATTCGGCTCTGTTGCCCGCGGTGAGCGGATCGCCAAATATAATCGACTGCTGGCCATCGAAGAAGAATTGAAACAAAAATGAATTTTGAGCCTTACAAAAAAATAGTGCTGGTGGTGCTGGACGGGTTTGGCATTGCCACCGCATCTCAAGGGAACGCCATAACATTGGCAGAACCCACCACGGTGAATCACCTCGTGGCCAATTATCCGTCCACCACCCTGCAGGCTTCTGGGCCGGCAGTGGGCCTGCCGTGGGGAGAGATGGGCAACTCCGAGGTCGGGCATTTGAATTTGGGGGCGGGCAGGATCGTGGGTCAGGATTTGTCTCGTATCACGCTGGCGATTGAGGACCGAAGTTTTTTCAAAAATGAGAAATTTTTGCAGGCGATAGAGCATACAAAAAAATACAATTCCAGCCTGCATTTGATGGGTCTGGTCAGTCCGGGCGGCGTGCACAGCTACGATGAGCACCTTTACGCTTTGCTGGGCTTGTGCGCTGAATATAATTTAAAAAACGTGTTTATCCATTTTTTTACAGATGGACGCGATACGCCGCCGAAGATTGCCTTAGATACGCTGGACAGATTAAATAAAAAAATGGCAAGCTTGGGCACCGGCAGCATTGCCTCGGTGACTGGCAGATTTTACGCGATGGATCGGGCCGAACATTGGAATCTGACAGAACAAACCTACAAAGTGTTAGTTTTGGCGGACGGTCCTCACGCCAAATCCGCCAAAGACGCGATTGAAGAGAACTATAAAAAAGACATTACTGATGAGATGATTCCGCCGACCTTGATTGAACAGGAAGGCGGGCGGATCGCCAAAATTTCCGACAATGACGCTGTAATTCATTTTAATTTCCGGCCGGATCGGGCGCTACAAATCACGAGAGCCTTGACTGACAAAGGATTCGATAAGTTCGGCAGCAGTGTTTCCCAGCCTAAGAATTTATATATGGTGACCCTCACTGAGTTTGCGAAGGATCTAAATGTCCAAGTGGCTTTCAAGCCGCAGGAAATAGTTAATGGATTTGCCGAAGTAATCAGCAAAAAAGGACTCCGCCAGTTCCATGTGGCGGAATCGGAAAAATACGCGCACGTGTCGGTGTTTTTCAATGGCGGCGCGATCAACCTGTATCCCGGGGAAGAACGGGAGATCGTGACCTCCCCCAGCTCCAACTATCAAAACTATCAGGATGTACCTGAAATGTCGGCACACAAGGTTACCGAGGTGGTTCTGACCAGACTCAAAGGGGGTTACAGCTTTATTCTGGTCAACTTTGCCAACGCGGACATGGTCGGTCATACCGGGAATTTACAAGCCTGCATCGAGGCTGTGAAAGTGATTGATGAGTGTATAAAAAAAATTGTTGCCGCGTGTCTGGAGCAGGATATTTGCCTTGTGATTACGGCTGATCATGGCAATATCGAAGAGCTGTTGGACATTCACTCCGGCGGCATCAACAAAGAACATTCAACCGATCCCGTGCCCGTGTTTTTAGTGGCTAATCAGTTTAAGTTAAAGTCGCAAAAAGAAGGGGGCATTTCCTCATTGGCAAGCGTGATCCCGGTTGGCGTGCTTTCAGATGTCGCCCCGACTATGCTAGAATTATTAGGTATTGAGAAACCCACGGAAATGACAGGGATTAGTTTACTTCCTCATCTTCTAAAACAATAAGTTACCAACATGAGCAAAATTTTAGTAGTTGACGATGATTTTTATCAACGTGATCTTTACCAGCAAGTATTTATTGATGCAGGATTTACGGTAATCATTGCTGATGACGGTCAGGACGCTTGGGAAAAATTACAGGAGCAGCCGGTTGATTTGGTATTTACCGGCATTGATATGCCCCGGATGGACGGGTTTGAATTAACCGAAAAGATTCGAGACAAAACTGAAACGATGGCGATTCCTGTAATTATTTTTTCTCACTTGGGCCGCGAAGAAGACAGGGAAAAAGCCAAAAAATTGTACAATGCCCATTTTATGATTAAGGGCTATGATAATCCTCTGAAGATTTTAAAACAAGTGCAGGAGTTGTTGGGAGATAACCCGGTTTTAGGAACTCACAGGAGCGATGTTCCTCACAATGCTCCTCATCCTAAACCTCCGCCGAACGGGATCGAAGACGACAGGCCTGGTAACACCAATATCTAAAACCTCCGCAAGCAACAGGAGGTTTTTTTGTTTTTGGCTGTATTTGGGTATAATACGGGTATGCAAAAGAAATGGCAGTTGAAACAAATCGAGGAGAGTTTGATCCCAAAATTGCCGGAGTATCCGGCTTTGATTTTGCGCCTGCTGGCCAATCGAGGGATGACCGAGCCTCGGGAGATTAAGAATTTTTTCAATCCTGATTATGCTAATTTGTCGGATCCTTTTTTGTTTTCTGACATGAAAAAGGCGGTGGCCCGGATCCAAGGCGCAGTGGAAAAACAGGAACCAATCTGCATTTATGCCGATTATGACGCTGACGCGATCACTGCCTGCGCCGTGGTTTATTTGGGTTTAAAAAAATTGGGCGTGAGGGCGAATTATTACATTCCTGACAGATTCAGCGAAGGATACGGATTGAACATTGAGGCAATCAAAAAGCTAGCCAGCGAGGGCAATAAATTAATCATTACCGTTGATTGCGGCACCAATGCAGTGGAAGAAGCCAGGCTGGCTCAAGAGTTGGGGGTGGATATGATTATTACCGACCACCACGAGATTACGGACGGATTACCTGAAGCGTTGGCGCTGTTAAACCCTAAAAATAGGCAAGACAATTATCCCTTTCCGTACTTAACTGGCGCGGGGGTGGCGTATAAGTTAGTCCAGGCACTTTTTAGAAATCTAAACTCTTCGACATCTAACCCCCCCCATTCCCCCCTTGTTCCAAGGGGGGACGAAACTGCAGAGGAACCCCCTCTTAGAGTAAGAGGGGGAGAGGGGGAGTTATTAACAAAGGGCGTTCTCGTGGGTTGGGAAAAGTGGCTATTGGATCTGGTGGCTATCGGCACGGTGGCTGATTTACAGCCGCTCACTTCTGAGAATCGCCTGCTGGTGCATTTCGGTTTGCAGGTCTTAAACAAAACTCGCTGGCTGGGTTTGCAGGCATTGATCCAAGTTGCTGGATTAGATGCTCAATCAAGACCCTTTGATACTTATACCCTGGGGTTTTTATTGGCTCCGAGGATCAACGCGGCGGGCAGAATCAAGCATGGCAACCTTGCTTTTCAACTGTTGGTTGCCGAAGACGATAACGAAGCCAAACAGCTAGCGAAAGAATTGGACGAGTTAAATTCACATCGGCAAACCCTCACACAACAGATTTTAAGCGAAGCCAAATCGCAAGTAGAAACCAAGCTTGATAAAAAGATTTTGTTGGTAGCTTCAGATAATTGGCCGAAAGGTGTGGTGGGTTTGGTGGCGGGCAAACTTACAGAGGAGTATAATCGGCCGAGTCTGGTGATAGAAAAAGACGGAGAGAAGGCGACCGGATCAGCGCGTTCGGTAAATGATTATGATATGGTGCAAGCCCTGAATTATTGTCAGAATTTGCTGCAAAAATACGGCGGACACGCGCAAGCAGCCGGGTTCGCTTTGGAGAGTAAAAACATTGAGGCGTTTTATCAGAAGCTTTTAGAGTATGCGGAAGTAGCGGGCTACACGCCTGAGCCGTATGAAATCAATATTGATAGTGAAGTTGCGGCGCAGGATTTAACTTGGGACATTTATGGATATTTAGCTAAATTCGGGCCGTTCGGGGTTGGCAATCCCAAGCCTCGGTTTTTGGCTAAAAATTTTAAGTTGCTTGAAGCGCGGCAAGTCGGCAGTGACAATCAACATCTGAAACTGCGCTGCAGTCTGGATGGGCAAGAATTTAATGCGATTGCTTTTGGGAAAGGATTTTTAACTGATATACTAAATTCAAACAAGACTTTCGACGCGGTGTTTGAATTGGAAAGTAATGAATGGAACGGCCACAAAGAGCTGCAATTAAAAATTATCGATCTGAATGCCACACAATAAGCAACTAACAATCTACACGGACGGCGGGGCCAGGGGCAATCCCGGGCCGGCGGCTATCGGGGTGGTGATTTATGACGCCAAAGGAAAAATTATTGATCGAATTGGACGGTATATAGGTGAGACTACCAATAACCAAGCGGAATATTCCGCGTTGATTACGGCGCTTGCCAAGGCCGCGGAACTTCAAGCGAGGGAAGTCAAATGTTTTTTGGATTCAGAGTTGGTGGTCAAGCAGTTATCAGGCGAATACAAAGTGAAAGAGCAAGGACTGCAGAGCAGGGTCAAGGAAGTGCTGCGACTAAGCAATAAATTTGAGTCAGTCGTTTTTAGGCATGTTTCGAGGGAAGAAAACAGACTAGCCGATAAGCTGGTCAACCTAGCGTTGGACAAAGCGGCTGCTTGATCGTAACGTAAAATGCGCGGCCGCGCATTTTACGTGCAGTTTTGTGGGCTATCTTATTTCCAATATTCTTATGTTTTCATCGCTGAAAACGTATAGCAGTTTTCCGTTGTTTGACAAGGTAAATCCTAATCCCGCTTCTCCAAATTCAAAAATATTTCTTTGGTCCCGGCCATCAAGTTCGATGGCTTTTATTCTGCCCTCATTGCTGAAGAATACGTATCCGGTTTCGGCATTGAATACAGGGTTACTGATATTACTTACACTGCGGTGAATGAGGTCGACTTTTTGGTTTTGCGGATCAAACAGACTAATTTCGTTGTTGGTGGCAATTAACAGTTTATCCGCGCCGTAATTCCATGAACTGAACACAACGGCTTGGGCAATTTTATCTAAACTTTCGTTGGCAAAGTATAAGTCTCCATCGAGGAGTAGAAAAACATAATTGCTCGATCGAATGATTTGGCCTTTTTTAAAGCGTGGCAAGTCCTGCTTTACGGTTCGCAATTCCTTGGTTGTGAGATTTAGGCTTTGCAGCGAGGAATTTTTGATAAACCACAAAATGTCATTCTCTAATAGATAAGCATCGATGTCAGTGGCTATAACTTCTGTGCCTGAAGAAGTCACAAGCCAAAGTTGATCAGCGGAAGCCAGAATTGTGAAGGTGCCGTTGGTTGATATTTTTGGCGTTGGGGAATAGATCGACAAATTTATTTCGGAGAATTTTTTTAGCGCTTCGTATACTTTTTGTCCGTTATCCCAAACCAGTCCGGCATTAAATTCAAACGGAGGAGCCAGAGCAGTGGCCGGACCCAAGCTCACAGGTTTTTCAGAGCCTGCAGAGAGGAAAAAAAACTCGCCGTTTACCGAAAAGACAAGCTCTCTCTGGTCGGAAGAGAGAAAAGTTTGGTCAGAGCTAAAATCCACCAGAGGCAGTGGCTCAGATAAAAATAAGGCGATAAATTTGCGGTTGAGGTTAGCCCAAGTCACGAGCTGGGATTTGACAGACAGCCGTTTGGTCCAGGTCTGGTAACCTGGTTTCTCGATCCTGACTTGATAATCTTTGGGAAGCAAAAAACGGATCGTGGAAGGCGTTGCTCCTCTTTGTTTCTTGTCACTAAGGTAGACCAACGCTTTGCCGGGCTCGGTTTCTACCACCAAAGTTCCGGTTTTTACGATTGCGAAATTTGACCAGTCAATTTGGAAACCACTGGCGAACAAAACTAAAGGCGGCACAATTATTAAGAAAATAACGATGCCAATGCCGATTAATGTAAAGCGGGTTTTGAGGGTCATACCAGGTAGTAGAAATTTGCTATCTTTGTTAATTCGACAAATATAAAGACCAAAAATATTCCTTGCACGCTGTCAGATAGCATCGAGCAAATTTTCACTACCTGGCTTCCCTCTTATTTTAGGCTAAAACAAGAGGAGTTTCAAGCCGGGAACTGAAAGTTTTATCAGCTTCGCTGAATATATCAAGCCCTTGGCTTGATAGATAAAAACTTCTAGTTCCTGGCAAGCCTTACCTATCTTTACTTTTTTTGTTAAAATAACAGTCGATGGCCTTAAAAGTCCAAGAAAACTACCCGTTGAAACAGTTAACGACCTTTGAAATAGGAGGTCTTGCTGCTTTTTATACCCAAGTCACCTCTCTCGAAGAAGTCAGAGAGGCTTTGGAGTTTGCGCATCAAAAGAGTCTCAAAATTTTTATTTTAGGAGGCGGGAGCAATGTTTTGATCTCAGACGAAGGGTTTTCGGGGCTGGTAATTCATAATCAGATTCAAGATTTAAGCTTTAAGATTAAAGACGATGAGGCATTGGTGACAATAGGGGCGGGGGAAGATTGGGATGAGGTGGTTAAGCGTTGTGTCGAGCAAGACCTTGCTGGAATTGAATGTTTGTCCGGGATTCCGGGATCAGCGGGAGGAGCGGTGGTGCAGAATATTGGAGCGTACGGCCAGACAATCAGTGATGTTCTTGAGGAAGTCGAAGCAGTTGAATGTGGGAGCGGTAATATTGTTAAATTTAACCGCGAACAATGCGGTTTTGAATATCGTGACAGTGACTTTAAAAAAAATCCGGGAAAATATATCGTTACTAAGTTTAGATTGTCGCTGGTCCCACACGGCCGGTCAGTTTTGAACTATCAGGATCTGGTTAAATACTTTTCCAATCAAAACCAACATAGCTTGCGCGACGTCAGAAAGGCGGTAATTGAGATTCGCGCCAAAAAAGGCAATGTGATTTTGCCTGGGTTTGAAAAGTTTAAAACCGCCGGGTCTTTTTTTAAAAATCCGATCGTCAGCAGAGAAGAATTTGATAAAATAAAATTTTTGGTGAAAAAAAATGGTGGCGAGTCCGATTGCCAAGACCCGTGGTTTTGGGGGGTAGAAGATGGTAAGATTAAGCTGGCTGCGGCATGTTTGTTGGCAAGCGCGGGTTTTAGAAAAGGGTATAAGCAGGGGCGAGTGGGCATCTCTCCTAAGCATCCGCTGGCCTTGATAAATATTGGAGAGGCCACCGCCAGGGAGATGCTAGCCCTCTCTTGGAACATAAAGCAGGCGGTTAAGAGTAAATTTGGCGTGGAGCTGGAAGCAGAAGTTAAGCTACTTAACTATGAGTAAATATAGAATCAACGGCGGCAAGCCGCTTTCCGGCAATATTAAAATTTCAGGATCAAAAAACGCGACGTTTCCGCTAATCGCGGCCTGTCTTTTGACAGACGAGAAGTGCGTCTTAACCAACGTGCCCCAGATTAAAGACAGCCAGCTTATGCTGGAGATTATTTCTGAACTTGGGGTGGATGTAAATTCGAGCGGCGGCAGGGTAGAAATTCAGGCCCAAGGACTGCGGCGCGACGATCCTAAACCAGACCTGGTGTCCAAGTTTCGGGGATCGATTGTGCTGGTCGGCGCCTTGCTGGGCAGGCTTTTGAGCGCCAAAATTCCATATCCGGGCGGGGATAAGATAGGGGCGCGTTCGATCGACGCCCACGTGGAAGCATTTAAAGCTTTGGGTGCGTCTGTAACCGAAACAGATTCACTGATCAGTTTTTCTGTTGACAAACTGACCGGCTCGAAGATTGTCTTGGAAGAAAGCTCGGTAACCGCTACGGAAAATGTTTTGTTGGCCGCGGTGTTGGCCGCTGGCACAACCACAATAAAATTAGCTGCCATGGAACCCCACATTCAGCAGTTGTGTGAATTTTTGAACAAGATGGGGGCAAAAATTTCCGGCATCGGCAGCCCGACTTTAACTGTGTTCGGCGTGGACGAGCTTCATGGCGCTAAAATAGATATCATCCCCGACTCAGAAGAAGCGGCAAGCATGATAACCTTGGCCGCTGCCGCTAAGGGCAAGCTTAAAATAACCGACCTGAACCCCGATTTTCTGGAAGACTACTTGCTGCGGTTGAAAAAGATGAATGTCAATTTCAAGGTTGGTCCGGACTTTGTGCAAGTTTTGCCTCCATCCGGAGAATATGTCGGCACAAAGCTGCAGAGCGGCTTGTATCCAAAATTAAACTCTGATTTTGTGCCGCCGATGGCTGTGCTGGCCACCCAGGCAAAAGGAGAGACCTTAATCTACGAGTGGTTGTATGAAGACCGTCTCGCCTACGTCGCTGAATTAATGAATATGGGCGCAAAGGCCGAGGTTTTGGATTCCCACCAGGTTCGGATTATTGGTCCAACCCCTCTTTATGGACAAAAAAAGATAACTAGCTATGATCTACGTATGGGCATGACTTTGGTGATTGCGGCACTGGTGGCCAAAGGCCAATCGGAAATTGAAGGCATTGAACACATTGACCGCGGTTATGCCAATCTTGAGGAGAGGTTAAGTAAAATTGGCGCGGATATTAAACGGATTGATTAATATTTATGGCTCGATTGTTTTTACGGCAAATTGGAATAGATTTAGGAACTGCCAACACCTTAGTATTCGTGCCCAAGCAGGGCATTATTATTAATGAGCCCACAGTGGTGGCGATTTCTGTAGTTGACAATAAGATTTTGGCCGTGGGACAGGAAGCCAAGGATATGTTGGGCCGCACTCCTGACACAATCGTGGCGCACAGACCTATGAAGGACGGGGTGATTGCAGATTACCGGGTGACAGAAGCTATGCTTCGGTATTTTATTAACAAGGCCACGGGCAATGTCCGATTTTTTCGCCCTGAAGTTATGATCTCCGTACCCGGCGGCATCACTTCCACTGAAAGAAGAGCGGTGATTGACGCGGCGCACGCGGCCGGGGCCAAAGCCGCTTACATAATCAAAGAAACCGTGGCCGCCGCTATCGGCGCTGGGATAGACATCGCGAATCCTTCTGGCAACATGATCATAGACATTGGCGGCGGCACCACGGACGTGGCAGTGCTTTCACTTGGCGGGATTGTGACCCAGACTTCTGTGAGGGTGGCGGGCAACAAGATTGATCAGGCCATCGCAGAATATATCCGCCGCAAGCACGGCTTGGCTGTGGGAGACCGGACTGCGGAAGATATTAAAATTAAGATCGGCTCGGCCATACCAGTGGAGAAAGAGACCAAGCTTGAAATTCGAGGCAGGGACTTGATACAGGGGCTTCCCAAAACGATTAAAATTTCCACCAATGAAATCGTGGAAGCGATTCAGGAAGAACTGCGGGAAATCATCCAGGCAGTCCGAACCGTCCTGCAAGAAACTCCGCCTGAGCTGGCCGCGGATATAATTGATAAGGGCATGGTTTTGACAGGCGGCACCGCGCTCTTGCGAAATATCGACAAGTTAATTGGCCAAACTACCGGAGTTCCAGCTTACGTGGCTGAAAACGCTATTTTATGCGTGGCTGCCGGCACAGGGGTGGCGTTGGACAATTTGGACAGCTATAAAAAAAGTATTTTGGCAACAAAATAAAATCTATTGACAGTTTGGTAATTTGAAATATATAATAACTTACCAAAGACAGGTAAGTTTTTTTGGTTTGGGTTTCTCAAGATCGCGCAAGTCCGAGGGGCTGGGGCCTTTCTGGACAAGCGCGGTCCGAGGGGGTGAGTGCGCAACAAAGGCCACGCTAAAGGGCTGCTACTGGCCCTACGCGCGCGCATCCCCTCGGTACAAGCTCGGCGCCAGTTGACACGCTCGGCGCCGACAGGATGGGGAGGGAGGCTGGTTGATTCCGCTGGCCCGGCCTCAACCATCCAAACTCCCTGTCCGCTACAATTTTTCGGAGGAAACAACAAGTTCCCAGCGGCTGGCTCTGCCCGAGGCCCAAGGCCCGGACGAGACACGCTGCAAACACAGCGCTGTCAGCGCTGCGGGGTGGAGGGGACTGATTTGACCATCTGGCCGCCTTAACAAGGGCTACCGGTTGGATGGTTGATCTGCTCCCCTCCTCGTTCTTCGGCTTGTAAGCCTTGCTTGCGAGCCTCTTTTTTAGTAAGAAACTCACAATTAATCCCCAAGGTTAAGCACAGGTTATGCACAGGATTTATCAAAAGTTTAATAAAAACTGGGTTTTTAAAATTTATTGACACTGATTTTAATAATTTCTAAAATACATTCACCATTGGTCTCCGTTTGAGGCAACTTAGGCGGAGCGGGCAGCTGCAAGGCTGTTCGGAGGATCAGGAGATGCAGGTTTTGATCAAGGGTTCGCTTAAGCAAGAAACGGCTTAGGTGTAAAACAAGTAAGGGCAACCTCTTGGACCCGGTCCCTGGGTTCTGCTAGGTTCGTAAGAGAGTGGTAGAACAAAATCAGCAGCACACCGGTCTATAAAAAAATCACTTTTTAGTGATTTTTTTAATGCAAAAGTTAGAAATCAAATCTTAAAATTTTGGTAATGTACAATTTATCCAGCAGTTTTCCAGAGAATATGCACACAATCCTTCTAAATCTTAGGAAATACAAATTTATTGACGTGAAGATTTAGCAATTTTATGATAGTTAAGGTTAAGCCTAAATCTTGTACAAGAAATGTAACGCGTAAAAAATCAGCCCCGACGTTAGGTCAGGGCTGGTTTTTTTGTTTGCGTGAATTTATTTTGTATTGTAGTAATTTGTTAATATAAAAAATCCCGTCGATAGCGAGTGTCGACGGGGCAGTTCTGCCTGCGCAATTACTCAGTCTCTATCGCGCTCGCCGGTTTGAGAGCGTCGTGGGCCGAGTGGCAACCTCGAACGTGACTCGGTTCACGGGCGTTTCGTTGGAGATTTGTGATGAAAGCCTCTCCAGGATTTCCCAGCCCGGATGCGGCCCGTTCAGGACCACGACGGGAGTGTAGGTACGATCGTCCCCTTGAACGCCAACGGACAGGATCCCTTCGAGAAATTCGGCGTTTAAGCCATGTGGTGCCACGATTGCCTTGACTCGGTCGAGAATCTGTTCGGGTGTAGCATTGTCCCAAATAGTCATCTTTCCTCCTTGTGGCTAGACCTAGATGATTTATAATAGCATTCTATTTAGATTGGGGCCAAAAAGTTTTGTTATCTATTTGAAAAATGGTATAATAACTGATATGCTTGAAGGAATTGTAGGACACAAAAGGCAAATAGATATGTTGGCGCGTGCTATTGCAAAAGACAGGGTGCCGCACGCTTATATTTTTGCAGGTCCCGAAGGGGTGGGGAAAAAATTGGTGGGGATATGGCTGGCGAAAGTTCTGATTGATCCTCCTTCATTCGAAAATTATTTTCATCCAGACTTTTTACTGATAGAAGACGAAGCAGGGATAAAGATAGAAAAGATCCGAGAGTTGATTTACAAATTATCGCTTAAGCCTTATTCGGCTGAATATAAAGTTGCGCTGATAGATCGGGCTGAGACCATGACCTTGGAAGCCAGCAATGCTTTGCTCAAAGCTTTGGAAGAGCCAAAACCCAATACCGTGATCATCCTTGTTACTAGTTCGGTGGAGCGATTGCCTAAAACAATTATCAGCCGCACGCAAAAAATTAATTTTGGGCTGGTAGGAGAGGATGAGCTCAAGGTCTTGGTGCCGGCTACGCTTTCGGCAGACCAAAAAGATCTAATTTCGTCAGTGGCGGCCGGCCGTCCTGGTTGGGTTAAAAAAGTTTTGGCGGATCCTGAAAACTTCACAGAACTTGAAAGCTGGGGCTTGTCTTATCAAACATTTAATCAAGCAGAAAGAATCGACCGACTGCTTCTGGCTCAAGAGATTGCGGGACAGGAAACGACCGAGATCAAAACGTTGTTGGATTTTTGGCTGGTCCGGCTTGAGCGCGATCTCAACCTCACCGGGAAGCCGGAGTTGGCCAATAAACTCAGACTGGTGAGCAGAGCGCGCAGATTCATTGAACAGAATCTTAATGCGAAGCTTGTTTTGTCGGAATTAATATTAGCGACTTAAAATGCGCAAGATAGCCATATTATTGATAGGTCTTACTTTCACAGCGGCGAGTTGTAATTTGTTGAACGATCCTTTAAACACCGGCAGCAAGGGCGTGTATCTTTCACAGGACGGCGGCCAAAGCTTCAGCCCAAGCAACGCTGTTTCCGGCCGAGGAAGTATAGACAACCTGACTGTTACCAGTTTGCTGTTTGATCCTTTCGATTCAGTCAAGGTTTACCTTGGCAGTCCTTCCGGAATATATAAATCCGAAGACGGGGGGAAGGCTTGGCAATTTATCCTAACCGGCATCAATGTTTCCGACCTCACAGCCGATCCGTTTCAGCCGGGCGTGGTGTATGCTTCCGGCATTTCGGGGAGCAACGGCAAAATTATCAAAACTTTGGACGGCGGCATGTCTTGGTTGGATATTTTTTCCGAACCAAACAAAAATAACGCCGTGACTGCTATATCAGTCGGTCTGCTTAACCGCTCCCAGCTGGTGGCTGGTCTTGCTTCTGGCGAGGTCATCAGATCAAGCGACGAAGGAGCGACTTGGGAAGCGGGCGAGGATTTCAACGATCGAATAGTCAAGATAAGATCAGTCTCGGGGAACAAGACGTTTCTCCTCACTCAGCGAAAAGGGTTGTTCATGAGTTCTGATCAAGGTAAAACTTGGGCGGACAAAATTAGCGATCCCGCTCTTGCCATTAGTTTGTTTTACGATTTTGCGACGCCTGCTAACTCAACGCAAAATATTTATTTGGCCACGGAGCAGGGGCTGGTGAGAACCCAAGACGACGGCAGCACTTGGGATTTGGTCAATCTGCCGGCTAACACTGCCGAGCGACGGGTGCAGGCGGTGGAAGTCAACCCGATGAATGCCGCCAATGTATTTGCCAATATTGGATCAACTCTGTTCAAAAGTGTAAACAATGGCTCGACTTGGGAGACCAAACGACTCGATACTGGACAAGCCGTCCGACTGATAAGGGTTAACCCGCAGACTTCAAATGTGATATATTTGGGGTTGGGAGGCAGAATTTAGCTTTAAAAATATGGATTTAATCAAGCAAAAAAAACCGGAATTTGAGAAAGCAGTGGACCACCTGCGCTCTGAACTAAGCACGCTTCGAACCGGGCGCGCGCAGTCTGCTCTGGTTGAAAACCTCTTGGTTGACTATTACGGCGTTAAAACTCCGCTTCTGCAGATTGCCCAAATTACCGTGCCAGAGCCGCGGAGCATCACCATTCAGCCTTATGACAAGAGCTCACTTGGCGCGATCGAAAAAGCAATTCAGACTTCAAATCTTGGGATCAATCCAGGCAATGAAGGAAGTTTGATCAGGCTTACGATTCCGCCAATGAATGAAGAACGCAGAAAAGACTTGGTCAAAACAGTTTCGCAGATGAGCGAAAAGACGAGGGTCGCTATCCGCAACATCCGCGAAGATATCTGGAAGGAGATTCAGAAATCGGAAAAGGACGGCAAGATTTCGGAGGATGACAGACAAAGTGCCAAAGAAGAATTGCAAAAAATTGTGGATGAATTCAATGAAGAGATTAAGAAAATCACAGAGGCAAAAGAGAAAGAGGTTTTAGTTATCTAGTAGAAAGTTTATATAATCCTACGTTCCTACTTAGAACTTGGATCAGAACTTGGAACTTAGAACTATTTTATGATTATTCTCACAATAATAATTTTTATCCTGATTTTAGGCCTGCTCGTGTTTGTGCACGAGCTGGGACATTTTGTCATGGCCAAGCGGGCCGGGATGGAAGTAGAGGAGTTTGGGTTTGGCTTTCCTCCACGCCTGTTTGGATTTAAAAAAGGAGGTACGGTTTATTCGCTTAACTGGATACCGCTTGGGGGATTCGTAAAAATCGTGGGTGAGGACGGTTCGGATTCTGATAATCCGAGAAGTTTCGGCAATAAACGATTCGGCTCGCGTTTTATGGTTTTGGTTGCTGGCGTGACAATGAATTTTATTCTGGCTTGGGTGTTAATTTCTTTAGGGCTGGGACTGGGGCTGCCCACCGTGATCGGAGACCCTGCAGAGCTTTCTGATTCTGCTAAGGTTCGTGAAGTTCATGTTTCAGTGGTGGAGATAGCTTCGGATTCACCTGCTGATCAGGCGGGACTGCGAGTTGGGGACAGTGTGCTGGCAATTAACGGCGAGGAGATTGACACGCTTGAGGAAACCGCGATTTTAGCTAAAAATAATGCCGGACTTGAAACCCTCTACACTATAAAGCGAGGCGGCGAAGAATTTGACCGGACATTGATTCCAAGAGAAGACCATCCTGAAGACGAAGGACCAATTGGCGTCACTGTATCCACAGTGGCCAGAGTGGCTTATCCGTGGTATGAGACTCTGCCACGCGGCCTAGTGGCAACGTTTAATCTACTGTTGAGCATTCTTTCCGCTTTTGGCGTAATCATATCGAGGTTGTTTGCAGGACAGGGGGTGGGCGCTGATTTGGCCGGACCGGTGGGGATTGCCGTGCTGACTCGCGATGTGGCGCAACTTGGATTTATTTATTTAGTCCAATTTACGGCCGTGCTTTCAGTGAATTTGGCAATTATTAATGCTATACCGTTTCCAGCCCTGGACGGCGGAAGAATTTTATTTTTGATAATCGAAAAGGTTCGAGGCAAGAAAATGAGAGCCAAGATTGAGCAAGTGGCCAATACGGTTGGCTTTGTCCTGCTGTTATTGCTTATGGTTTTGGTTACGGTCAAAGACTTCGGCCGGTTTGATATAATAGAAAGAGTGAAGAATTTGTTTATTTAAAATTTATTTATTTAAAAATTGTTATGTGTTTGATTGCTTTAATTGACTATTTTAAGCGATCGCAGTAAATGATCAATAAAAGTAATCCGGAGATAAAGTTACCCGAAGATTATGAAGAAATTGAACTATGAAGAAATTGAACACTGAAAAAACAAAACGAAGACTAAAGATCACTAAAACCGTCTTGCTAACTCTCGCCGCAGCCGGAGTGTTGGCAATTCCTGTTGCAGGGCCATTGACATTTATGGTGATTGCCGACGAACTTGGTCTCCCAAGAGTGGGCAGACGGAAGGTCTATGATTCTTTAAGGAGAATAGAGAAGCAAAGATTGATTGGCGTATCACAAAATGGTGACACAACCGTGGTAGGACTTACAAAGAACGGACAAAATAAAGTATTGAAATACAAACTTGAAGACATGCGAATCAAAAAGCCCTGGAAATGGGATCGTAAATGGCGTGTGGTAATTTTTGATATTCCCGAAAAATATAAGATGGGGAGGGAGTGTCTGCGTAATAAACTAAAAGAGCTAGGGTTTTATAAATTGCAGAAAAGTGTTTGGATTTATCCCTATTCCTGTGAAGATGAAGTTGATTTTATCGGTGAGCTTTATGAAGTGAGATCCTATATTAGAATATTGACAGTGCAAAAGATTGATATTCAAAAGGACTTAGTTAGGTTATTTGAGCTTTGAGTCACTGGATCTGTTGACCTTTTTCAGCGATCGCGTGAAAAGATCAAGAGGGCTGAGCGTGGTTGCAGGGGAGCTTTAAAATAAAAAAATAAAAAAAGTCCTTTAGAAAAAAAGGGTGTGGGGAGCGAAGGATATAAAATCTTTACGCTCCCCGGGTTTTCGTAGCTACGGATCGCGCTCTTGCGTCCGTTCCATTGCATCGCTGGGCATTTCACCTGCTCGTTGCCGAACAGCTTGGTCTACATCCAATGCCGCCTCAGTGAATCTGGCCGCTGCCTCGCGCTCTTGCTGCGCTTCGCAAGCAAAGCACTCTGCCACTTCGCTGGTAGGGTGGTCGGTGCCAGCTTTAAAATAATATAATACTTTTTTTGCGCATTTTGTCAAGAGAAGGTATAATAGATTGAGATATTAATATTTCATCTCTGAAATAAAGCAAATGAAGCAGTCGCAATTATTTACCAAAGTTTTAAAACAAGCGCCAAAGGACGAAGTGGCCACCAATGCCCGGCTTTTGACGCGCGCCGGCTTTATCCATAAAGTGATGGCTGGCGTGTACGAGTACTTGCCGCTTGGCTTGATGGTGTTGAAAAAAATTGAACAGATCATCCGAGAAGAAATGAATGCGATCGGCGGACAGGAAGTTCTCATGACCACGCTGCAGGATAAGGAGGTTTGGGGAAAAACCAACCGGTGGGACGACAAGCTGGTGGATAATTGGTTTAAGACCAAGTTAGCCAACGGCTCAGACGTCGGCATTGCCAATACGCATGAAGAGCCGCTTACTTTTTTGCTTACCCATTATGTAAGTTCCTATAAAGATTTACCGATCTATATTTACCAATTTCAAACGAAATTTAGAAATGAGTTGCGCGCCAAAAGCGGGATTTTAAGAGGCCGAGAGTTTTTGATGAAGGATCTTTATTCCTTCAGTAAAACCCAAAAAGAATTTAGGGAATTTTATGAATTGTGCGCCGGCGCCTATCTTAAAATTTTCGAGCGCGTGGGTTTGGGGGATAGAACATTTCGCACCGCCGCCGCGGGCGGATCTTTTACTACCGGGCTTACCGACGAGTTTCAGACTGTTACTGACTCGGGCGAGGACGTAATTTATGTCGATGAAAAAAAGAAGCTGGCCATAAATAAAGAAGTCTATACCGAAGAAAATTTAAAAAAGCTGGGCTTAGATAAAACCAAGCTTAAAGAAAAGAAAGCCATTGAAGTGGGGAATATTTTTCCACTGGGAACTAAGTATTCCCAAGCCTTGGGTCTTACAGTAAAAGACGAGACAGGCAGGGAACAGCCGGTGATTATGGGCAGTTACGGTATTGGTCTGGGCAGGCTTATGGGAGCGGTGGTGGAAGTCAGTCATGATGAGCAAGGGATGATCTGGCCGAAGGCCATTGCTCCTTTCGATATCCATCTTATCAATATCTCGAAAAATCAAACACCCGCGGACAAAATATACAAAGCTTTACTTGAGACGAACACTCAGGTACTATACGATGAGAGAGAAGTAAGCGCAGGGAGTAAATTTGCAGATAGCGATTTGATCGGGATCCCCACCCGCGTATTGGTTTCTGATAAGACATTGCAGTCTGACTCGGTCGAAACCAAACAACGAGGAAGCGATAAAACAAAATTAGTAAAAATAAAGGATCTTTCCGAGAGCTTATAAAAATAACGAGGTAAAAATTAAAACAAACCGATTCTCTATTAAGTTGAAAGAATAAGATGGCGCTTCTAGATTTCGTTTTTGATAAATTTTCAAATGATGTGGGAATTGATTTGGGAACAGCCAACACCCTTGTTTATGTTCACGGCAAGGGCATTGTTATTAATGAGCCGTCGGTTGTCGCGGTAAACCAGAAAACCAAGCAAATTTTGGCGATCGGCGAAGAAGCCAAGCGGATGGTCGGCAGGACTCCATCCCATATCGTGGCAAACCGGCCGCTTGTCGACGGCGTGATTTCGGATTTTGAAATCACTGAGCAGATGCTTAGATATTTTATTGAAAAGGTTAATCAATCCGCTTTTGGGTTTTTATCCAGACCGCGGGTGGTGGTGGGCATTCCCTCGGGGGTTACGGAAGTGGAAAGGCGAGCCGTTCAGGACGCTACTCTCAACGCGGGTGCCAGACAGGCTTTTTTGATCGAAGAGCCCATGGCTGCGGCCATCGGCGCGAGATTGCCGATTCAGGACGCATCAGGTTCAATGATCGTAGATATAGGCGGCGGGACAGCGGAGATTGCAGTGATTTCTTTGGGTGGGATTGTCACGTCGCGAAGCATCCGCGTGGCGGGAGACGAGATGAATCAAAACATCATTCAGTTTGCCAGAGACGAGTTTAATTTGCTATTGGGTGAGCGGACAGCCGAGGATGTGAAGATTAAGATCGGCTCGGCTTATCCAATGAAAGAAACCTTAATGGCCAAAATTCGAGGCAGAGATTTGGTTACTGGCTTGCCAAAAGAAGTGGCTGTAACCGATGAACAAATCAGAGGGGCGCTCCAGAGATCAGTAAGAGTGATAGTCAACAGCATCAAAACGGCTGTGGAAGAAACCCCGCCAGAGCTCGTGGCAGATATCATGGAGCAGGGAATCACACTGGCCGGTGGCGGCGCCTTGCTTCGAGGACTGGATCGGCTGGTTGCGGAAGAAACCCAAATGCCAGTATACGTGGCGGACGATCCACTAACCGCTGTGGCCAGAGGAGCGGGGATCGTGCTGGAAGACCTGGAAACGCTGAAAGATGTTTTGGTAGCTACGGAATTTGAGCGAATCCCCAGGTAGAATTTGGAATTTTGAATTTGGAATTTTTGGGAGCCGGCTATATTCTATATTTTATATTCTAGATTCTAAATTCTAACCTATGCGATTTATTTACACCAAGACGTTTGCTCGGCTGTCCGTTGTCTTCGTTTTGATTGCTTTGTTGATCATGGCGGACGCCAAAGGCTATTCAGATTTTGCCAAAGACGTTTTTTTGCGCGCTTACGGCCCAAGTGTTCAGACGGTGGTAAAAGGGACTGATTCAGTAAAGAGTTTTTTTGGAGTAATTTTTGCCATCAGGGACATTGTAAAGGAAAATGCGGAGCTCAATCAAAGAATAAACGAACTGTCGTTTGAAAATTCAAGGCTAAGCGCGGCAAAGCAGGAAAATTTGGGTCTAAGAAGAGCGCTGGCTTTAAGAGAACAGCGAGAATTTAATCTTGTGGCGGCAGAAGTTGAAACTTTGGATCCCACCGGCTTTACCCAGACCATTATCATAGATAAGGGAGAAAATGCCGGGGTTAGACCGGCAACCTCTGTTATAACAGCGCCTGGTTTGTTGGTCGGGTTAGTGACAAAAGTCTATCCAACGAACGCCGAGGTGACTTTGATTACTGACCCGATTATAAAGATTAATGCCGAGGTGGCGGATTCAGGCGCGCGAGGCTTAGTCGTGGGCGAGCATGGCTTGTCTTTGGGGTTTGACTTAATTACCCAAAACGAAGTGATTAAGCCGCAGGACCAGGTGATTACTTCGGGGTTGGCCAACGAGTTTCCCCGCGGTCTTTTGATTGGCGAAATTACCTCGATTCAATCTTCTTCTTCAGAACTGTTTCAAAAAGCCTTTGTCTCACCCGCGGCTGATTTAAGAAATTTAAGATTTCTTTTCGTAATCCAATGAGGTGGCTAATCATTTTTCTCGCCCTGTTTCTACTAATTATTCTGCAGGCCGCGTTCAATAGCTTGCTAGTCACATTCGGCTCGGTCAACCTATTATTAATTTTTGCCACACTTACGGCCATATTCGGCGGGGAAAAAGAGCTTGGCGTGACTCTCATAATCTCCGCCTTAATGCTTGATTTTGCCTCTGGGTTGCCGGACGGGTTGTTGGCAATAAGTTTAATATTAAGCATAGTAATGGTCCGTTTGTCGGTTGCTTGGTTTTTTTCCACAGAAAACGACTTCAAAATTATGCTTGGTTCTGTGGGAGCGGCCACTATTGTTTTTGTTGTATTGACCTGGCTGGTGAATCAGATTTTCCAAATTTTTCATCTAGCTTATGAATTCCAGCTTGGTTTTTTGTTGGGAAAAAAGGTTTGGGCTGATATGCTGCTTAATCTTCTGTTTACCTATCCGATAATGTATTACTATTTCTTTTTACAAAAGGTAATTAAAGAAAAACATGGATCCGTTTGAAATCAAAGGGATAGAAAACAAAAGCCTTCGTCGAAAGAAGAATTTGAGCTTTGATGAAGCTTATTTGGATACGCAATTGGAAGATAGTGTTGAACCTGTGGATGATGAACGCCTAAAACTTAATTACTCTGCAATTTCGGCAATTGTGGTTTTCAGTTTATTGATAATCGTCGTCCGTATTTTTTTCCTTCAAGGGGTCAAGGGGGAAGAATATCGAGATCTCGCCGAGGGCAACAAACTTAGAACTCAATATATATTAGCGCCCAGAGGCCTGATTGTTGACCGTTCCAACAATGTCATTGCGAACAACATTCCAAGCTTTGAACTGGTCGTGGTGGCTCCGAACTTGCCTCTGAGCGTGGAAGAGCGTGAAGCCAGCATCAGGACAATCGCGGCAATTTTGGGAAAAACCGAAGCAGAACTGCTGGAAAAATTTAAAGCAATTAACGAAACGAACATTCAGCCGCAGGTAATCGACAGCAGCGTGTCGAAAGACAAAGCCTTGATTCTTATCAGCAAGCAAAATGAACTGGCCGGGTTTGAGGTCCAAAACAATCCAGTAAGAGACTATAAACAGGCAGAGATGTACGCTCATCTGGTCGGATATACCGGCAAAATCACGGCAGAAGAGCTGGCGCGGTATAGAGACCAAAACTATTTGATTAATGACTACATTGGCAAAACAGGAATTGAAGCTCAATACGAAAATTATCTGCGAGGAACAGCCGGCAGAAATCAGTTTGAAATAGACGTCAACGGGAATTTTAAGCGAGGCTTAGGCCAGATAGAGGCAGAGCCGGGGAACAACCTCAAACTCAATATCGATGGCGAGCTGCAGAGGGTTTTGTATGAAAGTTTGGTTAAGGGCACAGCAAGAACCAGCTCGCGGAAGGCCGCGGCCGTGGCGCAAGACCCGAACACTGGCGAAATTTTAGCCTTGGTCTCTCTGCCTTCCTTCGACAGCAATCTTTTTGCCCAAGGCCTGACGCAAGACCAATATGTTAACTTGATTAATGATCCTAATATCCCTTTGCTTAATCGCGCGGTTGCCGGGGCCTACCCGCCTGGATCGACTGTCAAACCCTTGCTTGGCATTGCGGCACTGACAGAAGGGGTGGTTACGCCCAACACGAAAATTTTAGATGATGGCGTGATCCAAATTGGCAGTTTTAACTATTATGGCTATGACAGGTCAGGTTTGGGTCTGATGGACATCTATTCTGCGATCGCCAGATCTTCTGATATTTATTTTTATACCGTTGGTGGAGGGAATCCCAAAACTGAGATAGCAGGTTTAGGTCCGGACAAGCTTGCCGAGTGGTATCGAAAATTCAATTTCGGCGAAAAAACCGGAATAGATTTGCCCAACGAAAGATTCGGGCTGGTTCCGGATCCTAAGTGGAAACTTCAAACCCGAGGCGAGCGGTGGTTTTTGGGCAACACCTACCATTTCGCCATCGGACAAGGAGACTTGCTGATTACTCCGGTTCAGCTGAATAATCTTACTGCAACCATAGCCAACGGAGGGAAGATTATGCAGCCGTATATTTTAGACAGCGTGACTGATTCAGCAGGTAACGTTTTGGCAGAGGTTGAACCGAAGGTGATTAAAGAGAATTTTTTGGATTCGGGAATTGTCCAGACAATCCAAAGGGCCATGAGGCAGACCGTGACAGCCGGGAGTGCGGCATCTCTAAATTCTTTACCGATCGAGGTGGCGGGGAAAACCGGTACGGCTCAATTTAGTTCTCAAAATTCAAATCTTACTCACGCCTGGTTTACTTCATATGCGCCAGCCTCCAATCCACAGATTGCGCTCACTATTTTAGTTGAAGCAGGCGGCGAGGGCGGTTCAGCGGCCGTGCCAGTGGCCCGCGAGGTTTACCAGTGGTGGGCAGAAAATCGTTAACAGGCAAAGGTTTGACTTAATATTTTTTCGAGTATAAGCTAATAGCATAAAATATGGTTAAAAATTTAAATCAGCTTCACAAAGAAAAAATGTCCTTGGCAGAAAAATCCGCTGACGCGCTTTCTGTTTTTGTGGGGAGCTGGCGTTTTATTTTGCTGTTAGGTTTTTTTATGCTGATTTGGATAGCTCTAAATGTGGCTGCTATCGAGCTAAAGTGGGACCCCTACCCTTTTATCTTGCTCAACTTATTTCTTTCCGTTGCCGCGGCCGTTCAAGCCCCAATAATTTTAATGAGTCAGAACAGAATGGAGAAGAAAGACCGATTGCGGGCCGAACTGGATTATGAAACAGACTTGAAAGCAGAACACCAAATCGTGGAGATTAAAAAAGATTTAGCTGAAATTAAAGCTTTTTTGCAGAATAAGAAAAAGAAGAGCTTGACCAAGTAGTAGAAATTTGATAGTTGTCCCGCAAAGTGGGGACAACTTAAAGCTTAAGGCAACTAATCAAATCTTTATCATCAGCCAGGTTTATATTCAGCTGTCAGTGTAGATTTTCTATCCCAATCAAATTTTCACTACCTGGTTGACAAAAAAGTAGAATTAACATAATATTGCTGCACATTAAAAATCCCACGTTGATCAGGGGTTTTTAAAAAGGTTTATATTTATGCAAAAAAAAGTATTGTTAACCGAAGACGGGCTAAAAAAATTAAAGGATGAGTTGCGCATCCTTAAAGATGAACGGCGCAAAGAAGTGATTGAGAGAATTCAGGAAGCTGTTTCGCATGGAGATTTATCCGAGAATGCGGACTACGCGCAGGCGAAGGAAGAGCAGTCATTTATCGAGGGCAGAATCAAGGAGCTGGAGGAAATGATAAAAAACGCAGAACTGATTACTCACGATAAGAACCGTGAAGAAGTCACCATCGGTTGTACGGTGGTATTACAGACCAACGGTACAAAAGTAAAATATACAATCGTTGGATCGAACGAAGCCAATCCCGCGGCGGGGCGCATCTCCAACGAATCTCTGGTTGGCAAATCTTTGTTGGGCGCGAAAAATGGCAGCAAGGTCAGCGTGAAAACCCCCATGGGCGAAACCGAATATGAAGTGGTGTCGATAGAGTGAAAAGAATTTAAAAAAATTATAGATTTATAGATCGCTTGTACAGCGATCTATAATATAAAAATCCCGATCGGGATAATTGTAATATGAAGGCCAAAAGGTCAGAAATCGCCAAGACGATATTAAAAATAGTGGCAACGGCCGGGATGTTAGCTATTCCGGTTGCTGGCCCCTTAGGCGTAATGATTTTTTCAGAAGAACTTGGCTTAGGTAAATTTGAATTTCAGAGACTCAAGAAATATAATCGCCGGCAAATTGAACAATCTTTCCGAAATCTTGAAAAGCAGAATCTGATCTCTGTGTCCAATCATGCGGGAAAAACAATAGTTGAGGTAACAAAAAATGGTCATCAAAGACTTTTAAGTTATAATTTAGATGAAATGGTGATAAGTAAGCCAAGGCGATGGGATGGTAAGTGGAGGGTGGTTATTTTTGACGTTCCAGAGAAATTTAGCGCAGCAAGAAAATTTTTTAGAGGTAAGCTGAAAGAACTTGGATTCACCTCCATTCAAAAGAGTGTTTGGGTGTACCCTTATCCCTGCGAAGACGAGCTCGATTTCTTAAAGGAGATTTATGAAGTCAGATCATTTGTCAGAATGATTATAGCTGAAAACATTGATATTCAAAAGGATTTATTAGAAAAATTTAACCTCAGAAAGGTTTAGTCCGATTATAAAAATCCCGATCGGGATAATTGTATTCTAAAATAACATCAACTAACATCAACATCAATAGCGCCACATATTATTATCTTTTATATTAATATTATCTCGTTTTTTTGGTGATACTGAAGATTTATGGTATAATTAAAGCCAAGTAATATGCATCAGGAATTATGTCAGAAAAAATAGAAGAACTTAGGAAAGTTCGGATACAAAAATTAGGACAACTAAAAAAACAAGGGGTTGATCCTTATCCGGTTAAGACTGAACGAACGCACGCCATTGCACAAGCCTTAGAACTTTTTGATCACGGATCACGTAACACGGATCACGTGACATTAGTCGGGCGCATTCGGGCGCTGCGCGAACATGGCAAGTTGGCTTTCATAAATTTGGAAGACGAAAGCGGGGCTATCCAGTTGATTTTAAAGGAAGACGGTTTGGGTGCGGACCAGTATAAAAATTTGTCGTTGTTGGATATCGGTGATTTTTTGGAGGCAACTGGTACGCTTGGTTTGTCCAATTCCGGAGAAAAGTCTCTACTCACTACAAACTACAAACTACTCACTAAATCTATCCGTCCCATCCCTTCGGATTTTTTTGGCTTGAAGGATGTGGAAACCAGGCTGCGCAAACGATATTTAGATTTATTAGTTAATCCGGAAACGAAAGAGTTGTTTCGAAAGAAGGCCGTGTTTTGGCAAACCATCCGAAATTTCATGATCAAGCAAGGCTTCTTGGAAGTCTGGACGCCTGTTTTGGAAAACATCCCTGGAGGCGCGGACGCGGAGCCGTTTGTTACGCATCACAATAAATTGGATCGCGATTTTTATTTGCGCATTTCTTTGGAATTGCCGCTTAAAAGATTGCTGGTTGGCGGTTTCGAAAAAGTTTTTGAAGTCGGCAGGCTGTTTCGCAACGAAGGTATTGATCGCGAACACTTGCAAGAATATGATGACATGGAATTTTACTGGGCTTACGCTGATTATCAGGATGGCATGAAGTTGGTGGAGAAATTATTTAAAAAAGTGGTGATGGCTGTGATTGGTAGTATGGAAACCGAATACGAAGGGCAGAAAATTAATTGGGGCGGCAAGTGGCAAAAACTTCAATACTTTACAGTATTTAAGAAATATACTGGTTTAGATTTAGATAAAAATGACGAAGGTGATCTTCGTAAAAAGGCAAGAGAGTTAGGAATCGGCGGTATTGACAAACTTGGCAAGGGCAAGTTGATTGATGCGATTTATAAAAAAGTTGTGCGGCCGAAATTGATTCAGCCTTGTTTCTTAGTCGGACACCCGATTGAAACCACGCCTTTGGCTAAACGCGACCCTAAGAGTTCAAACAAAGTTTTGCGTTTTCAACCTCTGGCAGCAGGCACTGAGTTGGGCAATGGATTTTCCGAATTGAACGATCCTCTGGATCAAAAAGCCAGGTTTGAGCAGCAGATGAAACTGCGCGAAGCAGGAGACAAGGAAGCGCAAATGATGGATGAGGATTATGTCGAGGCGTTGGAATATGGCATGCCACCAGCTGTGGGATTCGGGGTAAGCGAGCGGCTGTTTGCGGTGCTCATGAACAAGGCAATGCGCGAGACTGTAATTTTCCCGCCAATGAAAGAGGGGTAGCTCGGATACTTTTTTCGGTCGATTTCCCGCTTTTAGACGGGACCATTGGGAGCAAAAGGAACAGTATATGAACAGAAATGAAGCCTTACATCTTTTAAACGAACATATAAAGAATATAAATCTCGTCAGGCACGGGATCGCGGTGGAAGCCATGATGAAAGCGCTGGCCGTCAAATTTGGAGGGAATAAGGATGATTGGGGACTGGCCGGACTATTGCACGATTTGGATTGGGAGAAAACCAAGGATGATTTTAACAACCATACTAAGGTTACCAAAGAGATTTTGGAAAAAACTGATCTGAAGCCAGAAATAATTAAAGCAATTTACGTCCACAACTGGGATCATGGAATTAAACCAGAAACGCTGTTAGAAAAAACCCTATATTGTGTGGAGGAGTTGTCAGGGCTGATCACAGCAGTAGCACTGGTACAGCCGGATAAGAAATTAGCATCAGTAACTGCGGATTCGGTGCTCAAAAAATTCAAACAGAAAAGTTTCGCCGCCGGGGTAAAAAGAGAGATTATCCTGCTTTGCAAAGACTATATTAATTTAGAACTGCCTGAACTCGTCGAGATTTCGCTCGGCGCGATGAAAGAAAGTGCAGAGGAAATTGGGTTATGAAGATTCTCATAGGCACAGGGAATTCGGCAAAAGTGAACACATACCAAAAACTTTTAAAAGATTTTGATTTGGAAGTTGTTTCTGCAAAAGAGCTGAATATTCAGCCACCGGAAGAAAAAGGCGACACGTTTGAAGAAGAAGCGGTAAACAAGGCGAAGTATTATTTTAAGCAATCAGGGATCCCAAGCCTGGTTGATGACGGTGGTATGGAGATTGAAGCATTGAACGGTGAGCCAGGGATCAAAAGCCATCGGTGGCTGGGACATGAAATGAATGACGAAGAAATTATTGGCGAGGTCATGAAGCGAATGAAAGACGTTCCGGATGATAGACGGGCTTGTAAATTTACAATTACCATTGCACTGGCCACTCCATTGGGTATATTTACTTCACAAGGCGGGGTTGAGGGAATAATCGCCGATAGACCTTCCGAAAAAGTCGTGGCTCATTATCCTTATCGATCTGTTACATACCTTCCGAATTATAATAAGTATTGGTGCGAAGTTAATGAAGAAGAAGAAAGGGTTTTGGATCACAGAAAACACGCCTTAGAAAAATTACATGACGTGTTAAGAGAATTAGCAAAAAAATAAATTATGCTCGATATCAAATTCATCCGCGACAATCAAGAAGTAGTAAAAAAAGCCATTCAAGACAAACAATTAAATGTTAATCTTGATCATCTGATCAGTCTAGACGATCAGCGGCGTAAGCTGATTGTTGAAACAGAAGCTATCCGGTCCCGCAGGAACGAGATTGCCCAAACCTTGAAAAAAGGCAAGGACGATAAGCTCGTGAAAGAGGGCAAAAAGCTAAAGGAAAGCTCAGCAAAGTTTGAGTTGGAATTGAAAGAGATTCAAGATCAATGGCTTGAAACCATGCGACAGGTTCCGAATGTGCCTCTTCCAGATGTGCCTGTGGGAAAAGACGAAACTGAAAATGAGGTTGTTAAAAAAGTAGGCAAGCCCAAAAATTTTGATTTTGAGATCAAAGATCACTTGCAGCTGGGCGCTGACCTAAATGTTTTGGATATGGAGAGAGCCAGCAAGGTAGCAGGAGCCAGGTTTGGATACTGGAAGGGTGGCATGGCACAAATTGAACTGGCCCTAACTCACCACGTTTTTAAAATTTTGACCAACAGTTCCGAGCTTGAGAAGATCGCTCGTGCTGCCAAACTGAAGGTCAACCCCAAACCATTTATCCCTGTTTTTCCGCCCGTGATGATTAAGCCAGAAGTATACAAAAGGACCACTCGATTGACCGAGGCTGACAAAGAGGACAAGTTTTATATCAATTCAGATGATAAGTATTTGATCGGCAGCGCCGAACACACTCTGGTGCCTATGCATATGGACGAGACCTTGAAAGAAGAAAGTTTGCCTATCCGCTACGCGGCAATCAGCACTGCCTTTCGCAGAGAAGCAGGATCATACGGTAAAGACACCAAAGGGATGATTCGGGTGCATCAGTTTGATAAGATTGAAATGGAGTCGTTTACGAAGCCTGAGGACGGTTTGAATGAGCATTTATTTTTAGTCGCGACTCAAGAGTATATTATGCAGTCCCTGGACCTTGCTTATCAGGTGGTTTTGAATTGCACGGGCGATATGGCCAAACCTGATGCCAGACAAATGGATTTGGAAACCTGGATTCCATCGCAAGGAAGATATCGAGAGACGCACAGCGCTGATTACGTTACGAATTACCAGGCTCGAAGCCTAAACATTCGTTTTCGTAAAAAAGATGGTACCACTGAGTATGTGCACACCAATGACGCAACCGCAATTGCAATGCCCAGAACGCTTGTGGCGATTATGGAAAACAACCAGCAAAAAGACGGTTCGGTGAAAGTGCCAAAAGTGTTGCAAGAATATATTGGATTTGACACGATTAAAAAATCTTAACGGACAAGTGATATGACCCGCGATGAAGAGTTCATGAAGCTGGCTATTGAGGAAGCAAAGAAAAGTAAGGGACCGAAAAAGTTTGGCGCCGTGGTGGTAAAAGATGGTGAGGTCGTCGCCAAGGCCTACTCCACGACTGAGGAAGAACAGGACGGCACGAGACATGCGGAAATTAAAGCGATCAGCGAAGCGTGTAAAGTCTTAGGAACCAAACATTTACCCGGCTGCATACTATATTCCACCTGTGAGCCCTGTATGATGTGTACCGGAGCCGCGATGTGGGAGAAAATCAGAAAAATTGTTTACGGGATGAACAGACAAGATGCCTTGCGACACTTTGAACATTCGAATCATTGACATAAAAATATTCAAGAATTGGTTCCTGCTGACTGCGAACTTGTAACTGGAATTTTAAAAAATGAATGCATCGCTCTCTTGGGTTGAAATTTCTAAATCAGCGCTGATTCATAACGCGAAGCAGTTACGGAAAGTGTTGATTGCCGCCCCAACGAAGTTGGGACGAGCCTCGCCCACCAAGAGTGGGCGGGTTTCTTTGATGGCAGTGGTGAAAAGCAATGCCTATGGCCACGGCGCGTTCGCAGTTAGCTCGACTTTGGAAGATTACGTGGATTCGTTCGGCACGGCCAATGGCACGGAAGCGTTGACGCTGCGACAATTTGGGATTAAGAAGCCGATCTTGGTTTTAAATTACTACAGGGCAGATCAAGTTAAGTCTTTGATTGAGCGCCATATTGCCTTAGTGGTTTATGATCTCAAACAGGCCAAGTTGATTGCAGAAACAGCCAGCAAGCTCAAGAAAAAGGCCAAAGTGCATATCAAAGTCGGCACGGGATTATCCCGTTTGGGCGTGTACGCGAAAGACGCCGTGGGATTTGTGAAGCAGGTCAGCAAATTTTCACAACTGGAAATAGAAGGTATATTTAGTCATTTTGCTTCTTCGGAAGACGATCCGGCTTTTACGGTCATTCAGCTCAATCATTTCCGAAGCATTATCGAAGCCTTGGAACAAAATTTGATTTTTATTCCGGTTAAGCATATTGCTTGCACCGCGTCTGCGCTGTCCGTGCCTGAAAGTCATTTCGATTTAGTAAGAATCGGCATTGGTCTTTACGGCTTGCAATCTTATAAATCGATTCATTCCTTGATTCAGAAAGCCAATCCCGGATTTAATTTGCAGCCAGCATTGACATGGAAAGCCAAAGTGTTAGCAGTCAAAGAAATTCCCAAAGGGGCGTAAGTTGGTTACGGCAGGAATTATAGAGCGCCCAAACCGACTAAATTAGCGATCTTGCCTGTAGGTTATTATGAGGGCTATGACAGAAAATTTTCCAATTTGGCAGAAGTGTTGATCGACGGTAAACGATGCAAAGTGCGAGGGCGCGTTTATATGAATTTATTAAGCGCGGATGTCACCAAGGTCAAAAATGCCAAAGCGGGGAGTGAAGCCGTGCTTTTAGGCAAACAAGGCCGTGAAGAAATTTTCGCGGATGAATTAGCCGTAATCGCCGGCACGATTAATTATGAGATTGTCACGCGTATCAATCCCACCGTGCCAAGAGTATTAGTTAAATAATACATTCATACAGTCGTGTATGAATGTAAGGGAAATATGACCAGAAAGAAAAAAATTAGAGTGGCGGTGATCTTCGGCGGCAAATCAGCGGAACACGAGGTGTCTTTGCAATCCGCGAAAAACGTAATTGAGGCGTTGGATAAAGACAAGTATGAACCAGTCCTGATCGGGATAGGCAAAGATGGCCGCTGGTTTCTTAATCAACGATCGCAATTTTTATTGCATGCGGACAATCCTAAATTGGTCAAATTAAATAAAGAAAACAAAACTGTGGCTTTGGTATCAGAAGGAAGAACCACGGATCTGGTTGCTATTGAAAGCGGAGAGAAACGGGGGATAGACGTAGTTTTTCCGGTTTTGCATGGGCCATTTGGAGAAGATGGTACGATTCAGGGCATGCTGAAATTGATGGACATTCCGTTCGTGGGGCCCTCCGTGTTGGGCTCGGCCATCGGGATGGATAAGGATGTGATGAAGCGGTTGTTGAAAGCGGCAGACATCCCCACGCCGAAATTTTTGGTTTTTGATAGTCCAAAAACCGCGGATTTTAAGCAAGTGAAAGCGATCTTGGGGCTTCCTGTGTTCGTCAAACCGGCAAATTTAGGCTCTTCGGTGGGCGTGAGTAAAGCCAAAGATCGGGTACAATTTTTAAAAGCGATTAAGCAAGCGTTCGCGTTTGATAGGAAGATCATCGTGGAGCAGTTTATTGAGGGACGAGAAATCGAATGCGCGGTGCTTGGGAATGAAAAACCAAGAGCCTCAATTCCTGGGGAGGTGATTCCCCACCATGAGTTTTATTCATATGACGCGAAATATATTGACGAGCATGGGGCGGTGTTGGAAATACCGGCCAAGCTGCCGAAAAAACTTGTAAAAGAAGTTCAGGATTTGGCAGTTAGAACTTTTAAGGTTTTGTGTTTGGAAGGCATGGCCAGAGTCGATTTCTTTTTAAGCAAACGGGGGAAGTTGTTTGTCAACGAGGCAAACACCATTCCGGGTTTTACCAAAATTTCCATGTATCCCAAACTTTGGGAAGCCAGCGGCATTTCTTATCCGGATCTGATTGATCGGTTAATTCAGTTAGCTCTTGAACGCCACCGAAAAGAAAAAAACCTGAAAACAAATTATGAGCTCTGAGCTTCAGGATTTTTTACATGATGAAAACTTAGACGGATTTTTGGTACTGACCAAGATTAACCGGCAATATCTTTCAGGGTTTACCGGTTCCTCCGGCATGTTCTTGATTACTAAAAAACGGATGCAGTTATTTGTGGACGGGCGGTATACACTGCGCGCGAAAAAAGAATCAGCCGCGGTAGTTAAAGATATTGATAAACTTGCTTTGGAACTTAAGAGACAAAAAATCAAAAAACTGGCCATTGAGGATAAAATCACGCTGGCGCAATTCGGCTGGTTGAAAGTCAATCTGAAAGGTGTGAAATGGGAAATCACCAAAGATATTATTGAAAACATTCGTGCAGTAAAAACGAAAGAAGAATTGAAATGTATTAGCAAAGGAAGTAGGATTATTGATCAAGTTTTTAGACACATCGCAAAATTTTTGAAACAGAAGCGGGGATTGAGAGAACTTGATATTGCACTGGAGATTGAAAAAACAGGAAAGAAACTCGGAGCGGAGGAAATGGCGTTTGATCCGATCGTGGCGTTTGGGCCGAATGCCGCCAGTCCTCACCATTTTCCTGGTAAACAAAAGATTGGCCGAAATAATTTTTTGCTCTTTGATTTCGGCATGAAGATCAATGGTTACCATTCAGATTTTACCAGGACTTTGTTTTTGGGTAAGCCTTCCAACCAGCAAGCTAGAGTTTATAACACTGTTTTAGCCGCGCAGCAAAAGGCCATTGAAAAAGTCCGAATTGGGATAAAGGCCAGTGAGGTGGACAAAGCAGCAAGGGGCTTTATCCAGAAAAAAAAGTACGGAAAATATTTCACCCACAATACCGGGCACGGCGTGGGGTTGGAAATTCATGAGCTCCCTAACTTTTCAGAAAAATCCAAAGACGTACTGGCTGAAAATATGATAGTAACTGTTGAACCTGGTATTTATCTTCCCAAAAAGTTTGGCGTAAGGATTGAGGACATGGTGCTGGTTAGTAAAAAATCCAGAATTATTTCCAGCCTCCCTAAAGATTTAACGTCAATGATTATTCCATGATATTTGGAAGCAAAAACAAAAAACTTGATCCCAGCCGAAGATTCGGCTCGCGAGATTTCAGAGCCAAAGTTAGGCGTGCGCAGCACTATCGCCGGCCTTTCATTGCTGACAGGCAAGGGTTCTTTTCGCGCATATTTGGATCGCCAAAGACAAGCCTAAGAGTATGGAAATTTTTACTGCTGGCAAGTGTGGTGATCACATTTTATTACTTGGTAATTGCCCAGTATTTTTTGGTGACGGATATCACTGTTTTAGGGTATAATCAAATCAGTGAAGAGCAAATCAAACAAACCCTGACTAACGCTTCTCAAAGCCGAACTTTTCTCATCCCTAAAAACCATTTACTGCTGCTGAGTCAAGGGAGAGTAAACAAGCTGATTACCGAAAATATTCCGCTGATCAGAGAGGTGAGTGAGGCGAAGCGCGGCTGGCCGAATCGGCTTGAACTGACCGTGCTTGAACGGCAGCCAGGGTTTTTGTTTCAGGTCAAGGGACGGATGTTTTTGGTTGATGAGGACGGAGTTGTGATTAAGGAAGCAGTGGAAATGGAAAATTTGCCGCAGGTGCTTGATTTGGACGAGGAAGACGTGGTTGTAGGCGAAGTGCTTCCGAATCCGAAACTGGTGGCATTTATCATTTCTATGGATCGGGCCTGGACAAACAGAATAAGCTCCGATATTGCGCAGATTGAAGTGCCCAGCAAGAGCAGCTATGAGGTGCACTTTCGTTCAACCGAAGGGTGGGTGGTTTTCTTCGACATTAACCGAGCTACCATGACCCAGCTTGGCAACTTGGCGTTAATTTTGAGCAGACAGATTCCACCAGCAGATCGTGAAAGATTGGCCTACATTGATTTACGGTTGGAGACTTGGGTGTATTATTGTTTTGACAACACACCCTGCAGTTCCGCACCACAACAAAATTTAGAAGAAACAAATGAAAAACAACAACCATAATCGATATATTATTTCCCTTGGCGGTTCGCTGATTGTGCCTGATGAGATCAATGTCGGCTTTTTGAAAAAATTCAAACAGTTAATCGAAAAATTCAGTCGCGAAAATTATCAATTCTTGATTATTACAGGCGGGGGAAAAACCTCTCGCCGCTATTCCAGTGCCGCTAAAGCCTTGGGAGAATTAAATCATGGGGATCTGGACTGGCTGGGAATTCATGCTACCCGGTTGAATGCGCATTTGGTTCGTACCATTTTAAGCAAGTTAGCCCGTCCCAGAATCATTACCAATCCCAACAATGTCGAGGAATTAAAAAACCACCATCATAAGGTGATCGTGGCGGCAGGCTACCAGCCGGGTTGGTCCACGGATTACGTGGCGGTGCTGCTGGCGCGAGAATACGGGATTAAGAAAATTTTGAATTTAAGCAATATTGATTACGTGTACGACAAAGATCCTAAAAAGCACCAACGGGCCAAGAAGATCGAACAGATTTCCTGGAAAGATTTTAGAAAAATCGTGGGCCACAAATGGGACCCGGGACTAAACATGCCGTTTGACCCCGTGGCCGCTAAGTTAGCCGAAAAACTTGGCTTGCAAGTGGTGATTATGAACGGGCAGAATTTTAAAAATCTCGAAAACTTTTTGTCAGCAAAAAAATTCAAAGGAACTTTGATTGCTGATTAGTTTTATGTAAGTATCAGCATTTAATATCGCGATAGCTATGATGATAGTATTTGCTTAGATTGATACCTGAATGTTCATTGTTCTAATCTAAAAAGAAAAGGGCGAGCCGTTGGTGCAACGACTCGCCTGGTCCACACGCTTGCCCGGATCTACTCGCTTGGCTCGGGTGACGGCGCCGGCGTCTGAATAGCGGACACGCTATACGTGTTGGCATGACAGCCAAATGTAGCAAAAAAGCCCTTCCTTGTCAAGAAGGAAGAGCTTTTATCCAAATGCCTTTTTTATTTCACATGGTATTGCGTGACGAAAATGCTGCCTTTGAAGTCCGGCGCGTCGCGAAATTCTTTTTCCGCCACCGGGCTCCAGTTGCCTGGCACCACTGGCTTGTTGCTGCCAAAACCGGTGGTCCAGACAAGCCACACGCTATCGTTCTCTTGACAGGTTCGTCAAAAACTATACAATGTATAGTCAAAATGAGAATACGGTTTTGTATGTCTTAAATTGGCATTCAGTATCGTGTTCTCGTTTTACCGAGTTTGGGCGGTCTCCCAGACAACAAGGAGGGTATAGGCGATGTCTACCAAGAACACGCCGACGACCACCGCGACTGAAGAAGCCGCAACCAACGAACAGGTCGGGCACATCAACGACCTCGTAGCGCCTCGTCTGCGGCAGCTCCCGCGTGAGCACGCGCAGACGATCATCACAAACGGCGGGGCGTACCAGACCGCCTTCAGCGCGATGGTCGAGACGTTCATCCTGCGGATGTCGAACTGGATTGTCCTCAAGATCGAGGTCAACCGCGACCGCACGCCGGAAGAGGTGATCAGCGCGACCAACCGCAAGCCCTACGTCAAAGACGAGATCGTACGCACCATGCCACGTCGCGACGGCAGGACGGTCGAGATGGTCTATTTCAAGCCCGGCCCCGAGTGTTACAAGGACGGGATGATCAGCGAAGGGGCCGTGGTGGCTGAATACGATGCCCGGGACATCGAGCCTGATCCGTATGCTCAGGCGGCGGACAATGAAGCTCATCCAGAGTTCGCCGACGAGCACCCCAACGGCTGCCAATGGCCGCTTGAAGGTGGGGGCTACGGCTTCCTGTCGTTCAGCGAGTGGGGCGACGGGCGGAGCGTGGGCTGCGGCCGCTGCGGCGGCGTCGGCTGGGGCGTCGGCTGGCTGTTCGGCGGTGTTCGCAAGGTTTCCAAGTAGCCCCTGGTTTCTTGGGCCCTTAGTTCTTCTGGGCCTTGGACACTGGGTCGCTTGGCAGGTTCTACCCCTGTGTCTTGATTCTTCACAATCAAGGCACAGGGTCGTTTTATTTTTTCAAACATTTTTGATATAATATTTTTAGATAAATTTGAAAAATCTGCGGCCACGGCTTCAGGTTGTTTATTGCCAAGCGAGCGAGCTGATGAGAAAGCACTAGCTTTCTCATCCAATGTGAGCGAGTGATGGCAATATGGGGTAAATACCCCATATCTCGCATTGCCAGATCGCCAGAATATTGCCGGCCAAGGCTTGCAAGTGATTATTATGAACGGCAGGCAGATAATTAATTTAAAGAATTATTTGTCAGGCAGAAAATTTAAGGGTACTATTATAAATAATTAAAGCTTCTTAAAATTATTTTATGCCAAAATTTAAACACCCAAACGATCGCTACTTAGACACTAAATATACAGTGGACCGGGTTAAAAAAGAAATTAACTCAGGGATTAGACTGCTGAATCAGATTAAAGTGCCGATTGTGTCTTTTTTTGGTTCTCACAAAACCAAACCCACCAGCCCTTACTATAAACAAGCCATGGACGCAGCATATATGCTGGGCCGTTGCGGTTATGCCATAGAAACCGGGGGGGGCCCTGGAATAATGAAGGCGGCAAATCAGGGGGCGACTAAAGCCCACGCGCCTTCAATTGGTATTATGGCAGGGTTGATCAAGACTGAAAAAGTAAAAGACGAAATTTTTACCAAGCATCTTTCCTACCACTTTCTTTTCGTGCGGCGGTTTGTTCTGTCCATCAAAAGCGATGCTTTGATATTTTTTCCCGGCGGCTATGGCACGCTCAACGAGTTATTTGAGTATATTGTTTTAATTCAGCTGCATTTTATCAACAAGGTTCCGATTATTCTCGTGGGCAAAAAATATTGGGCCGGGTTGTTTGAGTGGCTCAAAGACCAGCCGGGGAGGAAGGATTATTTTATTAAACACGAACATGATTTAAACCTGGTCCAGTTTTGCGACACTACTGAAGAGATTGTTAGCTTGATAGAAAAAGAGTGCGCTTATCTAAAGCCAAAATCCAAATAGAATTGCCTTATTTTACCAGATAGTAAGTGATTGCAATCCCACCAAATTCTATCTCTTCAACCACAGTCCAGGTGCCAGGCACGTTGGGTTTGGTTTGATTTTGCTCACGGGTCCAGACCAGCCAGACATTGTCATTGATTTCAGTCTGGGTGTTTTTCAAAATTTCGTTTTCTAAAGTAATATATTCTGGACTAATCAGCAGATTCAGAGCCTTGGTTTCAGAAATTAGTTTTGGTTGAATGCCAGTTCCATTATAATAAACAAAACCTGGATAGAGAAATTCAGTGCTTAAGAAAATTTTATCAGTGTCTCCTGCACGTTCATTGATATATTCCGTAGCTCCGGCCATGCCGGGGTTGTTTTTTGCATCCAGGCCAACTGCATAAAAAGCATAGCTAAAAAGATTTGCGAAAATCAAGATAACGATTATTGTTTTTTTTGTTCTGCTCCCTGATATTTTGAGTAACAGAAAAGAGAGTAGGACAATTAGGAATGGGAGCATAAAAACAAAGTCGTTATTTGTAAGCTCAAATTGTCTGAAAGTTTTTAGAAGCCACGGGAGAATGATAAGAAAACTTAACACAAACGAGCCAGCCGGATATCGCCAGTCTTTTTTTTGTCGGAGAATATAATAACCGGAAAATCCTAAGTGCGCGAGAAACACTACTAAAAAGAAATAATGTGTGAACAGGCAAGCTATTAAGCTTAGGACATAAGCCAGCCAAGCCCTGAGTTCGTTTTCGCGCAGGGCCTTAATCAGCAGGTAACTTGCCAGCAAACCGAGGAAGGTGCCGAAGGCAACATTGCCAACTTGCATCGAAGACCAAATTAGCCACGGGTTAACGGCCAGCAGCAGGCCGGTGAGGAAGCTTAGGGGTTTTGATTCGTCTGCGTTTGAAGCTAGAAGTTCCCTAGCAAACAGGTAGCCGACCCAAATTGTCAGCGCACCAAAGATGACTGAAAGGCTGCGAAGGCTCCCAACACCGCTGCCAAAAATTCCGCCCCAGAATTTGAGCACGATGTAATAAAGAGGCGGCGGCGAATCAATGCTCAGCCGCGCGAACATCTCCTTCCAGCCATAGTTTTGGGTTAAGAGGGCAAGATAAGCCTCATTGTACCCTAGAGAGCCTGCTGTAAGCTTAAAAAGGCGTAAAAAGGAGGAGAAAACTATGATTAGGCCCAGAGGTATGTTCATTGAAAAATTAGTGATTTTATCGTATAATTGCAGTAATGCTTGAAGATAGAATAAATGAGGCGATCTCCTCGAAGAAAACTTATTTGTCTGACAGATTGAGCCGGCTTGGCTTGGTTTCGGCCGCAGTCTTAAATATTATACATTGGCTGGTTTTGCTAATCAACATTCAGCCTTCGCGTGAAAAGATTCTTCTTCATTTCAACGTAGTTTACGGTGCGGATTTAGTTGCCGCCAGTTTTTTTCTTTATTTAATTCCTGCTGTCGCCCTAGTTTTTTTCGCTGTCAATTTATTTTTAGGAAGCCGTTTATACAACAAAAATGAAAAGCTGGCCGCGTATTTTTTAAGCTCTTTTTCGGTGCTGGTTCAGGTGATATTTTTAATCGCCACCATTATTTTGATTAATATCAATGCCTAATCAACAAAGAGATTTCTTCACCAGGTTTTTGGAAATTTTACCCGGGGTCTCAACCTGGACAACCTTGATTGGCGCTCCGATTTTGTCTTATTTTCATCCGGCCTGGATTTCAGTTTATATTATTGCCTTTGATCTCTATTGGTTTTTGAAGGGCGCCAATGTTGCGGCGCACTTGCTTCACTCCAATAGCGTTTTGAAGTACCATCAAAGGATTGATTGGCTCAAAGGGTGCCAGCAATTGAGCAACCTGGATAGTTTGAAGAATGATTTACGACACAAAATTAGCATTGAAAAAATCAGGGGATTTAGGAAGCTGTATTCAGAGCAGCTTCAGAGGTTGGAACAAATTAAAGACAACCGCAATCTCGACTGGACCAGAGTTTATCATCTGATAGTGCTCCCGACGTACAAAGAGCCGCTTAATGTGCTGGAGTCGTCAATTCAATCATATCTGGATGCGGATTATCCGGCTAATAAAATTATCATGGCCGTGGGCACGGAAGAACGAGGAGGCGAGGGCGCGATTAAAAACGCTGCGATCCTGAAAGAAAAGTACGGCCAGTTATTTTATAAATTTTTGTCGGTTATACACCCTGACGGGATTCCCGGCGAGGCGAAAGTTAAAGGAGCGAACGCGACGTATATGGCCAGACAGGCACAGAGGTTTTTGGATGAACAGCAGATTCCATACGAAGACGTGATCATTTCGAATTTTGATTCAGACACCATGGTCGCCAAAAATTATTTCGCCCATTTAACTTACGATTTTTTGACCATTGATAAGCCGCATCAAGCCAGTTATCAGCCAATGCCAATGTTCCATAACAACATCTGGGACACACCGGCAATTGCCAGAGTAATCGCCACCTCTTCTTCCTTTTGGCAGTTGGTGGAAGCGTCGCGGCCTGATAGGCTGGTTACCTTTTCTTCCCATTCCATGAGTTTTAAGACCTTGGTTGATGTCGGCTTTTGGCGCGTGGATATCATTCCGGAGGATTCCCATATTTTTTGGCAGTGTTTCACTCATTACAATGGCGATTATCGAAGCCATCCTTTGTTTTCCGTAGTTTCCATGGACGCGGTTTTGGGTGAAAGTTATATTGGCACGCTGGTGGCGCAGTATAAACAGAAAAGGCGTTGGGCTTGGGGAGTGACGGAAATTTCCATGGTCGTCCCAGAGTTCATTCGCAATAAAAAAATCCCGCTTTGGAAAAGACTGCTTTGGACCGAGAGGCTGTTTGAAGGACATTATTTCTGGGCCACGGCCTCGATTATGCTGGCATTGCTTGGCTGGCTGCCGCTGATTTTTGGCGGAGACCGATTTGGCGATTCTGTGCTGGCGGCGAATCTGCCTTTTATGACCAGAACGATTATGACCACTGCCACTGGATTTTTGATTTTTTCAATGTATGTAAATATGGTGCTTCTAACGCCGCGTCCCGCTCATTATGGTAAATGGAAGAGCGCCACCATGATTTTACAGTGGCTGTTAACGCCCATCGTTTCCTCAATATTCGGCTCCTTCCCGGCAATTGACGCCCAGACGAGATTGATGTTCGGCAGATACATGGAATTTTGGGTTACACCTAAAATAAGAAAAGATAAGTTGGAAACTAACAGTGGTTTGCAAGGAGAGGCGGTCAAACTAAAATAACTTTATGAAATTAGTCTACTTTGGGTCTTTCGCGCTAGCCTTTACAATTTCTTTCGTGGCCACTTTTCTAGTGTCTCGGCTTGCTATCCGAAAAAAGATTTTGGACTATCCCGACACGGAAAGAAAATTTCATTCCCAACCCACTCCTTATCTGGGCGGGGTGGCCATTTTTACAAGTTTCTTGTTAGTGACTTTAACTGTGGGAATTTTTTTGGGCCACCTTTTGGGCGGAAATATTCCTTTAAGAATCTTGACGGCGATCTGGGCCGGAGGGGCGATCCTTATGATTGGTGGCTACCTCGATGATCGATATCGCCTGCCAGCCAAGTATTCCATTATCTTTCCGGTTCTTGCGGCTTTAACCATAGTTTCGTCTGGAATTTCCGCGGTCAGCATTCATAATCCTTTTTCCGGGGAAATAATATTACTTGATGATATCTTATGGTTTGGCCTGCCTTTGGCATCCGCAATAATCGTGTTCGGCTGGACCATGGTCATGACCTATACGACCAAGCTTTTGGACGGTATGGACGGTTTGGTCACGGGTCTTTCCGCGGTTGCCGCCATGGTTTTGTTTGGACTTTCCCTGACCAGCCAGGTCCAGCAGCCCCAGACCGCTTTGCTGGCAATCATTTTTGCCGGCAGCTTAGTAGGATTTCTAATTCTAAATTTTTACCCGGCGAAAATTTTTTTGGGGGAAGGCGGAAGCACCTTTGCCGGCTTTATGCTGGCCATCCTGGCAATTGTCTCAGGCGGCAAAATTGCCACGGCAGTGTTGGTTATGGGCATCCCTCTACTCGATGCTGTCTGGGTGGTACTGCAGCGGCTGTTCAACAAACAAAATCCGTTTTCTGGCGATCGAAAACATTTGCATTTTCGGCTGATTGATATTGGATTCAGCGAACCGCAGGCCGTGATTTTTCTTTACGTAATAGCCGGAATGTTTGGGGCCACCACTTTGTTCTTACAGTCTTTAGGCAAACTGATTGCCCTCGGAGCCTTGATTGTTGTTATGCTGATCATTCTGATCGCAGTATTTGTGACATATAAATTAAAAAAAGAATAATGTGGAAATTAGCATTAAGCGTGGCTCTGATTTTGGCGGTGATCGTCATGGTCCAATTGGCGCGGGAAACCAGCAAACAAACAATGCCTACTCAATATGATGACGGGATAATTCAATTAGCAGGACAAACTCTCAACATTGAATTGGCCAAAACAGCTCAAAAGCAAAGAATCGGTTTGGGAGGACGGGATTCAATCGGCGAGAACGAAGGCATGCTGTTTGTCTATAATCAGGCAAAACCGCACGGGTTCTGGATGAAAGGAATGTTGATGCCTATTGATATTATTTGGATCGATGGAAATAGAATCGTGGATATAAGTGCTGAGGTCCAGCCCCAACCCGGTGCTTCTGATAGGGATTTACAGCTTTATTCTCCCAAGAGTCCCGCGGATAAGGTTTTGGAGGTAAGCTCTGGCTGGGCCAAGAGGAACGGTCTGACAATCGGAGACGTGGTCCAAATCAGTCTGCCTTGACCAAAGAGCAGATCTTTGCTAAACTTTTTGGGTAATCTTATGCAACAAGCAGTAATAGAAACCGGCGGCAAGCAGTATTTGGTTTCCCCGGACGACAAAATAACCATTGAGAAATTGCCTGTCGGGGTTGGCGAGCCTGTTGTGTTCGATAAGGTTTTACTGATCACTGACGGCGGCAAAGTCAATCTTGGCAAACCTTTTGTCGACGGCTCCAAAGTAACAGGCAAGGTTCTCTCACAAGGCCGAGGTAAAAAGATAGTCGTGTATAAATACAAGGCTAAGTCTAGATACCGCAGAAAGCAGGGGCACAGACAGGATCAGTCCATAGTTCAAATCGAAAAGATCAGCTAAAAAACAGACATAAGGTCCCGGAATTTTTCGGGGATTTATGTCTGTTTTCCCTTAAACTTGGTTCGCTGGCTTGTCTGGAAGGAGGACTCATGTGGGGTACAATTGACGTTATCGTGATCAAGGGGCTCATAGGAGCCAGCATACTGTTCCCATTCGTTTGGGCGTTGGCTTTCGTCTTGGATGCGGACAAGGTCGTGGCGAGGCGATTCCAACAATGGGTTGACGGTCGGCATGGTACAAGGAAGGCTATGCCGTTTCGAGACGCAGCCTAAGCATGTTGGCGCGTGAAAGGCCTGTTCGGTACAAACCGAAGGGCCTAATTTTTTTGCTAATTTTTCTGTTGATCAATTTCAGCGATCGCTGAAATTGATCAACATGATGACGGTTGGCAAGAATTATGCCATTCGTGTCATTCGTATTAACCGATGAACGGAAAAAGAAGAACCATGATTCGTATTAAGCAGACCACGAACTTAGCAGATGTTCGTGCGTAGTTCCTGTTTAAAATTCCCGACGGCCTTCTAATGCTTTCGAAAGCGTGTACTCATCCGCGTATTCCAAGTCCGCGCCCATGGGCAGGCCGCGGCCAATGCGCGTGATTTTTATATGTTTAAATTTTGGCTGTTTCAAAAGTTTGGCAATGTATAAAGCCGTGGCTTCGCCTTCCAGCGAAGGATTGGTGGCAAACACTACTTCCATTGGCTCTTTGGATTCCAGTCGTTGCAAAAGCTCATTGATCTTTAAATCCTCAGGCCCCACGCCATCAATCGGCGAAATCACACCGCCCAGCACATGGAATAACCCTTCAAACCCATCAATTTGATCCATAGCCAGCACATCCAAGGGATCTTCCACCACGCAGATCAGATTTCGATTGCGTCTGTTGTCAGCGCAGATCACGCACGGATTTTTTTCAGTCATATTATGGCAAGTGTCGCAAAAGATAATGCCTTTTTTGAGGTCCTCCACGGCCTTGGAAAAACTGCCCAAATCAATGTCAGGCTGTTTGAGCAAATAAAAAACCAGCCTGGAGGCAGACTTGGGCCCAATACCAGGGAGTTTCGAAAATTCATTGATTAAATTTTGGATTGATTTGGGGAGTAAGGACATTTTTTATCATTTTATCTTTAACGAGGGATTGTTGCAAAACTAACCCGCGCAGCACGACGGTGCGAGCGAGTAGACTGCAAAATCAGCAGATTTTGACAGTCGGTAGTTTTGCAACCCAATCCTGAGTGCTTTCACTCCATTATTTGATCCATCATAACCTCATCCGGTGTTGGGGTTTTGGCTAGGTTTTTAAAGCTGGTTTTTTCCGCGTCAAAGAACAGTTCCACTTCGCCAGTCGGGCCGTTGCGGTGTTTGCGAATTAAGATGTCGGCAATGTGCGGCTTGCGGCTGTCCGCGCCTGTGTACATCTCGTCGCGGTAAATAAACATTACCACATCCGCGTCTTGTTCAATTGATCCGGATTCTCTTAGGTCAGAGAGCTGGGGTTTTTTGTCGCCGCCTCGCTGTTCTACGGCGCGGGAAAGCTGGGAGAGGGCAAGGACCGGGACATTGAGTTCGCGGGCCAAAGCTTTGAGAGAACGGGAAATTTCCGAGACTTCCTGCACGCGGTTTTCTGAAGAGCGGCCTTGCATCAACTGCAGATAGTCCACAATTATCAAATCCAGATCATGCTCGGCTTGAAGTCTTCTGGCTTTAGTGCGCAATTCCATAATGTTGAGCGTACCGGAGTCGTCAATATAAATTGGCGCTTCCGAGATGCGGCCCAAGGCGTGTCCAATCCGCTCAAAGTCATTGTCTGGTCCGATATCAGAAAGCCGGCCGGTGCGCATTTTCCAAAGATCCACGTCAGCTTCAGCCGCCAGCAGACGATCCACCAACTGATCCTTGCTCATTTCTAAAGAAAAGACAGCCACTGGATGCTTGCTGGTGATAGCCGCGTTGCGCACCATGTCCAAGGCGAGAGAGGTTTTACCCATAGACGGGCGGGCGGCCAGAATTACAAGATCGGATTTCTGCAAGCCGCCGAGTTTGTTGTCTAAATCATTAAAACCGGTGGGGAGTCCCCGTAGTTTACCTTTGTCGCGGTGCAATTCGTCTAAGCGGTCAAAAGTTTCGTGAAGAATTTCGCTGATCGGCACAAAGTTTTGTTTGAGCGACTTTTGCGACACTGCGAACAATTTTTGCTCCGCCTCGTCCAAGATGGTCTCCAGATCAATTCCTTCTTGGTAGCCAAGGCTCACAATTTCCGAAGCTTGCGAGATCAATCTTCTAAGCGTGCCTTTGCGCTTGACGATGTTCGCATAATGCACCACGTGGGCGGAAGAAGGCACAGCGTTGACGAGAGTGGTGAGGTAGCTCATGCCTCCAATTCTGTCTAAGTGGCCGCCTTCGTCGAGCTTGTTCGAAACCGTGAGGATATCGATGGAAGCGCGTTCATCGAACAGTTTGAGGATGGTCCGGTAGATGACGGCGTGTTTATCGTCGTAAAAATCATCAGCCGTACAGGTGTCAGCAATTTTAATCACTGCATCTTTGTCCAGCAAAAGAGAGCCCAACACTGACTGCTCCGCTTCAATGTTTTGCGGCGGCATCCGGTTTAAAAAGCTGTTGATTTGCTTGGTTTCGTTAGGATTTTCAGACATACGTTTGTTTGACTGGTATCTTATTATAAATAGAAGGCATAACTTTGTGCAATATGTGGAAAAGGGGATAGCTCAAGTTTGCTGCAAAATTACCGGCCGTCAAAATCTGCTGATTTTGCGGCCTGCTTTCTCGGCCCGTCGGCCTGCGAAGGCTAATTTTGCAGCAAACTCTCGCCTCTGAAATTAGTATGGAAAAAGCGGCTTTGTGCCGCCAATACTCTAATGTTGATATTTTAAAGTATTTGTTTCAGTTCTCGCAAGTCTGTAATGGTGTAGGTGGGCTGGCCAGTTTCGCTGTCGGGCAATTCGTGGGCGAATTTGCCCTGTTGTATCCATATACTTGGGTGGCCGTGTCGGTTGGCATATTGAATGCCGCGGACAGTACGAATGATGGCTTTAATCGTTGGCGGCATATTTGACATAGAGCAATTTTAAGATTAAAATTTCTTTTTGAGTCGGTAGCCATGAGAAAGATCTTCGATGATGAACCCTTGAGATTCGATTTGATGTCTTAAGTCGTCGGATTTTTGAAAGTCTTTGGCGGCCCTTGCTTGTTCGCGGGCGGTCAGCAATTTTTTAAGCGTGGCTGGAATTTTTTGAGAAGCTTTCCAAGTCTCTCTCAGTTTCAGCCCCAGCACTTTGTCGAATTTGAGCAAGCTTTGTAATTTAGCATGTCCAGGGTAATCTGACCGGATCAAATCCCAGACCACGGCCAAAGCCTTGGGTGTATCCAAATCATTATTGATTGCTTCCAAGAAATTTTGTTCATATTCCGCACAGCCAATTTTTGGTTTTTCGTAAGCCGAGATCTCGGTGTAGAGATTGTTTAAGGCATTTTGCGCGGCTTGCAAGCTTTCCCAAGTGAAATTCAGCTTGGAACGGTAGTGAGAGGTTAAGATCAAATACCGGAAAGCGAGGGGGTTGATGTTTAGTTTCTTTATGAGATCATCTAAAACATAAACATTGCCTTTTGATTTTGCCATCTTTTCGCCTGCTACTAAAAGATGTTCGCCGTGGAGCCAGTAGTTTACAAAGGGTTTATAGATGGGCTGGGTTTGTGCGATTTCGTTTGTGTGATGAGGAAAAATTAGATCCACACCGCCAGTATGAATGTCTGTAGTGGATGATTTAAATGCGATGTAGTTGATTACTGAACATTCGATGTGCCAGCCCGGTCGTCCTCGGCCAAGCTCTGCATTCTCCCAAAAAATATTTGCGTCGTCTTCTTCTTTGGCTTTCCATAAGGCAAAATCGCTTAAATTTTCTTTATCGTATTCGTCTACCCTGACTCTCACACCAAGCTTCTGGCCTTTTAGAAAATTTTCACCGACCAGTTTTCCATAATCACCAAAATTTTGTTGATATTTTTCTATATTAAAATAAACGCCATCTGCCGTCTTGTAAGCATAACCTTTTTTGATCAGGCTTTTTATGAAATGTTTAATTTCATCGACTACATCTAAGACTCTGATAAATTTTACGCTTTTGATTGAAAGATTAATTTTTTTAATATCTTCTTTAAACGCATTCAGGTATCGATCGGTAAATGTTCTTAAATTGGCAACGTTTGCCTGAGGGCCATACTCAATCGTGGTGTTTTTTATGGTTTTGTCATCAATATCGGTAATATTCATGACCCATTTGACCTTCAGTCCATTGTAATTTAGCGTACGAAAAAGCAGATCCGCAAAGATACTGCTTCTTAAGTTTCCAATATGTTGGTAGTTATAAACCGTCGGACCGCACGTATAAAGGCCGACTTGGTTTTTTTTGGTGGGTTGGAATTCTTCCAGTTTCCGTGTTAGAGAATTGTATAGTTTAAGCATAAACTGATTATAACAACCAAAAGCCGATTCCACAATTAGACAAAAAAGTGACTTGGGTTAGATTTTGTTCAGGATTTTGGAGTCGCGCTGTTTGAGCCGGCGAAAGACTTTTAATGACGCATCCGAAGCAATGGCCGCGCCCAAGTAATGCCCCGAAGTAAAGTGTGGAAGAATCACGTAGTCAGCGCCTTTTTGATAAAGCATTCGAGCTTCTTTGTCAGACTCAGCTCTTACTACTACTTTTGGTCTACGAGAAAGTCCGCGGACTTTTTTGATGAGGATCAGATTGTCTTCCAAATCCGGGGAAGTGGAGACGATCAGGTCCAGTTTGGTGGAACGGATCTTGTCAAAAATTTCTTGATCAATGATGTCGCCGAACAGATGATCGTAGCCTTGCTTTTTGAGTTCTTGTATGGCATCCGGATCCTGGTCAATTACCAAAAGATCTTTTTTAGGAAAGTTTTGGACAAAGCTGCGTCCGGTTCGATGGAACCCGACCAGCACAATTGATTTTTTGGCGCTAGGATCAAACAAATGATTTTCCGCGGTATTCTTGCGCTCAAAAATTGACAAGGGGTTTCGCAGCCAGTGATAGATAGTGTTGCCATAGATAATAAGATAGGTGGAAAGAGTAATGGTAATGATTCCAACAGCAGTTATCAGCGCAACCACCTGCTCGTTTATCTGGCCGAGCTTGAGGCCGAGGGCGGCCAGAATCAAGCTAAACTCCGAGATCTGCGCGACCGTTATACCAGCCAGAAAACTAGTGTGTTTCCTGTAGCCCATAAGGCCCATAAGAATTAAAACTATCAGCGGGTTGCCGATCAACACGAACAGTGAGAAAGTGATGATTGGTTTGGTCAGCCCGGTAAAGTCGCCGAACACGAACGACGCCCCTAAAATCACAAAGAAGATCAGGATAAAGAAATCTCGCAGCGGCCGGATTTTGTAGGCGATTTGATAGCTTTCCAAAGAATTAGCCAGCGCCACTCCGGCGAGGAACCCGGCAATCTCAATAGAGAAGCCAATTTTGCTGACTATTGCGGCCAGCACAAACACCCAAGCCGTACTTGCCAAAAATAACAGTTCCTGGGAGTGGGCGATTTTATCAAACAAGGCGGGCAAAACATGTTTCCCCAGCCAAAGAATAATCAAAAACAAAACCAACCCTTTAATCGCGGTAACGTACAGATTGGTAAAAGCGTCAGTGCCAGTTTCTATACCGGTGAGAATAATCATTAAAAATATGGCCACCGCATCCTGCACTAGCATAAAACCAATGCTAATCTTGCCATACAAACTATTCAGATCTTTTTTATCCGATAAAAGCTTGACGATGATAATGGTGCTGGAGAAGGTGAGCGCAATCGCTATGTAAGCGGATTCAATTTGGGAAAATCCAAAGCCCTGGGCAATAAAAAAACCGACCAAGGAAGTAAAAATAATCTGTCCCAAGCCGATTATTATGGAAGTTTTTCCTACTAGGCGCAGAGAATTGTAGTTGATTTCCAAGCCGACCAAAAATAGCAAGAACATAATGCCCAGGTCCGCAAAAATATTGAACGTCTCCTGTCCCAGCGGATCAAAGAATCCAAAGTAGCTAATGATAGCACCTGCGGCAAGGTATGCTAAAATCAAAGGCTGTCTAAGCCATCGGGCCACAAAACTTAAAACAGCGGCCAAGGTTATGGCAATTGCTAGTTCAGTAATTCCTGTTAGCATTTATTCTTGTGAATGAATTTTGTTTCAAGTTGTAAATAACTTAATCATAGTTTAACAATTTTTTGGCCGATTTGTCAAAGTGAGGGTAAACGTGGTATAATTTTGGGGTACATTATAGGCTTTGACACAAACACAAAACCAGGATATAATAGCTCGTTATGTTAAAACCAATGAGAAAACAACCAGCAGAGGGAGAACCAGGATTTATAAAAGGCCCCAAACCAGAGGTCGAATTTCATGGCGTCCGTCCAGAAGAGTACAACCCAATGGAAACTGGCTCTACGGTTGCAGTACCTGAATTTAAGCCCGCGCCTGTGGAGCCCTATGAGTTGCCTCAGTCACAGACAAGCAGAGAAGCCGAGCGTGGTTTACAGCAGCCAAAGCTTGATAAAGATAAATTGAACGAGATAATTGGCAATGCCCGGTTACAGAATGGAGAATTTAATCCTTCTAAATTAGAAGATCTAATGGTTCAAGTAACGCAAGAAGGAGATGAAACACCAGCAGAAGAGAGACCCGAAGCTTAAGAAATCAACACAATTAAAATAAATAATGTCTAGTGCCGCCATTGTTTTTTTCTGGTTGTTATTAGTCGCCATACTTATTTTGGTCGGCCTGCTTTTGTATTTTTTAATTGAGGAATCTACGCGCAAAAAAGGCTGGGTGCCCCGAATAAAAAATTCTGTGTTTTTGGAGGTGCAGGTTCCCAAAGAAAGCGAGGCAAAGGACAATGATCCTAAAAAAGAAGAGAAGGACGTAATCAGCATTGCTGAGCAATTTTTTACAACCATTGCGGATGTCAGGGAAAAAGGAGACCTCAACCGTCTTTTGGGCATTAATGAGAATATCAGCTTGGAGATTGCGGCAGTTGGCAAGAAAATTTCGTTTTATTTGAATGTACCAAAGAAACTTCAAGCATTGATTGAAAAACAACTGCACGCGCAATATCCAACTGCCCAGATAGAAACGATCAAACCATACAAACTTTTTAAACCGGACTCTGCAGTGGCGGCCGTGGAGCTGGGACTGCAGAAAAACTACATTTTTCCTATCCGCACTTACAAAGAGACAGAAACCGACCCGCTCAATTCTTTAACCAACAGCCTCTCCAAGTTGACCGAGGATGAAGGGGCGGCAATTCAACTGATTATCAGCCCCGCGGGCAGCAACTGGCAGGCAAAACCCAGGCGCTTGGCTTCGCAGATACAACAGGGCAAGGATCCGGGCAGAGTTACAGCCAGCGGCAGCCAAAAATTTGTTTTAAATACTTTTGATGTTTTAGGAAACGCGTTTAACGAATTGCTGTCCGGAAAAAAGAAAAGCCAAACAGACCTTTTGCCACAAAACTCAAGGCAAAAACCTCTGACGCTCACCCCGATGCAGCAGGAGATTGTCAAACGTTTTGAGGAAAAAGCCTCGCGAGCCGGGTTTACGTATAATTTAAGATTAGTCGCCTCTTCGAGCAGTGAGGGAGCGGCGCAGGCGCATCTGAAAAACATTCTCTCCTCGTTTATGCAATATTCCATGCCGCCGTTTAACGGATTTAAGGTCAAACATAAACCAGTTAAGCGGGTGGTGACTGATTTTATTTTTCGGATTTTTCGGGGAAGCAGGGAAATCCTGAACACCGAAGAACTGGCCAGCATCTGGCATTTGCCAACCCGATTCACGGAAACGCCGCATATCAAGTGGCTGGGTTCAAAAAAGGGCGTGCCGCCTCATAATCTGCCGGAGGAAGGATTGCTTTTGGGCAAAAGCCTTTACCGCGGAGTGGAGACAAAAGTGTACATCAAACACGATGACCGTAGAAGACACATGTATATTATTGGCCGCACTGGGACGGGCAAAACCGAACTGATGAAAAACCTGGCGATTCAGGACATTCGCCAAGGCGAAGGGTTGTGCGTGGTGGATCCGCACGGCGATCTGGTGGACGACCTGCTTTCATACATCCCCAAAGAGCGCGCGGACGACGTGATTTTGTTTGAACCGTTTGATCTTGATCGGCCGGTGGGGCTTAATATGCTGGAAGCCAAAGGAGCGGAGCAAAAAGATTTCGTAATTCAGGAAATGATCTCGATTTTTTATAAGCTGTTCCCGCCGGAAATGATTGGGCCGATGTTTGAGCATAATATGCGCAACGTCATGCTCACGCTTTTGGAAGACAAACAAAATCCGGGAACCATCGCGGATATCCCTAGGATGTTTACAGACACCGCTTTTCAGCGCTACAAGCTTTCGAAAGTTCAAGATCCAGTGGTGCGGGCGTTTTGGGAAAAAGAAATGGCGAAAACTTCGGACTTTCACAAGTCCGAAATGTTGGGGTATTTGATTTCCAAAGTCGGCAGATTTGTGGAAAACGAAATGATGCGCAACATCATCGGCCAGCCCACCAGCTCGTTTGATTTCCGCAAGGTCATGGATGAAGGCAAGATATTGCTGATCAACCTTTCCAAAGGCAAGACCGGCGAGGTCAACGCCAAACTTTTGGGGTTGATTGTCGTTTCTAAGCTCCAGATGGCGGCGATGTCGCGCGCTGATCAGCCGGAAGATCAAAGACGGGACTTCTATCTGTATGTGGATGAGTTTCAAAATTTTGTCACAGACAGCTTTGCCACGATTTTGTCTGAGGCCAGAAAATATCGGCTGGATTTGATTATGGCCCATCAGTTTATTTCCCAGCTCACCACAGAAAAAGAAGGAAGCAATACTTTGGACAGCCGGATGCGAGACGCGGTGTTTGGCAATGCCGGCACTATGATTACTTTTCGCATCGGGGTAGAGGATGCGGAAATTATGGGCAAGGAGTTTGCTCCGGTGTTTAACGAATTTGATGTTGTCAATATTGACAGATACAATGCTTACGTCAAACTTATGATTGACGGCACCGCGTCCCGCCCTTTCAGCATGGAAACTTATCCGAAACCGACTCAAGGCGATCCGCGAGTGGCTCAAACAATCAAGAATCTTTCCAAGTTAAAATACGGACGTCCCAAGTCCGAGGTAGAAGAAGAAATTTTAAGGCGTACTCGACTCGGCTCGCCTGTAAAAAGCGGTATTGCATCCACTGAAAGGACAGGATAAAATAAGATTGAACATAATCTATGTCAGAGACCAAAATAGAAACAAGCCAAGAAAATTTAGCCAGAGAAGTTTGTTTATTTGCCGCGGAAGAATTAAGAGAGGATAGAATGAATTTAAATCAGGCGCGTGAACTCACAGAAACTGTTGCCAGCAATTTGAGGCTTGTGGAAACCGAGCAGGATGCTTTAAAATTAATCAAAGAACTTGCCCGCGATCAGGAATATATGGCCGGACTTGAGCCGCGGGTATATATGAATGCTGTGGCTGCCGAAGACGAACGATTAACTGATTTGGTCAGAGAATTCACGGTTGAGTTTCTGCCTCAGAATCCGATGCTGGCCGCAGAAATTACCGAGGCGGCAACTAAGGACGGGGCGGATGTAGAAAAGCTTATGGGACAATTCCCAGAGTTTAGACAATTTGTCTTAAACAAAGATGCAAAACGCAGATCCATTAGATCCAATTGAACAGCGGGCAGAAACTCCGGAATCTACTGCTGAAACCGAGCAAGCTGTTTCGGAAAAACGAGAAACAAAGGAAACACCAGAGCTCAGAGCAAAAGCCGCCCAATATCTGGAGAACAGTGATGGGAAGCGCACGTTTGTCCAGACTTTGAAGTCGTTTGCGGCCTGGCTGGCAGATCAGATTCTATGATCAGACTTGCGAAGTCAGGCATAAGTTTGCTATAATGTTTTTACTTCAAATATAGGCTTACTCCAATAGAAACGAAAATAAAAGGTGTGGATAAAACAATATGAATAACTTGACCAATCTTGCCCTAATTGCGCAGATGATTGATTCGGCTGAGAAAAATATTCAATCAGCCAAACAGCTTTTGCGCGAAATTTTGGGCGGCAAACTTGATACTAAAGAACTTGCAAAAAAGGCCCAAGATCTTTCGGTTATGCCGGGCGGTAAAATCATTGAGGGCGTGTTTGACGGGCAAAACATGATCGGCCCAGACGGCAAGCAGTATCCGGTGCCGGCCAATTACGCCTCCAAAAGCAAGCTGGTGGAAGGTGATGTTTTGAAATTGACCATAGCTGATGACGGGTCATTTATCTACAAACAAATCGGGCCGATCGAGCGAAAGAAAGTTTTGGGGATGCTGTCTCAGGACGAGAAGGGCGAATATCAAGTGGTGGCCGAGGGCAAGACTTATAAAGTTTTACTGGCAAGCTTGACTTATTTTAAGGCAGAACCGGGAGATCAGGTGACCATAGTGCTACCGAAAGACAAGGACGCCGATTGGGGCGCGGTGGAAAATGTCATCAAAAGCGGCAGCGGCGGAGACGAGAGCTATAGTGATGACGACTCTGACGATGATGACGGCGAGGAGAAAGAATTGGAAGAGACATAGTTCATAATCAAAATTAAGGGCTGTCAGCCCTTTTTTGTTTGTGCTAGAATAAAGCTCGATTGTTATTTAGTATATAGTATATAGTATTTAGTATTTAGTATTTAGTATTTAGAAAGGCATGCCTAATTTAGTCTTATATCGAAAATACCGGCCGCTGAATTTTGCTCAGGTGATTAATCAAGAGCATATCAAATCCACGCTGGTTAATGCCGTAAAAAATGAGCGGATTGGCCACGCCTATCTTTTTACAGGCCCCAGAGGAGTGGGCAAAACCACCATCGCCAGAATTTTTTCGCGTTCAGTAAATTGTCTGCGGCCTGACAGGGGAGAGCCTTGCAACAATTGCGAGGTCTGCACCCAATTGTTAAATGGGACTTCGCTGGATATTTTAGAGATTGACGCCGCCTCGCACACCGGCGTTGATAACATTCGAGAAATTATTGAGCATCTGAAATTTGCCCCAAGCCGGTCTCGATATAAAGTGATCATTATTGACGAGGTGCACATGCTGTCCAAAGGCGCGTTCAACGCGCTTTTGAAAAGTTTGGAAGAGCCGCCAGCGCACGCGATTTTTGTTTTGGCCACCACAGAGATTCATAAAGTGCCCGCGACCATTGTTTCCAGGACGCAGCGGTTTGATTTTCGAAAAATCTCTATCGCGGATTTGGTCAAGCTTCTAAAATACGTGACCGAAGACAGTAAGCGCGAAATCACTCAAGAAGCCTTGGTTGAGCTGGCCGAGGCCGCAGACGGAAGCTTCCGAGACGGTCTTTCCCTGCTGGACCAGTTGCTAAATTACGAAGAAGGCCCCATTTCTGAAGGAACTGTTCAGAACATCTTGGGGCTGACCGGTAGTAGTGTCATAGCCAAATTTTTGGATCTGTTAATCCAGAGACAAACCAAAGAAGCAGTCAATTTTATCTCCAACCTAACTTACTCCGGCGCTGATTTGTATCAGTTTCAGAAGGATCTGCTGGAATATTTGAGAAAAGTACTGCTTACTAAAATAGGCAGTTTGGAGGGGCATTCGCTTACCGCAGAGACGAGGGAAAAACTGCAAGCTCAAGCAGATGCTCAAAGTCTGGACGAAATCACGAGCATTATCAAGATTTTTCAAAAAGCAGAGAGTGAATTGAAATGGGCGAGCATTCCGGCGCTTCCTTTGGAGGTTGCAGTTGTGGAAGCGACAGCGCCGTCGCCCAATGCGTTACCAGTTTTAGAATCAAAACAAGAGCCAGCGCCAGCTGTAAACGCAAGAAGTAATAGTGACACTCTTAGTCTTGTACAAACTCATTGGAAGCAAATTTTGGAAAAAGTTAAAGATTATAACCACTCTCTCATCTCAAGCCTAAAGCTGGCAGAGCCAGTCGCAGTTGTTGGCTCTGAACTGGTCTTGGTCTTTCCATACCGATTTCATAAAGATGCGATTGAGGCGCGAAAGAACAGAATCGTGGTTGATCAAGCGATAGAGGAAGTGATCGGCGCTAAGTTAATGGTTAAACCAATTTTGAAGAATGAACAGGAAGATGATAACAACAATGAGGAAGAACTGGTTGAATCTGCCCTGAAAATCATGGGCGGGGAAGTGGAGTAGCTGGAATAAAAAAACAACCCCGAAGTTTTGCTCAGGGGTTTCCTGATAAGAAAACTAAAAAAAGGCACGGTTCAGCCCGCAGCTGTAACCGTGCTTTGTATTCATCGGATCTAACTCGAGTCAACGCCGAAGCGTGGTCGCTGTAACCGTCGTGGTTCGAGACACCTTCTCTCGCGGGTTGCCGGCTTCGTCGAGATAGCCTTTTTCCTTCAGCTCTTTCTCGATCAGGTCGTTGGTGATCTCGGGCTTTGGGACCCCGCGGATCTTGACCAGGTAGTCCCGGTATCTGGCAAAGAGCTTGTCACGCGCTTCGTTTCTCGCCTTCTTCCGGGCGTCCATGACCTTGCCGATCTCGAGGAAGAGCGCTGGGGCATGGACGAACGGGCGATCTGCGTCAAATCCGGCGAACAGAGAGATGTCGTCGCGGCACCCGACAATCAGCTCGTCCGATGAAGCGAGCATGGCAAACGCTTGCGCTCGATTCATGTCTGCCGTACAACCCTCTGCCACGCAGCGGGTGCTTTGGGTTGTGACGACATCGAGAAACCGCTCTAGTTCGAGATCTGTGCGGTCGTGAAGCCGCAGGGCCTCAAGCACCCCTGAGAGGTTGCCTTGATCAGCCACCCCGCGGAAGATGCGATCGAATTTGCCTGTCATTGGTCCTCCTGACTTTTTGTCAATGACGTTAATTAAAAAAGCCTTGCCGGGCTTTGTATTTGGCTGGGGAGGTAGGGATCGAACCTACGAATGGGGGCTTCAAAGGCCCCTGCCTTACCGCTTGGCTACTCCCCAAATCGTCTTAAATATAGCAAAAATTTGGACTTTTTTCAACATTAGCTGCGTTGTAAAAGTAAGAATGTGTTATAATTTAAGTAGATAAAAATTGTTAACATATGCCAGAAGAAAAAGCGAAAAAATGTCCTGATTGCGGTTGTGAGTGGCCAGAGGACGCGCACAAGTGTCCTGATTGCTGGTCACACAATCAACCAAAAAACAATGATTGAATTTGTACAAAACATAACTCCATGGCTTTTGGACCACGGGGTAGTGATTTTGATAGTGATAGTTGTTGCTTGGATTCTGCATGCCACAGCCGGCAATGTAATAGAACGAGCAATCAGGCGGCTAATAGTGCCTGATCAGTTTTTGAACAAAGAGTCAGAAAAGAAGCGAGAGGATACTTTGATTGCGATTTCCAGAGGCGCTGTCGGTACATTGGTTTGGGTGATTGCCTCGTTAATGATTTTGCAAGAATTGGAAATAGAGATTGGACCGATTCTCGCAGCCGCTGGCGTGGCTGGTTTAGCTTTCGGCTTTGGTGGACAGTACTTGATTCGCGATCTGATTGCTGGATTGTTTATGATTTTGGAAAACCAGTATCGGGTTGGAGACGTCGTGTGCTTTGACGGCACCTGCGGCTTGGTGGAAGGCATCAGCCTGCGGATGACCACCTTGAGAGATTTGGATGGTACCGTGCATCATATTCCCAATGGCGCGATTAACAAAGTCTCGAACCTGACCAAAGATTACGCTCGGGTTAATTTAAATATCGGGGTCAGCTATGCTTCCGATTTAGAACACGTGATCAAAGTGGTTAACCGGGTGGGTCATGAATTGGCCAAAGATCCCGCCTGGAAAGACAAGATTATCAAGCCACCGCAGTTTTTGCGGGTGGATGACTTTGCCGACTCGGCGATTATGATAAAAATTTTGGGCGACACGCAGCCGATCAAGCAATGGGACGTCACCGGAGAGCTGCGCAAGCGGCTGAAAATCGCGTTTGATAAAGAAGGAATCGAGATCCCGTTCCCCCAACGCACCATACACACCGCCGGCAAAGCAGGAGGATAACCCAACACAAACATCAACATATGACCAAGCCGCTAAATAGAAACAAATACAAACACTGGCAGTTAAAAAATACTTTCTTTCTTCTGGTCAGTTTCATGATCCTTTTTGATTTGAGCAGAAACGGGATGCTGCAGGGAGTGGTCGAGCAGGTGGCAGCACTGGATTATTTCGGCCTTTTTCTAGCTGGGATGTTTTTTGTTTCTACTTTTACAGTTGCGCCTGCGATCGTGGTACTGTCAGAATTAGCGTCTACATTCAATCCTTTGCAGATTGCACTGATCGGCGGACTGGGCGCTGTGGCGGGCGATTATCTTATTTTTCGTTTTTTGCAAGACCGGGTGTTCGAAGAACTGACCCCCATATTCTTAAAAACTGTTGGTTCGAAACTAAGGCATATTTTTCACACACCTTTCTTCGCTTGGCTGTCTCCCGTGTTGGGCGCGATTATTATTAGTTCGCCTTTTCCCGATGAATTGGGGATCGGACTTTTGGGCATTTCCAAATTGAAACACTGGCAGTTTTTGTTTATTTCATATGCTCTTAACACTGTAGGAATTTTCGTGGTCGTGAGCATTGCGCAATTTTTGTAAATAATATAATATATTCCAAACATGACTGGAGGAATCATGGCCAAGAAGAAGGATAGTCGGCAGCAGAGCCTGCCGTTTGAGAGAGAGACCTTGCGGAATCGTGTACTTGGTGAAATTCTGCTGAGTCGGCAGCGGGAAGTTATGGCTGCTCTGAAGCCTGGGCGCGAAGCCTGGGATACCCAACCAGGCGACCAGGCAGAATGTTCGGCTGGACAAACCCAGCATGACCTCGACGCTGAGCTCACCGCCATGAGGTGTAGAACACTCCGCCTGATAAACACTGCCCTGAGCCGTCTCCAAAAAGGCGACTATGGCGAGTGCAAGTCCTGTGGTGATGAGATTGCCGAAGCTCGCCTGCGCTCGTTGCCTTTCGCGATCCGTTGCAAGACATGCGAGGATCAAAGAGAGATGCGTGAGGAACGAGAACGGCTGGCGGAAAAGCGGGCAATGAAGGCTCGAGGATCTTCGCCCTTGGCCCAGATGCTTGGCTTGGTCATCCCGTAAGACACGGTTTTACGGGATTTTTTTTTGCCAAAATTTGAGAGAAGTATTAATATTAAGCCATGCTAAGGCAAGAAGTTGAACAACAACAGGGGGATAAGCTTCTGTTTTTTAATAAATTTGTAAGTCCCACACACGGGCCTTTGAATTTTACCGCGGTTTTGGACAAGCTTTTGGAATATCTGGGCAATGAACCGGGATTTGAGTATGAATTAATTGTGGGCACAGACTCCATGCCTGAAAACGGCAGCAGTGCCGAGTTTGTGTCTGCCATCGTGGTCCACCGCAAAAAATGCGGCGGCATTTATTTTTGGACCAAGCAGCACGAGACCAAAGTCTACACGCTTAGGCAAAGAATCTATCAGGAGGCATTACACTCGATCAAGTTGGCTGAACAGTTGATTACTGAGCTAAAATTGCGAGATATTACAGAGTTTAGTTTAACTATCCACGTGGACATTGGGCCCAATGGTCAGACCAAACAAATGCTGCAGGAGATTGTAGGGATGGTGCGAGGCAACGGGTTTGTGGTTAAAACCAAGCCGGATTCCTATGGCGCGTCATCTGTGGCTGATAGGCATACCTAGCACCGCTACAAAATACAAGAATACAAAGGTCACCTTTGCATACTGCAAAGGTGACCTTTGTGATTATATTGAAGCTTTGATTTTTTGTTCAATTGCGCCTTTGGGGGCGGCGCCAATGATTTCATTGATAATCTTGCCGTTCTTAAAGATTTTTAGCGTCGGGATGCTGGAGACATTGTATTTTTGAGCAGTTCGCGAGTGTTCGTCCACGTTCAGTTTGCCCACTTTGAGTTTGTCTTTCATTTCCTCAGCGATTTGAGTGACCACTGGCGAGACCATTTTGCACGGTCCGCACCATTCTGCCCAAAAATCAACCAACACCGGCTTATCTGAATGAATCACCTCCTGATCAAAGTTTTGATCGGTCAAAGTTACTTCCATTTTTATTTCCTCTCTGCCGCTTAATTGCTCACGTATTATAATCCGGATTTGCCAAAATTGTCAAAGGAGTTATATTTTAGTATCCTAATAATAATGTTAAACAAAATTATTCTGGGAGCCACAGGGTTGGTTTTAATCCTGGTTCTGGTCCCGCAAGCAACAAAAGAAAAAAATGTTTCTGGCACCCCGCAGGTGCTGGGAACCAAAGTAGAAAACACCGAACTAGAACAAATTGATTTATTCATCAAGCCCGCGCCCGAGTTGGCTGGCAATTTGGAGACCCCCCAGTTATCGGCCAGAGCGGCCTTGTCCTTTGATCTGAATTCGGGCGCTATTTTATACACCAAAAATTTTGATCAGGAACTGCCGGTTGCCAGTTTGACCAAGTTGGTTACTGCTTTGGTGGTGGTGGACAAGCTTTCGTTTAATGACGAGGTGGTAGTGGAGCGGGCAGACACTTTGGTTGTTGGCTCAAACATGGGCTTGGTTCCCGGCGAGAGAATAAAAGTGATTGATCTTTTACATGGCATGCTTATTTCTTCCAGCAATGACGCAGCGATGGCCTTGTCCAGACAGGTGGCTGGTTCGGCTGAAGAGTTTGTGGTTTTAATGAATCAAAAAATTACAGCTTTAGGGTTGAGTTCCTCCCATTTTTCAAATCCAGTGGGACTGGACAGTGCTGATAATTACTCCACCACTTTTGATTTAGGAAGAATCGTGGGTGAGTTTGTAAGCAAACCGGAGTTAGCGAGAGTAGTGCAACTCAGACAGCTGGAAGTCGCATCAGTGGATGATAAGTTTAGGCACGTGCTTACTTCAACCAATGAATTATTAATCGAAGATGCAAGCATTATGGGAATCAAGACTGGCTACACTGATGAAGCCAAAGGAAATTTAGTTATTCGCAAAAAACAAGGGGAGGCCGATGTTGTCACGATTATTTTAGGAAGCGATGACAGGGAAGAAGACACAAGAAAACTGCTGGCCTGGGTGTTTGGTTCTTATCGGTGGTGATGATTGGTTAAACACGAGAAATATGGTATAATTTAGTGACTTAATTAGTATACAAGGACAATAAAATGCCTGATTCGGCAGTGCTTATCAAAATTTTTAGTTTGGCCGCAATTTCTTTTGTTGTGGCCATTATTTTAACGCCCATCTTGACCCATTTTCTTTATAAATACAAAGTGACAAAGAAGATCCGTGACGACGGTACAACGCCGGTGTACAGCGAGCTCCATAAAAAAAAACGAGGGACGCCGACCATGGGCGGGATTTTGGTTTGGTTTACCGCAATTTTTCTGGCTTCGCTGTTTTGGTTTTTGGATAGAGTTTTAAATATAGAATTATTTCATAACCTGAATTTTTTGACGCGCGCCCAAACTCTCCTGCCGCTTGGTGTGTTAGCGGCAACCGCGGTACTTGGGCTGATTGACGACTACGTGGATGTTCGCGGACTGGTTTCTGGCGGCGGGGGGCTCCGAATTAGACACCGCCTTTTACTTTATACTTTGGTTGCGGTGGTGGGGGCTTACTGGTTTTATTACAAGTTGGAATTTGACATTCTGCGCGTTCCCGGCTTTGGAGTTTTTCCTATTGGTTGGTGGTACGTGCCACTGTTTATTTTCGTGGTTGTGGCCACGAGTTTTTCAGTCAACGAAACTGATGGGTTAGATGGTTTGGCCGGCGGTGTATTGGCCGTAGCGTTTTTTGCCTATGGTTTGATAGCTTTTCTACAGGGCCGGGCCGAACTGGCTGTGTTGAGCGGCGTGTTAGCCGGAGCTTTGTTGGCTTTTTTGTGGTTCAATATATATCCCGCGCGCTTTTTTTTGGGCGATACGGGTTCGATGTCCTTAGGGACCGTGCTGGCCGTGATTGCGTTTTTGACCAACTCGGTAGTTGTTTTGCCAATTATCGGATTTGTCCTGGTACTGGAATCGGGCTCTGTGATTTTGCAAACAGTCAGCCGCAAATTATTCGGCAAAAAACTTTTTTTAACAAGCCCCCTCCATCATCATTTCGAAGCTTTAGGCTGGCCGGAAACAAAAGTCACGATGAGGTTTTGGGTGGTGGCAGCCGTGTTTGCGGCTATCGGCGTGGCCATAAATCTTATCGGACGATAAAAAATATCAAATGACAAATAACAAAATACAAATAAGCTACAAATATCAAATTCCAAACTCTGATTTAGTGATCGGCATTTGTAATTTATTTGTTATTTGATGCTTGTAATTTGGAGTTTAACTTTTTATGTTTGATGTATTAATAAAAAATGCTTTTGTTTTAGACGGGTCAGGAAAGCCGATGGTCAAAAAAGACCTCGGCCTTAAAGATGGGAAAATAGAGGCCATAGAAAGTAGACTCGACCCTGGCAAAGGAACGCGGGTTTTGGACGCGCAGGACAAATATGTCTCCCCGGGTTTTATTGATATCCAGAATCATTCGGATTCCTATTGGACCTTGTTTGATCAGCCGGAGCAATTGAGCCTTTTGTCTCAAGGCATTACGTCTATCATCATTGGAAATTGCGGCTCGTCCTTGGCCCCTCTGCCCACCGCTGATTCAATTAAGACAATTCAGAAGTGGCACAATCTTGCCGGCTTAAACATCAATTGGGCTTCGTTCGAAGAATTCTTGACTAGTCTGAAAAACATCAAGCTTGGTGTCAACGTGGGAAGTTTAGTAGGGCACGCCAACTTACGCAGAGGGTTAATCGGCGATCAGGTGCGAGCGGTGTCTTCTGAAGAAGAGAAAGTTATGAATCAACTGTTGTCCGAAGCCTTAAGGCAAGGCGCTCTGGGACTGTCTTTGGGGTTAATTTACGCCCACGAAGTTGATTCAAGTTTTGATGAGCTGGTGGCCTTAGCCAAGACCCTGAAAACCCCAAAAAAATATTTAAGCGTGCATTTGCGCTCTGAAACCGGCAAAATTCTGGATGCGCTGGACGAAGCACTCGCTTTGGCGCGCAAGGCCGAGGTCGGCTTAAAAATTTCCCATCTCAAACTTCGCGGGCGGATTAACTGGCATTTGTTTGATGAGATAATCAACAAGCTGGAAAATGCCTATCATCAGGGACTAGACATAAGCTTTGATGTGTACCCTTATGACTCCTCTTGGTCAGTACTTTATACTTATTTACCCAAATGGGCTTATGAAGGCGGCAGGAATCAGACTCTAAGAAGAATTAAATCAGGCATTGAGCGACGAAAAATCATTGATTATTTGAAAGATCAAGAATACGAGTATGACAAAATTATCGTTGCCAACTCTGAAAGCAATCTCGGGTTCGTGGGCAAGAGTATTACGAAAGTAGCCGAGAATCAAGGCACTTCGAATGAAGAAGCTATACTGAATGTCATCACAGCCAACTCGGGGCAGGCGATAGTGTTTGATCATAATCTTAGTCAGGAGCAGGTGGAAATGTTTATGAGCTCTCCTTTGTCTCTGATTGCCACAGACGGCGCCGGATATTCTATAAGCCAGTTTGAAAATCTGGTGCATCCTCGATGCTTCGGCACGATGCCAAGATTTTTGCGACTGGTTGGAGAGAAGAAAATTTTGCCCTGGGAATATGCGATCAAAAAGATTACCGCGGAGCCGGCAAGAATTTTGGGTCTGACAGACCGCGGCATGATTGCCAAAGGATTAAAAGCCGATCTGGTGATTTTTGATCCGAAAGTCGTGACCGACCGCGCGAACTATGAACATCCTCACCAGTTATCCGATGGAATTGAGACCGTGATTGTCAACGGCAAAATATCGCTTCAAGATAAAGAAGTTTTGACTTTAAGCGGAAAAGTAATTTCGAGATGACCATAGATGCGTTAAAGGATCAGAAAATTATAATTGCTGGACTGGGAGTAAATAATCAGCACCTCGCGGCTTATTTGAAAAACCAGGGGATTTTTTTTGAAGTGATAGAAAACTGGACCTCGCTGGATGAACTTTGGGACAGGCTCCGCGGCTTTGACGTGATTTTTCGAACCCCGGGCCTGCCTTATCTCTCGGCTCCCATCCAAAAAGCGACAAAAGCCGGGGTTACAGTCAGCAGTCAAACCAAATTGTTTTTTGATCTTTGTCCCTGTCCAATTATTGGCGTAACCGGCACCAAAGGCAAGGGCACGACCAGCAGTTTGATTTATCAAATCCTGCAGAGATCCAGGAAAATGAAAGTTTGGCTTGCCGGAAACATCGGCCAAGATCCGTTTGAATTCATTGAGCGCATAAAACCCGATCACCTGGTAGTGCTGGAACTCTCCAGTTTTCAGCTTCAGGACCTTCACAAGAGCCCGCATATCGCGGTGGTGCTAAATGTCGGGCGTGACCACATTGATGAAACCAAGACGAAAATTTATGCCGCGCATTATTCTGTTTCAGAGTATCGGGATGCCAAGGCACAAATTCTTATTCATCAGTCCGCGCAAGACTATGCGGTGTTAGGAGAAGAAGTGCCCCAGAGTTATCAGACACTAGGCAATGCCAAAAAAATTCTGGCCAAGACAGACAGTGTAAACGGTTTTGAAACCCAGCTTTTGGGCAGGCATAATTTGGCCAACATCGCAGCAGCGGTAGAAGTGGCAAGGCTGTTAAAAATTGAGGATGATGTGATCAAACTGGGGGTAAAAGAATTTCGAGGATTGCCCTTCCGCTTGCAGGATCTGGGGATAAAAAAAGGAATTAGGGTGATTAATGATGGATTCAGCACTAATCCGGAAGCGACCATGGCCGCCATTAAATCTTTCACTGCCCCGCTGATTATAATTATCGGAGGCTCGAATAAGGGATTCGACTTTGAAAATCTTGGCGCGCTGATTAAGCAGTCCAAAAATATAAAAGGCGCGGTCGTGGTCGGTGAAGAAACGCCTAAAATTTTGAAGCAACTCGCAGGATTTAAAGGTAAGGTCAAAAGCGGGGCCCAAAGCATGGATAAAATAGTTGAGCAGGCTTTCAGCTTGTCTAAAAAAGGGGACACAACCGTGTTCTCTCCGGGGACTGCCAGTTTTGATATGTTTAAAAATGAAAAAGACCGGTCTGAAAAGTTCACTAAAGCAGTAAAAAAATATGCCCAAAAAGCTTGATCTGCCAAAAATGGATTACGTTTTGTTGGGGTTAGTTTTGACGCTCCTTGCTTTTGGATTGCTGGCGCTCTCTTCCGCATCCTCGGTTTTGTCCTTTGAGCGCTTCGGCAACAATCATTTTTATGTCCTGCGCCAAATTACCTTTGGGGCTATTCCAGGACTTATTCTGCTATATTTTTTTTCCAGGATTAATTATCACGTCTGGCAGAAATTTGCCCCGCTTTTGGTGCTGATCGGGATGGTGCTCCTGGTTTTGGTGCTGATTCCGGGAATTGGCTTCGCGGTGGGAGGGGCGAGGCGTTGGATAGATTTTGGCTATTTCTTATTTCAGCCGGCCGAGTTCGTGAAATTGGCCATAATTTTTTATTTGGCCAGTTGGTATGACAAGCGGAAGCTTAATGCTAATGATTTGTATTATGGATTCCTGCCCACATTATTTATCGTCGGCATAATTTCCGGCTTGATTATCCTCGAGCCGGATTTGGGCACGATGGTAGGATTGGCTCTGATTGCCGCCACCATGTTTTTTGTCGGCGGCGCGAAAATAAAACATTTATTTTCAACCGCCCTGGCGTCACTGCTCGTGCTGTGGCTTTTGATCAAGGCCGCTCCCTATCGGCTGGAGCGGATCGTGGCATATTTTAATCCGCAAGTGGACCAGCAGGGAATCTCTTATCAAATCAACCAGGCTCTGTTGGCCATTGGTTCCGGCGGCTTGTGGGGAACGGGGTTCGGCCAATCCCGTCAAAAATTCAACTATTTGCCGGAGACCATCGGTGATTCGATTTTCGCTATTATGTCCGAAGAATTAGGGTTTGTGAGAATGACAATTCTGCTTTTGATTTTATTGTTCTTTGCTTTCCGCGGTTATAAGATCGCAAAGAACGCCCCGGATGTGTTTGGAAAATTGGTGGCCGCTGGAATTACTTCCTGGCTGGTATTTCAATCTTTGATGAATATCGGCGGCATCACGGCCATCATCCCCCTGGCCGGCATTCCGCTGCCGTTTATCTCATACGGCTCTTCTGCTTTGGCTATCAGCCTTGCCAGCATTGGGGTGCTGCTTAACATTTCTCGTTTTTCCGAGTAGTATTATAAGACCAGCCACTATATGAAAAAGCTTAAGAAAAAACCAAAAGAGGTGAACAGGAAGATAATCCGCATCCAGACCGGTTTGAGGTATTACAAACCGTCTAAATTTGATATTGGTTTTATAGTCAGGCGCAGTTATGATCGAATCGTCTCGATTGATAAGAGTTTATTTCAGCCGGCCAAGGCAATAAAAAAAACCAAGCGTGTATATACTTATCAGTGGCGGCCTTCGAAGGTTGCTGCGTTTGCCGCGGCGGTTTTGGTTCTGGCTTTGAGCCTGCAAGGACTGGCTTATCTTGCTTCGGTGAAAGACGCTTCGGGTGAAATCTTGGGCGCGGCCACCAGCGCTTATACCGATTTGTCCGGCGCCCAGGCAAGTTTAAGCGATCAAAATTTTGAATCAGCACTGCAGCTGTTCAGCTCGGCGCAGAATAATCTGGAAATTGCTCAGGATAAGCTTGCTCAGTATAAAGCGCTAACCTTGGTCAACTCGCAAGCCAAGGGCGCGGATAACATTCTTTCTGGCGCGTATCTTTTATCGCAAGCCGGCTCTAAACTTACGGAATCGTTGCAGCTGTTCGATATGGTTACGGTTTCCGACCAGGGGATTGAGACTCAAGACTTCAACAAAAAATTAAGGCAAAACCGGCTGCTGTTGAAGGAAAGTCTTGCTTTGCTCAATGAATCCTCGGAACACTTTGACAAAGTCAGTAACTTGCCAGCGGACTATATCTCGACCCTAGACGAAGCCAAAAGGCAAGTCCAAGAATTAAGCGGTGTCTTGGAAGGATTAATCAATTTGGAGGATCTGTATTTGACGTTTTTTGACGGGTCGCCAAAAACCTATCTTTTAATTTTTCAAAATTATGATGAGGCCAGGGCAACCGGTGGATTTATCGGCACCTATGGGGTGGTAAAGATCAATCAAGGATTGATTGAGAAGTTGGATATCCAGAGTATATATGATTTCGACGGCAGTTTTTATGAGGATGTCGCAGCACCGGGGCCGTTTCAACCGGAAATTAAAAAATGGGGACTGCGAGACGCCAACTGGTTTGTGGATTTTCGTCAGTCGAGCGCGAAGCTTTTAGAATTTTTTGAAAAGGGCAAAGAAACCGCGGACGGCGTGGTTGCCTTTACGCCGAAAATATTTGAAGGGCTTTTGGAAATTGTCGGCCCAATTCATATGGATCAATACGGCGTGATTTTGACCGCAAGCAATTTTCAGGAGGTTGTTCAATACAAAACTTCAGTGGATTATGACCTGGAGCAAAACCAGCCAAAAAAGTTTCTGGCTGACTTTGCCTTGATCTTGCTTAATCGGCTGAATAATTTAAAAAAAGAGCAATGGTTTTCTTTCTTCCAAATCTTGCAAACCAACCTGCTGGAAAAACACCTCTTGCTGTTCAGCAAGCAGTCTGACACGCAAACCCAGATTGAATCTTTGGGCTTCGGCGGACAGGTCTTGCCCACTGACGGCGATTATCTCTTAGTGGTCAACAGCAACCAGGGAGGGACTAAAACCGATTTGGAAATTGTTCAAAAATTGACGCTTAAGTCGCAGATTTTGACTGATGGCACGGTAATCAACAATTTACGGATTAAGCGCGAGAACGCTGCGAACGAGCCGAATCGAGATTATTTGCGCGTCTTGGTGCCCAAAGGCAGTGAGCTGATCTCAGCAACCGGCTTGGATTCTGATCCTCACCTGGCTTCGGTTTTCAGAGGATTAAAAACCGACCCAGACTTGGCTGCGTGGGATATCGGGGAACTGAAGTTTGATCGAGTGTTTGTCAGAGAAGAAGCGGGAAAAACTGAATTCGCGGGGTGGGTGAATACGGACTCAAAAGAAATTTCTCAAGTGGAGCTAACTTATAGTTTGCCGTTTAAAGTCAATCCAAAATTGTTGGATAGGACGGCGGTTTACAGCATGCTTTTTCAAAAACAGCTGGGTAGTCGAGGCTGGCCATTTGATCACACGCTGGTATTTGAAGGATTGAAGACAATCTGGTCTACGACCAATGTTGCACCCCAAGGCCAGCAAGCCAATTTTAGTTATCAAAGCGATAAGGATGGGTACTGGGCCATATTGCTTTCTCAGGACAATTAAATGATTGCCAGGTTGTTGAATACTAAATCTGATTCGCTTACCAAAGCAACCGTGATCATCGCGGTTTTTTCGCTCTTGGCCAAATTCTCGGGGCTTATTCGGGACGCGGTGTTTTCCAACCGGTTCGGGACCAGTGTTTTGATCGACGCCTATTTCGCGGCTTTCCGGATTCCGGACTTTATTTTTAATCTGCTTTTTTTGGGCACCGTGTCAGTGGCATTTATTCCGGTATTTTCCGACTACTTGTTTAAAGATCGAGACCGGGCTTTTCGGATCGCGTCAGGTATTGCGAACAGCACGATTTTTGGAGTGATTGGCATATCCTTGTTCGCGCTTTTATTTATCGATCCGCTGGTTAGGGTTATTGCCCCGGGATTTACTGGTGAAGCTTATGAACTGACCAGAAGTTTTACCAAGATTTTGCTTTTTTCTCCTCTGTTTCTGTCCCTTTCCTCGATCACTTCCAGCATTCTCCATACCTATAAAAAATTTGCAGTGGTTGCCGCGGCGCCTTTGGTTTATAACTTGTCCATTATATTTGGCGTGCTGGTGTTGTATCCGATCATGGGACCAATAGGTTTGCCCATCGGCGTGGTTATCGGAGCTCTCCTGCATTTTCTCATTCAACTACCGCAAGTGTTTTTTATGGGCTTCCGTTATTCCTTGGTGCTGGCGCTGCGTGACTCCGGATTCATCCAATTTTGGAAATTGTATTGGCCAAGGATTTTTTCCATGGGCACCAGCCAGGTGACCCTTTTGGTGGCCACGATTTTTGGATCGTTCTTAGGCACCGGCTCGTTGTCGGTCTTTTATTACGCTAACAATTTGCAGGCGGTGTTTTTAAGCATTTTTGCCATCTCGGCCGCCATTGCGGTTTTTCCAACCTTGTCGGAATACTTCAACCAGCGCGACGATCAAAAATTTAAGGATGTTCTCGCCAGAACCACGATTCAGATTTTATATTTTATCATTCCGCTGTCCGTATTGATGCTTATTCTGCGTGCCCAGATAGTCAGGTTGGTGTTGGGAATTGGAGAAAATACCAGCTTTACTTTTGCGGATACGCGCGTGGTGTCTTTAACACTCGGATTATTTGTGGTCTCCCTGTTTGCCCAGGCGCTGGCCCCTTTGTTCACTCGAGCGTTTTATGCCCGGCACAATACCGCTATCCCGGTAATCATTGGTCTTATTGTTATCGTAGTAAATGTTTTCGCCACTTATTTCTTTGTCAGAAGATTCGGCATTCCTGGCATGGCGATCGCGTTTTCCCTGACCAGTATTATTCACTTAGTTATGCTAGTTATGGAGTTGCATAAAAAAATCGGTCACATCCATGACGAATACTTGATCATCAATAGTTTAAAGATTGTGATTGGATCGGCTCTGTCTGCTGCTGGCGCTTATGTATCTTTGTATTTGATTGCTCCGCTGGTTAACATGCAGACCTATGTCGGGGTGTTTACCCAAGCCGCTGGAGCGTCACTCGTCGGTCTTGTGATTTATTTGGGAATAACCTGGTTTAGCGGGCTGGCGGAAACGCATGGTCTGGTTAACCTTCTTAAATCAATGCTCATCAAATTTTCTCGTAATATTAATAGTGCTTGGTATACGAGGGAATAACCATGTCTGCAGCAGAAAAAATCCGTAATTTTTGCATCATTGCCCACATTGATCACGGCAAGTCCACGCTGGCGGATCGGCTTTTGGAAGTGACGCACACTTTGGCCAAACGGGAGATGAAGGACCAGCTTTTGGACACCATGGATTTGGAGCGCGAGCGGGGGATTACTATTAAGCTGCAGCCAGTTCGGATGGAGTGGACACCGCCGCAGACTAACGCTGACAGCAAACAGACTAATGCAGACAAAGGACTGCTCTATGAAGACCTGAGTTATAGTGTTAGAGGTGCGATTTTTGAGGTTAGGAAACAGCTTGGAAGCGGTCATAAGGAAAACGTCTATCAAAAAGCATTGGCTCTGGAGCTTAAACAGAGAAGTATACCCTTTGTTCAGGAAAAAGAGATTACGGTTTCTTATAAGGGCGCGAAGGTTGGCGTTTACCGTCCAGATTTTCTAGTTGATAATAAAATAATTTTAGAGATCAAAGCATTGCCGCTTATTGGTAGAAAAGAAGAAGCACAATTATGGAATTATTTAAAGGGAACCCCGCATAAACTGGCATTACTTGTAAATTTTGGACCTGATGGAGCTGAAATTAAAAGGCTAATAAATTCCGACCAGTCCGCGTCCAGTCCGCCTGAGTCTGTGTACGTATTGAATTTAATAGATACCCCCGGACACGTAGATTTTACTTACGAAGTTTCCCGTTCGCTTGCCGCTTGTGAAGGAGCGATTTTGGTCGTTGACTCCACGCAAGGCATAGAAGCGCAGACAATTGCCAACGTGCATTTGGCCCAGCAGCATAAATTAAAGATTATTCCCGTGGTTAATAAAATCGACCTGCCAAATGCCGAGCGCGAAAAGACGGCAGCAGAAATCGTTAATGTTTTTGGGTTTAAGAAAGAGGACATATTGTTTGCTTCCGGCAAAACCGGCGAGGGCGTAGAGGAGATCTTACAGCAGATAGTGGCTCGGATTCCCTCACCGAACGGAAAAGAGGATCAGCCGCTACGGGCTTTGATTTTTGATTCAAAGTACGATCAACACCGCGGGGTGGTGATATTTGTCAGAATTGTTGACGGACAGTTGAAAAAAAATGAAAAAATCCAAATGTTGGGCACCAAAACGCAGTCGCAGGCTCTGGAAGTTGGTTTCTTTAAACCAAAATTGTTTCCAGCGATTGAGCTGGCAACAGGAGAGGTCGGCTATATTGTGACCGGCTTGCGAGAAGTGCGCAAAGCGCGGGTAGGAGATACAGTAACCACGCTCCAATCAAGCAATACAGCGAAAGCACTGCCCGGGTATAAACAGGTCAAACCCATGGTTTATGCGAGCATCTTTCCGACCAGCGGCGACGACTACCCGCTGCTTCGAGACGCAATGGACAAACTCAAGCTCAATGACGCGGCACTCGAGTTTGAGGCAGAAAATTTACCCGCTCTCGGGTTTGGATTCCGAGCGGGATTTTTGGGGCTTTTGCATATGGACATTGTGCAGGAACGGCTGTCGCGCGAGTACGATCTCGATTTAATTCTGACCGCTCCTTCCGTGGAATACAAGGTGAATTTAAAAAATGGGGATTCGAAAATCGTCCACACCCCGGCCGAATTGCCTGATCCGTCACACATAGAAAGCGTGGAGGAACCATGGGTGCTGGTGGAAATTTTGATTCCACAAAAATACATTGGGGGAGTGATGGAACTGATTACCGCGCGCCGTGGGATTTATAAAAATACTGACTACGTCAGAGAGGATCGAGTGATGATAACCGCTGAAATTCCGCTGGCCAACATCATTATTGATTTTTATGATAAACTTAAAAGTATCAGCTCTGGCTACGCTTCTCTGAATTACGAACTTTTGGATCTAAGGGAGGCGGAGCTGGTTAAACTGGACATTCTGGTGGCACAAGAAAAAGTGGACGCGCTGTCGTTGATCGTCCATAAGGAAGTGGCTGAATCAGAAGGGCGGTCGCTGGTAGAAAAGCTTAAGACTGTGATTCCCCGACAGCAGTTTGAAGTGGCGCTGCAGGCCGCGATCGGATCCAAAATAGTCGCTCGCGAAACCATACCCGCCATGCGCAAAGACGTGACAGCCAAACTCTATGGCGGCGATGTGACCAGAAAAATGAAACTTCTGGAAAAACAGAAGAAAGGCAAAAAGCGGCTGAAGCGGGTCGGTTCAGTGGATATACCGCAGGAAGCATTCTTGGCAATATTAAAAAAATGAGAAATAGAAAACTATTAAAAAAAATTTGGATCATATTTGCTCTGATTATGATTGTGGGCATGCTTTTGTTTACCCTGTTCCCGCTCTTCATCTCATCAAGTTTTTGATACGCATATGGATTTTGTCAAATTTCTTAAATCCAGATTAGCGACTTTTGTCTTGGGACTGACCTTGGTTTTGGTGATGGTTGGCAGTGCCAGGATTTTTATCCAAAAGTATCAGGTCGACAGCGAAATTAAAAAGTTGGAAAAGGAAGCCGAAAAAATTAACCAAAAAAATTTGGAATTGTCTGAGTTGATTAAATACCTCGACACGCCGGAGTATAAAGAAAGACAGGCCAGAGAACAGTTAAACTTAAAGAAAGAAGGAGAGTTTGTGGTTGCCCTGCCAGTTGGCAGGGCGGATGAGGCAAACGAGCCAGCGGAGCCGCAAACGGTTTCCAACCCTCGCAAGTGGTTTGATTATTTTTTTAGTTCCTAATCATCAGCATGGCGCACAAGATTTATTTGACCATCGTAATTATTTTGGGAGTGCTCGTGCTTTTTGCTTTGACTGCGTTTATCGCCTACGCTGCTGATTTTCATGACCCGCTGAGTTTAACCTTCAAAAAAATCTATCCAGCCGTGGTGGTCCGGGAGCGCCTGATATCAATATATGAGTTAGATAAAGCGTTTGAAATTGCCAGAAGCTTAGACAGTACCGTTTCCAAAAAAACTGTGATTGATCAACTGATCAGCGCGAAAAAAATGGAAAGCCTGGTGAGGAAACTAAGGGTGGATTATGACAGTGGAAAGATAACCGATGAGTTTTTGTTTTTCAAGACCAACAACAATGATGAATATATTAAATTGGTCAAGGATCATTTTTCCGGACAGGAAAAATTGTTTGAAAAATTCGTGGTTGAGCCCGAAGCTTTGTCTGCGGCACTAAAGATTCGTTTCAACTCAAACTTTGAGATGAACAGTAACGCATTTAATCGAATCAAGGATATTCAAAGGCAGCTGAATGAAGGACGAAGTTTTGAAGACTTGGCGCGGGAGAAAAGCGATGATAAACTGACTGGGCAATTTGGCGGAGATTTGGGATTTGTCCAGGAACATGAAATTATCCCGGAATTGTTTAATAAAATTGACCAAGCCCAAATTGGCGCGGTGTTGGACCAGATCGTGGTGAGCAGGTTTGGCTATCATCTGCTTTACCCAGTTGAATCCAATGGTCAAGGCGAAGCGAAAGTTTGGCAGGTTAAGCATATTTTGGTGGAAACCAGCGGGTTTGATCAATGGTTTGAGCACCAAACCCAAAACTTGCCGGTTTGGAAAATCGTAAAATAGCGGGATTAGTATAATGGCAGTACGAGACCTTCCCAAGGTTTAGGCATGGGCCTGCTCCGCACCAAAATTTTTGCGAGCGTAGTACAATGGCAGTATACGACCTTCCCAAGGTTGAGACGCGGGTTCGATTCCCGTCGCTCGCTCCAAGATTAATTAATTTGGTGCGGGGTGAAATTCCCGTATCGTGCTCCAAAAAAGAGATGATTATGAAAAACTTACCCGATTTATTTCGACTACTCGAATTAACCAGAACCCAACCGCAATACGGATATGCTCTTAGTGATGTAAAAAGTTATGAGTTGAGCAATCTCGCCGAGCACCATTATTTAGTAACAATGATCGCCTGGCAGTTGGCTAGACATATTAAAAACCAGGGCGGAGTAATTGATATCCAGAAAGTTTTGGAGTATGCGCTGATTCACGATTTGGGAGAGTTGTTCGGCGGTGATATTTCCAGGATTTATGTTGAGCTTAATAAGCGTGCCAGAGTGAAGGCAAAAGCATTTGAAGAGGAAAACCATAAATTTATAGGCAAGTTTTTTGGAGAGGATGAAAAATATTTTAGGAAACTGGCAAAAGAGATGCTTGATCCGAAAACTGATGAAGCTTGGATTTTCAAAATGGCCGACTATATGGAATGTGGGCACTTTTTGAGATACTCCGGCCATTATAAAAATGACGACGATGATATTTTGGGCAAGGCATTACCGAAAATGATAAGTAAAATTCGAAACAAACACACCAAAAAAGTAATCAAAGAACTGACAGACTATTGGCTTAAAGAAATAAGCAAGGATAAAAGTTCCATTGATGTTTTAAAAAGGGCTGGCAAAAAGTGATATGATCAATTTTCGGATTGGGGTAAAAGCATTTATAGTTGAGGATGGAAAGTTGTTGATGATCCGCAGGCGCAAAGACGATCCGCACAATGCCAATCAGTGGGATTTGCCGGGAGGGAGAGTGGATCTTGGAGAAGATCCACGAACCGGTTTAGTCCGCGAAACCAAGGCAGAAACCAATTTGGACATTAAATTACTTCTACCTCTGGATGTCCAGCACTTCACCAGGCAGGATGGACAGATCATCACGCTTTTGTTTTTCCTGTGCGAGAAAAAGTCCGATAGCATCCTGCTTTCCCACGAGCATCAGGAATATAAGTGGGAAGATTTAAGCAATTTTGAGATAGAGGTTCCGGATTGGCTTGAGCCGGTGTTGATAAATTATAAGACTTGTTGTTTATAATTACAACGATCGCGGAAAATATAAACATAGCTGAGAAACATAAATAATGAGAGTTAAGAACACCAAAATCGTAAAAGATATTTTGCTGATGCTAGCGGCGGCGGGGTTATTAGCTGTCCCAGTTGCCGGCCCCTTAGTATTTATGGCAATCGCTGAGGAATTACAACTGGAAAATAAATATAATAAGAGGAAAGTTAGCCAAACACTGGGATATTTGAAACGACAGGGTATGGTTGGGATTGGATATGAGGGAGACGAAGTCGTCGTCACGTTGACAAAAAAGGGAGAGGAAAAAGTATTGAGGTATAATTTGGATAACCTGGAATTAAAAAAACCTTTGAGGTGGGATAAGCAATGGCGGCTGGTGATATTCGACATTCCCGAAAAATTTAGGTTAGCTAGAGACCATTTTCGTTTGAAACTTAAGGAACTTGGGTTTCACCAGTTACAGAAGAGCGCTTGGGTACATCCTTATCCTTGTGAGGACGTGATTACTTTTTTGAAAGAAGTATATGAGATCAGACCCTTTGTGACCTTAGTAACTGCAAGAGAGATAGACATTGCTAAAAAACTAAGACGTATTTTTAGCTTATTTTAATTTTATTTGAGAAGGGGTCCGATGTTTATAATTACAACGATCGCGGAAAATATAAACATAGGGTTTGGGCTGTTTTTTGTGATATATGTGGTATAATTGTAATTGAATACACCAAAATAGCTCAATGGTAGAGCAGCAGTATCATAACAGCAGCCTGCACCAACGCGCCGACCTAGCTCAATGGTAGAGCAACGGTATCGTAAACCGTAGCCCCGTACCAGAATGCCGGCTTAGCTCAGGGGTAGAGCAACCGCTTCGTAAGCGGTAGGTCGTCAGTTCAAATCTGACAGCCGGCTCCATCAAGCATTCGGTACGGGGTAAAGTTGGAGGCCTGCCCCGTAGTGAACACGAAGTGTTCTACTACCGGGGTTCAAGTCCGACGGTCGGCTCCAAGACGATTGTAGAGAAGAGCGATAATTCTTCTGTGCAATGGTCAAAACCTAGGAGGATTACATGAAGAAGGGTTTTCGCCCCATTACGGTGATCTCCAGCTCCAGCACGCTGGTGAAAGAAGAGACAGACATCCCAGCCAAGATCTTTCACTACGGAATTAGTCTCGTGGAACTTCGAGGGATCAAGGGCTGCGTCTGAAGATCTGACCCGATGGAATTCTGGCACCAACTCGGAGGACTCGGAAACTGGGTCGGTTCAGATGTGGACCTCGTTGCCGTGGACAAACCAGGTGGTCGGGAGCTGGGCCGTGTGAGGCGAACAATCGCGGCTTGCTATGAGAAGCCGGTTGCTGAAGTGACATCAACTGAACTGGACGGCACGATGGCTCAACTTGCGATGCAACAGGCGGGGTGCTCCTTGCAGGAGTTTTTTGACGCAGGACAGCAGTCCTTCACGACGGCGATGGTGATCCGTCTCCGCTAGGCGCACGACTGGTGGGTTGGTTTACCTTTGAGTTAACCACCCACCACGTATTTTTCTTAAATGTCAACCCCCACAAAATTTGGCAGTCTTGCTAGATTTGGTTTTTTCTGCTAAACTTGACGCGCTAAATTAAAAAGGTATGCAAAATTCCGAACAAAAACCAGACCAGTCCTTGAGCAAATGGCGCCTTGTTAATCTCGCGTTCGAACTTGGGTTTATAATTGCTCTCCCTTTAGTCGGATTTGGGCTCATCGGCAAATGGTTAGATGAGAAATTCGACACTGATCCTTGGCTAACGCTGATTGCCATCTTGATCGCCATTATCAGCACCACCATTTGGCTGACCAAAAGAATTAAAGAACTAATTAAATGATTTTAGCGCTCCCATCATTAGTCGCAGAACCAATATTCCAACTCGGAAGTTTTCCTGTGACCAACGCGTATATCAATTCTACGTTGGCCCTTTTGTTTTTTGTGATTACAGGCTTGATTTTGCGGACCAAGACCGCTTTGATTCCGCACGGGGTACAGAATTTCGCCGAAGCGACTTTGGAATATATGCTGGGCTATGTAGACCGCGTCACCCAGGATCGTAAAAAATCTTTGAAGTTCTTGCCGATTGTCGGCGGGATCTTTTTGTTTATTTTGCTCTCCAATTGGATGGGGTTGATTCCGGGCACTGGTTCAATCGGCCGCTGGTTAATCCAGGGCGGACACCTGGAGTTGGTGCCGGTTTTTCGCCCCGCCACTTCCGATTTGAACCTAACGCTGGCGATGGCGGTTTTAGCCGTGATTGCTTCCCATATTTTCGGCATTGTGACGATCGGGGTTTTCAAATACGCAAACAGGTTCATCAAACTAGGAGACATTTATCGTTCTCTGCGCCGTGGCGGGATTAGCATTATGGTGGCAGTGATTGAATTCGGGGTGGGGATAATCGAGATTTTCTCCGAAGTTGCAAAGATGGTCTCGTTGTCGTTGAGGTTGTTCGGCAACATCTTCGCCGGCGAGGTGCTCTTAACCGTGATTGCCGGATTGATTGCATACTTCATCCCACTGCCGTTTATATTTTTGGAATTATTGATTGGCTTGATTCAAGCAATTGTATTTGCAATGCTGGCTTTGACGTATCTGGCTGTAGCGACTGTGCCGGTGACAGAAAGTGCTCATTAATTAAGGTTTCAACACCGACCAAATAAACTACAAGATTAATATGGTCGAGTAAGTGAAACAAGTTCGACGTTGCAGTCGGACTCCGACCGAAGCGTCGGAGAAAGGAAATAATTAATATGACCCCGGAAATGATGGAAACGCTGGTCAAAGGAATGACTATTGCCATTGGTGGTATTCTGCCAGCTTGGGCGATTGGTAAAACCGCTTCCAAAGCCATGGAATCCATTGGCCGCAACCCAGAATCCGCAGACAAACTGTTCGTGCCCATGCTTTTGGGCATGGCGTTTGCGGAAGCGATTGCGATCTACGCCTTGGTGATTACGTTTATTCTGTAAAGCGTTTAGGGTGTAGCGTATAGCGTTTAGGACTATACGCTCCACGCTGTACGCTCTACGTTAATTTTATGGATTTATCTTCAATCATTTTAGCCGCTACGGAAGTGGCCCAGGAAACTACTCACGCCGAAGAAGCAAGCGGGGGCGTTTTAGGCACGCTGGGAATCAACTGGAAGCTGTTCTTGGCCCAGTTGATTAATTTTGGGATTGTGCTGTTTGTGTTCTGGAAATGGATTGTGAAGCCGTTGGGTCAAACCTTAACTGAGCGCCAAGAGCGGATTGAAAGCGGCTTAAAAAAAGCGGAAAAAGCAGAGGAAGACCGGAAAAAATTCGATGCCTGGAAAATGGAGGAGCTGAAAAAAGCGAGAGTGACAGCAGACGAAGTGCTGCGCCAGGCCACTGATACGGCCAACAAGATTAAGCAGGAAACCATTTTTGAAGCCCAAAAGCAGTCGGAAAAAATATTGGAACAAGCCAAAAGCACTATTGCAGCAGAGAAGGATCAGATGGTCAAAGAAGTCAAACAAGAGGTGGCGACTTTGGTGGTAGCGGCCAGCGAGAAAATTTTGAACAGCAAGCTGGATCCGGTTAAGGATCATGCCCTGATTAAAGAAAGCATAAAAAAAGTAAAATAATGCGTTATACCGCCAAACAATTAGCCTGCACGCTTTACGAAGTGTTGGAGACCACTAATCCAGATAATACGGACAAGGTTTTGGATAATTTCGTGGCAGTGCTTCTGGAAAATAATGTTCTGCATCTATATGAATCTATCGTGGAAGAATTTCATAAACTGGAACTGGCAGGGCGAGGGGTCAAGCAGGCAAAGGTTACCAGCGCTAAGCCCATTTCTCGGGAAAATGAAAAACAGGTAGTCGAGAGTTTAAACAAGCTTGTCCAGGGAAAGATAGAGATCACAAAGCAGATTGATGGAAGTTTAATTGGAGGTGTTTTAGTCCAGGTGGATGATATGGTAATCGACGCTACGGTTAAAAATTCACTCAATCAGCTAAAAAATAATCTAAAGGAATGAGATGTCGAATATTTTAGAACAATTGAAAAAGAAGATCGAGGCCGCTGATTTGAGCGCCAGAGCCGAAACCGTAGGGACCGTGTCTTACGTGGGCGACGGGATTGCCAGGGTTTCGGGTCTTTCGAACGCGAGAGCTTCCGAGATGTTGGAATTCCCCGAAGGCACGTTCGGCGTGGCCTTGAACTTGGAGCAGGATTCGATTGGCGTAATTTTGCTTGGCGAATACAATCACATTAAACAAGGCGATAAAGTTAAATCCACAGGCAAAATACTGGCTATTCCAGTAGGCCAGGGTGTGGTTGGGCGCGTAGTTAACCCTTTGGGCCAGGCAATTGATAATAAGGGCGTGATTAAAACGGTTGCTAATTATCCGATAGAAAAGATCGCTCCTGGTGTGATAGAACGGCAATCCGTGCATCAACCGCTGCAAACCGGGATCAAGGCAATTGACGCCATGATTCCAATCGGCCGTGGCCAGCGCGAATTAATTATTGGAGACCGACAGACCGGCAAAACCGCGATTGCGATTGATACGATCATCAATCAAAAAGATAAAGGAGTCGTCTGCATATACGTGGCCATCGGACAGAAAGAATCCAAAGTGGCCAGGATCGTGGCCGAGCTTGAGAAGAACGACGCCCTTAATCACACCGTGATTGTTGTGGCAGGCGCCTCGGATCCGGCCGCGCTTTCATTTATCGCGCCTTTTGCCGGGGCGGCGATTGGCGAATATTTTATGGATCAAGGCAAAGACGCCTTGGTGGTATACGACGATTTATCCAAGCACGCGGTTGCCTATCGAGAAATTTCTTTACTGCTTCGACGTCCTCCTGGGCGCGAAGCATATCCAGGCGATGTGTTTTATCTACATTCCAGGTTGCTAGAGCGCGCGGCCAAAATGAGCAAGGAAAAAGGAAACGGGTCACTGACGGCCTTGCCAATCATTGAAACTCAGGCAGGCGACGTTTCGGCTTATATTCCCACCAATGTGATCTCTATTACGGACGGACAGATTTACTTGGAGTCAGATTTGTTTTATCAAGGCATTCGGCCGGCGCTGAATGTCGGGTTGTCTGTATCGCGCGTGGGTTCAGCGGCGCAAATTAAATCCTTGAAAAAAGTGGCAGGTAAATTGCGCTTGGATTTAGCCCAGTTTCGCGAACTGGCGGCATTTGCGCAGTTTGCTTCTGACCTCGATCCACAAACTCGAGCCCGCATTGAGTTAGGCAAACGCATTACAGAAATTTTGAAGCAGAATCAATACCAGCCAATGCCAGTAGCTCATCAAGTGGCGGTGATTTACGCAGCAACACAGGGGTATCTTGATGACGTGGCTCTGGAAAATGTCAAAGACTGGGAGAATAAGTTTCATAAGTTTATGGATTTGCAATTCAAGAAGGTATTAAGCAAGATCGAGTCGGCCAAAGATTTCGAAAAGGAAGTTGAGGGGGAGTTGAAAAAAGCCATCCAAGAATTTAAGAAAAGTTATGTGTAAGTTGACCCTTCGACTTCGCTGCGGGATCAACTTCTGTTGTCTGAAACGTCTGACGTTTCAGGAAACGTCAGACGTTTCCTGAGCAAGCGAAGCGAGTCGAAGGCTAATTAAAATTAATATGGCATCATCAAGCAGAGACATTAAAAGAAGAATCAAGTCTGTCAAAAACATTGCCCAGATCACCAAGGCAATGGAATTGGTGGCTGCCACCAAAATGCGCAAAGCGCAGGCACAGACTTTGTCTTCGCGACCTTACGCGCAATTATCCTCGGCTTTAGTTCAGAATCTGGCAAAACGATCTGATTACCTCAAGCACCCTTTGATCGCGCGAATACTGCCAGAAGATCAGCCGGTGCCTGTGCAGAAAATCTTGGCAGTAATTATCACGCCGGACCGTGGCCTAGCCGGAGCCTTGAATACGAATTTGATCAACAAGGCTTATGAACTTTTGAAGAGCGAAGGGATAGAGCGGTTTGACGTGATTACGGTGGGGAAAAAAGGCGCGAACGCCGCGCGGCGGTTGAACCTGAATATTATCGCAGCCTTTGACAGTAGGGATAAAAATATTTCAATTCAAGACGCCAAACCAATCGCAGAAATCGCCATTGAAGGTTTTGTTGGTAATTTTTCCGCCAAAGGCGGATCCGCCTCTGGCGGAAAATACGAAAAAGTTTTTGTAGTTTACACGGATTTTGTTTCCACTCTCACACAGAAGCCGAACATTTTACAGATTTTGCCGCTGGTGCCGGAAAAAGAAACGGATAATACGGAATACCTGTTTGAGCCGGGGCCGGATGAGGTGTTGGATGCATTGGTAGGCAAAGTCGTAGAATTTGCAATTTTCCAAACTATGTTGGAAGCGGTTGCCTCCGAGCACTCCGCCAGAATGGTAGCAATGCGCAATGCCAATGAGGCTGCGGCTGATCTGATCGATGATTTATCATTAACTTACAACCAAGCCAGGCAGGCAAGTATTACCAAGGAGTTATCTGAGATCTCCGCTGCTAAGCTGGCAATGGAAGGCTGAATATGAACAAAGGAATTATCACACAAATTATAGGTGCTGTAGTGGATGTGGAATTCAAAGAGAATCTTCCGGCTATTAGAAATGCATTGGAAGTCGGCAGCGGTAAATCCAAGCTGGTTTTGGAAGTGGCTCAGCATATCGGTGGCAATCAAGTGAGAACTATAGCCATGGGCGCGACAGACGGGCTCCAACGTAATCTTGAGGTGACTGACACGGGCGCCTCGATTTCCGTACCCGTGGGTAAGGAAACCTTGGGCCGGATGTTCAACGCGTTGGGCCAGCCGATTGATAACCTAGAACCTGTAAAAACCGCCAAGAAATATCCAATACATAAATCAGCGCCAGCATTTGATCAGCAGTCCACGAAAGTGGAAATTCTCGAGACTGGCATTAAGGTGATTGATTTGATCGCGCCGATTGTCAAAGGCGGTAAGGTCGGTTTGTTTGGCGGCGCAGGAGTGGGCAAAACCGTGATCATCACTGAACTCATCCGCAACATCGCGGCCGAACACGGCGGTGTCTCCGTGTTTGCCGGAGTAGGAGAGCGATCCCGTGAAGGGAACGATTTGTATAAAGAAATGAAAGAGTCAGGGGTGTTGGACAAGACTTCGTTGGTGTTTGGACAGATGAACGAGCCGCCTGGGATCCGTGCACGCGTGGGATTGACGGGCTTGAGTTTGGCCGAATATTTCCGCGACGAAGAAAAACAAGATGTGCTTTTGTTTATTGACAACATTTTCCGATTTACGCAAGCTGGCTCCGAGGTTTCGACGCTGCTCGGCCGCATCCCTTCAGCCGTGGGTTATCAGCCAACGCTGGCCACAGACATGGGAGAGTTGCAGGAGCGGATCACTTCCACCAAAGACGGCTCCATCACTTCTTTGCAGGCAGTGTATGTACCGGCAGATGATTTGACTGATCCAGCCCCAGCTACGACCTTTGCCCACCTCGATTCCACGGTGGTGCTTTCCCGCAGCCTTTCGGAATTGGGGATATATCCAGCGGTTGATCCACTTGATTCCACTTCTACGGTTTTGGATCCAAACATTGTCGGTGCCGAGCATTACGAAGTCGCGCGAGGAGTGCAGAAAGTTTTGCAGAAATACAAAGATCTCCAGGACATCATTGCGATTTTGGGAATTGAAGAACTTTCTGACGAGGACAAGCTGACTGTGTCGCGCGCGCGAAAAATCCAAAAATTTCTTTCCCAACCGTTTTTCGTGGCAGAAGTGTTTACTGGCCGATCCGGCAAGTATGTATCCTTAAAAGATACCATCAATAGTTTTAAAGAAATCTTGTCAGGCAAACACGACGACAAAGACGAAGACGCGTTTTATATGGTTGGCAGTATTAAGGATATTAAGTAAAAAGCTTGTAAAGTTCTGAGTTCATAAAGCTGCCTAAATTTTATAAACTTAGAACTTAGAACCAAAGAACTTAGAACTAATCGTATGATTCACTTCAAGCTAATCACACCCGAACGCGTCGTCCTGGAAAAAGACGCAGATTCTATAACACTTCCCACGCAAACTGGCGAGATTACCGTGTTAAGTCACCACTTGCCGTTGATTTCAAATTTGGTTGCCGGGGAGATTAGGCTAAAAACTGGAAACGAAGAAGAAGTGTTTGCCGTGTCTAACGGCGTGATAGAAGTGAAGCCGGATAACCAATTGGTAGTGCTTGCAGACACCGCGGAGTTTGGACATGAAGTTGATTTGGAAAGAGCAGAGCAAGCGCGGGAAAAGGCGCAAAAATTAATGCAAGAATCTTACAAAGACGAGAAAGTTTTTGCCGATGCCGCGGCAAGTTTGGAAAAACATTTGGCAAGACTGAAGGTAGCGCGCAAGCATAAAAGTAGAAAGCGAGCCAACATAGAAACATAAACTAAAAAGCGTTGGGCAAAAGGCGTGCGAAGTGCCTTTTTCTCAGTGCTTTTTGTAAGCGCGATAATAATTAACTAATTTAAGATATGAGTACAAAAGTTTTACGTATCGCTGTATACACTCTGCTTGTTGTAGGGGTTTTGATGTTTGTTACACAAGTTGTGTTTGCGGCAGAAGATGGCGGACATGCTACTGAGGGAGTGCACAGTATCGCATCAACACTGCTTTGGATCGTTGTAATTTTAATTTCGGCCAAGCTTGCAAGTTTGATAGAAAAAGCAGGGCAGCCAGCAGTGCTCGGTGAATTGGTGATCGGTTTGATTCTAGGTAACCTAGTGTTACTAGGCATATCGCTTTTCGAGCCAATTAAAGCAGATCCGATCATCGCGTTCTTGTCAGAATTCGGTGTGATTATCCTTTTATTCCAGGTTGGTTTGGAATCAAACATAAAAGAGATGATGAAAGTGGGCCCTAGGTCTTTGGCAGTGGCGATAATTGGTGTGGTGGTGCCATTTTTACTGGGCTGGCTGGTGGTTGGGCCTTGGCTACTGCCCGGATTACCCACAAACGCATATTTGTTTTTGGGGGCCGCTTTGACTGCGACTTCCGTTGGGATCACTGCGCGCGTATTTAAAGATTTGGGCAAACTAAACATTCCGGAAGCTAAGATTGTTCTGGGTGCGGCGGTTATTGACGATGTGTTAGGTTTGATAATCCTTGCGGTTGTATCAGCGTTAGTGACTCTGGGCGCTGTGAGTTTGGGCGGGGTTTCTGTAATTCTAGGTAAAGCAATTGTGTTTTTGGTGGGCGCTGTAGTGATTGGGCAGTATGCATCGCCCTTATTGTGCAACATGTTTTCACGAATCCATACTGGTGTGGGCATGAAGATGACCATTGCCTTGGGTTTCGCGCTAGTGTTTTCCTATCTGGCGGAACAAATTGGACTAGCTCCAATTGTGGGAGCATTTGCTGCAGGACTGGTATTGGACCCAGTGCATTTTCGCTTCTTTAGAAAACCACAAGTAGCTAATGAAATCTTCGAAGAGGCAGACAAACTACCTGAGCCGCACAAGAAAAAACTTCACCATATTGCAGATCACCTGTCAGACAAGCACGTCGAAGAATTGATTGAACCGATAGCCTTGCTACTGGTCCCAATCTTCTTTGTCTACACCGGTATGACGGTAAGGCTCGAAACATTGTTTGATCCGAAAATTTTATTGGTAGCGCTTGGCGTTTCGGTTATTGCGGTTGCCGGTAAATACGTTTCCGGTTTGGCTGCAGGCAATGTCAATAAACATTTAGTCGGATTTGGTATGGTGCCACGAGGCGAAGTAGGTTTGATTTTTGCAACAATCGGTCGTTCGCTTGGAGTAGTAAGTGAAGAAGTGTTTTCGGTGATTGTAATTATGGTTATCATAACAACCTTGTTTACCCCACCAATTCTAAGCATGCTGCTTAAACGTAATTAGCAGAAAACCCCCGCCGCTTAAGGCGGGGGTTTTTAAATGCCGCGTTATTTGATAGACTGTAGATAATTATGTTGAATTTAAAAAACTGGAAGGCAAAAACAAGACTCGATCGAGCCGGAATCAAAATTATCAAATTGCTACAGGCTAATAATCACCAGGCTTTTTGGGTTGGCGGGGTTGTGCGCAACTTGCTGCTGAATCGAGGAGGCGAGGATATGGATATTGCGACAAGCGCTACCCCGTCTCAAGTCGAGGGAATTTTGGAAAGAGCGAACATAAAATACAAAACTGTTGGCAAGAAATTCGGCACTATTTTGGCGATTGTTAATAAGAGTCCAGTTGAAATAACGACGTTCAGGCACGAAGGAAGATATTCGAACCGTCGGCACCCAGATTCGGTGAAGTTTGTAAAAGATTACTTAATCGACGCTAAACGGCGTGATTTTACAGTTAACGCCTTGTATTTTGACCCCCTGCTTAAGGCCATTTCTGACCCAACCGGCGGAATCAAGGATTTAAGATTAAAGTTACTGCGGTTTATTGGCGACCCGAAGAAAAGGATAGACGAAGACGCTTTGCGCCTGATTCGCGTTGTCCGGCTGGCAACCCAGCTGCAGTTCAAACTGGAAAAAAATTCGTTTGCCGCGATCAAGACTCGCGCAAAATATATAACCAGAATTTCTGTCGAGCGAGTGCGCAACGAACTGGATAAAATACTTTTGGATCGTAACCGAGTGGCAGGCCTGCGATTACTGGACGAGCTTGGATTGCTCAAGTTTATAATTCCAGAACTAGTAGCGCTCAAGACTTTTTATCATAAATCCAAACGTTACCATCTAGAAGGAAACATGTTCAATCATACTTTGTTGGCACTAGAAAAAATTGACGAGCCAGATCTTAACTTGGCTTATGCCGTAATCTTTCACGATATTGGAAAACCCAAAACTGCCAAGAGAGTTTTAAAGAATGAAGGCTGGGTAGTATCGACCAAAGGGCATGCGCAAGTATCGGCAGAAATTTTTCGCTCATTTGCGGAAAAATACCGTTTCAGTCGAACGTCAAAAGAAAGCATTAAATGGGCAATTGACAATCATATGCTCATGATGATTTATGCTGCTTTAAATCCAGAAAAACAACTGGAATATGCTTTACATCCGGACTTTAAACTCTTGATTGAACTTTGGAAAGCGGATTCCGAGGGCACTCTCAGAGTAAGTCGAAAAGACAAGGTTTCTAAGGCAGAGGTTAAGGCTTATCGATTGGGTCAGATTTGGCTTGGGTTAATTAAACGGAAGAAGGATCGAATAAATAAATTATTTTCTGTAAGAGAAATAATGCAGAATTTAAAAATTGAACAAGGACCAAGGATCGGGAAAGTGAAGGAAGAAATCATTAAAAATATTTATTTGGAGAAAATAAAAACCAAACAAGATGTCAAAATTTTTTTAAACAAAGTAAAAAAGTCACTTGACAGGTTTTAATTCTTACTTTATTCTTAAATTGAAGTTGTTTTGGCTCGAAATAAAATTCTAGGAGTCAAATCAAAATAGAAAGCAAAATTATTAGTCTTACAAATTTTATTTTTTGTAAGGCGCAAGGAGCTTCTTACGCAAATGGCTAAGAAGAGAAAAAGAGCCACGAAAAAGAAAAAGAGTGGCAGTCGAAGAAAGAAACGAGTTTAATCGTTTCTAATCAGAGCGCCTCCGCAAGGGAGGTGTTTTGATTTGATTTTATATATGATATCTGCTAAAATAAACGAGATACAGGATTTCGTATTCCGAGTCGGGCGTGACATCCGCCTTCGTCCCGCTTCGCGGGACTTCGGCGGACGAGTAGGAAATCCCTGCCGGCCGGCAGGCAGTCGAAAGACCTGTTTTTTATTCGTCGCGGGGTGGAGTCCGTCCGCAAGAGGCGGACGGAGCAGCTCGCCAGTTCTAGTAATTTTATGTACTATGTTTATGTACTTAGAAACCCTAAAGGGATTCTATACAAAGGATCAACCAATAATTTAGAAAGGAGAGTTGAGCAACATAAACTAGGTTTGTATAAAAACTACACACAAAAACGAGGTCCTTGGGAACTTGTCTATCACGAAGTATAAGAATTTAGAAAAGAAGCGGAAAAACGAGAAAAGTTTTTTAAATCTAGTGCTGTAGAAAATTTTTGAAGGGAGTATTATCGTCGCGGGGTGGAGCAATTGGCAGCTCGCAAGGCTCATAACCTTGAGGTTGGCGGTTCGAATCCGCCCCCCGCAACCAAGAAACCACTCGGCATTGTTGACAAAGCTACCGGCGGTCAAAATCTGCTGATTTTGCGGGCTGCTTGCTCGCGCCGTCGCGCTACGCAGGCTAGTTTTACAACAACGCCTCGTTCATGAATAAGTAAGGAAGGCAGGGTAGCTCAGCTGGTTAGAGCGAGGGACTCATAAGCCCTAGGTCGTGGGTTCGACTCCCACCCCTGCTACCAAAATGCTCGCTTAGTGTAGTGGCCTAACACGTCTCCCTGTCACGGAGAAGATCACGGGTTCAAATCCCGTAGCGAGCGCCAGAAAATTTATATGACAGAAGCCCTAATTTTTGTAATTTTAGCGGTAATAGTAGTCGGGTTTGGTGTTTTGATATATTTTGTCCGCTCAAAGCCAAAGGAAGATGAGTCTGTGAAAGTGATGATGGAGTGGATGCGAGACATAAAAAAAGACACAGACAGCACTCGTGACAGCGTGCAAAAAACTATCAACGAGACCAACAAAGCCATTAACGAACGCTTGGATAATGCCGGTAGAGTGATAGCCGAACTTTCCAAACAGCTTGGAGGAGTGTCTCAGATTGGACCGGATATCCGAAGGCTCACTGAAACCTTGTCTTCTCCGAAAATGCGCGGTAATTTTGGGGAAGAAATGCTGGAAAGCCTCATATCACAAGTCTTGCCTCGAACTGCATATCAAATGCAGTATAAATTTAAGAATGGCGAAACAGTGGATGCGATTATCTGGATCAGCGACAAGATTCTCCCAATTGACAGCAAGTTTAGTATGGAGAACTTTCGGCTTTACAAAGAAGCTAAAGAGGAAGGAGCGGCTGAGAATTTGAAAAAAACTTTTTTGCGAGATATTAAAAAAAGAGTGGACGAGATCCATAAAAAATATATTTTACCGCAAGAAAACACTTATGATTTTGCCTTGATGTTTATTCCTAGCGAAGGAGTGTATATGGAGGTTGCGGACAGTAGCGAGGTGATACAGTATTCCAGAGACAAAAAAGTGGTTTTTGTCGGCCCTAACACCTTATATCTTACATTGCAAACTTTTTTGGTGTCACTCAAAGGACAGCAAATAAACAAAGCGGCAAAAGATATACTGGCTATGATTTCGGGGATAAAACAGGAAAGTGATAAATTTGCCAAAGCTTTAGATGTGCTTGGTACACATGTTAAGAATACAAATTTAGCCATGGATAAGGTCGGTGGTGGCTATGTAAAATTGCAAGCAAGCATAGACAACGCTTCCACTCTCCAGCTTCCTGATTCAGACAAAAATAAAGACCAACAAATATTATTAGATAATTAATTATTTTATATTATGAAAGCAGAACAACGTGTAGGAGTTTTTGTGGATGTGCAGAATTTATATTACACGGCGCGCAATGTTTACAACGCGCGGGTAAAGTTTGAAGCGGTGCTGAAAGAGGCGGTAGGCGAGAGGCCATTGGTGCGGGCGGTCGCTTATGGCATACGTGCTAATATGCCGGAAGAAGACACCTTTTTCGATGCTTTAAAGAAAGCCGGGTTCGAAGTTAGACTTAAGGATTTGCAGTCTTTTTACGGTGGAGCCAAAAAGGGTGACTGGGATGTGGGGATTGTGATGGATATCATCAAACTCATCCCGAAGCTTGATACTGTGATTTTAGCGTCCGGTGACGGTGATTATATTCCACTGTTGGAATATCTGCAGATTTTGGGACAGCGGGTAGAACTGGTAAGTTTTGGCAAAAGCACTTCCAGCAAGATGCGGGAATTGGTGGATGAACATTTGGATTTAGACTCTGATCCGCGGAAATATTTAATGCCGATCAGGAAGACTGCAAGTAGGCGCTGATACATTCATACAGTCGTGTATGAATGTATGAGTCCCCATAGCTCAGTGGATTAGAGCGTCTCCCTCCGGAGGAGAAGGTCGAAGGTTCGAGTCCTTCTGGGGACGCCAACTAGGCAAATAGTTTCGCGTCCTAGGACGCGGGACTATCTTTCAAGCTTGTCAATTTATCACGGAAGCAGTAAACTGAAGACACAACACAAAGGCCCGACCGCCAAGGTTTGGCTTTTTCCAAAGGAGGAGTGATGCCCAGTGCTTTGATCAGTGTGACGGACAAGACCGGAATCGTGGAGTTGGCGCGTGCCCTTCTGGGCCGTGGCTATGAGCTGGTGTCTACCGGCGGCACGGCGCGTGTTATCGAAGCCGGCGGCGTGCCAGTCGTGCATATCAGCGACGTCACGGGTTTCCCCGAGATGATGGATGGACGTGTAAAGACGCTCCATCCGGCCGTGTTCGCCGGAATTCTCGCTCGGAGAGCGAACGCGTCGGATATGCACTCGCTCGAGCAACATGGCCTCCATCCGTACGACATCGTCGTGGTTAACCTCTATCAGTTCGAGCAGTCCGCGAGGGAAGCCATTGGTTTCGACGATCTGGTGGAGGAAATCGACATCGGCGGACCGAGTCTGCTCCGGGCTGCAGCCAAAAACTGGCGTGACGTGCTCGTCGTGTGCGACCCGAAGGACTACGGCTTGCTGCTGATGGAACTGGGACAGTCAGAAGGGCCCAGTCTCGACTTCAGGATCTATCTCGCGAGAAAGGTTTTTGACCTTACCTCGAACACCGATCGACTGATTTGGACGCAGTTCGTCGGGGCTTGGGTCAAGAACGGAGAGGTTCGGCGTTCGCTACAGCGCACCGGAGTGCTTTGACCGGCTGGCTGTTTGGGCGTATAGTTTGGGTGGGTGTCTCGCGTGGTGAATAAGGATCTGTCAAAGTCGACCTTCCGGTCGCCCTCTCACGGTTGCTGGCCCTGCGAGCCGCGCCTTAGAGGATGCAGTTCGCCCTCCTGCTGCATTACGCGCACAGACCGCCAGTGAGCGATCATGCGCGTTGATCCTACCTGCGCGAGGCACCTTAATTCTTACTGGAGGAAGCATGAGCGACGAGAGCGACGACGTGTATTTTGCCCACCTTACTGGGCGCGGCGGTGTCTTGTACCGACGTGGTCCGGAGCATCAAGTTCCGGATGAGGCACCTACCAGGGTGCCAAATCCGTCTGGCAACGGCTGGAACGTGGGCTACGAGGGGCCTTCGGGTCCTTTCGCCGACCGGCGCGATCAAGGACCTAAAACCGTGAAGGCTCCTTGACTGCGTGTCAGCACCCGAGGCGATGGCAAGCACTTGCTTCACCGCCTCTTTTTTTATATAATATTTATACACACGTTTGTGAACAAACAGAAACCAAAAAACAAAATTTATCGGGGATATACCTTTTTCGAGGTATTGCTTGTTGTGACGATGGTCACAGTTTTAACCGGGATAATATTTTTGGCGCTTAATTAAGTTTATGCCCAAAGGCTGTTTATTTTATTTCCGTTGTCGTTGAGTAAAAAAAGCGATCGCTGAAAATGGTCAACGTACGCTTTTTATATTTTATTTATATTTTTTTATTTATATTTCATCAGGACCATGCGCAATGCTATAATGCCTGTATGGCGCAGATACTTAAGGGAATAAATAAAGAGCAAGAAGAAGCCGTCACTTTTGGTAATGGGCCGCTTTTAATTATTGCCGGCGCTGGAACGGGAAAAACCACGGTAATTACCAGGCGTATTGCTTACTTGCTTGAACAGAAGCTTGCCAAGCCAGATGAAATTTTGGCTTTAACATTTACCGAAAAAGCGGCGACTGAAATGGAAGAAAGGGTGGATTTACTCACGCCTTTAGGTTATGTGGACATTAATATTTCGACTTTTCATTCGTTCGCGCAACGCATTTTGCAGCAACACCCTTTAGACATTGGGCTGCCCGGAGATTTCAAAGTGATCACCGAGACCGAGGCTTGGATCTTAGTGAAAAAACACCTTCACGAGTTTGATCTGGATTATTATAAGCCTATCGGCAATCCGAACAAGTTTATCCATACTTTGTTGAAACATTTTAACAAAGCTAAAGGGGAAGAGATCAGTCCGGAAGATTATTTGAAATATGCGGAAAATTTGAGGCTAAAATTCGATTCAGCAGAAATTAAGAAGAAAGCAAAATCAAAAAAGAAGAAAACAGCGGCCAGTGAAGAAGACGAGAATGAGGCCGCTAGGATTAACGAAGTGGCCAATGCTTATTATAAATACCAAAAGTTGCTTTTAGACAATAGCTATCTGGATTTTGGCGATTTGATTAATTACGCGCTGAAACTTTTTCGCACGCGGCCAAAGATTCTCACGCACTATCAGAAAAAATACAGATACATTTTGGTCGATGAGTTTCAAGACACCGATCTTTCCCAATACGAGTTGGTGAAGCTTTTGGCAAAACCGGAAAACAACATCACAGTGGTGGGGGACGATGACCAATCCATTTATAAATTCCGCGGCGCCTCCGTGTCTAACATTTTGAAGTTCAAAGAAGATTATCCGTCTTCCGCAGAAGTCGCGCTCACAGAAAATTATCGCTCCAGTCAGGAAATTCTTGATCTGGCGTATAATTTTATTCAGCTGAATAACCCAGAGCGCCTGGAATCGAAATTGAAGATAAGTAAGAAGTTAGTCGCAAATAAAGAACGCGTCGCCGGCGAGATCAAAGTTCTGCACGCCCAAAATTTGCCGGAGGAGGCGAGCCTCGTGGCGAATAAGATTGAGGAACTTAAATCAAAACAGGACGTGACCTACAATGATTTTGCCATCCTGGTTCGGGCCAATGACCACGCCGAGCCGTTTTTGGTAGAGTTGAACCGTCTGAATATTCCTTACATTTACGTGGCCAATCGGGGGCTGTATCGCAAGCCGTTTATTCTGGATGTCTTGTCGTATTTGCGAATAGTCGACAATCATTTTGAAAACGCCGATGTTTATCGAGTTTTGACTATGCCGAAGTTTCAATTGGAGCACAATGACCTGGTGCAAGTGACACAAACAGCGAAGAGAAAAGCGCATAATATCATAGAGGTCCTTAAAGATCCGGCTCTTGTTGCGGTCAGCCAGGAAAGCCGAAAAAAGATATCCGAATTGCTAGCTCGGCTCGAAAAACATTCTCGTTTGAGCCTGGCGGCGCCAGTTTCGGAATTTTTTGTGAGGGTGGTGACTGACCTGGGCTTGGTTGACAGTTTAAAGCAGGATTCTGCGGCGAACCAGGAAAACAGGAACCTGCTTGAGCAAATATATAAGAAGACTTTGGAATTTGAAAGCGAAAGTAAATCAAAGACAGTCAAAAGCTTTTTGAACCAAATTGATTTGGAACAAGAGGCGGGGGAGCAAGGAATGCTTAGTTTCAATCCTGAATTGGGGCCGGAGGCGGTCAAGGTGATGACTGTTCATTCCGCCAAAGGGCTGGAGTTCGACACGGTTTTCCTAGTGAATATGGTGGATCAAAGGTTTCCCACCCGGGAAAGAAGAGACGCGATTGAAATTCCTGAAACACTGATTAGAGAAATTTTGCCAGAAGGCGACGCGCATTTAATGGAAGAGCGCCGGCTGTTTTATGTGGCGATCACGCGCGCCAAAAGGCATTTGTACCTGACTTGGGCGAATGACTATGGAGGAGTGAGCACAAAAAAGCCGTCTCAATTTTTAGTTGAGGCAAAATTAGAGCAAACACCAGCCAAGCCAGCTCCCGTGGGCAAAGTGTTTTTCTCTGACAAAAGCAAAGCAACCGATAACCTAAAACCTATAGCCTTTAACCTTCCAGTCCCCGACACATTTTCTTACTCTCAAATCGCCTCTTTTTTGTTCTCTCCGCTGGAATATAAATATAAGTATCTTTATCATCTGCCGATGCCCGGCGAAGCGCAACTGTCTTTTGGAATTACTATTCATAAAACCTTGGAAAAGTTTCTTCTGGCCACGCAACAAGCGAACCAGACCGAACAGTCGGATTTATTCGGCAAAAGCCCAGGGAAAATAATTATTCCTGACAAGAAAGTTTTATTCAAGCTTTATGAGGATTCCTGGGTTGATGATTGGTTTGAGGACTCGATTCAAAAAGAAAACTATCGCAAGCTTGGTGCTAAAATGCTGGATAATTTCTATGAACGGTACAAGGAAGACCCAAAGCCTATAAAATTTTTAGAGAAAAAATTTAAGCTGAAGCTGGGCGATTATAAATTCACCGGCAAAATCGACCGCGCGGATTTGAACAACAACGGCAGCATCAGCATTGTTGACTACAAGACCGGACAGGTCAAAGAGAAGCTGTCGAGCGATGACAAGACTCAATTACTAATTTACCAATGGGCGGCCCAGGAAGAATTTAAAGAAAAGGTGGACTCGTTGAAATATTGGTATTTGGCAAGTTTGCGGGACACGGAATCATTTGTTGGATCAGAATCTGACATCGAAAAAGTCAAAGCCAAGATCCTTAGCGTAATCGAGCAGATCGTAGAGGCGATCAAGCATGATTCCTTTGCCGAACTTGATAAGAATAAGCTGGGTAAGCAAAAATTTCGTGACTTAGAGAGATAAATATGATATAATTATTTCGCTTTAAAAGCTGGAAAATTGCAAAAATCAATCCAAATTTACATATTTTTTATTTTTCTGTTTGCAGGGCTATCCGCTGCCAGCCTGATCATGATCCTTTACATTCTCGATCCCGAGTCCAGCGCGCTGAACAGGTTTCTGTTTTACACGGACTTTGCAATTCTGAGCTATATGGTGGCCTGCCTCGCCGGCTTTTATTTGCGACAGCGGTGGGGACAGAGAGAGTTTAGAACCAAACATTTCGCGGTGTCGGCAAGGCAGGCAGTCTGGTTTATGATCTTACTAACCGCTTCCCTGTATCTTCTAAGCCACGACTTGTTTAGTCTGGTCAATTCGATTCTCCTTGTTTTGGCCTTAATCTTTCTGGAGTCATTTTTTATCGCCAGGCAAAAAAATATTGAATAGTTAAAATTAACATATATCTATAACATATGGAACCAATCAGAGACAACAAAAATCTGCCAATTCCAGAGCGCAAGCCAGAAGACGTGAGTTACCAAGTAATGCCCCACCTGAGCGAGAAGCAGTCAGCCCCGCAACAGGTGGTTAAACCAGAGCCCGAGGTTACAGCCTCTCTGGGTGCTCCCGCTCGTCCCAGTTTTTTTAAGAGCAAAGGCTTTTTTGTTTCACTGATTACTTTTTTGGTTATTATCGTAGGGACTCTCGGATATCTTTGGTACGCCAACAGGGATCAGTCGCGGCAACCAGACACTGTCGTAAGCCGGCTGCCCAAGGTTTGGTTAATGCAGTATTTTAACACTGAAGCCTGCCAGGACCCGGTTGTTTGCGGTGATGAAGCAGATCCGGAAAGCGACGGACTCAGCAATCTTGATGAGTTTAAAGCAGGCACTTCGCCTGTCAGCCCGGATACTGATGAGGACGGACTGGCAGACGGGGATGAAGTCAATGTATACAAAACCGACCCGGTTCTTAAATACACTGACCGCAGAACCATAGCAGTCCAAGCAGATTACAACGACGGGCATTCTTTAAAAAATAACTATGACCCGCTCACTCCCGGAATTTTGTTGACCGAAACCAGAATCAGTCAAATTACTGCCGACGCCACGACATTTGGCCTGCATGAGCCAACTATCACGACTTTGGGAGTCAGCAACGGCAACCAGTCTTCTTCAAACCAAACCAAGACCATATCCGTTTTTATTGAGAATAAAGAGTTCTTGCCAGAGACTTCCTTTATCAATCGCGGCGACACCGTAGTTTGGCTGAATAAAGACTCGGATCAGCATAAAGTGAAATACAATTTGACCTCCGAACTGCCAAACTTTGACTCGCAGGTTTTGGGCCTTGATCAAACCTTTAGCTTCACTTTTGACGTTGCCGGCACTTACAATTATTTTGACGAATTGAGCCCGGAGATAACCGGGGTGATTGAAGTGAGATAAATAAATTATGACTGAAGACATTCAGTACTGGGATGACAGCGCAGAAGAGTGGGCAAGTTTGATTGAACGCGATCGACAAAACCATCGGAACTTTAAAGAGCTGCTGCTCTACAAAGCCTTTGATGATATTTTTTCCGGCGGCGACAGCATGAAAATTTTGGTCGCCGGCTGCGGCGACGGCACGTACGCTCAAAAGCTTAAATCTCTGGGACACTCTGTGCTCGGCCTAGACGGCTCTGGACGGATGATTGAGATGGCGAGAGGCAATTATCCTGAAATAGATTTTAAGCAAACGGATTTATTGGAAAAGTTAGAGTTTCCCAGCAACACTTTTGATTCGATCGTGGCCAGTATGGTTTTGATGAGTTTAAAAACACTCGACACGTTTTTAGCCGAATCAAGGCGAGTATTAAAGCCCAGCGGCTTTTTTTTCGCGGCAGTACTGCATCCGGCATTCAACTACCCCACCATGAGATTATATAAAACATTGCGGGACAAAATTTTTTTGCGGCAACCAAAAGGCTTAGCTTGGGATTATTTTCAAACCGGCCGCAGCATGAGGCAGGAGGACCGCACGCCGATCAAAGTACCTTATTACCACAGAACTTTAAGTGATTATTCCCAATCTCTGCGCGATGCTGGTTTTGTTGTAGAACAGATGTGGGAACCACGGGAATTGCCGGAAGGGTTTCTCAAGCGCAATCCAGAGGTTGAATATATCACCAGGTTGCCCAGGTTTTTATTGATTAAGGCCATAACTAAATGATCAACTGGCTAAAAAAATTATTGGGATTCGACCAAGCAAATATTATTTCAGCAAAGGTAATTAGAATTGAAAAGCATCCCAATGCGGACAGATTAAGAATAGTAGAATTGACAGATGGCAGGGAGACGATTTATCCTGTGGTATGTGGAGCTTACAATTTTGATGTCGGCGACACAGTAGTCTTGGCTCTACCCGGCGCCAGTATACCAAGGAACGTACATAGTGAAGCCCACGAACCTTTTATTTTGCAAACAGCCACGATCAGGGGTGTGGAAAGTCGGGGCATGATAGTTTCCGGATTTGAATTGGGGCTGGACCAGAGTAGAGAGCCAAAGATTTTAGTGTTAAAAGATGACGTTCAACCAGGAAGCGAGTTCACAAAGGATATGATAAACCATGAGTAATATAGTTATTGAATCACCTGAAGAGGTAAAATTGAAAAAACAGCTTGAAAAAAGAACAGACGCAGACGCTAAACGCATGCTGCGGTTTTTAAATATGCCTGATTTGTCGCGGACTAAAGGCAGCCCGATCTATGAAATGGTCCAACGATTTCTGGCTTTGCCAGACTTTCACGACTTCGACACTATTCAGGTGCCGGAAATTGTCCCCACGGACGTCAGCTTTGATCTCTTTGATTTTCCAATAGATCACCCGGTGCGATCAAAATCCGATACGTATTACGTCAACGCAACTAACATTTTGCGGACCCACACCACGGTAATGTGGTTTTACCATATGCGGAACGAAGGAGTAAAAAAAAGAATGGCCGCGGGGCGGCCAGTCGGCGCGTTTTGTTTCGGCAAAGTTTACCGTAAAGACGAAATCGACCGGCATCATATGAACGTGTTTCATCAGATTGACGGCTGGTTTCTGGCGCCCAAAGCGCAAAGAGTTATTGGGACCCAAGATTTAAAACAAGTGGAAACTGACATCGCGAAAGCTGTTTTCGGTGAGAATGTAAAATGCCGTTTTAACCTCGATACCTTTCCCTACACGGATCCTAGTCTAGAGTTGGAAGTAGAAAAAGCAGGTAAATGGATCGAAGTTTTGGGAAGTGGCGTGGTTAAGGCCACGGTTTTGGAAAAATTGGGAGTGGATTCTTCCAAGTGGAATGGCTGGGCGTTTGGGTTTGGCTTAGAAAGGCTGGCGATTGCCAGTATGGATCTCCCAGATATCAGGTTACTCTGGTCGCAAGATCCGCGCGTCGTTAAACAATTGAAACTTCGGCAAAAGTTTCAGGAAGTCAGCAAGTTTCCTCCGATCACGCGTGATATTTCTTTCATCGTGGATAAAGGCTTTGAGCCGAATATATATTTCGATTTAATTCGAGATATTGGCGGCGATTTGGTGGAAGAAGTCAGGCTTTTGGATAAGTATGAGAACGAAGAAAAGTTCGGCAAGGACCAATTAAGCTACACTTATCGAGTGGTTTACCGCAGTATTGAGAGGACGCTCAAAACCGAAGAAATCGAGCCTCTGCAAAACAAGCTGATTGAAGAAACAAAGAAGCAATTTAACGCGGAAATTAGGTAGTTTTTAGATCCCGGATCGGGGTCCGGGACGGACTGATTTATCCACCTGACAAACCTTTTAAATCAGTCCATTTTTTGCTATAATTTAACTATGGCTAAAGAGCAGAAAAATTTGAAAAAGGGCAAGGGTTATACTGCTGAACATATCACTGTTTTGGAGGGCCTTGAGCCGGTGCGCAAGCGTCCTGGCATGTATATTGGCAACACGGCCAAAGAGGGCTTCCACCATCTGCTAAAAGAGGTTGTGGACAACGCGATTGATGAAGCCATGGCCGGCGAGGCCAAAAAGATTTTGATAATTCTACATAAAGACGGCTCCGCTACTGTGGTTGATGACGGCCGCGGTATCCCGGTGGACGTACACAAGCAAACCAAAAAATCCGCTTTGGAAACAGTTTTAACTGTCCTGCATGCCGGCGGCAAATTTGGCGGCGATTCTTCGGGATACAAAGTCTCCGGCGGATTGCACGGGGTGGGTGTGTCCGTGGTTAACGCGCTTTCTGAATGGCTCGTGGCCGAGGTGCGCAAGGACGGCAACATCTACCGACAGGAATACAAGCGCGGGGAGGCTGTCACTAAGGTAAAAATGGTGGGCAAGGTGCCGAAAGAAGACACTTGGCAAAAAGGCACCATGATTTCCTACAAGCCTGACAGCCAAGTTTTTACCATCAACGAATTTGATATTAATTTTGTGCTCGAGCATTATCGCCAGCAGGCTTATTTAACCAAAGGGGTGCACATCGTCATCACGGATGAGCGCACAAATTTTACATATCAGTATATGTTTGAGGGCGGACTGGTTTCGTACATTAAACATATCAACCGCAACAAGGACATAAAGACCGACCCGATTTATATCAGCAAGACTGTGGATCAAGTGATGGTGGAATGCGCCATCCAGTACACTGACGAATTCAGCGAAACGGTTTTGACCTTTGCCAACAATATTCATACGGCCGAAGGCGGTATGCATTTGACCGGCTTTCGCGCGGCCCTCACCAGATCTTTAAATAACTGGGGGGTAAAAAGCGGGTATATCAAAGAGTCGGAAAAACTGACGGGTGAAGATATGCGCGAGGGCTTGAGCGCTATCATCTCCGTAAAACTAGCCAACCCGCAGTTTGAAGGCCAGACCAAAGCCAAACTGGGCAATGCCGAGGTTCGAGGCGTTGTGGAAGACGTGGTGGGCCAGAGTTTGGAATTTTGGCTGGAAGAGCACCCTTCCCAATCAGGCAAGATTTTAGAGAAAGTGTTGCTGGCAGCCAAAGCTCGGCTCGCGGCCCGCGCTGCTAGAGATGCTGTGATTCGCAAAGGTGTTTTGGACGGCTTAACGCTGCCGGGCAAACTGGCTGATTGCTCGGAATCCGACCCTGCCCAGTGCGAGCTGTATATTGTCGAGGGAGACTCGGCCGGCGGCAGCGCCAAGCAGGGACGTGACAGGAAATTCCAGGCCATTCTTCCTTTGCGGGGCAAAATTTTGAATGTCGAGAGAGCGAGGCTGGACAAGATGCTATCAAACGAGCAAATAAAAAATTTGGTGATAGCCATGGGCGGCGGCGTGGGTGATCAGTTCAATCTTGCCAATTTGCGCTATCACAGAATTATTATTATGACTGACGCAGACGTGGACGGCGCGCATATACGAACCTTGCTTCTGACGCTCTTCTACAGATATTTTCCAGAGATTATTAATTCGGGGTATCTGTACATTGCCCAGCCGCCGCTGTTTAAAATTCAACACGGAAAAAACTCGGAATACGCGTTTTCTGAAAAGGACAGAAATCAGATTATCGAAAAGTTTTTGTCTGAAGCAAAAGACCGGAAAGTCAGCAAACAGAAAACAGATAACAGAAAACAGGAACTCGAAGAAGTAAGTATTAAGGGCGTAAATGTTCAAAGATATAAAGGGCTGGGTGAGATGAACCCTGGGCAGTTGTGGGAAACAACCATGGATCCCAACAATCGATTGATGCTGCAGGTGACAGTGGCTGACGCTGAGCGTGCTAGCAAGATTTTCGAAACCTTGATGGGCGACGAAGTGTTAGCCCGTAAAAACTTTATTCAGACTCATGCGAAGACGGTGAAGAATCTAGACATCTAGGCTTGTTTGCGCATGAACTTGCGTAAAATAATAAAACGTTATATAATGCTGGATACAAAGCCCCGAAAGGGGTTTTAAAAAACGAGCTTTTATGGCAAATCCGATACAATTCGTAAAAGAAGCGTGGGGCGAACTGAGAAAAGTAGTGTGGCCCACCAGACGCGAAACCATTCGTATTACTGTGGCGGTGATCCTGCTTTCTTTGGCCGTAGCCTTGTTTTTGGGTGCCGTTGATTTTGGCTTGAATGAATTATTTAAATTTTTGTCTGTATAATAAATATGCTTCCTCCGGGTCACGTGGTTGGTGGATATCTAGTAGCAAGATTGACAGCCTTATCAAGCTCTAGCTTAGCTAACTCCACGTTTTTTGCTCTTACAGCTCTGTTTGCTTTTGTACCGGATCTGGATAGGTTTGTCACTTTTATCAGAATCAAAAGCTTTACCTCCAGGGCAGATGAGGATCATAGGTTGTATATAACTCACGCACCGCTTGCATACTTACTAGTTTTTCTTGGCTGGATTATTCTGTTCCCTGAATCAAGCTTGATCGCGTATGCATTTATCTTAGGCACCTGGTCTCATTTTTTTCTGGATACGTTTTCTGCTGAAGGAGTGATCTGGCTTTATCCGTTTTCCAAAAAACCTTTAAGTTTTAATACGGACAACAGGATCGTAATCGAGAGCAAGCCGTTCTTCGCCCACTGGATGGAGTTCTTAATAAAATACTTTAAAACATTTACCTTTAAACTAGAAGTTATCTTAATCATCCTGGCGCTGTTAACATTACTCACTACAAACTACTAACTACTCACTGATTTTATGTCTAGACAACAAGTAACAGGTGAAAAAAATTGGTACGTACTCCACACTTATTCTGGTTATGAGGACAGCGTGGCTTTTAATCTCCAACAGCGCATCGAATCCATGGGTATGGAGGATAAAATTTTTAACGTCATGGTGCCCAAGGAAAAAAAGATTAAGATTAAGGACGGTAAGCGCGTGACAGTGGAAGAGAAGATTTTTCCAGGATATGTTTTGGTGCAGATGATTGTCACTGACGATTCATGGTACGTGGTGCGAAATACGCCCAACGTCACAGGGTTTGTAGGATCGGGCATTGTACCGACCCCGATTTCGCCGCCAGAGATTTTGTCTTTGCAGAAGCGCACCGGAGTAGAAGAGCCGAAGTATAAGATTGACGTGGTGATCGGAGATCTGGTTAGAGTCATGGACGGGCCGTTTAAGGATTACGAAGGCAAGGTTTCTGAAGTGGACGCAGAAAAAGGAAAGATAAAAGTATTAGTTTCAATTTTTGGTCGAGAGACTCCTTTGGAGTTAGATTTTCTTCAGATCAAGAAATTATAACCCAATAATAATATGGCCAAGAAAGTCAAAATAATCGTAAAAATTCAACTGCCTGCAGGCAAAGCCACTCCCGCGCCTCCGGTGGGCACAGCCTTGGGACCGCATGGTATTAATATCGGGCAATTTACCAAGGAGTTCAACGAAAAGACTGCCGCAATGGGCGACACTGTGGTGCCGGCTGAAATCACGATTTATGAGGATCGGTCCTTTAAGTTTATCCTCAAAACTCCGCCAGCGGCCGTGCTTATTCGCAAGGCCGCGGGGATCGAAAAGGGTTCAGGCAATCCTTTGAAGATCAAAGTCGGCAGTATTAGCAAGGCGCAAGTTAAGGAAATTGCGGAAACCAAGATGCCTGATCTGAATGCCAATGATCTTGGACAAGCCATGAAAATTGTGGAAGGCACTGCTCGTTCTATGGGCGTAGAAATAAAATAATTAAAAAGGAGAAATATGGCCTTAAATCTAACGGTGCGAAAAATCTATCTCTATCTGTTCGCGGTCGTGGGTTTGGTGCTTATGATTACCGGTTCAGTCAGCCTGATTGATCTGGGATTGAAAACCTTTGTGTTTAAACAGGCTGATAATTATCCTATTTACGTAGACCGATTCGCCGCACCGACTAAGGAAGGGACGCAAGAGGAGTTGACTGAGGAAGAAATTGCCGCCAAAGAAGCGAAAGAAGAGGAAAGGCAAAGACAACAGAGAACCTCTGACAGACAAAGACAGGCCTCAAACGCGGTTGCCCAACTCATAGTTGGCTTGCCGTTGTTCGTTTATCATTGGCGATTAATTCAAAAAGAAGGACAGGTTTAATCAATTAATTGTGGGAGTCCGCGGTTGAGCGCGACGTTAACACCACGAAAGGATTTTATGGGTAAACGATTCGAGGATGCAAAAAAGGCAGTTAACAACACCAAACTATACACTCCAGAAGAAGCAATTAAGCTTGCCAAACAGACTGCCACCACCAAGTTTGTGGGGAATCTTGAGGTTCACGTCCGATTAGGTATAGATCCGAAAAAAACTGACCAAGTGGTGCGGTCAACTCTCACTCTGCCTCACGCAACAGGCAAAACCAAAAAAGTCGGAGCCTTCGTGACAGAAGGCAAAGAAAAAGAAGCGCAGGATGCAGGAGCCGTGGTGGTTGGCGGAGAGGATCTGATTAAGCAAATCAAAGAAAAAGGAACAATTGGATTTGACGTAGCAATTGCTGAACCAGCCATGATGCCTAAACTTGCCCAGATCGCCAAAATACTGGGACCCAAAGGATTGATGCCCAACCCCAAAGCCGGAACTGTTACCCAAGACATTGGCACGGCGATCAAGGAATATGCCGCTGGCAAGACGGAGTTTAAAAACGACGAATCAGGCAATGTGCATATGCTGCTTGGCAAGTCCGATCTAGACTCGGCTAAACTTTTGGAGAACTACAGGTCCTTTTTGAATGCTTTGATGCAAACCAGAACAGCAGGAGTGAAAAAGGAGTTTGTGCAAGGCATTACACTTCATGCTACAATGGGACCAGCAATAAAAGTTAAAATATAGTTATGTTAATTACTCGAAACAAACAAATCTGGTCATCGTTTGCGGAAAATTCCGAAGTCTTTTAGACTTGGGAGTTGTTAGCGTATTATTTAACAAGCTCCCATGCCGGGAGTTTTTGATTTGAGAATTAATCTGTCATCCCAGACTTGATCTGGGATCCAGATCCAAAGTTTCTGGATTCCAGCTTTCGCTGGAATGACAATCTTAAACATATGAACACAAGAAAAATAATATTTATAGTCCTTTTCACCACTTTAGGAATCGTGGCGCTGCAAGTTAAAATTTCGAACCTGGCGGGCTCAACCGCCAACTTCACTCTGTTTGATGCGTTCGCTCCAATTGTTGGTTCTTTCTTAGGCACAGCTTGGGGAATTCTGTCTGTGGTGGCGATGCAAGTCGTAAATTTATTTCTGCACGGCAACTTTAATCTTGACTTCGGCTCAATCATTCGCTTGATCCCGACAATGTTCGCAGTAATCTACTTCGCAAGACAATCTAAAATAAATTTAGTTATTCCGGTTTTGGCAATCTTAGCATTTATTGCTCATCCCATCGGCAGAACCGTCTGGTTCTACGCCATGTTCTGGTTGATTCCATTGTTGATGTATCCGCTGTATAATAAATCATTGCTGGCGCGAAGTCTGGGAGCCACTTTCTGCCAAGTGCGGTTTGGCTAAGCTTAATCCCGATTGTAATTTTGGAGCGCTCATTGTTTGCTGTAGGGATCGCGTTTAATTACGTGATATTCAAAAAACTTGTAAGCAAGTTCAGTGAAAAAGGATTGTTAAATACATATGCAATTCATCAAAGTTAAAACTCGTAAGGTCCTGCCACCAAAAGACGAAATCTACGACATCTTAGACAAACTTAAGCTCAAAGACGGGGATATCGCGGTGATCACGTCCAAGATCCTGGCCATCCACCAAGGCCGCACTGTTAAAATAGATACGAAGGTAGATAAGAATAAACTGATTCAATCAGAGGCTGAGTACGTGGCTTTGCATCCTACAAATAGTAAACACAAGTTTGTGTTCACTATTAAGCATCACACGATCATAGCTTCTGCCGGGATCGACGAGAGCAATGCCAAAGGCCACTATATTCTCTGGCCTAAAGATACAAATAAGCTTCTTAAACAGTTTTGGTCTTATCTTAAGCGCAAACACGGCCTTAAGAAGTTGGGTCTAATCGCGACTGATAGTCATATTACACCTCTACGTAGGGGAATTAGCGGAATATCAATTGGGTTTTTCGGTTTTGAACCTCTAAAGGATTACCGAAAGACTCCTGATATCTTTGGCCGTAAACTGAAGGTTACTGTAGCTAATCTTGTAGAGCCATTGGCAGCCATGGCGGTTTTGTTGATGGGCGAGGGATCTGAACAAACGCCAATTGTGATTATCCGCGGCTTCAAAACTCGGTTCACCAACAAAGCCACATATCGAAAAACTGTCATGCCTCTGAAAGACGACCTTTACTACCCGATCCTGCGAGGTTTTATGAAAAGCCGAAAAGTATGATAGAATAAGTTGTAGCCAAATAATAAGCACATGATTCTTTCAGACCAAGACATCAAACAAGCGATAAAAGCCGGGCGAATAAAAATTACCCCGAAACCGAACTATCAGGAACAACTCGATGCCTGTATGATCGATTTGCATTTAGGCAACCGGTTTCGAGTTTTTCAACATTCCAGCCATCCGTACATTGATCTTAAAAGTAAGATTGACGCCAGCAAGTTAATGAAAGAAATTGTTGTGCCGAAAGGAGAGTCTTTCATCATGCAGCCTGGTGACTTTGCTCTAGTGACTACAGTAGAGACTCTGCAAATATCCAGTGATCTGGTGGGGCGCGTGGAAGGGCGCAGCAGCCTTGGCCGATTGGGGATCATTGTTCACGGCACGGCTTCAGTGTTTCATCCGGGCTGGATCGGTAAGCCTACTTTGGAATTAGGGAATTTGGGCGTAATGCCGGTAGCACTTTATCCAGGCATGAGGATATGCGCGTTTACGTTTGAAGAACTATCAAGCCCGGCCTTGACCCCGTATAATAAAAAGAAAAGTAATAAGTACTCCGGTGCCAAAGTGGCTTCAGCGTCCAAACTTTTCGAAGAGTTTAAAAAAAGAAAAAAATAAGCAACATGTCCAAGGGAAGGCTTATTGCAATTGAAGGGATTGACGGGTCGGGAAAAGGAACACAAGCGGAACTTTTAAGGATGAACTTCAAAAACCACGGTTATCCGGTTGCAGTGGTATCTTTCCCCCGATACCATACGCCAACCGGCAAGCTGATAGCAAAATATTTAAACGGACAGCTCAAATTTGACGGCGCGAAATTAATTGCTTTTTTATACGCTTTAAACAGGTACGAATACCGCGACCAGTTGATAAAAAGTTTAAACCAAGGAAATGTAGTAATACTCGACCGGTACACCGGTTCAAACATGATCCATTTGGTTTACTGAAACTGCCTCAACCCAAGATCACGATTCTTCTTGACATGCCAGTGGAGATTTCAGCCAAGCTCATGAGATCAAGAAAAAAGGACAAACACGAGGCTGATCTGGATCATCAGAAACGAGCTAGAAAACGGGCTTTGAAAATTTTACAGTCAGATAAATCTTGGAACAGAATTCAATGCGTCGTTAATGGTAAACTGCTTTCCAAGCAGGCAATAGGTCAAAAAATATGGCAGCTTACGAAATAGAAATTAAAAGCTTACTAGGCGGGAAGAATAACGCTGATAATTTGATTACCAAGATGAAAGCTGACGATCCCAATTTTCAATCATTAGGTCCGCACAAGCAGCAAAACCATTACTTCAGCGGAAGCAACACTGTATTACTGTACAGTAATATAGTGAAGCACGTTGAAAAAGAAAAGAAAGAAAACCTAAAAAATTTATGCGAGCAGGCCAAAGATTATTCTATCAGAACAGCCAATCGTGACGGCCGGGTTTTATTAATCATCAAAGCATCCATTGATGACACCACCTCAAGCAACGGCACCGCGAGAATAGAGTTAGAATCCGAAGTAGATCTCTCTTTGGAGGAACTGGATAAATTGATTCTCGATTCAGGTTTCCACTATCAGGCCAAGTGGTCAAGAGAACGCCAAGAGTTTAAATACAAAGACATGAACGTCAGTATTGATAAAAACGCCGGTTATGGTTATTTGGCAGAGTTCGAAAAAATCATAAGTGATCCTGACAAGGCAGAAAACACAAAGACATTCATACGCGACTGTATGAATGTGCTTGGATTACAAGAGTTGCCGCAGGATCGCTTGGAACGCATGTTTGCATATTATAACCAGAACTGGCAAGATTATTATGGAACTGAGAAAACTTTTAATATAGACTGATACATTCATACACGACTGTATGAATGTAAAATAAATAGATGTCATTCCAACACCCCGAGTATCAATATTTGAATTTGCTGAAAGATATCTTGAACCACGGCTCGGATAAGCCTTTATTTTTTACGCCGGAAGTTCTGGCGGAGTATAAAAAGAAAGGCGAGGAGCCGCCGTTCATTCGTTCGGTTTTTGGTCAAATGATGAAATTTGATTTGTCGAAAAGTTTTCCATTGTTGACTACAAAAAAAATTTTTACTCGCGGCATCATACACGAACTTCTCTGGTTTCTTTCCGGCAGTTCCAATATTAAATATTTAGTGGATAATGATGTTCATATTTGGGATGAATGGGCCTGGAAGCGATACCATAAACTGGCCCTGGCCGGCGCGCATCCCGATCTGACGCAGGACGAATTTATTGCCAGGCTCAAAGCCGAGCCCACAGATAGCGAGTTCGTCAAAAATTGGGGAGATTTGATTACCGTCTACGGCCGGATGTGGAGGCGATGGCCAGCTTCTGATGGACGAGAGATTGACCAGCTTGGTTGGGTGATTGAGGGTCTGAAAAACAAACCCTACCGCAAATCTTACGTAGTATCTGCTTGGAATCCGGATTTTATTTATCAAATGGCATCGAAGGGGAATGCGAATGAAGTGCCGCCGTTTTGTCATACTACTTTTCAGTTTGCTGTGGTAAATAACAAATTGCGATGTGGAATGTTTCAGCGAAGCGGAGATTTGTTTTTAGGAGTGCCGTTTAATATTGCCAGTTATTCGCTGTTAACTCTAATGGTCGCACAAGTCACTGGGATTGAACCCGGTGAATTTATCCATTTTTTCGGCGACGTTCACATTTATTCCAATCATTTCGACGCGGTCAAGGAACAACTATCCCGAGATCCCAAACCCTGGCCGAACATTAGTATTAATCCCAAGATAAAAAACATCGACGATTTCAAATTCGAAGATTTTAAATTGGAAAACTACAATCCGCATCCGGCAATCAAAGCGCCCATCGCCAACATCGGGGGATTCTAAATGATAAAACTCGTGGCTTTTGATTGGAATGGGACGATTGTGGCCGATACTGAGGTTACACTCAGAGCTAATAACGAAGTCTTGAAGCACTTTGGTTTCAAGCCCATAAGCCTGGGTCAATATAGGAAACACTATGATGTGCCGATTAGAAAATACTGGATAAGCTTAGGGTTAGACCCGAATTTTTTCGACCAGCACGCTAAAGAACAAGAGAGAATTTTTCTAAGTAAGTTCGAACCAGAAGAAAAAAGAGTTCGAACCAGAACTGGCGCCAAACAAATCTTGGAGTATTTGAAGAGACAACAAATCGAGTGCCTTATTTTTAGTAATCATATCATTCCGCATATTGAGGCTCGCCTGGAAGGGTTAGGTATTAAAAAGTATTTCAGTAAAGTATTGGCAAGACCTCAGCACAACCGCGATCACCAGCATAAAAAATTTAAAGACCAGTTTTTGCGCGATTACATCAAGGCCAAAAAGCTTACAATGAAAGAGATAGTGATCGTGGGGGATACGGTGGAAGAAATAGAGATTGCAAAAAACTTTGGTTGTCATTCTGTCGCGATCACAGGCGGACACAATAGCACCTTGAGACTTAAGGCCATGAGACCAGATTTCTTGATCCACAACCTAACCGAACTTAAGCGAATTATTATTAAACTTAATAAACCAAAAGTTAAAATACTTTAACGTATTATAAGTTAGATCAATCGTGAGTTATAAATGAAAATATATTTGGCGTCGTCCATAACGCAAGCCTCGAAAGCATTAAAACCAGTCATAGATGAATTAAAAGAAAAGGTAAGAGCTGAGTTTGAATTACTTGATTTCTTTGGTCTTGGCCCCGGCGAAGCTAAAGCAGTTTTTCAGCATAACATTCAGCAAATGCATAATGCTGACTTGGTATTAGCGGAATGCAGTCAACCTTCATTAGGCGTTGGCTTCGAGATTGGCTACGCCTTATCAATTAATAAGCCGGTGCTTGCCGTGGCGTTGTCGGATGTCTCTGTGAGCAGAATGATAACGGGAAACCCGCATCCGAAATATAAATTCCAACGATACCAGACCGTCGACGAAGTAATAACTGCGATTAAAAATTTTAAAGTATGATAATTTCCTTTGTAGTTGCGGTGGCGCAGAACGGCGTGATTGGCAGTCACAATGATTTGCCTTTTTATATTCCGGAAGACTTAAGGCATTTCAAGAAACTCACCGAAGGCCGCACCGTGCTCATGGGACGCAACACTTTCAATTCCATCCTGAAGCGCTTGGGCAAGCCGTTGCCGAATAGAAAAAACGTGGTGGTTACGCATGATCTGAATTTTCACCAGGAAGGAGTGATAGTTTTTCATTCTTTGGAGGAAGCTCTCAAGCAACTGGAAAAAGACACGGACGAATTAATGATCGCGGGTGGAGCGCAGATTTACAAACAGCTGGTCGATTTAGGACAAGTTGACAGGATCTATATGACTCATGTTCACAAGAAAGTCGAAGGCGACATTATGTTTCCTGAATTAGACCTATCCAAGTGGAAAAAGTTTGACGAAGAGAGGCACGAGGAGTTTACTTGGACGACTTATGATAGAATATAGACTATGGAAGAGTTGCTAAAACAAATTAAAGCGCTAAAAGATCGGACTTCGGATCTGAAGGAGCATCTTTGACCTGGATCAGAAAAAACAGAAAATTCTAGAACTCGAAGAACGGATGGCCAGCCCTGGTTTTTGGACAGATTATGGAAATGCCCAAACTATTGCCAAGACCTTGGATAGCCTGAAAACCGAGCTCTCCAACTGGGCCGCTTTAACCCAAGAACTGGCTGATCTAGAAGAAATGTCTGCAATGGCTTTAAGAGAGCCTAATCAGGCGCTGGAGCGGGATTTAAAAGCAAAATTTGGCGATTTGGAGAGGTTATACGATCAGATAGCATTCCACACCTTCCTGTCTGGAAAATACGACCAAAACTCAGCATTTATCTCAATTCACGCAGGTGCTGGCGGGGTAGATGCTCAAGACTGGACCGAGCTTTTGCTTCGCATGTATCTGCGCTTTGCAGAAAGAAAAAAGTTTAAAGCCCAAGTGATTGATGAAAGCAGAGGCGGCGAGGCCGGGATTAAGAGCGTGGTGATCGAAATAATTGGTAATTACGCTTATGGCTATTTAAAGTCTGAAGCCGGGGTGCATAGGTTGGTGCGGCAGTCTCCATTCAACGCCACGCACACCAGAGAAACCTCCTTTGCTTTGGTGGAGGTGCTGCCGGCGATTGAGCAAAAAGATTTTCAACTCAAGGAAGCCGACGTGGAAATCGAGGCCAAAACTTCGCGGGGACACGGCGGACAATCTGTAAACACAACTTATTCGGCAATTCGCGCCATCCACAAGCCAACCGGTTTGACTGTGACCATCCAAAACGAACGCAGTCAGTCGCAGAACAAAGCACAAGCCTTGAAAATCTTAGCGAGCAAGTTGGCCGCACTCGAGGAGCAGAAACAGCAGGAAGAAAAACTGAAACTTCGAGGGGAGTACCACAGTGCGGAATGGGGGAACCAAATCCGGTCCTATGTATTGCATCCATACCAACTAGTAAAAGACCACAGGACGAATTATGAAACGTCTGACACCGAACAGGTGTTAGATGGCAACATAGATGAATTTATTAAAGCTTATTTGGAATCAAGTCGGGAAAAACTGAATAATGCATAATGTCATAAAAAATATACTTGCCCGAAAGAATATGCAAGGGCCGTTTTCTGACGGGCGGAAAATTGCCCTGGTTATTTATGGCGGCACCATGACCGCGGTGCGTGCCGCGGGAGCCTTAACGGCGCTGGAAGAGATGAAGCTCGGTCGGGCGTTTGACAGCATCTACACGGTTTCAGCCGGCTTTCCATGTGCTTCATATTTTTTGGCCGGGCAAAGCAAGATAGTCGCCTCTGTTCTATACCAAGATTTTACGAACAGTAAATTCCTTAATTTTTTCCGGCTATGGAAAATGGTGGATACAGAATATGGGATAAGGGTCGTCCGCGACACAAAACCTTTGAACGTTAAGAAAATGCTGGACAATCCCACGAAGCTCTACGTTGGTTTGTTTGATCCATTTATTGATAGCGTGGAATATCTGGAGGTCCATGACTTTAACGAAAAGGAGTATTTCGAACTTCTTAAGGCTTCCGTATCGGTGCCTTACCTCTGTCCGGGAGACGTCCACGTCAGAGGGAAACTTTACGAAGACATGCCTTTTAAAGTGAACTATCATTTGAATCATGTTATGACGGCAATTAATTCAGGGGCTACGGACATTTTGGTCTTATTTAACTACTACGAACAAAGAAAATATGAGAACACTCTCCCAGAGCATGTGTACGAGCTTAGGCCTTCGCCTGACTGGGATTTGAGCCGCTTCGAAACCAAGACAGAACCGCTTAAACTGGCGGCAATCCAAATGGGCGAATACGTCAAACAAATTTTTGGCGAGCAGGGCACAATACAACTGCCATAAAAATTTGCTATAATAAACCCAATGATAAAGTTTGACCAAGTAACAAAAACTTACGAAAAAGTACAGGCCCTCAAAGACGTTAGCATGGAAATTCACAAAAGTGAGTTTATTTCTTTGGTTGGGCAGTCAGGCGCCGGCAAATCGACCTTGATCCGTTTGATTATCGGCGAAGAGCGGCCTGATTCCGGAAGAATTTTGATTGACGATATTGATGTTGCGAACATCAACCGCCGGGACATCCCATATCTTCGAAGAAAGATTGGCGTGGTTTTTCAAGATATCAAGCTGTTGCCTAAGCGCACGGCTTTTGAAAACGTGGCCTTCGCCCTCGAAGTCGCGGGTGAAAAATTATCTGTTATAAAAAAGGAAGTCCCTAAAATTTTGGAGCTGGTTGGACTGAAAGACAAAGCCAAGGCTTTTCCTGATGAAATGTCCGGCGGAGAGATGCAAAGAATCGCCATCGCGCGCTCGTTAGTGCACAAGCCGGTTTTGCTTTTGGCAGACGAGCCAACCGGCAACTTAGACTCGATTAATGCCTGGGATATCGTCCAACTGCTTTTGAAAATCAACAAGCAGGGAACCACTGTTATTCTGGCCACGCATGCCAAAGATTTGGTTAACAGCATTAAAAAACGAGTGGTTACCATTGAGCAAGGCGAGGTCGTGTACGATCAACAAACCAAAGGGAAGTATGTGTTATGAGCAGTACCGTGACATTTAATCGCGTTATAAAAAACGGGATCACCAATTTTTTCCGCAACATCTGGCTGTCCATTGCCGCCACCTCGGTCATGGCCATAACGCTTTTTATTATCTCCACTGTCCTAATTATCTACACCCTGACTAATTTGTCCCTCGATAACATCAAAGACAGTATTGGCGTGTCTGTTTATTTCAACTCCCAAACTTCGGAAAGTGAAATCTTGAAAATCAAAGACGAGTTAGAACTACTGCCTGAAATAAAACAGATAGAGTATGTGCCTAAAACCGTGGCTTTAGATCGGTTTAAAGAAGTGCATAAGAATGACAGTCTTTTGATTGAAACCATCAACGAATTCAAAGCCAGCGAAAACCCGCTGCCTGATTCGTTCGCCATCACTGCGTATGAACTTTCTGATTATGGCAAAATCTCGCAGATTCTAAATTCTAACCGGTTCGCGCCTTTTTTTGATCGCGTCCGGGACAACAGTAAGGTTATTGACCGGCTGTTTAAAATCACGGACACTCTTGCTAAAACGGGGATTGTTCTGACCGTGATATTCGTCGTGGTGACGATTATGGTGATGTTCAACACGATCCGGCTCACAATTTACAACCGCAGAGAAGAAATAGAAATCATGAGACTGGTTGGGGCCACTAACCCCTACATTCGCGGTCCTTTTATCATTGAAGGAGTAATGTACGCTTTGTTCGCCACGACTATTACAGGCGTTATTTTATTGCTCTTTATTCTCTTTTTCTCGGCCGGCGTGGAAAATTTTTTAGCGCTGCCCAACGTCAGCCCCAACTATTTGACCGGCCTCGTCTGGCAAGTGTTGTTAGTTGACCTGTTAATCAGCTTGGGCCTCGGGGTGCTAGCCAGCTCTATTGCCATCCGGCGCTATTTGAGGATATAATGAATACAATGAATCCCGTTAGAAATTTCAGAGACGAGTTTTGCGGATAAACTATATTTCTTCGGGCAGAGACAAGATATTTATAATAATATTATTAAGTTAATTTCTAATCGGGATGAATCCCGTTAGAAATTTCTGGAACCGCTTCAATTTACTGGTATTACATTGACGGGTATAAATGTTATTAATTCAATTTCTAACGGGATGAAAATCATACTCAATAAAAATGTCCCTGGTCTTGGCGCTCTTGGCGCAATCAAACAAGTTTCTGCCGGCTACGCCAGGAATTTTTTGTTGCCGAAGAACCTGGCCCGACTGGCCACTGACCAAACTTTAGAGCAGATTAAAAAAGAAACGGGCGAGCGTGAAGCGAAACGAAAAAAACAGCAGGACAAGGCCGTCCAGCTAAAAAACGAATTGGAGGGCAAGACGTTCAGTCTCCAAGCCTTGGCAAATAAAGAAACGCTATTCGCCGCCGTATCGCCGCAGCAAATCGTTGAAGCAGTAAAGCAAAAAATCGGCGCCGAGATTCAGGCAGAGCAGCTGCATATCCCAAGTCCCATTAAGCACACAGGGCCAACGGAAGTAGATCTAAAACTCACGCCAGACGTTCGTTTGAAACTTAAAATTAACGTGGAAGCACAACATGCCTAAGAAAACCAGCGGTAAAAAAAGATCTACAAAATATATATTTGTTTCGGGTGGCGTGATTTCCGGTTTGGGAAAAGGAATTACGGCCGCTTCCATAGGGACGATTCTTCAATCCAAGGGTTATAAAATTTCTGCCGTAAAAGTCGATATGTACCTGAATCTGGATGCCGGCACCATCCGACCCCAAGAGCACGGCGAAGTGTTCGTGACAGATGATGGCGTGGAAACCGACCAAGACATCGGCCATTACGAAAGATTTTTGGACGAAAACCTGGGGCGTGACAACTATATCACCACCGGCCAGGTTTACTCAGAAGTGCTGAAAAAAGAGCGCGCGTTTGAGTATGATGGTGAAGACGTGGAAGCCATTCCGCATATCACGGATGAGATTATTCGGAGATTCAAACTCGCCGGGAAAGGTGTCGACATGGTCATCGTCGAGCTCGGGGGCACGGTAGGAGAGTACCAAAACGCGATCTTCTTTGAAGCCTCGCGTATAATGAAACTGAGAAATCCTAGGGACGTTTTACAAGTACACGTGGCTTATCTTCCAATCCCCGGCAACATCGGGGAGATGAAATCCAAACCAGTCCAGCAGTCGGTGCGCACCCTTAACTCTATGGGCATCGAGCCGGATTTTGTTGTTGCCCGCGCTGAACGGGTCGTGGATGACCGCAGGAAAGAGAGGATCGCGCTGTTCTGCAACGTTAAAAAAGAAGACGTGATTTCAAACCCCGATCTTCCCTCGATTTACGAAGTGCCGCTGGTTATGCAGCAGCAGAAATTTGGCGAGAAAATTCTGGACAAGCTCCAACTCCCGCCGGGTAAGAAAGACCTTGCTCCCTGGGGGAAACTGCTCAAAACAATCAAATCAGTCAAAAAAGAAGTAAACATCGCGGTTGTGGGAAAGTATTTTTCTACCGGAGATTATCACCTTTCGGACGTCTATGTTTCGATTATTGAAGCCCTGAAAGCGGCTTCCTGGCAAAACAAAGTAAAGCCCAAACTTTTCTGGATCGACTCGGAGAAAATAGAAAAACAAGGCACAGATGTATTGAAGGGAATGGACGGGATCGTGATCACTCCCGGTTTTGGAAAAAGGGGAGTGGAGGGCTTGATTTCAGCCATCACTTACGCTCGCACCAAAAAAGTCCCTTATTTGGGACTCTGCTATGGCATGCAGATGGCCACGATTGAGTTCGCCCGGAATGTGCTTAAACTAAAAGACGCAAACACCACGGAAGTAAATCCAAACACTAAATACCCGGTGATTAACATTATGCCCGAGCAAGAAAAAAAGCTCTTGAAAAAAGATTATGGCGCGTCTATGAGATTAGGTGCCTGGCCTTGCGTCCTCAAGAACGGGTCAAAAGCCTACAAGTCCTACGGCTCAAAAAAGATCAGTGAACGGCACAGACATCGCTACGAATTTAATAATAAATTCCGCAAGGAGTTTGAGGCTAAGGGCTTCGTGTTTTCCGGAACTTCGCCAGACGGGCGGCTGGTGGAAATTATCGAGTTGAAAGATCATCCGTTTTTTGTCGGTGTGCAATTCCATCCGGAATTCCAATCCCGACCTTTAAGCCCTGGACCGTTGTTTCGAGAGTTTATCAAGGCTTCCGTTCGAAGTATTCGTTCGAAGTAAGAGAAGCAAGTTTTAACTTTTAACCACTAACCACGTGTTTATATTTTTCGCGATCGTGAGAATTATAAACACTAAAGATAAAAGATATTGGTTATAAAAAATATTGGTTATAGCTGGGAGTTTTGTTGGGAGTCTTGTGCGATTTGATGTTTCGACAGACGCAGTATACTGCCGATTCCAGCAAGGAGAAGAAGGAGTACCGCTAACCAGCCCACGAAAGGAATCAGGCCTAGTACGGCTGTCAACACTGCCCCCACAATTATACTAAGCCAATCAACTTTCATTTCAGGCCGTCGCATAACGAGTTTGACCACCCAGGATCCAAGGAAGGTCATGCCAATTAATAAGCCGATCAGAAGCAGGAGTATGTACCAAAGCGTCAAAAGAATTGCCAAGTAATAACCAACTACGGTTGCAAAAAGAATCACGACCACGGCAGGCGTAACAATCAATCCGGTTAAACCCAAAGCCAGATTGAGCCACAGGTTGGTTTGGATGTTTTTAACCAAGATCGTAATGCGCCTTCTCGCCAGATAGTAGACCGCCAACCCCGCGATCAGCATGGACAGTAGCGTCACAATAAAAGAAACGCCGATGAACGCTCTGCCGTAACTCAACTTGCTTTCTTTAAGTTCGCGAAAATCAATGACTGGCAGGCTTGCCCCGTCCAGTATGATTGGTTGTTTGCGGCCATAGACCACCAAAGTTCCCGAAACCGAGCTGTTAGGGCCGAATGTTACTTGGTCGTCTACTTTTATTTCTACGTTGCCGGCAATCGAACTGTTGATATTAATCACGCCTCCGCCTAGCTTGGCGTTACCTGAAACAGGGGAATTAATTACCACATTGCCTCCACCAATTATTAAGTCGCCGCCAACTGAAGCAGCTTCGGCAAGGCTTATGTTCCCGCCGCCAATTAGCAGGTCAGAAGATACCGGTCCATTGATAGCAATGTTCCCGCCTCCGATCCTGGCATCGTCGCCAACTGAACCATTGACAGCAATGTTCCCGCCGGCGATCATCAAGTCACGCTCGACACTGCCATTGACATTGACCATCCCGCCCGCAACCAACAAATCTCCGGTAACATTGCTGTCCACAGTGACCGACGTTCCCGTTGTGTAGAGGTCATGGTAAGCTTGTTTACTGGGCAAGGACACATTCCCGCCGGTTTCTTTTTTCGGAACAATAAATTCAGCGGCCAAAGCTGTGGTCGAAAGCAGGGCAAAGACAATCAGTCCTGCAAGAAATAAGCCTAACTTTTTGCTCATAAATTATCTAGAATTGAAGCTTTTACTTTTGTGCTGGAACTACGTGGACAAACTTCCGCAAATGTAGTTCGCCGTCAAAACCGCGAACTTTCTTTTTGCTAAATTTAACCACGCCCGGGGACAGGGCATAGAGCGAATCGTCGCTACCGCGCTTGACGTTTTTGCCGGCATGCCATTTCGTGCCGCGCTGGCGAATCAGAATATTGCCGGTGTTGGCAATTTGTCCACCGAACAATTTCACCCCCAGCCGCTTGGATTGAGAGTCGCGGCCTAAACTTGTAGAACCCCCAGCTTTTTTATGTGCCATTGTCTCGTAAATTTAAAAGTTAAAATTCAAAAATTTTGATCTTTGATTTTTGCATTTTGAATTATAAAAATTTCTCTGGCTACCACCTGATCTTTTCGGTCGTAAATTATGGATTGCCGAGGTGTAACCTTCAGAAACTTATATTTCGCGGTTAAGTCTTGTGGTATCGGATCGAGAACAGTGTATCCATTTTGAGTAATAAAGTCAAGGTTTGGGAGAGAATCATACTCGTCGTTTTTGTGTTTATATGCGGGCAGAGAAATCACTACCCGCAAACCAGGGGAGAGGATTTTTTTAAACTCTTTAAAAACCTGTTCGTATAATTTTACCAAGTCCTTAAAATTTTGATTAATTTCACTTTTTTTCGGCACCCTCCCATAAACTGGGCCTAAGGTTCCCTCCGTGACTATGGCCTTGATCGGAAATCGGGGAATGTGCAGAGAAACCTCGGCGGCGTTAACCTGGAAAAGCTTGTACCGGCCCGGGGCTACGTGATACCGGTTTCTAAACCATTCTAAATTTTTTTCCGAGTTATGAATGGCGTGTTCGTCAATGTCTGAACCGATAGCTCTTAGTCCTTTCAGCATGACTTCCTGCAGGATTGTGCCAGAGCCACAGAACGGATCCAAGACATACTCCAGCGGCAGAATGTTGCCAGCCAGATTAATCATTGCTTGGGCAACTTTCGGGGGCAGCATGCCGGCATGTTCATCCCTGGCCGGCCGCTGGTAATCCCTTCGGCCATAATCTTCATAGTTTTGCACTGAAAGAGTTTTGCCGACGAACAAGCGCTGCGTGCCTGCCACAATTACAATTTCTGCGCCCTTTTGCAGAAGCTGGTTTTCCGAGACTAGCACCGACGAGAGCGTGTTGGCTGGAAAATGGGGGAGTACCGCGCGCACGCTTTGCGCCTGCTCCTGCAAAATCTTTTTGATTTGAAATGCGATCCTGCCTCCCTCTTCCCGGTATTTAACAGCGGGATCCAAACTGTAAATTGAAACACCAAACTGCTTTTTGCCGGTGTATTTGGAAAAGTAGTCGCTATTTATTCGTTTGAAAGTGAAATAATTATCAAGCACTTGCGACGGATATTCCTTGCCTTTCTTTTTAAATACATCAAACAGGCGTATAATTTTAATAACGCCGCCGAGCGAGCCCTGTAACTTTTCCACGTTTAACTCGACAGGGGTTTCCAAAACCACCACTTCAGGCGCGCAAGAGATAACCTTATACTCAACCCCTTGGTTGGCAAACGTCTCTAACAATTCAGCCAGAGACAGAGTATAAACCCTCCCTAAAATAAAAGCATAGAGCATATGGACGCAAAAGAATTTATTAGAAACCACCAACATGAAATTGCCCTGCTTGTCGGCTACGTTCTAGTTGCTGTGTTAGGATTTTGGTTGGGAAGAATCACGGCTTTTACTTACCAAGTCCCGGAGGTTCAGATTGAGCAGGCATTTACTGTTCCTAGTGTAGATAATAACTCAAATTTAGGTCAGGTGCAATCAGCAGCGACTTCAACAGCCGCGGATAACTGCGAGCCTGATCGAATCAAAGGCAACGTGGGCTCCAGCGGCTTAATTTATCACCTGCCCGGCGGATCGTTTTATAAACGAACCAATGCCGAGATGTGTTTTGATACCGAAGATCAAGCGCAAGCCGCGGGATTCCGCCGTTCCTCGCGCTAATCTGCGTGCTATAATGAATGGGCTTTTTATGAAAAACACTCGGCATTATCTGGATAATTCTGCCACCACATCCTTGGACGCGAGAGTGATTTTTGCAATGCATCAGTTTGAAAAAAAATATTATGGCAACCCCAGTTCTATACACCGCGAAGGCCAAGAAGCGAGGGCTCGAATTGATTTTGCGAGGGCTAGTATCGCTCAATTTTTTGGAGCAAAATCGCAGGAAATAATCTATACCTCTGGCGCTACTGAATCAAATAATCTGGCTATTCAAGGGGTCGTTGACTACCATTTACGACACAAGAAAACCAGGCCTCATATAATAACTACGGAGCTAGAACATCATTCAGTTTACAACGTGGTAAAACAACTCAAGGCAAGGGGAGCGGTGGAAGCCACGTTTGTGAAGCCTAATCGTAATGGTCTGATTACTCCTGACAAAATTTTGAAAAATGTTAGAACGAATACTGTTTTAATTTCCGTTATTTTCGTATCAAACGAAATCGGTTCAGTTTTACCAATCCGCGAGATAGGGAAGTTGCTCACAATTCACAACTCACAACTTAAATCTAAAGTTTTATTTCACACTGATGCTGTTCAAGCAGTGAAGTTTTACAACTGCAATGTGGACAAACTCGGCGTGGACTTGCTCACTTTCTCTGCGCATAAAATTCACGGACCAAAGGGGATAGGGGGGTTATTTGTAAAAACGGGGACTAAGCTTGAAGCTTTGATGCATGGCGGTTCGCAAGAATATGATTTGCGGCCCGGCACCCAAAACACAATAGGTATAATTGGCATGGCCAAAGCTTATGAGCTTTTGGGCTCTTTGGACGATCGACAAAAAAATGCAGAAAAAATAAAAAAAATTCAGAAACTTTTTTTAACTAGTTTATTAAAAAACAATCGAGTCATCTTAAACGGGCCGACTGGAGACGACAGAGCACCGGATAACCTTAGTGTTTCCATAAAGGGCATTGACTCTGACACTTTGATTGCGAAGTTGGATTTAGCCGGCATAGCCGCCTCCACAGGCTCAGCCTGCGTTTCAGGGTCCACAGAACCTTCTCACGTGATCAAAGCCTTGGGCAAACCGGATAGACGCGCAGCGGTGTTAAGATTGTCTCTGGACATAGATTCTAAGTTTGTGAAAATTTTATAAATTACTTTACTGTTGCAAAGTTTCCCTTTCTTCTGTATCGTGTAGCTATCAGACAGGAGGAACGACATGTGTTTATGCGCTAACTGCGAACCACGAAGGGAGCTGGTGGACTCCAAGAATGAATACGGTGACCGATTCTTCTTCTTTCGGTGGACATGCGCCAGCTGCGGCTCATGGATCAGGGACGAGATAGTACCTGGCCAGATCTAGAGCACACGACTGCGGCAAGACCCGCGGCCTTTTTTTTAAATTAAACAGTTCCACAATATATATTTAATATTTGTAGGGGATAATATCTTACGAGCCCAAGAGAATGCCAAACGAAACGATGAGTCGCGCTAAGATAAAGGCATTAGCGCCTCAAGGGGATGGCTGAACCGCGCTTATTTGAAAACATTGATCTCGTCGCACAAGATAACTTTTGCGCCGTCAAATAAAATTATAGGATTTTTTGCCGGCAAGACAAATTCCGACTTAATCATTAACCTATACTATATCCCCTAGCCTATTTTCTATTTTCTTTACGAACTACGCAACTAGTAACTAGTATCTAAAAACAGACTCGGTGTGTCGAGTCTGTTTTATACCTCTCCCCTATCAAACTATAAGAAATCTAGGGGATTATAAGTAGCGCCGTAAGGAACTTGATACGGTCCAAAAATATTTTCAAATTTTCCGGGAGCGACGCCGTATCCTTCGGCGTCAAACACCGTAAAATGCAAATGGAAGCCGCGGTGCGGCCCATACAGCAGACGCGTGGTGTTGCCGGTGTTGCCTTCAAATCCGACCAGCTCGCCTTGTTCCACAGGCTGTCCTACTGAAACACGGAAACTGCTCATATGCGCGTAAAGCGTTATAAGCCCTCTGTTTCCACTGCTGGTAGCAATATTATGCTTAATTGCCACCCAGTTGCCATACGCACCTCCGCCTGTACCTGCACCGACAACTGTGCCGTCGGCGGCAGCATAAATTTGCGTGCCCGCTGGTGAGGCAATATCCAAACCGTTATGAAAATTGTAGCCTAAACTGGTAAACCCCGTGTTGCCGTAACCTTGGGTAAGTATGCCATTCATCGGCCAAGCCAGCAGTCCTTTGATAGAGGGCAATCTTCTATCCCCTAACCGGTCACGGATCGCGACTTCTAAATCAAAAATTTCTCGCGCTATTTGATCTTCCAAGCCTTCTGATTCTGCCAAAAGCTGTTGGTAAATTTTTTCCTGCCCTCTGGTTTGATCCAGCACCTGCTGTTTGGCTGACCTTTGTCCGGCCAAGCCGGCTTCTGCCAGCGAGAGCTGTTCCAACAGCGCGTCCAAGCTGGCCTTTTCCTGTTTGAGCTCAGCCTGCTTAATTTCTAGTTCGGCCTTAAGCGCTTTGATCTCAGTTAAAGTTTGTTGGCTTTGTTCCTGCACGCTGGTGACATACTGCATCTGATCTAAAAAGTCGGTAAAGTTGTCGTTAGCCAAAGCTATCTCAAGAGGCGTGCGCTGATCTAAATCATTGATTTGAATAATCAACTCTTTAAGCACGTTTTTCTGCTTCTCGATATTGTCTTCGGTTTCCACGACCTGTTCGGTAATTTCCGCAATGTCAAAATTGGTGACATCAATTTTTTTCTCGGTGGCTTCCAACTGCGCTTCTGTTTCAGCAATTTCTAAATTCAAAATTGCTATCTCATTGTTTAAGGAGTTCTGCGCAGAGCGCCGCTGTTGAATTTCGCCCTGCAGTTGGCCGATCTTACGCAGAATCTCATCCAGTTCTTTTTGCTTCGCTTCTTTTTCCAGCTGTAACTGATCAGCTGATTGGCCGACAGCTCGAGGAGTAAAGTTAAAACTGCCTGTTACGGCCGCTATCAGCAGGATGGTCAGTCCGATATTAATTTTGTTTTGTTTCAAGGCTTTCCTAACCATGCAATTATTTATATTTTATCATATTTAGAAAAGTTTTTCAATAGCAGTGTTCACCCTTTTTAGTATAATTTCTTTGCCATTTTCCAGAACCCCAAAAACATCCATAATCTCAAACGGCCCCGGACTCGCTTCCAGACCGGTCAGCGCAACCCGCAGGGGCCAAAGCACCTCACCTGTTTTTAATCCACGATCTTGAATAAATTTCTTAATTTGATCTTCTAAATTATTTTTTTTGAACTTATTGCTTGGAAGAGATTGAAGAAAGACCTGTAATGATTCTAAACTTTTTAATATACTTTCTTTGGTAGATTTTTTCCATATCAAAAGTCCTTGCTCGTACGAGGGATCTTCAAAGAAGTAGCGCACCCTCTCCCCTATTTCCGAAAGTTTCTTCAGACGCGCTTGCTCAAGAGCTAGAATTTTTTGAATAAATTCCTGGCTGTAATTTTCAGGGTTGATATCCGCTTGTTTGAGATAGGGCGTCAGTTTTGCCGTCAATTCAGAAATGTCCAGATCGCGAATGTAATGGCTGTTATACCAGTCAAGTTTGTCCAGATCAAAAATCGCGCCTGACTTGTTAAGCTTCTCCAGAGAAAATTCTTGCACCAGTTCGCGCAGATTAAACACCTCTTGCGTACTTTTTGGATTCCAGCCCTGAAAGGCAATAAAATTAAGAATCGCCTCTGGCAAGTAGCCTTTGTCAAGAAAACTTCTGACAGAAACCTCACCTTCCCGCTTGGCTAATTTTTTTCCTGTTACTTTTGACAAAATCGGCGGCAAGTGGACAAACACGGGCAACTCCCATCCAAACGCTCGATAAAGCAAGATGTGCTTCGGAGTGGACGAAATCCACTCATCCGCCCTTATCACATGCGAAATTTTCATAAGATAGTCATCCACCACCACTGCCAAATGGTAAGTTGGGTAACTGTCTGATTTAATCAAGATCTGATCATCAACTTCATCAGACATAATTTCAATTTTGCCATGGATTACATCTTCAAAGCCAATTTTTTCTCCGGGCTTAACATTGAGCCTTATAACATGGCCTTCGCTTTGCTCTAACTTTGCCTTAACTTCCGAAGCGGATAAATTCAGGCAGTGCTTGTCGTATTTTGGCGGCTGTTTTTTGGCTTGCTGATCTTCCCGCAGTCTTTTTAAGCGTTCCTCACTGCAAAAACAATGATAAGCCGCGCCCTTCGCAACTAATTGATGGGCGTGTTGTTTATATAGGTCTAAACGCTTTGATTGGAGATACGGACCGTAATCACCCCGCTCTTTTATCCCGTTGTCCCAATAAGGGCCCTCATCGGCCGTGAGTTTAAACTCGTCAAAAATCTGCACAATGTTTTCCAAAGATCCTGCAACAGATCGTTTTACGTCTGTGTCTTCAATCCGCAAAATAAATTTGCCGTTGTTTTTTCGCGCCCACAAATACTCATAAAGAGCAGTGCGTAAACCGCCTATATGCAACATGCCAGTAGGGCTTGGCGCAAATCGTGTTCTTATATCCTTTGGCATAATAAAACTAAATTACTATTTCTATTTTTGTAGGCCTAGTCGATCTAATTAAATTAAAACTAGCTGTGCCCGAATGTGCCCATCGGCCGAATAGACCGGCGCCAAACTCCACATCTGCTAGTGAAAAATCCTGGTTAAGAAAAGCGGGTATTCGTGGGGCATTCGCCTTATCAGTGAATTCATGTTTAAAGGCTATAATAAAAATATCTCCCCAAATACCTTCTTTCCCAAGACGTTCTTCTATTGCACCCCTTAGGCCTAGCCTATCAGCCAACTCGAGCATTGCGTGTTTGGAGACCTCACCGTCAATGTCAATTTTGTGAACTGTCAAAACACCCTTAGCTTCATTGCAAACTATGTGACCAATACCATTCACTTGGTTCAAGTCAGAAAACACGGAAATCTTAACTTCCTTAATTTTTTCAGATTCTCTTTCTGGTTCGGATTTCTGCTTAGCTTCCCGTACTGCAGAAACTGCTTGGGAAAACTTGTCAATCTCGTCAACTGAAAGTTGATCCGCAATAGCCTGAAGTCTGTCATTAGACATTGTGGCAAATCTCTCACTAACTTGCCTGAGCATATCAATATCCATTTGTGTTTGCTCTCTGTTTTCAGGCTCATTGGGATTATATGCATCTTCTCTTTCTTTTGTCATGGGTTATTGATTAATATTACTAATTGTATTTAATTTATATTTTAGCACTACCCAAATAAACACTGGGATGGCATTCCACATCCGTCTCCAGCGCCAAGGCTGGGTGATGAGCCGCCAGAGCCATTCTAAGCCTATGAAATGCAAAAATTTGGGTGCTGGGACGTATTTGCCTGCAAGGTAGTCGAATGTACCTCCCAACCCCATACCTAGGTTAATATTAAGCGCATCCAGGTTCTGGGCCAACCATTTCTCTTGGTAAGGTGGCGAGTAAGCAATTAACAAAATGTCTGAATTAGTTTGGGCAATTTTTTTGACCAGCTCGTCGTCAAACCTAACTCCTGACAGGGCTAAGTTAATTTTAACATCAGGGAATTTTTGTTTAAGCTTTTCTGCGCTCGCTTCCGCGACTCCATCGGTCCCGCCAACCAGTGCTAGGGAATAACCTTTGGCTTGAGCGAGATTCGCCAGATCAAAGATTAACTGACTGCCGGTAACCTGCTCTGTGATGACACTGCGCACATATTTAGGATTGAATATAATCGAAACACCAGAGTAAAGCGCTTGCCATAGTGCGGTAATAGTATTTAGTATCCCAGATTTCGTATTGAGGGGAAGCGAAAGGAATTTTGCGGCCCAGAGAATGCCAATGCCATCCGGGAGCGAAAGCGCCGCTTGGTTAAGCACTGTTTTATAATCATGGTCGGCCTGCGCAAACACAACGAACTCAGAATAAGTGGTCACTAAATAGTTGCTTTCGCCGGAAGAAACAAACTTGTCTATTCTGTTCAGTGTTTCGGCTTTTGTAATTTTATCCACCAACACTCCGGCGATGTTGATCTTATCACTTGTCATTGAAATTTGTACTCCTTGAGAACAACATGCTTTGAGTGGTGAAGCAAAAGTTTGCTTTCATACAGCACTATTCGATCAGCTAAAAATGTTAGCTGGCCAAGTTGTTGATTTGGAAAGTGCTCCAGTTTGCGCTCTTGATGCATGATTTTGTCCATGTGCAGATTGGTCAACTTTACGTGCGGATAGTACGGTCGTTCTTGGAACTTAAATCCGAGATTAAGGAAGCCGTGTTCTAAGTTTTTCTGCAGTCCAAGCAGTTCTGGGTTTTGTCGTATTGTCAGGTGAACTTGATTTCTGAATTTTACTAGTTTTTCAAATCCGATTTCTACAGGCTTCTCGCTCTTAATAAGATCAGGCAGCAATGTTTTTATCTTCCCAAGCTGGTCTTCTTTGATCTCGCCGAAAAAATTAAGAGTAAGGTGCAAATTAGTTGGATTGATATAAGACACAGGGAGTCGGTTTCTGGTAATCTCCCCAACCTTATCCCTAACCTCTTCTGGTAGTGGAATAGCTGTAAAAATTCTCATAAGTTAGGTCATCGCTTTTAATTATAACATAATTTTGATAAAATTGAGCTATGCCAGGCAGTAGAAACCGGTTTAATAACGACTTTATTATCTGAGCGTTAGTAATCAAATGGTTAAAATTACCAAAAATTATTTCAAGACCAAGAAAGATCCACACCTGCACTCGCAGGCGCATGTCTTGGCCGACGAACTTTCAAACAAGCTTAATGACAAAAAGCATTTTGGTTTTTATTTAAAAATGGCCACAACTCACGACCACAATTTTCTGCGCAGAATTGCCGGCGAAGTCTTGGAAAGCAAGTCTGCCAAAAAACCAGGGGCTTTGTTTGCTTACCTAATTAAAAAGCACCGAGAAGAAAATGCTTAAAATTATCATAGTCCCCAATCCGATACTCAACCAAAAAACTGAGAAGGTTAAAAAGATCGACTCCGAGGTCTTGGCTCTGATCCCACAAATGATAGAAGCTTGCCGCAACGCTCAAGGTATTGGTTTAGCTGCTCCGCAAGTTGGCCGATCAATTCGACTGTGTATTATCAATCTCGAACATTTAGGTGTGGCCCCGTTTGCTCTGATCAACCCAAAGATTACAAAAAAATCCTGGCGCAAGGAGGAAATGGAAGAGGGCTGTCTATCCCTCCCGGGTATTTACGGCATTGTCAGGCGGCCGAAAACAATCAAGGTTAAAGCTTTAAATCCCGAGGGCCAAGAATCCGAGATAGAAGCTGATGGTCTTTTGTCGCGAGTAATCCAACACGAAGTGGATCATCTGGACGGCATCCTCATTACTTCAAAATTTATTAGAATAACTGACGGGCGAGAAACAAAAAAGCGCAAGGAGGAAAATTTGTAATGAAAATTGTTTTTATTGGAACTTCTGATTTTGGCATCCCCACTCTCCAAAGACTGACTGCTAACTACCAGATACCGCTTGTTGTTACTCGGCCTGACCGGCCCGTGGGTCGCAGAAAAGAACTCACTCCCCCACCACTCAAAATCTGGGCAGAAAAAAATAATATTCGCATCGAGCAGCCAGAAAAAATTACAAATCTCAAATCTCAAATTTCAAATCTACAACCCGATTTAATTCTAGTAGCAGCCTACGGACAACTCATTCCAAAAGACATTTTGGACATCTCAAAGTTTGGCGCGATCAACATCCACGCCTCGCTTCTGCCCAAGTATCGCGGTGCCACGCCGATTCAAAATGCAATCCTAAGTGGTGAGCAAGAAACCGGCATTACCCTCATTAAAATGGATGAGCAATTGGATCATGGCCCAATCGTGTCTTTAAAAACAATCAGCATTGCCAATGACGACAACTATACAACACTGCACGAAAAGTTAGCTGTATTGGCCGCCAGCTTGGTTTCAGACACACTGCCTGACTGGTTTGGCGGAAAAATTAAAGCCCAAGAACAAGATCATTCCAGAGCAACCTACACCAAAATATTTGCCACGCCTGATGGCAAAATCAACTGGTCTGATCAGGCCCGAAACATTAGCCGTAAAATTCGGGCGCTTAATCCCAATCCTGGCACGTGGACAACTTTAGATCAAAAAAATGTTAAAATATTATCAGGCACTATCCTAAACCACAGCAAGATAGAACTCGCCGGAAAACTATACCGACACAACGGTCAGTTGGCAGTGAAATGCCACGATTACAGCCTGCTTATCGACCAATTGATTCCAGAAGGCAAAAAGCTGATGACAGGTTCGGAATATTTAAACGGCATAAAAAATTTGGAAACCAAAATTTTCCTTTAATTGGAGCAAATGAACATCGAAACAAAAGGGCTAACTACAACCGAAGCGAAACTGCTCATTAGCCAGCTTGGACCAAATAAAATTTCTCAGGTCCAAAGTTTTAGCGCGCTTAAATTAATTCTGCGTGATCTGTTCAGTTTTCTCAACGTTCTCTTGATTGTTGCCGCTATTGTCTCTTATTTGGTCGGCCACATCGCCGACACTTTGTTGATTCTTGCGATTGTCATTCTTAATGCCGGGATTTCTTTCTGGCAGGAATACAAAGCCGAACGAACACTCAAAGAACTTTCCAAACTCTCACAGAGCTTTGTCCGCGTCATCCGCGACGGACAAGAAAATTTATTAGATAGCTTGGAGCTTGTTCCCGGCGACATAGTTCGTTTGGAGTCTGGCGACAAAGTCCCGGCAGACGGCGATGTGCTGGAAGCGTTTAATTTGGAAGTTAATGAATCAGCGCTCACCGGCGAGTCTGTTTCGGTTTATAAAAAAGCCGGTGAAGAAGAACACAACCAGCTGTTCAACGGCACTCTAATTTCCGCTGGCAGCGGAGTAATGAAGGTCGCAAGCATCGGCGACCAAACTCGCTTCGGCCGCATTGCCAAAAGTCTTAGCCAGATCAAAGACACAGACACTCCCCTGCAAAAACAGATCAAAACTCTGGCTATCAATCTGGGGCTGATTGCTCTGGGTTTTAGCGCCTTAATCTACTTCGTCGGGGTGAAGGTTGGACAGGATCCGGTCACCATGTTTTTAACCGCAGTCAGCGTCGCGGTCGCCGCAGTCCCTGAAGGTTTGCCCGCCATAATCCTGATTGGCCTGGCTTTTGGCGTGAAGCGCATGGCTGCCCAGAAGGCACTGGTGAGAAAAATGCTGGCCATTGAAGGATTGGGTTCGGTAAACATTATCTGCACGGATAAAACCGGCACACTAACTCGCGGCGAGATGTCAGTGAGTAAAATCTGGTTTAACAACAAGACCTATACGCACCAAGAATTCAAACATGCTGCCAAGACCCAGTTTCTGGAAAAGTTTATCAACTCCTTGGTGCTGCCCAACAACGCCTCTCTCTCCCGCAAATTCGACCATGGCGCAATGGATATTTTGGGTGATGTGACGGAAGGCGCGCTCCTGGTTTTTGCCCACAATTTAGGGTTTGATTATGAACTTATCCGCGCGCAGGGCAAAACCCTTGATGAATTTTCCTTTGATCAACAGCGCAAAACCATGAGCATTTTAACCCTTAAAAATCAGCGTATCGAAACCTATGTCAAGGGATCGCCGGAAAAAATAATCAATGCAAGCACCAGGCATATTCAGTCAGGCAAAATTAAACTTCTTACAGAACCAGATAAGCAAAAATTAACCGAAAGGTATCAAGAGTTGACCAAATCAGGTTTGCGAGTCTTGGGTTTTGCTTACCGCGGTGATGTTGAATTGTCTCAAAAATTTGCACGAGCCGATTTGGAATCCGATTTGATATTTTTAGGCTTCGTGGGACTTGCCGATCCGGTCAGGGCAGATGTTAAGGAAGCCATTGCGGCCGCAGGCACAGCCGGCATTACCACCATTATGATCACGGGCGACAATGAGTTGACTGCCATGAAAATTGCCAGAGAGATTGACCTGGCCCGAGAGGGAGATAAGGTTTTACTGGGCTCGGATCTCGACAAAATGTCAGATGAGGAATTGGAAAACAAAGTCGAGAGCATTAAAGTCTTCGCGCGAACCAATCCTGAAGGCAAACTTCGCATCGTCCAGGCATTGCAGAGAAAGGGGCTGAATGTCGGGGTAACTGGGGACGGCGTTAATGATTCGCTGGCGCTCAAACAAGCAGAAATTGGGGTGGCCATGGGCAAAACCGGAACCGAAGTGGCTAAAGAAGCGGCCGACATCATTATTTTGGATGACAACTATTCCACTATCGTGAAAGCGATAGAAGAAGGACGCACGATCTACGCCAATGCCCTAAAAGCCATTCGCTACTTGGTTTCAACGAATATATCGGAATTGCTTTTAATTTTGATTGCATTGCTCATCGGACTTCCGTCACCCCTGCTCCCTGCCCAAATCCTCTGGATTAATTTGGTCTCTGACGGCCTGCCAGCAATCTCTCTGGCCTTGGACCCGAAAGATCCAAATGCTATGAAACGTCTGCCTAGAAGTAAAAACAAAAAACTATTGGACATCAATAGTTTTGGTATGCTCCTGCTGATTGGACTTATAGTTTCTCTGATCACGCTCTTGGTTTATGTGCGCATTATCGGAAAATTTGGAGATATAGAGTTAGCCAGAACCTGGACTTTTACAGTAATTATTGTCCTGCAATTACTTGTTGCGTTTATTATCCGTGGAAACCACAAAGCGTTCAATTATAAACTTCTCTGGGCTGTGGTCATAAGTTTCATTCTGCAGCTGGTTATTCTCACGGTGCCTTTTTTTCATCAATTATTTAAAATCAAAAATCCTTTTATTTAGTAGGTTATTTTATATATCACCCCCGCGAAATCGTCTGAGACATATAATGCGCCATCGCGGAACAACACCCCTACCGGACGGCCCAGCGCTTCGCCGTCTTGCAGCCAGCCAGTAATAAAGTCGTGAATCCCCACAAAATTATTCTGGTCATCTACCACTACGCGAACCAGCTTATAGCCGGTTGGCTCGCTTCTGTTCCAAGAGCCGTGGAAAGCCACGATCATATTGCCCTGCATTTCTTCAGGCCAGGCTTTGGTCGCTGGCACAAACCCAATCCCGAGCGGCGCTGAATGGGCTGGAAGATCAACCTTGCTGGGTGTCTTGGTAGAACACGCAACGCCAAAAGTGTTGAACGGATCCATGATGTTGCGGCCGTAGCAATAAGGCCAGCCATAGTCATTCCCTTGTTCTACTAAGTTAATTTCGTCGGGTGGGATGTTGTCGCCCAAACGATCTCGGCCCATGTCCGTGGCCCAAAGTTTGTCGTCTCCCGGGTTCCAGTCAAAGAATACGGAATTGCGCAATCCGGTTGCCAGCATTTGGAAATCGCCGCCGTCTTTGTTGACGCTATACATTGCGGCAAACCTTGGATCTTTTTCTTGGCAGACATTGCAGGTGGAGCCGACAGAAATATACAGCCTGCCGTCCGGCCCAAACCGGATGGTTCTCGAGGTGTGCCCGCCGAAAATCGGGGTGGGCAAATCAAGAACTTTGTTCAACCGGTCCTCGGAATAAAGCGCCACTCTGGAAACTCGATTCTCCTCTGCAATGTAAAGCATTAGGTCGTTGTCCGGGTCTATGGCCAGACCGTGCGGCGTATCCAGATTTTTAAATATGTCGTTCTGGCTTACTACCTTCCCGTTTTTAATTTCCAAAAGCGTCACTGCGCTTGACTTGCTTCTTGAAACCCAGAGATTGCCAAACCCGTCAAAAGCCATGTCTCTGGCGCCATCCACGTTTTTAGCAAAGATTTCGATTTTAAATCCAGCCGGCAGGTTGAGGGGGAAATCCGTGCTGTTTGTAATTTCCTTCGAAGAATCGTCTAACAGCGTCACGATGTCTTTCTTCGGGCCGGAAAAAACCGTACTCGCTCCCCGAAGATTATCCCAATAAAAATCCACGGCAAAGATAACTAAAGCCACAGCAATTAGAGCTAATATTTTATTAAACTCGTTCTTCATAGATATATCCGACTCGCATAATAAAAGCGTCTGTTCTGGTCAAGGACGCTTTTAAAATCTAATAGAAAATGACAATCTTGTCAATTTAACCTTGTTCTGTTGTATCTACCGACCAACTCACATTCTTCCAAAATATGCCCCTGCAGTGCGGATAAGAGCTGGGTTTTGTCTGAGCTCTCATCCAATTCAAGTAAGCAATCTAAGGCGTAAAGTTTGAAAAAATAGCGATGCTCGCGATCCGGCGGACAGGGGCCGCCGTAGCCGGATTTACCAAAACTGGTTAATCCTTCCACGCCCAAACCTTTGGAGTTCTCTTCAACCTTGCCAAGCTTAGGATTGATATTCCAAACTGTCCAATGGACCCAAGTTCCCCCTGGCGCGTCCGGGTCGTCCACAATCAGAACCAATGATTTGGCGGTTTGCGGCACATCCAAAAACTCGAGCGGCGGATTGATGTTTTCGCCGTCGCAAGCATATTTTGTGGGGATTGCTCCGTCAGGTTTAAAGGCCGGACTTTTGATTTTCATAATCTGATTTCAAACGCCGTATAATTTTTCATCATTCCTTCTCCAATTTCTATTCTATCAACTTTCGAGTGTGCTGGTCCAGTCCGGATCCAGTCGACAAAGCTGTCCAAAGCTTTTGCTTCTCCCTCAACTTCTGCAAATACGCTGCCATCCAGCTGATTTCTGATGAATCCAAACAAGTTTAACTCGTCAGCTTTTTGCTTCGCGTAATATCGAAAACTTACGCCCTGCACCTCGCCATAAATTGTTATATCCAGATGCTTCATATTTTAATCTTAGTAAATAAAAAGAACCTGTTCAACGCATACGCGTGCGGCGTTTGCGAATGAACAGGTAAGAAAGCGGGCGGGTGCGGCGAACCTAAGACCAGCCCCGCCCGACCGAAGGTTGCGTCTTGAGTCTCAGCTTGAGAGCATCCTGTGCTTCGTGTTGTGGACAATCATAGACTGTTCTCCTAGGGCGAAGCAGCTCTTCGCGCTTTCTTCGCCGTCATCGCAGTGCTCGATCTGAACTTCCAGCTCTTCGCGCAGCCTTTTGTGTGTGCGACTCATGTCGTCGCTGTGTTGCTTTGCGAACAGCTGCGTAGACCCCAAGAACTGTGGGGTCTTGGGTCACGACGTGATGACGAACCGAGCTTTACTTGTCCGCTTTACTTGTCCGGTGGCTCCATAACCCACCTTTCTGCTCACGTTGTTTGCATCCTCCGTGGCGTTGAACGATGGTTTAATCTTATCAATGCCTTAATACGCCTGTCAACAGCTATGAAATTTTAGTATAGAAATGCTAAAATATTCACAGGGACCATGAAACTCCAAATACTCAAACAAAATAAAAATACCCTCATAATATTGGCGATTGTTATTATTGGTTTTACCCTCTATGCCAATTCCTTTAACAACCAGATGTTTTGGGATGACGATGACAATATCCTTAACAACGAATTTGTCCACAACTTTCAAGTCAACAAGTTTTTTTCTGAAAATTTAATTGCAGGCGCAGGATTAGTCAGTAATTACTGGCGGCCAGCCTTACTCATCGCCTATTCCTTGGAATGGCAGCTCTGGGGTGATTCGGTTTTGGGCTATCACTTAGTTAATACACTGGTTCATATTCTGACTGCGATCGCGCTTTTTTATTTGCTGGAAAAGTTATTCAAAAACAAACTGCTGGCATTTCTCACCTCGCTAGTCTTTCTTGTGCATCCGGTTCAGACTGAAGCGGTAACCTATGTTTCGGGACTGGGCGATCCACTGTCCAGTCTTTTTACAATTTTAGGTATATATTTTTATCTGAAATTTCGGGATAGTCAAGCTGCTAAGACAAATAGCTGGTATTATATGTCCAGCCTAGGAACGTACGTCCTAGCAGTCATGTCCAAAGACAGCGCCGTGGTTATGCCGGCACTGATCGCTTTGGCTGATTTTTTCTATCTGCCACAAAACTTAAGCGTTAAACAGAAATTAAAACTTGTGTTCGTGGGTACTTGGCCGTTCTTTGCCTTGTTTGGTGTTTACACTTTACTACGCGCCACTGCGCTTAATTTTCAGAATACTTTTAACCTTTACAATGAACAGAATCAATTTACCTCGAATTTTACCACCCGCCTGTTTACTTTTTTTGGCGTCCTCACTGGCTACTTTTCTTTACTGTTTTTCCCCGTAAATCTACACTTCGAAAAAAACATCGCTCTTCAAATGTCGTTGCTTGGTTCACCAGAGACCATCATCGGGGCTTTGATCGCTATTGCTCTAACCATCCTGGCTTTTTCACAAATCCGCCGCAATCCTATTATCAGTTTTGGTATTTTTTGGTTTGGGTTTCGCTTGTTCCCTCATTCAAACCTAATTGTTCCAACCTCCGGCCTTATGCACGAGCATTGGCTTTATCTGCCGTTGATCGGGATTTATCTTATCATCATTTGGCTGGGACTAAAGTTCGTAAACAAAAAAATCCTCATTGGGACTGTTGTGGTTTTGCTTCTATTTTTCGGTAACCAGACTATAACCCGCAACCAAGATTGGCAAGATCCAATCACATTTTATAATCAAACTTTGAAATATACACCTAACAATTATCGAGTAGTCAACAACCTGGGGATGTCATACGCAGCAGCAAAACAACAAGATCTGGCGGAGCAAAGTTACCTCAAGGCCATCGAATTGGATCCAAACAACGCCGTGGCCCATCACAATCTCGGCAACACCTATGTAGAAACAGGGCAAACAGAACAAGCTTTACAGCAATTTAAAAAAGCCATAGAACTCCAACCTGACTTTATCTTTTCTTATCCCTCCCTGATCAACCTCTCCCTCGAAAGGAGAGATTACGCAACCGCTTTAAACTACTTAGCAGCATATCAAAAATATCGGCCAAATGATCCGCAGATCAGTGACTTGATTCAGTATATCGAAAAATTACCAGCGAAATAAATCAACCCGCTTTGCTATTTATCCCAAACAAAATTGTTGCCGAAATGCCCCCACTGGCTGGTTTTACGGTAAACCGGACGATCAAGCTTTAAGGTTTTTTTGATGCCGTTCGGTGTGAGATCATAAGCTTGAAAGGTGGTATGCGGTATTTGGTATCTAGATTTGCTCGTCATAATTTCACCGTTGGCCATGACCGGGTAAGGAACGCCAATCACATAGGCGAGTTTTACTTTCACTTCTTTCGCGCGGTGCTTTTTCAAAACGTCAACCGCGATTTTGCGCGCCATATAAGCGCCGCTGCGATCAACTTTGGTATAGTCTTTGCCGGAGAAGGACCCGCCGCCCACGGAAACTTCCGGGCCGTAGTTATCAATTACGATCTTGCGACCGCTCAAACCCGAGTCAGCATCAAACCCTCCCATACTCCACTCCCCGGCTTGATTAATAAAATAATTTTTGGCTTTGATTGACTTTTGAACTAATTTTAAAAGCTTTTCTGATTTTGTGTTTTGAAAACTAGCAACCGCTGATTCAACCTTGCGAGTTTGGGAATCGATCGTTACTTGAACTTTACCGTCATACGGATAAATTTTATAAATGCTTCTGCATAATGCTCGAGCCAGATCATATTCCCACGGCACTAAATTTTTTGTCTCGCTTGTAGCAAAACCTACCATTATTCCTTGATCGCCCGCTCCTCCCTGATCCACTCCTTGGGCGATAAACGGACTTTGTTTCACCACATGACTATGCACGTGGTATTTTTTGCCAAATATTTTTTTTACAATATTTTTAATATTCAAATGGCGCTTGCTGCTAATCTCGCCGCTAACCGAAATACTTCCGTGCCCTCCCATGACTTCTATTGCCACGCGCGCATCTTTATCACCGGCTAAATAAGCGTCCAAAATAGAATCGGCCACAAAATCGCACATCTTGTCCGGATGCTTGGGCGAAACAAACTCGCAGGTCTTAATGCTCATCTTTGTTGTCTAATTAAGGCCATCGCGCCGTGTAATCCCCCAAAATCGCCCAGCTCACTGCGTTTGATCAGAGGGAGCTTGGGATAAACAGTTAAAACTTTTTTTAGCTCACTAACTATTGGCGGCAAAGTCATCTCATTCATTACGCCCCCGCCCAAAACCACGACCTCTGGTGACCAATGCAAAATAGTGTTATTCAAGCCCACGGCCAGATGTCCGACAACTTGCTGCCAAAATTTTTTGTCTTTAATTTGGTGCGGCGTTTTGCCGAATCTTTTTTTTATAAAACCGCCGGCAATGTGCCACTCCAAAGTGTGGCCGCGTTCGTCGATTATCTGTTTACCAGTTTCAAATCCAAACAGCGACGGATCAATCTTTTTGTCCACGATTCTTGCGCCGTTTACCCCGGTGCTCACGGTTATATAAGCGACAATTCCGTGTCCCCTGCCAGCCCCGGCAGTCGCCTCGCCTAAGCCAACTACGGCCGTGTCATTTTCGATTGTCACCGGGCCTTTCGCAATTTTTTTTAAATTTTTAACTAGTGGCTTGTTCTGCCAATCTTTGAGATTCCCTCGATGGCGGAGAATCCCTTTAGATTTATCCAAAACACCGGCAATTCCCCCGGCAGCCCCTGCGATTTGTTTGCCACAAAGCCTACTGGCCTGCGCCCTGATTAACTTCACTCCCTCACTAAACTTTTTTGGTGTTTTTAAAACTACTGGCTCACTAAACTTTTTTGATCCTTGTGTGAAAGAAGCAAGTCGCATTTGAGTGGCACCGACATCGAATAATAAATATTTTTTACTCATTATTTTTTTCTGTGTTTAATTTTGTAGCGATTGATGTAAAAAGCGCTCATAATATAGCCCACGTGAGAAAATGCTTGTGGAAAATTACCTAAAAATTCATAAGTGTCTGGATCAATTTCTTCAGACATTAACCCAGAAGCGGCAATAAAGCCTCTGAAACGATAAAACAACCTCTCCGCCTCATCTATCTCTCCTATTATAGCAAGCGCAGAAATAAACCAAAATGTGCAAAGCACAAACGCGCCTTCTTTGCCGTCTAAATTATCTTCGTTCAAATAACGATAAACAAACAATTCTTTATACCCCAATTCTTTACTCGTGTTATTGATGATCTCCTTGGTTCTGGGATCTTTATAATCCAAAAACTGGAGCAGCACTGCAATAAAATTTGTAGCATCCTGAGCCTCAGTATTTGGATGTTGGCGAAGCGTTTTAGTCTTTTCGCTATATCCATGCTGCCAGATCCAGTCAGTTATTTCTTTTTCCAAGGCCTCCAGCTCGGCTCTTTTTTCTTGTTTAATGCCCAAAGGTTCACACAATCTGATGGCCCGATTGATGCCGACTTGGGCCATGATTCGACTATAGATATATTGCTGCTCCCCGGCTCGAGATTCCCAGATGCCGTTGTCTTTTTCTTGCCAGCGCTTTTTGATCATCTCCACCAAGTGAAAAACCACACGCTTGGTTGCCGGACTAATGGCCACTTTTCGCTTAGAGACAAAATAGTAAGCATCGATAATTGAGCCATAAATATCCAGCTGGAATTGATCTCTGGCGCCATTGCCGATCCGCACTGGTTTGGAAGCTTGATATCCTCCCAAATGGCCTAGAGTTTTTTCACGCGGCACTCGTTTTCCGTCAATTGTGTAAAACAGATCCAGACTAAACTCTTTATCCGCTTCTTCGGCAAGAACTATTTTTTCTATAAACTCGAAAAATTTACTTGCCTCTTCCGTGTATCCTAAAACGTAAAGAGCGTAAAGTGTAAACGTCGCGTCTCGAATCCAGACATAGCGGTAGTCCCAGTTTCTCGCTCCCCCGATTGTTTCCGGCAGTGAAGTCGTAGGAGCGGCAATGATGCCGCCAGAGGGATAAAACTGCATGAGCTTAAGTGTGATTGCGCTGCGGATCAGTTCATCCTTGCAGAATTCAAAAAAATGTCCCTGCTTTACCCAGGCTTTCCAAAATGATTCGACTTCCGGCTCAAAATCCTGACCATTATAGTTTGGCTGCTCGTTTTGCGAATATTCAAAAACCAACTGTTTGCATTCTTCGGACTTGATAGGAATTTCAATTATAAACCCGCTCGCCAGCTCTTCGGTTTTTGCGCCTTGCGGCAAATGCAGCCAAACTGTGTGAGAATTAACCACCCCTTTTAGCGACCCGTTAACCTTTTTAAGAACAATGTCCTCCAAAGCAAACCTGGGTTTCGGATCGAAAAAGAACCTGATCGTGGTAGTACCGCTTATTCCTTTGAGCTTGCGCACCAAATAGTGCCGTTCGCATTTCTCAACTGCCAAAGGCAGCATAAAATCTCGAATTTGAAACTCTGCTTCGCCATTTTTTTTGAAAGTAGTTTCCACGATTGCGGTGTCCCTGACATATCGAGAAGTGGTTATAAAATCCATGGCATCTACTGCAAATGTCCCGGCCTTACGGTCAAGCAGTCTGCCGAACAAACTTTCTGAGTCGAAATGAGGAAGACACATCCAATCTATCGAACCCTTGGTCGAAACCAGGGCCGAGGTGTGCAAATCGCCAATTAAAAAATAGTCTTTGATCGAATACACGAAGACAGGATAAAATTAAATAGCTAAATTAGTTTTTTAAACTCTTCCACCATGGGCACCTGCTCGGATTCGTGGCCGTAGATCTCTGCGGTGTGCAAGGCCGTCCAGTCAGCCAAGATTAACGAAGAAAATATTTTTTCTGCGGTTGACGCTCCTTGTAGCTCCAATACCTCAACCCGCAGTCCCCTATCTTTGTATAATTTTTCCAAAACCTCAAATCGTTTTACGACTCTGGGATGGTCGCCTTTGCTGTCCTTCAAAAATAAAAAATGGAAATTTTGAGATAGATGCCGTGAGGCTTTCTGTACATCAAACCCGGTCATTTCATTGTGATTCAACTCTGGCAACAAATTAAAAAACGCCGGCACTTTGCCAGTTTCATTCAGTTTAATCTTCCAATTATAAGCCAAACCCGAATAATTGCAAGATGCATAAATCACAGGCACATGATCTTGCATGTTTTTAGCCAACGCTTTGCCCTGTTTTTCGAAATCTTGCGGATTGAGACTGGTTAACTTACTAACTTCACTTATCAATTCTGTCTCGCCAATCAGTTTCAGTGTCGCCAAAACGTCAAACCCCAAGGCAGAGCGCGGCTGAATATGAGTGTTGGGAATTTCTATGTAAGGCAGATTGTTTGTTTGTGCCAGTTCCAGAAGTAAGCCACCGGTGCTGATCACGGCCAGAGGAAGTCCTTGGGACTGTGCTTGGTTAACTCCGTCAAGAGTTTCTTCGGTGTTGCCTGAATAAGAGCTGGCGATCACTAAAGTTTGTGGTTCCAACTCCGGCAATCCATACCCTTTATGGCTTCGGATGTTGACTGACGGTTTGAGGTTGCGAATTATAGTAGCAGCCAAGTTTGAGCCGCCCATGCCCAATACCACGAACTGCTTGTAATTTCCAAGCTTGTCCGCGTTAACCAGTTCAGGTTTGAATTCAAATTGCTTGTTGAAATTTTGTATTGCTTCACGCATCATATTATAGATTTACAACTGCGCCGAGCGCCTACTTCACCTCAAACACCACGGTAATGTTTTCGGTTATGTCTTGTGTGCCGGGTTCAATCAAAGGCCCGCCTCCACCGCCTAAGCCTCTGGCGTAAGACTCATCATAAGGCACGGGATAAGAACTGCCGGATTCGGAAATACTCACGATTTTCCCCAGCCGCAAGCCTGCTTCCTCGGCCAGTTCCTGCGCTTTTTCTTTGGCTGCGGCAATGGCTTTCTTTCTTGCCTCTTGCCTTAAATCATCGGGATCGTCAAAACTTAAACTCACGCCCAAAACCTGGTTTGCCCCATTTTTAGTAGCCCCGTCCAAAATTTTACTCACCATCTCCGAAGATTCGTTCACATTCCTGATTTTCACGGTCACGGTTTGATTGGCTTCGTAACCAATAATAATATTTTCACCGTCTTTAAAATTATAGCGGGGATTAATGCTAAATTGAGAAGTTTTAATATCACTTTCGTCCACGCCTTGTGATTTTACAAATGCAATCACTTGGTTAATTTTTTCGCTGCTTTCGTCCTGAACCTCAGAAGCCGTATCGCCTTGGGTAAGCACTCCCAGGTTCATTGTTGCTAAGTCTGGGACCGCGGTTACTCGGCCCTCCGCAGACATCGAAATAGTATTTTCTGGCCGTTGATTCAGCTTTGAGCCGATCTCATAACCCTTGCTAATAACCGATAACCCCACAAATGCAATCAGCAACGCCCCCAACCAAGTAATTATCCACTTTGGAATTTGCATATGGTTTTTAGTTTCCTTTGTTTATAACTTGATCTCGAATTAATTATACCCAAACCCTATGCTACAATCAAATTACTAGTTCTCACACAATCCAAAAGAGGAACTTTACCTAACGGGGTGTTTACCATGTCTGCAATTGCGGCTGTTTGGGGAAACGAGGAAGCGTCATATTTGACCTATCTTATGCTCTACGCGCAACAGCATCGAGGGCACGACAGTGCCGGGATCGCGACCTGCGACCTACGGGACAAAATCAGAGTCAGCAAGGGTATGGGCCGGATAACTCAAGTTTTCGGCAACGGCGAGGAACTTGTCAACAGCAAGCTTCCTGTTGCGATCGGACAAGTCCGACGGCCGACTTGGGGAGACATCAGCATTCTCAACGCGCAGCCAATTGCTTCGGACAGCCAACACGGTCAGTTCGCCGTGGCTAGCGATGGACACTTGTCCAACGCCGAGGCCATCAAACAGGCGTTGAAGGACGAGGGCTTATCCTTCCCAGAAGAAACCAGCGACACGCACGTGATTCCCCCACTCTACGGACGATCCAAAGCCAAAACGAACCTTGGGGCGTTGGTTGATGCTTTGTCAAAGCTTCAAGGCGGCTATGCCTTGGCCTGTCTGACTCAAGAAGGTCTGATCCTCTGTCGAGACCCCAGCGGCTACAAGCCTCTGGTCATCGGTACGCTCTCGAACGGAGCGATTGTCGCCGCCTCTGAAACCTGCGCGTTCGATTTGATCGAAGCCGAGTTTTCTCGAGAAGTCGAGCCAGGCGAAGTCGTTCTGGTCAACGAACACGGGATTACATCCCACCAGCCATTTCCACCAGTCTGTCAAAGCCGATGTTTGGCTGAACTCACCGCGCTCGCCAGACCTGACAGCATAATGTTTGGCCACAGTGTGGACGAGTTCCGCACGAAACTGGGAGGCTATCTGGCCCACGACTCTCCGGCGGAAGATGCTGACATTGTCGTCCCAATCCCGGAGTCAGGCTTTTGTCCCGCCCTTGGTTTTTCAACGGTTTCCGGACTACCCTTTCGACAGGGCATCACCCGCAATCACTACTGGACGAACCGCGTTGGGGTTCCTCCAGTGGATAACCCTCTCAGCCTGACTGTTCGGGAAAAGTTCAACCCGGCCAGTTCAATTGTGAACGGAAAGAAAGTAGTCCTGGTGCACACCAGGATCCTCAGAGGGCACACCAGCCTCTACGTCACTAAAATGGTTAGGGAAGCAGGCGCGAGGGAAATACACCTTCGCATCAGTTCTCCCCCGAACAATGCTCCCTGCCTCTACGGTTCTGGTCCGCTCGCCAGGTCAGAAATGGTCGCCACCAAGCAAGGGCTCGAGGCGCTCGGAAGATATCTCGGCGCTGACAGCCTGGGCTTTCTCAAGCACGATAGGCTTAGGGAGCTCTTGGGGAACGATTTTAGTACGTTCTGCACCTGTTGTTTTAGCGAATAATTCCACCTCGTCCGCTCCGCCCACGGAACACAAATCCGCGGGCTTTTTTTATCCAAAGTTAATTAAATGAATTTCAAACCGGCTCCTGGGTCATAAAACTCAATCTGCATTCTTGCAATTAAATTAGCGGCACTTCTGCCGCCTTGAAATAATTATAACCCTCCCGCTTAAAATGTCAACCAGAATTAACATAAAAATAGCGATAGCTAAAATTATATTTCAAGCATCAAGGTTCGACCTTGAAGAGTTCTAATAGCGGCAAGTGCCAATAGAGATTATTGTTGCGTCAGCCAAACATAATCATCCGGCCCTCCGGGCGCAAAATAGATAAACGGCCCCTCGTCCGCCCAATCAGAACGCGGACAGTCGTGCGCACTGCGGTATTCTTCTGAGATGATAAAATCTTCAGGCTCAATCCCATATGCTCGATATTCATCCAGTACCGCCTGAGTCGCGTGGTTAAAAGGCGCGTCAATGGCTGGTCTATGAAGCGGTCTGGTAAACTTTACCGCGAGATCAAAGTTATCAGTCCCACCATCCGGCCCACGTTTCAGATTGGCCGTGCCTATTACCTGCCCGGCTGTGACGGCAGAGCCTTGCTTTAAGCCGTCACGCAAAGCAATGTGAAAAAAGACAAATTGCCACTGTTGCGGACTGACAGCATGGGGTGTCAGCCAAACTTGCTGATCAGAAGGGCCTTCGTCGTAAATTTTATAAATCTTGCCGTCAAAAGGCGCCATGGCTTTGACCTGATCAACCGTGCCACGGAACTCCGGCTTTGCCTTGACATAATGCTTCATGGAGCTGGGGGTCGCTTCTATTTCTGCGGTCGTGAGGTGGGGTGCGCGAAAATCGTGGCCCTCACAACTGCGGTATTTGGAAAAAGCCTCAATCTGCGCAAGGTCCACAGGGTTGGCAGTGATAAACCGCTCCGAAGCCTTAGTTTCCGACGGCGCTTGGGAAAAGTAAACGCTAAGACTAACAAATACTGCAACTACCAAGCCCAGAACTATAATTACACTTTTTTTAATCACAGACATAAGCAAAAAAAATTATTCAATTCTAATTTAATATTACCACAAACAAAAACCGCCGTCCTGCGGAACCTTTGACGTCCTCGTCAAAGCAATTTGGTCATCCACTCATTCGTTCATTCACGCGAATTAGAGATCATAAGGACTTGGAAGATTGTCTGGTAAGTCGTCGAAGATCGTGACCTTGCCTTTCGCATACTTACCCATTTCAAAGCCGTCATATTTAAAATAATCACCGTCTTGATAAAAAAAGAGTGCGGTGTTTTGATCAAGTACTAAAACGAACCCTCGTAAGCCACCCCCAAGAGGGAAAATATCAATGCGCTCAATTTTAGAAAAAAGTTCATGGGCTTTATCAAAGACATCGTTTCTAACACCCGACCTCTTATTGAATCTTTTCGTTCCTCGGATTGGGTCAAGTTTCAACAATAATTTAGTCAGCCGGCCTGCTTTAAAGGCCTTAGGGTCATATTCGATGCCCATTTCTCTCAATTTTTCTTCAAATTTCTCGCAATCAAATTTATTCATATACTATTCCCTCATTCGCGCGAATTAGAACCAGTAAATCTGGCCTTAAGCGCCGATTGGTGAAATTTTTCCAAACGATCCATCAATTCTAATTTCATCTTTGAGCCTGTTGTTTGAAAACGATCCAAATCAATTCTAACTGCCAGCTCATTTTCTCTTTCAAGTTTTTCCAAAGACTCTAAGCTTCTATTTAAAAAAGTCAGCGCCAACGTATATCCTATCCATGAAGTGTTCCGTGCCAGGTCCTCCAATGTTTCAATCCGTTCTCTGAAATCCGCTGAAGCATAGGCTATTTTTGCCGCCACATAACTGGCGTTCTTTCCAATCCGAAACAAGGGCAGTAATTTATATGTTTCATATAGTTCATAAGCTAAATGCGAAAGTTCAAAACTCCAATCTTTTGCGGTCACATAAAGCTTATCTTCCCGCTTTTTTTCTTGAGCTTTCTCCCACTCATCCTCAAATCCAGCCCTTGCTTTGATGGAAAAAAGATCATCTCGCGACAGCATTTCCTCTATTTCCGCTAATTCATGTCGAAACTTCACGTATTCAAAATCTTCGACCATCCGCTTTCTTACTATTTCTTCTAATTCCTTATTGCGTTGTTTTTCTCTTCGCTCCCAGTACTCCTCATTCAACGTCCCCTTAAAGTACTCTTCAAAATCATCGTGCCACATGGCTCGAAAACCGGGATTATATTTAAATAACTCCCGCTCAAGCTCCTTTAGAACTTCTAGCTCCTCATTTGTAAAATCGTTCCCAGAATACCACATACTATTCTCCTATTCGCGCGAATGATGCCTAGTTAAAGCAGAGATAAAATTTGTTTGACTAAATTGGATTTCGGCGAAACCAGATGATAAAACACGGTTTTGCTGCGCTGCTCCTTATCCACGATGTCAACCGCGGATAAAATTGATAAATGCTTGGATGTAGACTTGAAAGACAATCTAATCCAGCCCGCAATCGTACCCACCGACGCTTCGCGGCGATTATCCAAAAATTTGATTATCGCTAATCTTCTTTTATTCGCTAACGCCTTAAGTTGTCTTTCTAAAGTGGGCATAGAAGAATAATTCACAGAAGCTGCAAAAAATTGTGTATAGCCAATATACCATCATTCGCTCATTCGCGCGAATGAGTCCTTAAATAAGATACTAGAGTTCTCGGATTTGGAGGACGATGGCAAGACGGTCATGAAGCTTAATATGTTCGGCTTTGCGAACCGCGACTTTCAAAGCCAATAAATAAGTGCCGGATTTGGTGTCTGGAAAGATCGAGGTTTTCCAGAAGGTTTTGCCAATCTGCGCCACTACCGGCAACGAGCCAAATCCCCTTTTCAAATGTGCAAAACTTTTATCAATCTGTTTTGATAGATTCTTAGGCACATTCACAAAGTGCCACCCAGCCTCTCCTGGATACAACCACACTTTGGCTTTGAATTTATACGGTTTGCTGTTCAAGGTTTTGACTTTCCCTCTTCCCCCAAATCTTATGGCCTGATGACGTCTCTCTCATAATTTACAAAAAATATATTCACCCATATACACCTATTTTAATTCTAACATTTTAATTCCCTAAAACAAAAACTATGTCTCGCCGAAGGCCTCGGGCGAAGTCGAGACGGTCAACAGCAGCTTAAAATCCAAATTGCAAAGGTGACCTTCGTATACTTCGTGTATTAGAGAAGGGTCAGGAATGAACTAAAGCAGTTATTGTTTTTAAATAATCGGGACCGAACAAAACCTCGGCATCCTTTTCCTCATTTTCCGATAATTCCGCCTGTTTGAAAATTTTCCCTTTTATTTTATGGATAAACTGTTCTTTGATAAACTCACTGCCAGGGGTAAAAAATGTATAACTTCCAATGATTCTCTTTTCTCGAGTTAGTGGGTTGACTGGAACTAAATCTTTGGAATAAACAAACTTAATTTTATTATCATTAATTTTATAGACTGGGATTACCGAAAATATATCTTCCTTTTGATCCTTAACAAAGTATTCCTCTTTTGGACGTATTCCATTAAGGAGTTTTGCGTGTTTGACTTTACTCCAATTATAATTCAGATTTTCAATTACTTCCAAGGTTCGCTGATAATCATTATCAAAAATAAAAATATCGACATCTTCATTATACCGATAAAAATCCCCTTCTATACCGGCAATGGCCACACCACCGTAAACCCAGTAATCAATATCAGCTTCATCTAAAGCTGGTAATACTTTTCTAAAAATCGGTTCTAAATGTTTATTCATAAAAAATTGAATAGCGGCAAAAGCCGCCTTTGAAGTTATTATATGCATTCAGTTTTAATAGTCAATACCAGTGTTATTGACTATTTTACTTTCGAGTCATAAAATTAATGTATGGTGGAGGCCTAAAAATCCGAAACCAAAATAAAGGTCGAATAATTAGCGGAAGAAAGGAATAGTTATGGCTAACCAACACGTCGTATACCGCGGCCACAACCAGTGGGCGGTTCGTCGCGCAAACGCTGATCGAGACACAATCGTTATGGATGATCAACAAGACGCCTTCAGAGTCGCGCGGCAAACTGCAATCAATCAAGGCGGCGGTGAGGTATTCATTCACGGCCGAGACGGTAAAATCCGTGAACGCAATACCTACCAGCATGACCCGTATCCTCCGAAAGGTTAATTAACCTTATTAGAAATGAAAATAAAAAATTAAAAGCCGCAGCGACCAAGCTGCGGTTTTTAATAGTTGGGGAAATTAAATTACTACAGTGCTATTACTGTTTGGTTTTCATCTCTAGTAACTGCTGTTTTATAGATTCAAGGGTATTAGAATTAAGTTTCTGCTGTTCAAAATTTTGATTTATTATATCTTCTTGAAGTTTTAATAATTTTGACTCTTTATAGACGGTGGAATTAAAACGCCAAGAGTCAACAACCAACCCGGCCACCATAAACAACAGAGAAAGAAAACCGATTAACATTGCTCCAACTACGAAATAAAAAAGCCTATCAAATCTTTTAATGAAATCTTCTGGGTCATTAAATTTTATTTTTAAATCTTCCTTCGCCATTTCAATAAACGCCTTTAATGACTAATAAGTCTCCTTGGGTCTCGACTTCAAGTTCGTGACCAATAACCTGGTCAAATTCTACACCACCAAAGGCAACTCCTCTGGTAAATCTAACTCCTGGCCCAAATTCAACAGAACCCACCCTTATTCTTTGACGAGGTTCATATGAATTATCTTCCGTATGACTTGCGAAAATTGTGTCGAAAGTTACTCTTGCCATAAACAAAGATTAGCTTAATAAATAAAAAAATTCAAATCAATGAATCCCTCATGGAAGTTCTATAGTTTCGCCTTCAATATATTCCTTCTCTGAAATTTTTCCATTATATTGATATTTTACCTTCCCCATCTTTGGTTTCCCGTAGAGTGGATCACCCGCCAAGGCATTCGATAATACAACTTTCAATTTATCATTTTCTACAAGATTATTTAATTGATTAGTAATTTCTACAATTCTACTATTTTTACCATAGATTGCCGTGAGAATTTGTAATTTATTCCGACGAACTCTTACGAACAAGTAAATTTTAAATACGATCCAAATAACTGACAGGGCTATTAACAAGGAATAAATTGGAATTTCCAGTGCTAGAATTGATACAAAAAAATCTAATATCTTTAATACTGGAAATGTTTTTGATGTATTGATTAAATACTCATTTAAGGGCTCAAATATCTTATCTAAAAAGCTGTTAATATATATAAGAAACAGAAAGCCAATAACTTTCAAACCGTATTTTCGGATTTTTATTCTTATGTTCAATTTAGTCATTAGCCTTGATTATATTAATTTCTTTTTCAATCAAACCATAAAGTTTATAAACTTTTTCATCGATTTTCTAAACTTATCTTAAAATACTCTTCGGTGTTTTTATCCATAAAATAAACATATACTCCTTTATGAGCTCTGGACAACAAAACGCGGTAAACATGTTTTAAATGTTGCGTTAATTCCTGATTATTTCTTACAACCGCTTTATCGTAAGAGTTTTCAGGAATTGCTTTCCATTTTTTTGTCACACGATCATAAACTAAATCGTTTCCAATAATTACCCCGATGTATTCGAATTCAAATCCCTGAGCAGTATAAACTGTACCAACTTGTTCTTGACCACTTGTATCTGTCGCCCATTTCCAAAACTCCTTTTTATTTTCCCATGGCATTTCAAAATTACCGATTTTGACATCGTTGACCAAACTACCGTCCGGCCTTGGTTCACTCCATGGCCAGCAGAAACCAGCTGTTATCCTAGCTGAGTTAGGTTTTTCAAGGTTTTTTGCATCAATGGCAGTTTTAAGCAAAGTTGGAGAATCAAAAATTTTAAATTCCATTTTCTTATCGAATTGAGTTATCTCTGTATCGCGTATACCAAAAATCTTATCTAACCACTGTAAATAAGCATCAGAACCGGAGCAACGAAATTGGGTTTTTAACTCATACTCAAGAATGTTTGAATCATTAACACTTAAAATTTTTGCTGCTCCTCTGATTAAATCCACACTTCCAATTTCCTTTGGCCTTACGACTTGGAATTCATCAAGGAAAAAAACCGAAAGTTTGGCGGGCTTTATTATATCCTCTATTTGAGGATTTTTAGATCTAAATTTAAAAGGTACACCATAATCATTACTATGTGCGCGCAATCTATGCGCTTCATCACACACAATTACATCAATCGAATTTTCTTTTTCCTGCGTAAAATTAAAGAAAAATTTGAATAATTTATTCGCTCTGCTACCAACTACCTTACGTAAGGTGTTTGTAAATGCTGACGAGCCTGTAGCATGAAATACTACGTACCCTCGTCTCAATAATTCTCCCATCACCTCCAAAGCAATTACAGATTTGCCGGTGCCAGGTCCGCCCTTCACAATGATTACTGATTTCACTTTCAGCTTAACTAACTGTTTGGCCTTGTGCATTATTCCATTGTAAGCAGCGATTTGGTCATCAATCAGTGTGAAAATCTGTTGCTTATTTATCATTTCGCTTGTGTGATCAAGCAACTTCTTAGTAGGTCTTATTTGACTGTGAATAAATCGGTTAAAAACTTCAAGTCCCTCTCCTTGGCTTAATCTGTATTTTAAATATTCACCTAAGTCCGCGGCATCTTCTTTGCTGAAAACTTTATACTTCTCTATAAGCTTCTCAAATTTAGGATAAAAAAGGACTTTTTCTCCGTTACTTTTCGAATAGTTATGGCAGTATACACACGAATTCAATTGAGGCGATTTTTTTTCTTCAAATATTTTAAAGAAATCTATTAAATCAAAATGGTATCCTTGGACTTGTAAGGAGGGATGGGCCACCTCACGTTTAAAAATTCCATAATCTACAACAATATTACCCTCAACAGTACTATCGTGAACGTGTTCGTTCGACCACTGTTTCAGTTCAATAAGAACAATATTATCCTTATTTTCATGACCTTTGCCAAAAAGTAAGACATCAATTCTTCTGGTTGAATAGGGCAATTCGTACTCTATAATAATCCAGTTTGAAGTCAAACCACTATTTATCAATGCATAATTAAAAAGACTCAACGATTGTTGCCAAGAACGGTACTCAGATTCAGCAGGTCTTTTTTTATAATAAGTGGCGTAGGCTTCAGCGACCTTATCTGCAATCTGATTGTGAGAAACATTATAATTAAAATCTTGAACAGTGCCTTCGTATAGTCTCATGGTTATAACTTCGTATACTTGTCATGTCTACCTTTTGCTTTGCTTACAGGATATTTTTTTTTGTTCTGCTTCATCTTTTTGTTAAACGCCTGCTCTAAATCTATATTTAGATCATTCGAGATTAAGAGTACCCAATAAAACGCATCAGCCAGCTCTTCTCCAATATCGTTCCTATGTTCTTTAATATATTCTTGCATCTCTTTTGCGTTTTTCCATTGAAAATGCTCGGCTACTTCCGCGGCTTCCAGCACCAGGGACAAGACCATATCTTTAGGATTATGGAATTGTTTCCAGTTTCGAGCATCGCGGAATGCAACTATCTTTTTTGTCAATTTCTTTATTTCGGATTTAGGCATAAAAATTAAATTAGATTCTGCTCTCTAAAACTCAAAAAGTTACTCCGACTTACTATAATATGATCCAAAAGTTCAATTCCTAAAATTTTACCTACTTCTACTAACCGCTTTGTGACTAATAAATCCTGACTCGAGGGCTGGATATCGCCTGAAGGATGGTTATGGGAAACTATAACTTGAGCGGCGTGATTTACCACAGCTTCTTTAAAGATTTCTCTTGGATGAACCAGACTTTCATTTAATGTGCCAATCGAAATTTCGATTATTTTGATAAGATTATTTTTCGTATCAAGACACAATGTAATGAAATGCTCTTTTTCTTCTCTCCCGATTTTCTCTTGTAAATATTTAGCAACTTTTTGAGGCGTCTCGAGAACAATTTTCTGAACAATTTTCTCACGCTCATATCTCTCAGCCATTGATTGAAAAAGCTTTAATCCGAAAGAATTCATAAGGCCAATGCCTTCGGTTTTAGAAAGTTCTTGTTGTGATGCATCAAGCACTTCTCTAAGACCTCCAAACTTTTTTATTAACTCTTTTGCCATTTGTTTACAATCTTTTCGGGGAGTGCCTAGAGTCAAAAGCAGCTCAATAATTTCATAATCAAGAAAAGCATCTAACCCACTTTGTATAAACCTTTCTCTTAATCTTCCTCTATGACCTTCGGCTGGATGCGGTTTTTTTTTGTTTTCTCCCATAAAATTGAGCTTGTGACTTGGCTCTTCGAGCTTCGGCGGATTTTCATAATACTATTAATTGCTTAACTAAATAATGCCACGGAATGCTAAAAAAATCAATAAAACACCCTTGCTTGGGGTGAGCCAAGCAAGGGCGGACGGGATGACGGCGCCGACGCGCGCGTCAGGCCGGGTGGTTGCGGAGCCAGAGGCGCAGGTTGCCGATCTGCTTGTCGATCTGCTTGGGGCAGAACCCGTGGTCCATCAAGGCCAGCTCCTCCTGGCTGATTCCTCGTCGCCCCGCTTCTTCGCGCATGGCATCGAGGCGCTGCCAAGCGGGATCGTTGAGCGGCAGATCCCCAGGCTCGGACGGCCCATCAGGCCGATACAGTGGAGGTGCTGCGGGACGCGGCGGATCTTGAACAGGCGTGCGCACCTCTCTCGCGACGACTTCTTCCCGTTCGAGCACGGCAATTCTACTCATGGTTTCCTCCTGCTGGAAGATTGGATATCCAAATAATACAACCGTTATCAAGAGCGGTCAATAACAGCTGCCGCCAGTTGAAGCGCCGTTGATATCAATCTCAGCAAAAAAAAAGCCCTTGCTTGGGGTGAGCCAAGCAAGGGTGAGAGGTCTTCCGCTTACTGCACTCGCAGACTGCGCAACGTGAGATTTGGAGTAATCCCCCGCTGTGCAAGCTTCCTTGCATCCCGTAAGCTTCTGGTTTTCAGCCACCGTTCGTAGAGACGCAGTAAATCACGGTTGGAGGTCAGTCCGCTTTGTTCGCTGACGTCTGCTAAAACGTCAGCGAACGAGACGAACTTGTCTGCCAGCTCAGCGAACAACCCATTCGTCGCCCGCCGTCCAGCCTGGCTGAGTGCGGTGTAGGCGCAGCCGCCGAGCGTTATGTAATAATCCACATCCACCAGTTTGCGGCGGAAACTGTCCGAAAAGTATCCTGCCGCGAACAACGATACGTCGCCAAGCAGGCGCAGCTCCGTGCGCTGCACCCTCCCGCCGGCGGACAAAGCCCGACACAGTCTGATCACTAGCAGCTCATCCTCAAACGGCAGTAAGGTCCCGGCCGTACTTGGACTCACATAGCCGCAAAGCAAGTTGGTCAGATAATACCTGGCCGACTGACTAGCCGGAATCCGCTGTTGTTCGATCGCACTTTCTACCAGCCCTCGGAAGTACTCGGCTGGACTTTCAGCTGTGAACTTCATGGCCTTTCCTCCTTCAGGACAGTGGCATAATGAAACCAGCTTATCAGGGAAAAATTTTATAGTCAAAAAAACTCCGGACCTTAAGAGGGTTCGGAGCTTGAGACCGCCGCGGCTTGTCCGGTCGTCCGACTTTGATCCTTTTGCTGTCCGGGTAAGAGACGTGTTAAACTTACTTATTCGCAAGGAGGATCGGCTAATGAAAAATAGATACAACTGCCTGCTCGGCCTGGCGCTTTTGGTCAGTGGCTGTGCGTCCCCAGGGATCAAGCGGGAGCTGCTCACTGACGAACACTCTGGCAGACCGCTGGGCGTGGAGTTCACAGACTTCCGTATGGTGGAGAAAAACAACATCCTTCGGGTGTACTTGGATCTGGGCGAAGACAACGTGCTCGACAAGTATAGCGTCTTCTGTCTAGACAATGACACGTGGTGCGAAGAAGTCGCCATTGTGGAGGCGCCAGAGCCTGTAGTGGATCACTTCAACTACACGGCCGGGTCCGAGTCAACTCCGAGAGCCAGGTATCTGTCGCAAGACTCTCGCCAAGCTCAGATACTGCAAGACCAATTCGACGAGGTACGGTCGGCGTATGGCAAAACTGATGGCGATCCGCTGGAGAACCAGAGTGAACAACGCCGGCAGGAAAAACCAGAGGCACCGTCCTACGCCCGCCGCTGACCGAGAGAAGGAGGAAAGACGTGACCTATGGAGAGATGCTCGATGCGTTCAGGGTCGCAGCGGAGCGAGCCGCGCCGCTGATATTGGTGGTGACGGAAATCGGAACCTACAGATACCTCGACCCCAGCGGCTGGAAAGAGGCTTATGACCACATGGTCACCATCAGCCTCACGCTGAAGGAAGAATTTGACCTGACCTGGGACGAACTGGTTCAGCTCGACGAGGACGTGATCCTGCCGGAAAGTGTGGCCGCGAAGGTCCGCGAGCTGGCCAGAACGCACTGAAGGAGGTCAACGCGTTTGCAATCGCGTTGTACGGGTTCCCGCCCATTCTGGATTGGCTCACCTCCCCATGAGATGAGCCATTTTTTTATGATTAAAAACGGAAAATCTTTTTTTTGGCTGGGGAGGTAGGGATCGAACCTACGATGACGGATTCAGAGTCCGTTGCCTTACCGCTTGGCTACTCCCCAATAATAGACGGGTTGCATCAATAGAATTATTATACATTTTTTGCTATAATCATAAAAGCCTCAATTAATCAATTTATTTATGTTTACAGAAGCAAATATTATCTGGCTCTCGGTTTTATCCGCAATTTTCGCTCTGGCTTACGGAATTGTTCTCACTCGTATCGTGCTTAGCAAACCAGCTGGGAGCGACAAAATGCAAGAGATTGCCGCAGCTATCCAAGAAGGAGCGGCGGCATATCTTACCCGCCAGTACAAAACCATTGCCCTGGTGGCTGTGATCCTGGCAATGTTAATTTATTTTTTCTTAGGACTTGCTACTACGATAGGATTTTTAGTCGGCGCAATAGCCTCAGCCTTGGCTGGAATTATAGGAATGTATGTGGCGGTGCGCGCCAATGTCCGTGTCACTGAAGCCGCTAAATCATCTCTGAAAAACGCTTTTAGCTTGGCTTTCAAAGGCGGCGCTGTAACTGGCTTGTTTGTAGTTGGATTGGGACTTCTCTCAGTGACTCTGTTTTATTACTTTACCGGCGGTGACATCAAAGCTTTGATCGGCTTGGGTTTTGGCGGCAGTTTGATCTCCGTATTTGCCAGGCTCGGCGGCGGGATCTTTACCAAAGGTGCTGACGTCGGCGCTGACTTGGTCGGGAAAATCGAAGCCGGGATTCCTGAAGACGACCCGAGAAATCCTGCGGTAATTGCGGACAACGTCGGCGACAATGTCGGCGATGACGCGGGCATGGCCGCGGATCTTTTCGAAACCTACGCAGTCAGCACCATTGCAGCCATGCTTTTGGGCAGTATTTTATTCCCAGATAACAACTTGTTTGTCCTCTATCCGCTGGCGCTTGGCGCCATCTCAATTATCGCATCAATCATTGGAAGTTTGTTCGTGCGTCTCTCTGGATCCGCTATCATGGCCGCGCTTTACAAAGGCTTGATTATTTCTGCCGTACTGGCAGCCGTGGGATTTTTCTTTGCCACCAAACAGACGTTCAACAACCATAAAATCGGCTGGCCGCTTTTCTTAAGCGCGCTGGTTGGCCTTGCTGTGACCGCACTGATGGTCATCATAACTGAATACTACACATCCAAAAAATTTAAGCCGGTGCAGGACATTGCCAAGGCTTCCACCACCGGACACGGCACCAACATCATCACGGGGCTTGCGGTTTCTATGCAAGCCACCGCACTGCCGGTACTGGTGATCATCGGTGGCGTGATTCTCTCTCACGAATTGGGCGGACTTTATGGTTCAGCCATTGCTGTGGTGTCTATGTTGTCTATGGCCGGGATAGTGGTGGCAATCGATGCCTTCGGCCCAATCACTGACAATGCCGGCGGGATTGCGGAAATGGCCGGTCTTCCGGAAAATGTCCGGCAGTCCACTGATGCGTTGGATGCCGTTGGCAACACCACCAAAGCCGTGACCAAAGGCTATGCCATTGCTTCCGCGGGCTTGGCTGCGGTCGTGCTGTTTGCTTCTTATACTGAAGAGCTTAGAGCGCTTGGACGGAGTCTTAGTTTTGATCTATCCGATGTCAGAGTGCTCGCTGGACTTGTAATCGGAGGCCTCCTTCCTTATCTGTTTAGCTCTCTAGCCATGCAGGCCGTGGGCAAGGCTGGGCACGCCGTGGTGGAAGAAGTGCGCCGACAGTTCCGAGAAATTCCGGGCATCATGGCGGGTACGGCCAAGCCGGATTACGGTCGCGCCGTGGATATAGTTACTAAAGCCGCGATCAAAGAAATGATCATCCCGGCACTGATCCCAGTGGTGGTTCCAATCTTGGTGGCCATTACTCCTTTCTTGGGCTTCAAAGCCTTGGGCGGCTTGCTGGTCGGCTCCATCATCACCGGTCTGTTCGTGGCCATCTCTATGACTTCCGGCGGCGCGGCTTGGGACAATGCCAAAAAATTTATTGAAGAAGGAAATTACGGCGGTAAAAAATCTTTTGCCCATCAAGCAGCCGTGACTGGCGACACTGTGGGTGATCCATACAAAGACACTGCCGGCCCGGCTATTAATCCCATGATAAAAATTATAAATATCGTTGCGCTTTTACTAGTTGGCATTCTCTTGGTTTAACCGTAAAAAGTTAAAAAAACTCACTGAACGATCATTCAGTGAGCACCTCCCCAACAGACTTGGACTACCTCGTTAGAAGGCGAAATCGTCGGACAGTCTATCCTTTCCTCCTACACCTCCTGACTGCTTGCCGCGTTGTCGGATCGGTCGAATCGGCCCGTCTGGCTCGGGGACGAGTTGGGGCCTGTGACCCTCGGCGTGATCCCGGAAACGACTACTGCGCCTCACCGGCCTAATCGGCCCGTCTGGTTCCGGCACGAGCTGTCGATTTTGCACAGTAACCTCCTTGACCTGGCTATCTTATTTCGTATTCTAACACGAGTAGCAGAATATCTCCATACTCAAACCCTGCCCGGCCGGGTTGTTGCGGCCGGGTTTTTAATATATAATTACAAATACTTGACCTATCACAAATGAAAAGAGGATGGAGTAGGCCTATGCCCATGTCTGTGCTGTTGGTCCCGTATTTGGAATTTGATGGCGACATCGCGCTTCGCCCAAAAGCCGCGGTCTTCGTCAAGCAGACACCCAGTCCCCGCCCGGACGAAACCACTCTGCACCTGGTCTTGGTTCGGCGAGGACATGATTGCTTTGAACGGCCGTTTGCCGAAAACTGCAGTAAGTTGCCCGCCGACATCTACCGGTTTGATCTGAGAGTCTGCTCGGCAACCCCGGACCCAGAGGTCGTCTTCTTTCTCGACCTCGGAGCTGGACAGCCGCTCGAACTCAAAGCTACGACCCACCAGATCAGTGCGTTCTTTCGCTGTCCGGAAGAACCCGACTGGGACGACGAGACCATGCATTACGGCGAACCGTCCTGTTGGCCGGACGAACTGGATCCTGACCAGGGTGGCGACTCGCTGTTTCTCTAATTCTGGCCGGCCCCGGCCTCGCATCCGGAGCGTACGAACCCTCGTCCGCTCCTCTTTTTTATTCTCATCTTCATTCTCATCTCCCGCTGTTTATAATTTCTACGATCGTAGAAATTATAAACACGAATCAAAAAATCTTATCAATCACTCCCCCGCCCAAAATCTTCTGGTCTTGGTAGATCACAGCTGACTGCCCTTCTGTGATCGCTCTCTGTGGTTGATTAAATTTTATCTTAAGATTTTTTTTGTTCCGTGATACGTGATACGTGATACGTGCTCTAAACGCCGGATGATGGTACCGAATCACCACGCCAGCATTGAGCGGCAACCTGGGCGGGTCAGCAGTCCAGGTAACATTTTTAATCTCGAATTCTTTTTTCCAAAGTTCCTTGTCATTTGGACTATTGGTCACGATCAGCTGATTCTTCCGTTTCATTTTACTAACCACATAATACGGACCATTCCCTCCGACCTTCAGACCGCTGCGCTGACCAATGGTGTAAAACGGCAGGCCGTCATGCTGTCCTAAAACCTCTCCGTTGGTGCTTACAATCTCCCCTTTTTTTGCTTTAATATTCGTTTTCAAAAAATCAGTAACATCGATTTTACCAATAAAACAAATTCCCTGCGAATCTCTTTTGGCAAAATTGGGAAGCTTAAACTTCTTCGCCAGCTTTCTAATTTCGGTTTTCTGGTATCCGCCGATGGGAAACAAGACTTTGCTTAATTGCTTTTGCGTCAGAGTGTATAAAAAATAACTTTGATCCTTGGCCGGATCTACGCCTTTGAGCAAATGATATGCGTTATGTGATCCATGATCCGTGACCCTGGCATAATGCCCGGTAGCCACAAACTCCGCGCCCAGCTTCAATGTTTTTTCCAAAAACAACTTAAACTTAATCTGGCTGTTGCACATTACATCTGGATTGGGTGTCCTGCCCGCACGATATTCGCGCAAAAAATATTTCACCACGCGGTCATGGTATTCTTTTTCAAAATCCCAGACGTAAAAAGGGATTTTCAAAACATGGGCTACCTTGCGCGCATCCTCGGAATCTTCCGCCCAAGTACAACCATAATCTCCTACGTCCTTGCTCCAATTTTTCATAAACACGCCTACGACATCAAAGCCTTGCTTTTTGAGCAAAGCTGCAGTGACGGAAGAATCAACCCCACCGCTCATACCAACCACAACGGTTTTTTTCTCATTGTGTTTCTCAACCATGCCTGAAAGTATATCAAAAAACCGCCAGCCAAACAATTTTGGATCAGGCTAAACCAACTGTCGTGCAAGCACTAGCTGTTCTTTCGTGTTTATCCCGAAAACTTCGCGCGGGTCAATTTGCACGGATTTAATCACCAGCCCTTGTTCACTGGCCAGTTGAATCAAATCCGTCAGGTAATATTCTTTTTGGGCGTTATTGTTCTGTATCTTATCAATATTTTGCCACAGCCAGTCAGCTTTAAATATGTAAATGCCGGGGTTGACTTCTTTGATCATGCGTTCGTTCTCAGAAGCATCCTTAAACTCCCTGATACTGCTGATTTCATTTTTGTCATTCCGAATGATCCGGCCAAAGCCTTGCAAGCTCTGCCATTGACCCTCAAACGAATCAACTGTTGTAGTAAACATACTCACTACAGGCCGGCTCTGCTCATGCAGCTTCATTAATTTTTTAAGGCTGTCTGTTTTGACGAAAGGCATGTCGCCGTAGAGAACCAAAACATCTGTGCCCAAAGAGAATCCTTTCGCCGCGTCTACAGCATGAGCCGTGCCCAGCTGTCCTTCTTGAAAAGCATAAACATAACTAGAACCCAGCTCCTTCTGAACTAAATCATACTTATGACCGACTACGAAAATCGGCTTTAAGCTCAGATTCAACTTTTCCACTTCATTGACCACAAACCGAATCATCGGCTTGCCGCTCAACTTAAACAAAACCTTGGGAGTATTTTCGTCCCCCATCCTTGTCCCTTTGCCGGCCGCTAAAATGATTGTTTGTAAATTCATATTTATAATTAAAATACTGGGAGGAGTTGTGCCTGTGTGGATAACAACTCCTCCCCGTCTTCTCACGCGGTTGCGTGTCGCCTGGACCTTCGAGACAACCATGTGACGAGATGTTGTTGCACTAGTTGCCGTGTTCGGACGTCGGCGAGTTCTTCCCACGGTGATTCAAATGCTTCTGCTCGGGCCAGAAGCTCCACCAACTCGCCTGTTGTTCCCAAATCATCTCCTCCAAGATGGGGAGTACCGACGACAATTCGACAAGCACGCCGATAGTGAACGATTAGCTCTACGATCTGCCTAGTGTCCGGATCGCTTTGCCAACGTTGCTCTACCACGTTGTCCTCCTTCAGCGAAAAGATGCACGAAACTTACTGCGAGCTAAAGTCGCTCCCAATTAGATTCGAAAATCATTTTTTGCATTTTGTAAATCTCGCTATTCGCCACAATCACCGCGACTGGTTCGCCGCTGTTATTTAAACTTATAAACGCGATTTTCCCATCGTAGATTATTTCATGCGTGGCATTTGGCAATGCTCCTTTCACATTCAAACATTTGCGCTCATCCAGGCCAGACAGCGCTCCTCCCTTTCCCAAAGAAATAGTTTTGACGTTAATCTTAAGCTTAATCCGCCGCTTGCTGAAATCTGGAATTTTTTTATAGATTTTTTTTCGCAGGTCCACGCTCGACGAGGAATAAACAAAATAAGTTTTGTGGCTGGCATCCTGCATGGTATGCAACACATCTTCCAAAACCTGCTTAACGCCCGCCGGCCCTTCGTAATATCTCACCAAAGGCTTGCCGCCAAACTTTTCAAAAATTGACTTTAATGCCGGCAGGGATTTTTCTGCCTCAATCTTTAGCCGTCCAAGCTGTCGTTTTTTTTCATCAATCGCTTGAATGATTTTTTCCGGCGGCTCAGCCGCGAAGGATTGGTGCGCTTGTTTGTTATTGAAACTCACCAACCCTTGCTCTTTTAAAGACCTAAGGATGTCGTAAGTAGTACCTCTATTTATGCCGGATTTTTGAGCAATGCTTCTCACAGCAGAAGGGCCTAAGCCCACTAAGCACAAATAGACTGCGATTTCTTTCTCGTTTAAACCAAATTCTCTTAAAAGATTTTCTGTCTGCATAAGTATCTTTTTTTACGTACTTATTATATATATTGCATATTTTTTGTCAAATAATTTTCTACATAAAACTGGTATTATCTAAAAAACCCAGTTTTACTGGGTTTTTTTGGTCTATTACTTTTTCTACAAACTCACTTATCCACAAACTAAAATTGAATCTTATCCCCGGGTTTCAAGGTTGTTGTGTTTGGCTGGTCTTGTTGCTCGGTCTTTTTAAGATTTTCTTCCAAAGAATCTCCCAAGCTGGAGAAAGCTTGAGTAGCCTTTTCCACTTCCTGCTGAACTTTTTCTGTCGATATTTTCTCCACGGTCTGCCACACGGGATTGTCCTGTGGTTTGCCCTGGTTCTGATCACTGTGCGGTTTTCTGTCTCTTTTTCTTTTCTTTCTTCTGTCTCCTCTTGGCTCAAACGTCTGCTCCTGCCTTGGTTCTTTTTGTTCCTGGGGATTGTCTTCAAACCTCAAAGTCTCTTTGGTCTCTTCTTGCTCGATTGAGCCGCTTTCTGACCTGGCGGCCTCCGAGTGGAACTCCGCGCCCATCCACTTATTGATTTTCTCTTCCACAGTTTTTTTGTCGCTGGCATAGCGCTCGCGGGAAACAGTGATCACTTTCTCTTCGCTGTCGGTCTGGTCACCCAGAGGCGGCATACTGGTGGCGGAAAACGGATGGGAAGACACTCCGTTGATCATCAACTTGAGATAGATATTATATTTAGTCAGGTTGACCAAATCATTCATCATGTAAGTCGGCTCAAACTCCTTCTCCAAAAATTCGGCATCCTCCGCTCCGACTCTAAAGGTAATGATCGTGCCGACGTTGCCGAAAATCGCGTCGCGGACAACCGTGCTTTTGTCCGAAATCAGCTGACCGATGTATTGGTGCGCCACGATCAAATTCAACCGATACTTTCTGGCTTCAGACAAGATATTGGCAAACGATTGGGTGGCGAAGTTTTGGAATTCATCCACGTAGAGATAAAAGTCCTGCCGGCTCTCTTCAGGTATATCCACCCGGCTCATTGCCGCCAGTTGCAGTTTGGTAATAATCATCGCCCCCAGCAAAGCCGAGCTGTCCTCGCCGATTCTGCCTTTGGAAAGGTTGAGTAAAAAGATTTTCTTGTTGTCCATAATGTCCCGCAAATCAATAGCGCTTTTGGTTTGTCCCACGATGTTGCGGATAATCGCCGAAGACACAAATTGTCCGACCTTGTTCTGAATTGGCGAGACTGCTTCGCTTCTAAACTTATCATTATAATTAGCAAATTCATCCACCCAGAACGATTTGACCACGGGATCTTTGATATTGTCCACAATACGCTTGCGATAGGTCTTGTTGACATACATTCTAGGAATCCCCAGCATGGTATTGCCCGGTGAATCCAATAGCGCCAGAATTGTATTGTTGAGGATGTATTCCATTCTCGCACTCCAAACCCCGGCCCAAATCTTGGTAAACACCCCCATCAGTCCGTCGGCCACCAAATGCTTGTATTTCGGATCCACCGCTTCCAACGGATTGAAGGCGATGGGGTAATCCGTATCCGCCGGGTTGAAATAAACCACGTCATTAATGCGGTTGGAAGGGATGTAGTGCAAAATTTTCTCCACGGAATCGCCGTGCGGATCCACAAAAGCCACCCCGTGACCATTCTGAATATCCTGAATAACCATGTTCTCAATCATGGTGGTCTTGCCCATGCCGGTTTTTCCGACAATATACATATGCCTTCTGCGGTCGTCTTTAAGGATGCCAAAAGGCACATCTCTATTTCGGAAGTTGGTTTTGGCAAATAAAGTTATGTCGTCTTTGACTGGTCCCATATATTTATCCGATAGGTAAATCCTGAGGCGGGGCTGATTTAACGGTCTGGACAACTTCCAGTTGAGAAACGCGCACATTTGGCGCTTGCGGGAAATGGTAAATCGTGGCCAGCTCTTCAGTGTTCATAATCGTGTAGCCCGTGCCACGCCAATTGCTGCGCCCAATAAAATTAAATAAAAATTTTCGCTTTCTCCCAAGCTTTCTAAATTCCGTAAGCCGCTGTTCTAATTTTTCCGAAATCTTGAAGGCCGGCTCAGTCCACGTGCCCTTGACATCCGGCTTAATCCCGTTGAGATTAACGTCGTCAAAATTTCTAAGCGCCCCTACGATCTCTGGAATTCTCGTGGCTTTATTAAGCTTGTCTTTGGGTCCAAGATAGAGGGTCCGGACTTTTACAGCGTAGCCGATTTTTGACAGAGTGTGTTCAATCGCGGCTATGATCTGCTTCTCTCCTTCGGTCTTGTGGAGCATCTGGCTGGGCGGCTCATCTTTCGGGGCGGGAGGTCTTTTCTTTTCCTCTGCACCCTGTTCAAAAAATGCTTTGTAGATTGCGTCGATGATTACTCCCAAAAAAGCCATAAAAGTATTATCAAAAAAATTATGTCCTTTTTCCTTAGGTGCGCCTTTTAATTTATCTAATAATTTCTTAACTCCTTCTTTCCACTCGTCGTCAACCGGCTTTAGCACCAGCTGATAAGCCATTAGTTCATGCGGTTCCAAATTACTCAAAGCTTCAATCACGTTCGACAGTGGATCAATAAAAGTTTTCTGCTCCGGATGCTGAAACCCTTCGTAAGTCCGGATGGGATAAGCGTTGTCTTTTTTCTTCAGCCACTGCGTCCCCCAAAAATCATACTCGACTTTTTCCGGGTGGTAAATCTTCTCAATGTTTTTTAGATAATCTTCCACTTGAAAAATCTCCGCCTTGGGGAATTGCGCAAAAATCGCGCTTTCCAAAAGGTTTCTGTATCTGGTCGGGATCCTAAAAATATATGAGACCTGCCCCCCGATACTGACCAACTCGCAGGAAAAAGTCAGCACCACTCTCCCGATAAATTTTTCCCCCCAAGTAAAATTTTGATGAATCGCGTGCAACGCGGCGAAAATCTGCTCCATGGCCAAAGGCGATCGTTCATTCAACTCCTCCACCTTAACTTCCAAAACCATTGTCTCTACCGCGGCCTCATACTCTTTCTGCTTCCTTTTTATTCTGACCGTGTAAATCATCCAGACCAAAAGACTGACCAAAACAACCATACCCGGTGGTGTCGCCAATAACCCGTCCACGGCCAATATTATAAATTCATTCAAGAGTTCAAGCATTGTTTGTTTTTATTGCGCTGTCGCTAAAGTATATCTGTCCCGGTCGTGTTTTTGAAAATATTTCTTGTTGGAAAGACCGACCAAAATGGTGTTGCGCTTCACCTGCCGCTTCTTGAGCACTTCTTCCACTATTTCATCGCGGCTCAACGGCTTGTTTGCCGAGCGCAGGATTTCCTTAATCACGTCCGCCACCACGCCTTTTTTGTATCCCCATTCGGAAAGCGCATAAATTCCTCTCCCCACCAAAACAAAACGGTTGTCTTTGATCAGTTCGTTATGCACAGTCTCTTTGTAAGCCACGCGATTATCAAACTTGTGGTTGTTAATCATCTGGGTAATCACTGAATAGTGCTCGGGTTTTCCATGGTGTTTAAGCACCAGACACGCTTTGTCCCCCACGTCCCGAGGCTTAACCTCGACCCAGTCCTTTAGTCCGATTTCCCCGAACGGGTTAAGCCGAATTGCTTTTGTTAAATTAAGATAACTCTCCAAGACCTTATCCGACAGAAACGAACCCTGCTGTTGATAGTAATCAGAGCCTTTAAATTTGCCGTAAAATAGGCTTTGTTTCAAAACGTGGCCCTCGTTCTTCAAGATATCAATAAATTGTTGGGTGACCTGATTCAATCTTTCTGGATCAAATCCTACGACGCACCAAGCAGAATGATAATTCGGCGTCTCCTTCAAAAATTTGAACTGGTCACCGAGAGTAAGCAGAAAGCGAACAGCCTGTTCCTCTTGATAATTGCCCTGATTGACCAACAAGGTTTGGATCAAGTAGTCTCCCGCGATGATATTGCCGTGTTCGACTATACTATCAAATACCAATTGCAGAGCCGATTCTAATTCCGGTAATTTTTTAAGCCTTAAAAATTTAAGCGAGTCTTTTTCGATCTGTCTAACGCGCTCCCGCGTCAGGTTGTACTTTTTGCCGATTGATTCTAAAGTTTCAACCTTGTTGCCATTAAGACCAAACCGGCACCTAACAATATTTTGATCTCTTTCTTTAAGCAAACTGATCAGAGAGTTTAACAAGCGGATGGGTTCGAAGCTGCTTATCCCGCTTTGAGTTTGCGCTCCCTTGATTGTATCCAGAATGCCATGAGCGCTGTTCTGTTCCAGATTTTGTGTCGTTTCACCTTGCATACCGGGTAGTGAAAATTTGATTAAAGTTAATGATTTTCTTATTTTTATCAGATCGATTTATGCTGGTAGCAATCAGCGAAGGTTGCAATTGACTACAGTTGTTTTGCTCTGGCAAAGCAACTTTCAAGTTTCTACTAACAGGCATATTTTTTTACTGCCAAAGTATAGCATAAATCCTAAATAAAGTCAAGCAAAAGAGAAAATATACAAAAAATCCGCCTGACCAAAGGCGGATTTTATCAAGTCTTTCTCCTTAAACTCCATTTGTGCCAAACCAGGAGCATGGGTGCCGCTATAAACACGGAAGAATACGTTCCGGCAAGAATGCCGATTAACAGCGCCAAGACAAAATAGAAAATCGTCTCGCCTCCGAAAAGCAACAAGGCGGTCAAAACGAATACCACTGTCATGCTGGTGTTGATTGAACGCACCAGCGTTTGGTTGACGCTGTCATCGATTATCTCTCCCAAATCTTGGCCGGGCCTCAAGCGCAAGTTCTCTCGAATTCGATCAAACACCACGATTGTATCGTGAACCGAGAAACCGAGCACAGTCAAAAGAGCTGTGACGAACAAGCTGTCAATTTCAACCCCGAAAAATTTTCCTAAAAGAGCAAACACGCCCACCACAATCAACAAATCGTGGATTAAAGCTATGATTGCAGTTAAGCCGAATTTAAAAGACGAAACCGGCCGGCTGACCTTGCGAAAGACATAAGTGATATAAAGAACAATTCCGAAGACCACCAAAAACAGTTGCCAGAAAGCCTTTTGGCGAAGCTCTTTGCCGATCACTGGGCCAATTGAAGTAAACTGCTGTTCCGTTATTTCACCAAAAGCTTCTCTGATGGTTGACAGCAGTTGGTCGTGCTGTGCTTTTTCTTGCGGGCCGGTGCGGACAATTATGGATTGTTCGCCGGTTGGCTGAACCACACTGTCGGCAAAACCCGCGCCGATCAAGGCCGATCTGATTGCGGCAATCTCAGGGCGGTCGGCGCTAAATATAATTTCACTCAGCGTTCCTCCCCTAAAATCGATTCCGGCGTTGAGGCCAAACACGAACAAGAACACAATGGCTGCGACAAGCAGTATTGCGGAAAAAACGAACCACGACTTGTAATGTTTGGTAACGTTAAGCATGGCGTTTCACTCCATAAAGCCTTTGGTTAGAAAAGCTGTTAAACCTGACCAAAATTCTCAAAAAAGTTCTGCTCAAAATAATCGCCGTAAACATTGAAACCAATATACCGATGCTTAGTGTAATGGCAAACCCGCGGATAATGCTGGTGCCAAAGTAACCCAGAATAAAAGTCGTGATCAAACTGGAAAAATTTGAATCGCGAATTGAAAGCCAAGCTCGATCAAACCCTTCCTCCACTGCCCGGTCCAAGCTTTTGCCGCGCTTTAATTCTTCTTTCAGGCGCTCAAAAATCAAAATGTTCGCATCCACCGCCATGCCAATCGAAAGAATGAACCCCGCGATACCAGCCAAACTCAAGGTCACTCCTAAAATCTTAAATACTGCCAGAGTCAAGGCCGCGTAGATAATCAAAGCGGCTGTGGCCAGCAACCCAGGAAGCCGATAATAGACCATCATAAACAACGCAATCAAAACCATGCCAATTATGCCCGCGGTTAAACTGTGATCAATTGAGGATTGGCCCAAACTTGCACCCACGTTTTGCTGTTGGATTAATTTGATAGGAACCGGCAGAGCGCCGGAGTTAAGTCTGGTAACCAGTTCTTTTGCTTCGTTGACGGTGAATTGTCCGGTAATCACCGCTTCCCCGTTCGTAATGGCGCTCTGGACCACCGGCGCGGAAAGGATCGCGCCGTCGAGAAAAATTGCCACTCGTTTATTGACATTGCGCTGGGTAATCTCGGCAAATTTTTTCGTGCCTTCGGAATTGAACTGTAATGATATTTGCGGCTGGCCCGATGTTGGATGAAATTGCAAAGCGGCTCGTTCAAATTCTTTGCCTGTCAAGCCAGTGGCTAAAAAAGCGTCAGCTGCATCAAGAACTACTTCGCCGTCCTCATTAATCTCCGCTGCCTTCGGATTCGGGTTTTCTTCCCGAAATTCCATAAACGGCGTCTGACCAATTTGGTCAATCGCCGCGTCAATATTGGTAATCCCAGGAAGCTCAATGATTAAGCGATTTTGCCCGGAAACTTGGACTAAAGGCTCGGAAACTCCAAACGCGTTAACTCTGCGTTCTATAACATCTCTGGCTGAACTCATGGCCTCGGTCCGAGCATCTTCAGGAATACCTTTTAAATCTCCTTCGTAAACAAGGTGGGTTCCGCCCTGCAAATCCAATCCGAGCTTAAGCTCGTATTGTTTTTCAAAATTTATGCCAATTGGTTTCAGGCTGATTTTGCTGCCAATTGGCAGGACAATATAAAAAGCTGCTGCTGCCAGCAGGATGATAACCACGAGTTTAAGGTATAGTCGCGTTCTAGTCATTAAAATAATCCACGGATTCTATTATACTAAAAAATCCCAAGCGCCACAAGCGGTTATCTATGCTTTACTCTAACCTTTATTTTCCTTGGTGCAGTCTTAATTGCTTTGTCCACCAGTTCGGAGCTGGACTGGATTTTGCCGCCATGCCCCACGTTCCACGCCATTTTACAGCCAAGATTTTTACATACATCGACTTCAGGCACATTGTGAATCTTGCGATCGCCGCCATTGGCAAATATGTCAGGCTTAATTTCTTTCAAAGCCTGGCTAACACTGGTATCCTCCGGATTCTTCGGATGTTTGGTTAACAGCACTTGATCGACGTCACGCAAGCCTTCAAGCACTTCTTTCCGCTCCTTTTCATTCATAAACACAAAACCTTTTTTCTTGAGCAGCCAATGATCATTGTTCAAAATCACCACCAGTTTGTCTCCCAAACTTTTAGCTTCATGAAAAAGCCGGATGTGCCCCGGATGAATCGGGTCAAATCCCCCGCTTACCGCGACCACTATCTCTTTCTTATTGTTCTTATCAGACATATTATCCCTATTTTAACCTATAAAATAGTATCGCACTCTCCGTTCCCTCGCTTGTCTTTTCTCACCAGCCCCTGCTGAATCAGAGTATTCCGCAAACTCGCCGAATGTCCGCGTCCCAAAAGCCGATTAATTTCACGCGGCCTAATCCCCGGCCGCTTTTTGATTATACCAAGCATTTTGGTTAATATCTTCTCGCTTGGCTTGACTACTCTCATGTTTCTCCTCTCTCATCCCGCCCTTGCCTGCCCCGTCAGACGGAGCCGGCCCTATTGAGATCTTATTAAGGACTTATAATATCTGCCTACCAAGTGTCCAATTCGCGCGAATTGGACACTTCCTTACGGGCCAGTAAGCAATTGTTATTCTACCAATAGTTCATCATATCCGGTCTTGTCATTATACTGCCTTTTGTATTCAATGTCATCAAAAACCAACAATACCACTTCAGCTGTCACCCTGACTATGCACCCTTCCTTTAAATGTCCGCCAAAGGCTAACCCGTCTTTGCTTGAAACCGCGATGTGAATATGACAATCATTCATGCCGACAGTGCCGGTGACGGAAACGATTTCGAATGGACCTTCAAAAGTTTTAATTTCATCTTTTCCGGGTACAGCTCCCGCCATACGCAGCACCGCCTTATTCAATGAACCTACCAAAGATAAAATCACCCCAGCCTTGATCTGCTGCTCTTTGATAATTTTATCAATTTCTTTCCTCAAATCCTGTCCCGGTTTTAGTCTAACCGTTATTTGTTTCATTGTTTATCTGTCATTAATTTTTGATGCTCATCGGTATTCAATAACCCACACTTTTTATATTTCTTGCCACTGCCGTCCTCCGTCGCTAAAAGCTTTGGAGGACTCCGCTCTATCCTTTGTGGTAAGACGCATTTATCAATCCACACTTCTTATACTTATAAACCTTGCCTGTATCGGGATTGATCGCTCCGCACGGGCAGGGGTCGTTGCGGCCGATTTGACCGAAATCGGCACTGGCAGAAACATTGGCTGGTCTTTGTGGTTGTTGAGGAGCTACATCCACTTTAAAAATCGTATACACAACCTGCTTGTCTATTTCCTGCAATAAGCGTTGAAACACGTCATAACCTTCCCGCTTAAACTCGAGCAGTGGATCGCGTTGGCCGTATCCGCGCAGGCGCACAGAGTCGCGCAAATGCTCCATCGTGTCCAGATGCTCCTGCCACAGGGTGTCAATCGAACGCAAGTAAACAAATCTTTCCAACTGCGCCATCACCTGCTCTCCCACTTTCGTTTTTTTTGCCTGATAAAACTCTTCCGCGAGTTTCCTGAAATGTTCCGTCAGTTCCTCAGGACTGCTAAGCTCTTTGACGTGCTCTTGGGTGATCGGCATAATCGTGGCCATGACCTGATAAATCTCTTTGAGATTGGGCGGTTCTTCCTGCAAGTGGAAATTCACAACTTCTTGAATTTCTTGCTTTACAAGCCCGAGGATTTGATCACTGATCGGTTCTGTACTGTCCAAAATCTCGCGTCGCTTTCTGTAGATCGTGGTGCGCTGTTTGTTCATCACGTCATCATATTCCAAAACGTGTTTTCTGGCATCAAAGTTAAATCCTTCAATTTTTCTCTGCGCTGATTCAATGGATTTGGAAATAATACCGTGCTCAATCGGTTGATCTTCCGGAATGCCCAGAGTCTGCATCAATTTACCGACCCGTTCGCCGCCGAACAATCGCATCAAATCGTCTTCCAAAGACAAGAAAAACTGTGAGGAACCAGGGTCGCCTTGCCGGCCGGATCGTCCCCGCAGCTGGTTGTCTATGCGCCTCGATTCATGCCGTTCTGTGCCCAACACTGACAAGCCGCCCAAGGATTTCACTTTTTCCTGTTCTTCGGGATTTCCTTCGCTGCCACCCAAAATAATGTCCACGCCTCGCCCCGCAATATTGGTGGCCAATGTGACCGCCCCCATTTTGCCGGCTTCAGAAATAATCTTGGCTTCTTTTTCATTGTTCTTGGCATTCAACATCTGGTGCGGCACCCCCTGCTCAGTCAAAATTTTCGACAGTATCTCGTTTTTCTCAATCGAGATGGTGCCCACCAGCACCGGCTGTCCTGTTTCGTGCTTTTCCTTGATCACGCGCGACGCGGCTAAGTACTTACCATTCACGGTCTTATACACTTGATCCGGCAAGTCTTGTCGAACCACGGGCTTGTTGGTCGGGATCTGCACCACTTCCAGATTATAAATCTTGGCAAATTCCTCGGCTTCGGTTTCAGCCGTGCCGGTCATGCCGGCAAGTTTGTTGTAAAGCCGGAAATAATTCTGAAAAGTGATGGTGGCCAAAGTCTTGCTTTCCTGCTGAACTTTCACGCCCTCTTTGGCTTCGATGGCTTGGTGCAGGCCCTGCGAATAGCGTCTACCATACATAAGCCTCCCAGTAAATTCGTCCACGATCACAATCTCCCCGCCTTTAACCACATAGTTGATATCTTTTTTAAACAAAGTTTTTGCTCGCAGCGCCTGTTCAATATGATGCACTGTGGCAATCCCGTCTTTATCATAAATATTGCTAACCCCTAAAAGCTTTTCGAGCGTGGCGATGCCGGCTTCAGTCAGAGTGGCGGCTTTTTTCTTTTCATCAACGTTGTAATCAGTATCTTCTGTCAGTTTATCCACGAATTTAGCAAACTCAAAGTACTTATCTGTCGACTCCGTGTCTGGCGCGGAGATAATCAAAGGCGTTCTGGCTTCATCAACCAAAATTGAGTCCACCTCGTCAACAATCGCGTAAAATAAATCCCTCTGCACCATCTGGTGTTTTTGCCAAACCATGTTGTCCCGCAAATAATCAAAGCCGTATTCATTGTTGGTGCCATAGGTAATGTCAGCGTTGTAAGCCTCTTTGCGCGAAGTGGGGCGCATGTGTTTGACGTCTATAACCAGCCCTTGAACCTGGGACTCAATATTTTTTATTTCCTCTTCCTCCGGCGCAAACCCCGGATCATACAAAAAAGCCTGCTCGTGTTGAATCGAGGCGACACTCAAACCCAAATAACGATAAACCTGGCCCATCCAAGAAGCTTGCCAACGGGCCAAGTAGTCATTGACGGTAACCAAGTGCGCGCCCCTGCCCGCGAGCGCGTTTAAATACAGCGGGAGAGTCGCCACCAGCGTTTTGCCTTCACCCGTCTTCATTTCCGCAATATTGCCTTGATGAAGTACCAAGCCGCCAACTAACTGCACATCATAGTGCCGCTGCTTCAACGTTCTCTTCGCGGCTTCTCTGGCGGCCGCAAAGGCCTGAGGCAATATCTTATCCAAATAATTTCTAGCCTCAACTAAAGACAAATCAGCCAACTCTTTCTTCCAGTTGACTGTAAGTGCTATTAATTCTTCTTGCGATTTCTTTTCAAACTCAGGTTCCAGATCATTAATCTGCTTAACGACCCTGTTGAGTCTACTGATCTCGCCTTGGTTTGAATGCCCGAATATCTTGCCTAAAAATGACATACCAGGTAGTGAAAGTCTGATTAGATGATAATTTATCTATCTGGATTCGATTTGCGATGCCGGTAGTAATTTAATCTGAATTTATCCAATGGTTTTATTAGATGTTTCGCTTGAGCAAAACATATAATAAAATTCTACTACCTGGCATAATACCTGCTTATTATACTCAATATCGCCGCAAAAAGAAAGCACACAAAAAGAAAGCCAAGGCCCTAAGGCCCCTGTTTATATTTTTCACGATCGTTATAAATATAAACACGCAGCCAGCATTTCGTCTTTTTCGCAGCCGCGCACTTTCCGTCGTATTTATCCGTCGTATATATCCTTTGAGGTTAACACGTTCCCATCATCATAACAAGTACTATCACAATAGCTATCGTGATAGTAAAAACCTAATCACTCGCTTTCTTATTTCTATTTATTACCACCTAAAGCCTTAGCCTTGAACTTATACAAAATCATTTTCAGCAAAAGCTTAGCAGCCAAAAAATCCGGGGCCTGCAGCCCTTTGATCGGCGCTAACTCCACCAAATCCATGCCAATAATGTTTTTCTTGGCGCAAACCGCTCGTAGAATAGGCAGAACTTCGTCCCACCCAGGGCCCCCCGGTTCCGGCGTGCCTGTAGAAGGCATCACCGAAGAATCAAAAAAATCCATGTCAAAACTTAGATAAACATTATCGCCTAGACTATGTACAATTTCTTCAATTTTCCAGTTGGCGCGGTCCTTGGAGAAAAAAACCTTTATCTTATCCGGATTTGCCTTCCAAAATTCGTGCTCGTTTTTATTGAAATTCCGTATACCCACGAGAGTGGCCTGCTTGAAATTCAACAAATCTAAAGAATACTTTAGCCAAGCCGCGTGGCTGAAATCCCGGCCTGATGAGCGGTCGTGCAAATCCATATGTGAATCAAAAACCAAAACCGAGATATCCTTAAACGTTTCGCTCAGCGCTTGAGCGTATCCATAACTAATACCGTGCTCCCCGCCTATCGCTATGGGGAATTTCCCATCAGCAAACAACTGCAGGACCAAATTTTTCAACAGTGCTACGGCTTCCAGCGGATCCGTGGGCAGATCCGGCTGCTGCGTTGTCCAAATTTTTACTAGATTAAAGTAATCATCAAGCAATTCGTCATCAAAACTCTCAACCTGATATGACGCCTCAATCAACCCTCTCGGACCATTGGCCGTGCCGTGCCCAAAAGTCACCGTGCCTTCATAGCCAAATGGCAAAACCACCACTTCAGAAGTTTCATATGTGGGCAAAACCGGAGGTTTGGGAAGGGCCTCTGGCCCCAAGAAACCCATTGGTTGAAACCCTTTTCTAAAATCAAATTTTGACATATTACCAGTCCAAAATATACGCAAACATCAAAGGCGCTACGATTGTAGCGTCTGATTCAATGATAAATCTTGGCGTATCCACACTCAGTTTACCCCAAGTTATTTTTTCATTTGGCACAGCACCGCTATAAGATCCGTAAGAAGTTGTGGAGTCCGAAATCTGGCAGAAATATCCCCAAAGCTTGCAGTCAATCTTGAGGTCTTGCTGAATCATAGGTACTACACAGATCGGAAAATCCCCAGCTATACCCCCACCTATTTGAAAAAATCCAACCTCTTTATCTTTTGTATTTTCCAAATACCAATCAGCCAATGTCACCATGGCCTCAAGTCCGGATTTAACAAGGCCAATATTCTTAATATTCTCTCCGTAATAGTTTTTACCTCGCCCTTTGGTTAAAGCTACAAAAATATTCCCAAGCGTAGAATCCTCCCACCCCGGGGTCCAAATCGGCAAATTTTTCTCACTTGCCGCCACCATCCAAGAATCCTTGGGATCAATTTGATAAAATTCCTGGATCAGTCCCTCTCGAATCAATTGATACATAAATTCATAAGGAAAGTATCGCTCGCCCTTTTTATCGGCCCGCTTCCATAGTTTTAGAACCTGCCGCTCAATTCGACGCATTGCCTCTTCCTCTGGAATCGTTGTATCGGTCACTCGATTCAGTCCCTTGTTAAGCAACTCCACTTCGTCCGTGGGAGCGAGCTGGCGATAATGCGGCAGTCTTACATAGTGGTTGCGCGCGACAAGGTTAAAAATGTCTTCTTCCAAATTAGCGCCGGTACAAGTAATTGCGTGCACCTTATTCTGGCGGATCATTTCGGCCAACGACACGCCCAACTCTGCCGTGCTCATCGCGCCGGCCAGGGTGACCATGATTTTATTGCCCTCATTCAGAAACTTAATATAAGCTTCCGAGGCGTCCACGACAACGGCGGCGTTAAAATGACGAAAGTTGTGTTTGATAAAATCTCTTATTAGCCCCATAAAACTCCTCTAAATTATTTAGCGATGACTTAGCAAAAAACTAACTTGCGTAGCCTACCACATGCCCCTGTGAGCTGTTTGTTTTTGAAAAGAATCTCGCAGGCCGGCCGCTTTTGCCAGCGGCTGGCCGAGAGCTTAGGCGCAAATTTTGCGTCCAGCAAAATTTGACGCTGTCTTTTCACAAAATAAACAGCGAGCCTTCACCACCCAAACTGTTTGGCCACATCCTCCGGGGTTTCGCGACGCTGTGCCAGCCGAGCTTCGCCATTCTGACAAACCACCAAAGCCGGATTGGAAAGCAAACAGTGATTATTCGAGAGAGACCCCTGGTAAGCTCCTGTATCAAAAGCAACAATATATAAATCGTCCCCTTCTTCAATTTTCGGCATCATCATATAACTGCCTCCTGCGGTATAACGGTCGTCAGCGTCGCAGGTCGATCCTGCCAGCCAGACTTTCTGCAGCTTCCTCGCATTTAAATGATTTGCGGGAATCAGGTGCCACTTGTGCCGTAGCACAGACCACGTGTCAGTCAGATGCGCGATAAAACTGCCGTCGACAAAATACCATTTAAGATTATTCTTACCGTTGACTTGCTTTTCAGCCAAGACTTTAAAGACAGTGATCTGAGAAGGTGCTGTCACATAACTCCCCCACTCGGATACTAAGTTTGGATGCTTGACTTCCAACTTATCGCATTCTTTTTTGGCATTCTTAATGATCTGATTGACCAAATTTTTCGTGGTATAAAATTTCCGGTTTTTTTCAAATGGCACGCCTAAGCCCCCGCCGAAATTAATCGTATCCAAACCGGGGTTATGTTTCTTCAGATCGGCGTAGAGTTTAATCGCGCGCCTAAGCGGCTTCACAAAACCTTCAATAGTTTCTGTCTGAGTCGAGATATGATAGTGTAAAATTGACAAATTCCTGATTTTACCAATCTTGCGTAATTCATCTTCGGCGAAGCCGAAGTGATTAAATTTTTTATCAAAATGGGCCTTAATCTTCACATCCAGATCAACTCTCACTCCCACGTCGCCCTTAAACTTTTTAAGCCGCTCAAATTCCTCTTGGTTCTCGATAACAGGGACCACAATCAGTCCCTTACTCCTTAGCTCTTCAATCAATCTGATATACTGCTCGGTTTTTGGCCCGTTGCAGGTAACTCTGATCCGCGGGTTAAACTTATCCTTTTCCAACATCTTCTTAACTATAAACAACTCGTTGGCAGAAGACACCTCGATATGCGCTCCTTCCGCAATCGCCGCCAGCACGTATTCCCGGTTCTGGTTTACCTTCATTACGTAATGATAGTAAAATTTGCCTTTGTAGCCGAGAATTTTAATAAAGGCGTTAAACAGATCAATCACATCTCGCAAACGGCTCTCCAAAATATAAGGGAAAAACACCTCGGTCGGAGTGCCGAATTTCTTGACAATATCAATGATATTGTATTGATAGTAACCCTCTTTGACTACCAAGTCGCCGGTTGGACTCAAATCAAAAAGTTGAGTGTTGAACTCTTCCATCCCGAGTTTCCAAAACTTCTTAAAGTTGTTGCGCTTGTTCAATTTATGCTGCCTAGATTAATTAACGAAGTGACTCACATCCACTCTTGTCCGCCGAAGTCCGCTTGAGTCGGACGTAGGCGGGAACTTCTTAAAGTTGTTGCGCTTGTTCAATTTATAAATTCTTAATTGCAAAACAAGTTAATTGTAAAGCAAAGAGAAACATTGTCAAGGGATTGTTAGAATTTTTTCTTGGCACTGCGCGCCCCGCGGCGCTTTAGCGTCTCTCTTTTGTCCTTAAATTTCGAAATTTGTTCTTTGAGCTTGGGAATTACTAAATCCACGGAGGCAAAAATATCTTCGGAGGAGGCGTCAGCCCGCAAAATCTTGCTGCCTAGCACAAGCATCACTTCTGCGCGCATTACATCTCCGGTATGATGGTGCCGGTCTTTTTCCAGTTCCACCTTGGCCTCAATCACATGCTTGAGGTATTTATCCAAATTGCCGACTTTCTCTTCCACGTATTGCTTGATTGAGGACGTGAGCTGTAAATTTGTCCCCTTAATGGCTATCTTCATCCCGTTAGAAATTGCTTGCGCCTAAACGTGAACGGCGCATTAATTATTATAAATTCCAAGAAGTGCTTATAAAATTTATCGCGTTGCTTTAGCATAGATATAACTATTTCTAACGGGATTCATACCATTATTTTAAATTTATTTAATACATGCGTCAATGTCTCCCTTAAACTTCTTAAGCGAGGGGCTGCTTGCAGACCAGCACCAAGCGTCTTATTCTTCGAATTTGAATATGGACAATGTCAAAACAAACATCGCCACCTCCCAGACCAAGAGAATAAATAAGTCTTTGTAAATAATTTCAAGGTTTTCGGGTGAGAGATAAGCTGTTCTGAATCCTTCAGCCAGATAATTCAACGGCAAAGCTTTGGCGATTGTCTGCAACACAGCAGGCAAAGCGTCTAAGGGATAAAAGACATTGCCCAAAAATATAAACGGCAAGCCCAGTCCGGCCGTCATGGGTGCGGCGGCGTGATAAGTGTCGGCAAAAGAAGCGATTAATAGCCCGAATAGTAAAAAAACAAAGCCGCCGAGCACGGTCAAAATAAACGGAAACAGCAAGTTGCCCGAAAAATCAGCGCCAAAGAAAAAGACGCCTAACAGGGTTAAAAATACCACCTGTATAAGCATATACAAAGCCCGGGACAAAAGCAGACTGATGATCAATTCACTTTTCTTAAGCGGGGTCACTTGCAATCGCTTCACCACCCCCCGGGATTTTAAATCAACCATCCAGTAAGCCAAACTGTAAATACCCGCTTGCATAATCGTCATCGCAATTATTCCAGGCAGTAAATAAGTGGAATATTTTATATTCAATTTAATTAAACTGTCTACAGGCAGGATGGATAAGGCAATGTAAAGGCCGGCCGGAAGAATGATGCCCCAAAAAAATCCTTTTTTGTCGCGGATTATGATTTTAAAATTAGTTTTAAATAATATCCAAAGCGTCATGATTCGCTCTCAAATTCTTTGCCTGTTAAATCCAGATACACGTCTTCTAAAGTGGCGGTTTTGAGGCTGAATCCGCTGAAGCTCACATTATGCGCTTTTAATACGCTTAAAATTTTGCTAACACTATCCAGTGAATTGATTTCCAGAATCACTTTCGGATAATTGCTGTAAACCTTCTCCACTTCCGGAACCTGCTTCCACCAACTTTCCTCGACATTGTCGCTGGTAAAAAACGAGACTTGAGAAGTGTTGGCTATTTCTTCAATTAGTTTCTTCGGCTCGCTAATTTTCAAAATCTTCCCCTGCTCCATGATCGCCACTCTGTGGCACAGATACTCCGCCTCTTCCATATAATGGGTGGTCAAAACCACGGTGATCCCTTTTGAATTAATCTGACGGATCAGTTCCCAGACGTCTCGTCTGGCTCTCGGATCCAGCCCAGTGGTCGGCTCGTCTAAAAAAAGGACTTCTGGTTCGTTGACTAAGGCGCTGGCCAAGGTAAATCTTTGTTTCTGTCCGCCAGACAACTCATTGACGTAGCTGTTCACCTTGCTTCCCAAGCCGACAAAATTCAGAAGTTCGGACGAATCTACACGTTTATGATAAAGAGCCGCAAACAATTCCAGCAATTCTTTCAAAGAAAGAGCTGGTAAATACTCGCTATGCTGCAGTTGCACGCCGATTCTTTTTTTGATTCCACCATTGTTTTTGGCCACCTCCAGGCCAAACATCTCGGCCTGTCCGCTGTCCGGGCTTTTCAGCCCCTCTAAAATTTCCAGCGTCGTGGTCTTGCCCGCGCCGTTCGGTCCCAAAATGCCGTAGATTTCACCCTTTTCCACGCTAAAAGTAATTCCTCTCACCGCCTGGGTGCCATTGTAAGCCTTGTTTAAATTTTTAACCTCAATTATGGACATAAATTAAGAGACTAATCGCCTCGCCACCTCGTCTACATCGCCCGCCCCCATAATCAGCACCACATCAAACTCGGTTAACTTTTCCCTAATTTTCTTTTCCGTCTCTGCTAAATCTTTCGCATACGCAGCGTTTATTTTAAACCTTTCCAACCCTTTAATCAAATCTTTAGAGCTAATTTTTTCACCATGTTCGCGCCCCGCCACTTCATATATCTCTGCAATAATCAAGGCCGGCGCATAAGACAGCGCGTCCACGAACTCCGCAAACAGTTTCTGGGTTCGATTTTTTTGGTGCGGCTGGAACACTGTTAGAATCTTTTTGTCAGGATATAACTCTTGACACGCGAGGATGGTTTCTTTAACCGCCGTAGGATGGTGGGCATAATCGGAGATTATTTTTGTGTTTTCTACCTCCCCCACCAACTCAAACCTTCTCCAAATTCCGCGAAACTCTTCTAAGGTTTTTTTTATGACATCGAATTTCACGCCCAGCTTCAAAGCGGCCAGAGCCGCGGCCAGAGCATTGAGAACGTTAAACCGGCCGGGCATTCGTAATTTCACTTCTCCTAAAATTTCGTTGTTATACTGCAGTTCAAATTTTTGCTTCCCTGAGCCGCTCCCAAGCCTGATCGCCTGCAAATCAGCGTAATGGTGGATGCCGTAGGTATATTTGTGAGCTTCTGCCTGCCTGGCCGCCTCCACGGTTTCGTGGTCATCCGCGTTGTAAATAACCATGCCGTCCGGCGGCAGTAACTTTACGAAATCCGCAAACGCTGATTTAATCTCTGCTAAATTTTTATAATAGTCCAGATGGTCCAGCTCGATATTGGTGAGCACCGCAAGCTCCGGCTTAACGTCCAGCATGTGGCGGTGGTATTCGTCTGCTTCAGCCACAAAATATTTGCTTTTGCCTAGCCGGGCATTAGCCTGAAACTTAGTCTTTTTAGAATCGAAAAAAATCTGGCTGCCGACCACCACAGTAGGATCCAATCCTCCTGCTTCCAAAATCAACCCCAAAAGCGCAGTTGTGGTTGATTTGCCGTTGGTACCGCTGACTGCGATGCCGTGATGACCTTCCATCAAAAGCCCCAGTGCCTTGGCGTAGCTTAAAACTTTCAGCTTTTTCTCTCTCGCTTCATTCAGTTCAATCCAGCCCGGAGAAGAATCAGTGATAGCTTCGGAAAAAATTACCATATCTTCTTGCGCCAAATTATCGACCTTGTGTCCGATGTTAACTTTAATACCGGCTTTCTCCAAATCTTTCGTCACAGAAGACGCAATCTGGTCAGAACCGCTGACTTGTTTGCCGAGCATGAGAAAAAGCCGCGCCAACGCCGACATGCCGATCCCGCCGACACCGATTAGATAAACTGATTTAATGTTTGGCAAATTCATGAATAAGTTCCTTTAATGCTGGTAAATTTTTCTCGGCCGCTTTGCGCCCTTCCTTGTAAATATCTCGCAAATTTTTAAAATCCATCCTCCTGTAATGCTTGGTTGGCAGGTCAAGCATAAAATCACAATCGTATTTTTCAGAGTCCGTCTTGTTTTGCATCTGCAGGGACAAATCCCATGCCCGGGTTAAAACTTTAAAAGAATTTAGTTTGTTAGGATCAAGGGGTTCCAGATTTTTAGGAAACCCGAACAACTCTCTAAATTTCCGCCAGATCGCAAAAGAAACTCGGTTACGGTACAAATAACGCGATGACGCACCATCCACTCCGATTACGATATCCGCGCCCATCTGTTTTACGGATGACACAGGAATAATATCCGCCAACCCCCCGTCTACTAAAATTTTGTTTTCTTTAACTACTGGCTCGAACCAGCCAGGCAAGGCTACTGTGGCCTTAAGTCCCTCGAGCACATCCCCTGATCTTAAAGTAATTAATTCCCCAGTATTTATATCAGTGACAGTCAATCCTAATTTTGGATTCGAATCTTCAAACCTCAACCCTCTGATATATTTTCCAAATTCCCTTGCAGCGCTATCTAAATGAAACCATCCTCCATTTGCATCCCGCAGGGAGAAAAAACTCCACCATGTTTTTAAATCGTGGCGAAAAACGTCTTGCTTTAACTGCTCCATCGATCCGGCGCAGAAACTCGCGGCCACCAACGCCCCGGAAGAACATCCAACAATATAGTCGACGGGGATGCCATTCTCGCGAAAAACCTCCAAGACTCCGATTTGCGCAACGGCTCTTATTGCGGCTCCGGACAAAGCAACTCCGATTGTCGGTCTGGTTTTTTCCATGATTTTTATTCGCCTGTTTTAATGACTATTTTTGCCAGCTTCTCGGCCACTTGTAAAGTTGGAATTAATCTGGATATATTCTGCGCCATTATTTTTTGCTTTTCGGGATCAAAATTTAAATCTGTCAAAGTTTTAACCAAATTGTCCGGGGTAAACTGCTGTTTGTTCAACACCACCGCTGACGAGGTAAAGTTCAAAATCACGGCATTGTCCTCCTGATGGCTCTCCGGCATCGGAACAATCACAGCCGCCTTGCCGAGAGCGGACAGCTCGGTAATGGTGGAAAGCCCGGCGCGGGCAACCACCAGATGTGCTTTCTGCAACAGATAGGCATACGCATCAAATGGCAGCAGTTCAAATACATGATAATTTGGATCGCTAAATTTAGCCGCTTTCTTCAGCTTGCCTGTTTGATGAATTATTTGAAACGATCTGACCAATTTAGATGCGGCCTCGATGATTACTCGATTTATCTGATCTGATCCGGTGGCTCCCCCCAATATCAACAAGATCGGCAAATCTTTTGTTAGTTTAATATAATCCGGGACCGGTATATTCTTTTCAAAAATCTCACTGCGAACCGGGTTGCCCACCCATTCTGCCGGCGACCTCCATTTTCTGGTAAACAACCCTGATCCCGAATAAAAACTCTTGGCGGTAAATGCAAACGCCGTGGTTATTTTATCAGCAAACGGGGCAATAAGTTTATTGGCCAAGCCGATCCGCACGTCCTGCTGGTGAATGACGATTCTTACACCCAGCAGTTTCCCAGCCCAGCATACCGGCACGGACACAAAACTTCCCACCGAAAAAATCACGTCCGGCCGGAAACTCCTCACGACAAACCAGGCTCGGACCAAACTATAAACAAATACGAAAATATCCAAAAAATTCCGGAGCGAAAAATACCGCCGTAGCTTCGCCGGGGGAATACCGATGAATGGCAAACTCAACTGCTCGACCATTTGCCTTTCCGGCCCCCTGCTCGTTCCCACAAATAGAATTTCCGCCTTAGGCTTGAGTCTATACAATTCTTCCACCACAGCCAAAATCGGGCTCACTGAGCCGCCGGTCCCTCCGCCGCTGACTAGTATTTTTAAACTCATATCATTTGATAGACGACAATCGTTTCTTTCGCTGCGTTTGTCCAGCTAAAATGTTTGGTTCTGGCCAGTGCCAGATTAGCTAATTCTTCCTGCCGTTTCGGATTTTCTAAAATATTTTTTATCACCTCCGCCATATTGGTTAAATTCACGGGATCAAAATACTCTGCTCCCTGTCCCATCACTTCCCGCAGGGTTGGAATGTCGCTGCAGGCCACAGGCACGCCGCAAGCAGCCGCTTCCAAGGCGGTCAGGCCAAATCCTTCTGACAGTGAAGGCAGAACAAACAAGCTGGCTCCATTATAGAGATTTTTCAAATCTTCGTCAGATACTCGCCCCAAAACCTTGACTGATTCCTGATTCCTGATATCTGATATCTGTTTTCTGATTTCTGGATAAAAAGGATCCTCCTCGCCGGCCAATACCAGCTCGACTTCAACACCCTGTTGCCTGAGCTTGTCGAAGGCCCAAGCTAATCTCGGCAAATTTTTATACCGGCGCCAGACGCCAACGTATAAAATGTACGGCTTCTTTACTTCGAATTTTTTTCTCACTAACGCCGCTGCCGCGTCCTTATCAATCATTCTATAAATCTCGTTCGCACCTTCATAGACCACAATAATTTTCGCCTCGCTGATGCTGAAATATTCTCTGATTTCTTTTTTGGTCGATTCGGAAACCGCGATAATTTTTCTGGCGCTCATTATAGCGTTTCGCACAACTAAATTATACGCCAGGCGGTGAAAAATATGCGATTTCTTCCGCCCCGGAAACTTGGTGTGAATCAAATCATGAATCGTGACTATAAACGGCCGGCGATAAAAAACAGGGACATTAAAGTGCGGGAAGTGTACTAGGTCCAGTTCTTCACGATATAAAATTCGAGGCAACTTTAGCTGTTCGGCAAGCGAATAATGTTTTACTCCAGTCAGGACAATTTTGTGGCCGTAATCTTTGTAGGCGGCTGCTTGATCACCGCTCTCAAAAAACAACACGTATATGTTTACCTTGTCCTGACGCAAAATTTCATGCGAAAGCTCAGAGACATATCTGCTAATCCCTGATCCCCCGCCCAGCATTCTCAAATCCAAGCCAATTCTCATATTATTGTGGGTACAATATTATTACATTCAAACAATATTACAACATTCTAATAGTGCAATAGGAGAAACTAATGCACTAGATTGACAATCTCTTTTTTGCGGTTGACTCTCTTTTTTTTTCGTCTAATATATTTACTCACGTGTCTCGCTCCCGCCTTAGCTAATTCCTCGACCAAAACCTGTTCTCGGAACTTTGGCCATCTTTTTTTCCCTTCAAGATAATCCTGTCTCTTTTCTCTCCTTCGCTGATGCTGTTTTTCCAAATCCAACAACTTAGCATGAGCAACCCTGAAACCATTACCATCACGAGCCAGTGTGTTGCTTACACTGGCAATCGTATGCTTAGTGACCTTCAAACGCTCCGAAATTTGGTCGTAAGTCTCCCCTTCCAATAGCGCACGGGCGATCTCCAATCGCTTGGTAAACATTTTGTTTTCCGTATGGGTAAATAAATCCTTAAAAAGAAAACGAATATCCTCTTTAGAATCAAGAAGTGTAAAAACAGACCAGAGATTGTTTACATACAACCCAAAATCTTTAGGATCAAGAGGAATTTTCGAAAGCTTGGTCATAAAATCATCATAAAATCATATTACTCGTATCAATTAAATAGTGCAATAGGAGAAACTAATGCACTATTAACGCCAGTTGGTTAAAAAGTCGCTATATTTCTGTTCTACAAAATTTATAATGCGTTGCTGAAAAATTTTTTTGTCAAACCGCAAAGCGTTATCTCTCACGCTAACTGAGTTATACTTCTTCGCATCAAACTTTTTAACTATGGCCTTGAGAGATTCTGCGGTTTGATGTTCAAAAAATTCTCCTGTTTCTCCCTCCACGACCGTTTCCAAAGCGCCACCCGCCTTATACGCAATCACCGGGGTGCCGCAGGCCTGCGCTTCCAAAACCATAATTCCCGCGTCTTCTTCCGCGGGAAAAATAAACGCCTGGGCTTCCGAATATCTGCGCCGCAGTTCCTCGTCGGATACCCGCCCCAAAAATTCAATGTTGGATCGGGCCATCGCCCGCAGTTTTTCAGAAGTTGTCCCCCCGCCCGCCACCTTCAAAGGCAGGCCGAGTTCGTTGAATGCCTGAACGACCAATTCAATCTTCTTATAAGGCTCCAGCCTCGAAGCCACGAAAAAATAATTCTCTTTTTTGCCTTCCGGATGGAACACTTCCGTATCCACGGGCGGCGGAATCACCACCGAGTCTCGGTTATAAAATTTCTTTATCCTTTGCTGGACATTAACCGAGTTGGCGATAAAATAGTGCGGCCGCTGGCCTGCCTGGTAATCCCACTTTTTGATCAGATTTAACACAGGACGCGCAAAAAGTTTGACCACCAAGGGAATATTTTGGGCTTTAAGATAAGAGTCGAAATCAGTCCACAAAAACCTGGTGGGCGTGTGACAATAACAAATATGCAATTGGTTTTTTGTTCTCACCCCCTTGGCAAACGAGGACGAATCGGAAATTATTAGATCAAACTCTTCAAGGTTGAATGCTTCAATCCCCAGCGGCATGAAGGGCAAAAGCCAACGGTGATGACTGTGGGCCAGCGGCAAAGTGTTTACGAAACTCAACCTTTTTTTATATGCTTCAAAAATTCCCCCAGTTTTGTGCTGGTCATAAATCAAACAGTGGACAGTGGCCTCTGGCCAGATTGCCAAAAAATTCTGCAAAACCCGCTCCGCCCCACCCAACTGATTCAAAAATTCGTGCACCAAGGCGATTTTCATGTTTAGTAATCCACTTTCTGGCGCTTGCCGAATAGAATCAGGACTGTTTTAAATATGATATAAATATCCAACCAGAGGGACCAGTTCTCGATGTAGAACGTGTCCAATCTAATCTCTTCTTCAAACGACAACTCTGGATTCCCAGCCTGCGTAATTTGAGTAATACCCGTGGCACCCGGTTTGATGGTGAAAATTTTTTTATATTCATTCTGAAACTTTTCCACTTCTTTTACCATATGCACCCTAGGGCCCACCAAACTCATTTGTCCCCGCAGAATGTGCCAAAGCTGGGGCAGTTCATCGATCTTGGTGCGGCGGAGTATTTTCCCTACCCGAGTCACCCTTGGATCATTTTTTATTTTGACAAACGGCCCTAACCGGGCGTTTTGCTTCTCTATTTCTGCCCGAAGCTTGTCGCCTTCCACTGTGCCCTCGCTCATCTCATAATACATGGAACGGAATTTATAACATTCGAACGAACCCAGCCCCGCTGCCCGCGCCTGGTGAAAGAACACCGGACCCTTGGAACTCAGCTTAATGGCCAGAGCGGCCACGATCATTATTGGACTGAGAATAATCAAGCTAAAAAAAGAAACCGCGATATCTACCGACCGCTTCAGCACCCTTCCCCAACCTTCCAACGGCGTTCCCTTCAGGACAATTACTGGGATACCTGAAATCGTCTCCACCGCCACATTGGTTCTTGAAGTTTCAAAAATATCCGGGACAAAATTAAACAAAATCCCATAGTCGCGGGAAAAAATCAGCAGTTGATTGTTAACTTTCGCGGACAGTTCAGAGTTCGACTGCAAAATCTCATCAATGCCGCTTTCTTTCCTAATCTGTTCCAAACGTGGAAACAGATCTTCCGCATTTGAAAAATTTATTGTGGCGACAATATTGTATCCTAACTCCGGTCGTCTCTTAATCTCATCTATGATGCTCTCGCCAGAACGCGCTCCTCCATCAATCACCACCAGTCTGTGCAGGCCCACCCCTTTTTTAAGCATTTGAATCTGGACTAGACGCAGAATCACTCTCCCCAAACTGACCAGCATTATTGCCAAGCCCCAGGCAATTAAGATAATCAATCGGGAAGGAAAAACGGTTTGGTTGAAAAAAAACAATACCACGACCACCAAAAGCCCCGAAGAAATGGCCAGGACAATCCTGGTTAACTCGGCAGAAAAGCGTCTCGTGCCCTTGAGGTTATAAAGCCCGGCAAGCGCTAGTAGCAAAATAGCAATCGGGGCAATTAACAGTAAAATTTGAACGAAATCCAAAACCGGCAGATCGTAAATAATAGGACGGAGCCCGACTAGTTCAAAACGCAAATAAAAAGCCGTGATTCCAGCAATGATAACCATGACGAAATCAACCGGGATAGAAATTAAATTAAACACTAGCTCTGATTGTTTCATTCTATAAGATTGATTATACCATTTTATGCTTTTTTTTTCCACCAAAAAAACCTCCGCTTTAAGCGGAGGTTTTTTGGCCAGATATTATCTGCCCCGGTCTGGTCGCTCGGTTTTTGGTCGAGCTTCGTTGACAGCAATACTTCTGCCGCCAACTTCCGTGCCGTTGAGCATCTCGATGGCCTTGTTGGCCTCTTCATCCGATGACATCTCGACGAACGCGAAACCCTTGGAGCGTCCAGAGAACTTATCGCTGATGATCTGAGCAGATACTACGGTACCAGCTTGAGAGAACATCTCTTTCAACTGGTCGTCGGTGGTGGAATAAGGAATCCCGCCGACAAATAGCTTCTTTGCCATTTACGTACCTTCAAACAAAGGAAAACACATTATTAGTAAATTACTAATTTCTAACTAGGTACCCTTGTCTTATTAATGAACTTTCCTTCGACTAAAGGAACGAATACATTATACACTAATCTACAATCCGGGTCAACCGCCCCCTTGACACTTTCAAGCAAAAGAGTATACTTTATTAGCTCTTTAAGTAATCAAGATAATCGCCCCGTCAGCCCAAAGCTGACGCGGGAGGAAAGTCCGAACACGTGAATTCGATGGAGTCTCATGAGTCTATCGAGTTGCAGGTAGCGGGTAATTCCCGTCGCCCCGACGTCATGTCGGGGTAGAGTTGCGAACAGTGACGCTTGAGGCCGAAAAGCCGAAAGCGTCCGCCGAAGCCTTTGGCGTAGGCGGACGACTTCAGTTATAAGCGAGCCCGACTTCGCGTAAAGCTTCGTCGGGTTTCAGCCTAAGGCTGAAATGAAACGGCTAAATACTTACTTGTCAGTGCAATGCCAAATAGGGTCCGTTAAAGGACCGGGTTGGCAGCTTGACTCCGATGGCAACGTCGGAGCTAGATAGATGATTATCTCCCCCGTACCGCAAGGGACGAGGTCAGACAGAATTCGGCTTATCGATTGCTTGAAGAGCATTAAAAAAACCACCAGGATTGGTGGTTTTTTTAATTACACAAAAACGGCCTTGCTGGTCCTATTTAACAAGGCCGCTCCTGTGAACAAAAGTTAACCCCGTTAGAGGCAGATCGCCAAAATTTTTAGCGTTATAATCTGCTTCTTGTCAGAGACGATCGCCGTTTAAACTAATAAACACGAAGGCCTCTAACGGGGTAAATTACTCTTCTTTCAGTTCAGCAATTACTATAAACCGCTTCAAGGCCGTCCCTATGGGATACGAAGTTTGTAAAGTTAATCGTTTCTTGGTGTAATCCTGTTCCAGCACTGACAGATCTGAAGGGCCGACGACTTTGGTCTCTTTGACCTGATAAAAGTACTCTTGTCCTTCGGCATCTGTAGCCATAACCTCATCACCAATATTGATCTTGGGCAAAACCGCAAACACGGTCTTGTAATTCCCTCTGCTCCAGAAATAATCAGATGAATGCCCGAATATATAACTGTTGCCTGCCTGCCCGACCTGCGCCGTGCCGGGATAATGCACCACCCCGTTTCGCAAGGCTTCCTGAAATTCCGATTCAGAGCTGCCTGAATCAAGGATGATCGGCACCATAATTCCCAAACTCGGCACGGTCAAAGTATTGGGCGGCAGTTCTTCCTCCACCAAAAGCTGTTCCTGCTCTTGACGTTGTTTGTTGAGCGAAAAGCTGACCACTTCCTTAAAATAACTAAAATTAAGCGCCAAGAAGCCAGCCGCCAACAAAAACAAAGCAGCCAAAGCTTTCTTCAGCCTTCTCATAAATAACAGTGGTAGGTTCACAAGCAGCAAATAAGCCGCACCCGCGCCTGTTCTGGGAAGTTCAGGCGCAGTTTCCCCCGCCACATCTCCCACGTTCTCTGAAGCGCTCGCTACTGCGATCTGTTGCGTGCCAATGTAATAATTGGCCACGGTAATAATATTGGTTCCCGTTGCATTGGGTTTAACGGTGAAGGACACGGTATAGGAGCCGCCCACTGGAATTACCGGGACAGACCAAGTCGCGACATTGCCTGCAAATGATATGGCAGACGGACTGAGAGTGACCACGTTCAGGCTTAGCGGAAAAGTCACTGTCAAATCCCCAGGGCTCAAAGCTATACTGCCAGTGTTGGTAATGGTTACCGATTCCCCGTAATCTTCACCTTTAACCTTGGGGTCAGCAAACACAAACTCCATATTTGCCTCATAGTTTGGGGGCGGCATAATTGCGCCGCCGCCACTGCCGCCGCCGCCACTGCCGCCGCCGGATGGCGGACTGGTTACTTCTACGTCAGGGGCACCTGCAGTGATGGGGTTGAACTGATCAGCGCTCAATTCAGCGTCATTTTCAATAATAGTTCCGGAAACAGTTCCGCTTTTTACCTCTACCTTTAGTTCAATCGTAAACTTCTCTCCTACGCCAAGATCGCCTATTTCCCAAGTTAAGGTGGTTACACCCAAAACAGTCGTGTTGGTAGTAGGAGGTGGATTAGCAGAAACAAATTCAAGATTCTGGTCCAGGATGTCCCTTACCGCCGCATCCACCAAAGTGTCGGACGAATCATTTTCAACTTCAATGGTATACGTAATCTCCTGTCCTGCGACTACCGATGTGTTTGAGGCACTTTTGGTAATCGTAGGACCCGTGGGTGTGCCACCGCCTCCAGAAAGCGGGTTAATTGTTAGCTCCACGGTGTTCGATTCTTCGGATCCAAAATTGTCGCCGTCTGCCACCGCTTTATTTTCCACCAAAGTAGTGGTTGCGATCTGTCAGTTTTTACTTCAATTGTAATGGTGGAAGAGCTGCCCATCGCCACGGTTCCCAGATCGAAAGTCAGCTCTGTGCCGGTCGCGGTAACCGTATTGCTTGTAGGACTTGGGGTGCTGGAGATAAATTCAAATTCTAAACCCAGAGTATCGCTCAACACCACATTGGTCGCGTCCGCCGTGCCGCTGTTTGCTATTTCCAAAGTAAATATAACTGTATCGCCAGCCGTAACTGATGGATGGTCTGCGGATTTGGTAACATTGATAACAGGATTGGTTGGTATAGGAGGCAGTGGCAAAGGATCGATTGTGACATTTACGATATTCGAATCTGTCAGTTTTTACTTCAATTGTAATGGTGGAAGAGCTGCCCATCGCCACGGTTCCCAGATCGAAAGTCAGCTCTGTGCCGGTCGCGGTAACCGTATTGCTTGTAGGACTTGGGGTGCTGGAGATAAATTCAAATTCTAAAGTCAGAGTATCGCTCAACACCACATTGGTCGCGTCCGCCGTGCCGCTGTTTGCTATTTCCAAAGTAAATATAACTGTATCGCCAGCCAAGACTGTAGATTTGTCAGAAGATTTTGTCACCGTGATTATTGGCATCACTGGTGCGGGGATAGGGTTGATAGTCACGTCAACAGTGTTGGAGTCTTCGGGTGTAAAATTGTCACCTGTGGCTACAGCTTTGTTTTCTACAACTATGCTGGTAGTGATACTGCTCACCGCTTTGGCTTCAATCGTTACGGTTTTAGTTTCATTGACCCCAACTTCACTTAAGCTGTATTTCAACTCTGTGCCAGAACCGGTCACAATCGTTGTGGTCGGACTGGGCGTTGAACCGACGAACTCAAATTCAGGTGATAAAATATCAGTGAGCGTAACATTATTCGCTGCCACCGTCCCGCTATTCTCCACTTCTAAAGTAAAAGTTATAGTTTCCCCAGCAAGTATTGAGGGTTTGTCTGCTGCTTTGGTCACGGTGATGTTAGGTGTTTGCGCTGGCGGCGGACAGACAAAGGTGGCGAACTGCAAGCCCGGCACGTGAGAAACCTTGGCATTGCTCTGCACCGTGACACGTTCTCCATAGGCGCCTACAATTTGTGAGTTCGAACCGACCATCAGCCCGTCATTGAGCGAATAAAACACCGCGGTGGAAGAGGTAAAGTTTGGCTGTAGATTAATCGCGTCACTGCCTGAGCTTAAAGAGATCATGAGCATGAATCCGCCTCCCCCCGTCCCATCCACGTGCCCGTTGCCATCAATGTTAATTTTCCCGTCGGCAATAATTACAGTTCCCAAAGATCCTAAAACAGGATTAACATGAAGTTTAGCGTTTGCACCCACCACTACCTCACCGGTCACGTGAATCGTGCCGTTAACTTGCACTTCGGAATTATCATTCAAAATCAAATCGCCGTCGATCTTCTTTGGTCCCAAGTTATTTCCACTGCTATTGACTGGAAAACTAACGCTGCCAGTTGTCCCGCCCAAGAGCGCTGAGGCTTTCCAATCCGCTGCGTTCACTGCCGGCATACCTGCAGGCGCCGCGCCAGTGGTCGCTGTCCCGCTCACTTGTGTATCTGTAATCGTTCCTACTGCCGCTGCGTTCCCTATGACCTTTGCGAATAATTGTCCATTAATGTTGGCGTTGGAGTAAACATTGCCGGTTACTTTCGCATTCGAATTCAGATCCACGCCGCCCGTGTTGCCCTGCACTGCGAACGGGAAGGAAATTACGGTCGGAGTGGTACAGCTTTGTGCTGCGGCGTGCGCTGTCGGAATACTGAGATTAATATCGAGAACCGCGCCCATCCCGTTGTTTCCGAGCACCAAAGCTAGGATCAGCAGCAGGATTTTGTCTTTGCCTGGCATGTTGTTGTTGGTTAATTTTTGTACTTTTGCTTGTTTAAGCCTATTTACCAAATTTGCCGCGGCGTAGCCCAAACCCATGAGGGCCGCGATGATTACAAACATTGTCATCTGGCGGGCAGAATCGCTCCTCACTCCTTCGCGGACAGGTGAATTTTCCAACAACGGAATGATGTCTATAAGCTCGGCTTGTGCCGCGGGAGTCAACTCACCAAACGGCAGAGAAGCGGAAGCCACCGCGTTCGCTTCAGGGTTGGTTCTTGAGAACCTCCCTCCCTTGACGGTATTTGTGTTGATTGGCTTGTTTTTATCCTTCTCGCTCAACAGTCCCACTTCTTCTTTCTCTTGGTCTTTTCCAACATTTTCCTCCAGAGAATCGTCTTTCTGCTCTTCGTCTTGCTTGTCTTCTTCTATTTGTTTCTGCTGTTCTTCATCCTGCTTGTTATCCTTAACCAGTTCAGCTTCGTCATCTTCAGGCACCGGCTCTGGATTGGGGTTAATCAAGATAAAACTGCTAAGGGCCGTGGACTGTGACTTTATTGGCCGCAGTTGGAAATTCAAGGCCTCAACATAAGCTGTGTTGGTGTAAGTGCCGGCAGGAGCAAAAGGATTGGCATCAATCTCATAAACCAAAACCACTTCCTCGCCCGACTCCATCCTGCCCAGCGGGAACTTGCGCGTGGTTATAGTCGCGCCATCCGGTCCTCTAAGCGTATCATACAACACCACATTAAATACCGCATCCACGCCGTCATTGTCCACGATCAAGGTAAACTCCACCGGCTCACCAGGCTTCACTCCTTGGCTTAGGGCATTACTGGTTTTGTAAACCCGGATCAGCCCGGAAGCAGTCCGTTGATTTTGCTGCTGTTGCTGATTTTGCTGCTGCTGGTTCTGACCTTGTTTGTTCTGCTGTTGCTGCTGGTTGGTATTCTTATTCTGGTTGCTGTTTTGGTCATTCTGTTGTTCTTGCTGGTTGTTTTCTTGCTGACTGTTATCTGGATCTGAACTCTGATTATCCTGCGGCTGTTGATTTTGTGTTCCATCCTGCGGCTGTTCTTCTGGTTGCTCTTCTTGTTCTTGGTTCGGATCACTACCTCCTTCATTCGAAGGATCGTCTTGATTACTGTTTTCTGTTTCCTGATTATTATCTCCGCCTGCCGCGTCATCATTATTCGGATCGCTTCCGTTATCGTTATTCGCTGGCGGGTCATTGCCTGGCGGCGGATCATTACTTGGCGGGGGCCCCGAAGAACCAGTCGTAGTCGTGGCTTTTGTTACCAACACGCTTTCATTGTTCTCTTTCACCCTCTCCGGTCCCAAACCAAATACACGGGCATAACTCTCTATTTCGGTATTTACTGCCAGATCTTTGAGAGTGGTCAGTTTTACAGCCAGCGTTCGACTGCTCTTCGGCCCGACCCTGCCCAAATCAAACTCCACCACGCCTGGCAGTTTTTTCTCATAACTTACTGCCGGATCCACTGAATCCAAACGCAGTAAATTGCTGTCATAATGCCATTCAAGACTTCCGCCGATCATCGAGGATGATCCTATGTTCGAGTAAGTCAAATCATAAATTACCTGCTGGTTCTTTTCTTTTGGGAATTCCTGCCTGGTGGTTTGGCTCACCGTCAGATCAGGAAAGCCGAACAGCACATTCCCGTTCCATCTGCCGAAAACATTGACCAAGCCAATGTTCAAATCCGCGTTAATAAGATTGGTATTGGCAAAATTCAAAATATTGGCAAGCGCGTAAGTATTGCCGGAGAAGATGCTGCTCTCCTCTACGTTCATCTCATTGCCTTTAATGCCGTTCTCACCCGACAGCACGCCCAAATCCACATTGTTCACGATCTTGGCTTTGTTCTGGTTTTGGATATCGATCAAAGTGTTGTCGGTCCGATTGATGTCGGCAATCGTCTCTTCAAACAATTGATAAGCCAAATCTGAATCCTTGCTGTTCGATGAGAAGAAGGACAGACCAGTCGGCGTGGTGCCCAGCGCCACTCGCTCTGGCAGAGAATACACGTCCCCTGACCAAGCACCCAAAGTGTTCACCATGCCCAGATACCACTTGCCGTTGAACACGTTGGTGTTGACATAGTTTTTTACGTTGGACTCGCCGCGGCTCTCGCCCGTGCCGATCTTGTCGTTTTCCAGCCCGCCGCCTTTGCCGTCCGCGCTCTTGGTCGCTTCAATCGAGTTCTTGCCGCTGTCAGAATTGACCAGTACGTTGTTCTGAACCTCCACGTCATTGTCATTGTTGACGTTGATCAGAACTTTTTTGATGTCTTCAATTTTGATATCAGAATTGTCAGTCGCGCCCAGCTGGAAAAAGTCAGTAAAATAAAGTTCGGACGGCAGGACCAAATCGCCTTCCCAGTCCCCGAACACATTGATCGAGGCAATGGTCCAGCGGGAATTGACCAAGTTACTATTTACAATATTCAAAACATTGACCAAAGCATTGATGTCTCCACTTCTTATCGTGCCCCGTTCTTTGATGTTCTCCAGGAGATTCTGTCCGCTGTTTCCCAACACATTGACGTTGTTCTCCACCTCGGCATTGTTTTTATTGGTCAAATTAAACGAACTCAAACTTTCGCAAGTCAGCGACGACCCGCAAACATAATTAACCAGATCCTGGGTTAATTCCGCGGGTCTGGTTTCCGGATGGTTGAGCAATACATCGGCCGTGAGATTGTTGAAATTCTCCGCAATCTCTACAATCTTGGAATTATACAAATTGGTGTTGACCACGTTCAAAACATTGGCGTGAATGTTGATGTTGCCAGAGCCCAAAAATACATCCTTCCCGCTGTCTCCGGCCGAAACCGTGTTCTGGCCAGTTAAAGAACCCGAATCCACTTGGTTGGTCACTTTGATGCTGTTGGTATTGACGATCTCGACAATGTTTTTCTTAATCTGTTTACTGTCCAGAAGTGAAGAGTCATTAGGATTGATAGCCTGCACCCCAGCCTCACTTTGTTCCTGGACCTGCTCTTGTTGAGCGCATTCCGCGTCTCCTGCTTCGCTGTCGTGCTGATTCGTTCCCGGCACAGAAGAATCTAATTCATCTTCATCGTCTCCTGCAACAACCTGCTCCGACGCATCAGTTGTTCCCGCAGCGTCTGCTTGGCTTTCGACAATCTCTAACTCCTCTGATAACCCGTCTGCTTGGACATCTTCCACTGGCGACCCCTCACTGTCCAATTCCATAGAATTGGACACCGTGCAGGGCGTTAGTAAGAGCGAGCCTGTTTCTTCTCCCACCCCTGCGCCCTCTTCTATCTCTGCATTCTCTTCCATCCCTGCGGAAGCAGGGGTCTGTCCCGGATCAGATCCCGGCTCTTCGGCCCCGATAGGTTCGCCTTCTGATCCCTGAGCGGGGTCGTCAGCCGAAGTTGAAGGGTCTGCGCTATTATCTGATATCTGTTCACTGTTGCCATCTGCGGTCGCTGAATCAGAACTGTCTGCATCGCCTGTCGCTGAATCCACAATCTTCTCAACTTTCTTTTGAATGTCCGCCACAGTATTACTGCCCTCATTGCCCGTAACACTTGCTTCCTGCTGCAGCACCGGGTTTTCCGGATCTAAATCAGCGTCAGTAAATTCCACAATTGATTGCGGCGTGATCTCCACCACAGCCAAAGCCGGACTGATACTTCCCACAACCATAAACACCAAAACCCCTGCCGCCATGGCTTTGCGGATAAAACCAATTTTTCTTTGTAGAATTTTTAAGACAGGCTCAAAAATCCAAATGTCTGCAAATTCAGACACTGGGACCAGTACTGCCGCCATCCACGCCAGCCCAATCCGCCCTAAACGAATCAAGAAACTAAGAAGTTTCTGAGAATAATCAAGCCCGGCCAAAACCGCTCGTCCCATGGCGCCGACTGACTGTTCAAACCGGTCAATGCTCAATCTGGCAAACCGGGCAACCCTTGGTGAAAGGTAAATATATGCCGACGCAGCTTTCCGGCTTAAAGTGGAATTTAGCTTGGAATAATGTATATTCACTCGTATATACAGTAACAGTAAGGCTGCAAAGGTCACCTTCGTTGTTACAACGAAGGTGACCTTTGCACAGACCAAAATCTGCCCAACTCTTTTATAAAATCGACGTCTAATTCTGTTTCTGGTTATTTTATATTCGTGCCTGAGGTATTTATACAAAACTACATTCTGTTCTCTGGCCGCGTCAAAGCTTTCCAGAACAGATCGTTTCGCGCTTCGCGCTCGCGATGGCACGGTGACGAACAAGGCCGCTCTCACCATTGCGAGGAGCTGATTTGCTTCGACCAAAGCGCGACGAAGCAATCTGGACCCTTGTCTAGAAATAGATTGCCACGCGATCTTCGATCGCTCGCGAAGACGAATAATCAAAAGTCTTTGCGAGGAGCGGTAGCGACGAAGCAATCTAATACTTAGCATGATGAAAGATTGCCGCAGCCTTCGGCTTCGCAATGACAAAGATGCAATGCTCACCGCCACAATTTTTGCAAAAGTTTTTCCGATAATAACCACCACAAACCCGAACACTGCCAGCGCCACCAAGCTCAGATTAAACACAGCTTGTGCAAAACTAATCCCGGCCGGCACATAGACCTTCTTGGCTTTGCGCAGATAATACCGTGATCGCCTGCGGGCGTATTTTTTAATATCTAAATAAGCGAGGCTTGCCCGCTCTTTGAAAAACACGAAGTGCAATCGAGCAAGTAAGGCGATGTTTGAGGCCACAGGCAAAACCTCTTCTCCCGAAGTGTTTTTCAGCACAAACCCGGCAATCCGTGCCCTCACCTCTTTTTCAAAACTATACGCTATGCTCTGTATGCTGTACGCTTTTTTGTGCCTAACCATACGCAAGGCTTGAGAAGTCTTATTAGTCCTATAGGTCAAATATGTCCTATAGGTCTTATCAAACCTATCCGACATATCCGGCCTATCCGACCTATTTATCTCATTATTCCTATCCGACCTATTTATCTCATTATTTCTATAAACCCTATCCGACACCGGCATATCCGACCTATTTGTCCTATCCGACCTATCAGACCTATTATTCCTATCAATCCTATAAATCCTATCAATCCTACCCGACCCATCCGACCTATAAACCCTATCCGACCTATTGGTCCTATTTTTAATCTTCAAATACCCAAACCACCCCACCAAACAGCCGGCATAAAACAACCAAACCAAGCCTCGGCAATCTAAGGCTTGGATATATTTCTTGAGCTGTTTTATGGTTGGATTCATTGATAGGACCAAACTGATTACTATCTTCTCAACATTCTAAAAATTCTTTCTCTTATAGGATTAAATACGGGATCACTTTCTTCTTCTTCACTCACAGAACTTTCTGATTTAGTCTCTCCCGGTTCTGCTTGCACGTAAATCGTCTGTTCGTCCTCTATGTCCAGATTGACCACTGTGGTGACACTGACTTCAGCGCTCGCCTGCCCGGTTTGCACCTCGCCGGGATTGGCATTGTCAGCGTTAGCATTGGCGGACACATCAGTCTTGGCTTTTGTCTGCGGTTGTGTGGAGAAAAAACTGCTCAGGCGAAAGTTGCCGAAACTCGGCATAGCGAATGCCGCGAGCAAAAATATAATTGAAATTTTTTCTGCAATGTTTTTCATTGATTTTATTCACTACTCACTACAAACTACTCACTAATTTTTCCTCTCTAGGGAGGGGCCTTAACCCCTCCCCGTAGAGTTTAGGTAAGAGCGATCAACTCTTACCTGCCCGCGCCAAAAATTGGCGGGGGTATCCTGCAAGAGTACCTTAGAAGTGAAGCTCCACACACCAAGGTAGGATCTTACACTACACATAAGTTACTCTGCGTGCCCTGTACCTTTCGGTACAGGGCCACACGAGTAATTTTTTTTCTTGCAAGACTATTAGTCAGACTATGGTCGTTGTCTTATAGTTCGGATTACTTCCTTGATGTTCAAGTTGAAATCTTGGGACAGCAACGAAGCGGCTAGGTTAGTCCCGGTTGATACCGTTGTGGTGGTCAAGCTGTCGCCTGAAACCACACTATTGGTACCAGAATTGCTGGTACCGTCAACGTCGTTGTCAACTTCTACCTCATTGTTGTTGGTAAGGTTGTTCTCCAAGCTGTCTGCGCTTGCTGTGGTAGCCACAGAGCTATCATCGACGTCCTCGATTAGGTTATCCGCGCCGTCTGGTGTTTCCAAAGTTTCAGAAACAACGTTAGTGTTTGCTACGTTTCCCGGACCTGCCGCACCGTCAACTGCTGAAGCTGCACCAGTGTTCCCGGTAGTCACGCTTGTGCCAGTCTGGTCATCAGCTGATACCACGGTATTAGCGCCAGAGTTACCAGTGGAGGTAACGGTGTTGAGAATACCCGCAGAGTTGTTGTTAAGGATATTCGCCAAGATTGACCAAGTAGCGGCTGAAGTTGCCACGGAGCTGTCGTTGACCATTCGGATCACGGCAGCGTCAGCAGCGCCCGCGACCATCAAAAGCATGGCCGCCAAACCTACGCTTGCGATTATTTTTTTCATTTTACTTTCACCCCCTCACGAAACCGGCTGTGCAAGTGGAACCCATGGATTCCCTGACAAAGGCGGATTTAATTAGTTGTTGTTCAAAAGACCTTTCAGAGTTATTTCCTCCCGCAATCCTGAATTAAGTTCAGGATCTTTTTATAGAGATGCTGAACCGAGTTCAGCATTGCGAGGAAAATCTTATTACGGTCTTACGCGAGATGAAATTGTTCTTTGAATCTCTTTGATATTCACGTTGAATAAGTTGGACACGCCAGTAGCCGCTCCCGCGATTCCAGTAGTAGCTCTGGTACCTTTGAGGCTGTCGCCTGAAGTTACCGAGTTGCTGCCGGTGTCAGCCATTGCGTCAACATTGTTTTCCACTTCTACATCGTTGTTATTCAAAATCTCATTTTCCAGGGTATCTGAACTGGCGGCAGTGGCAGTGGAACTGTCAGTAATGTCCTCAATGGTGTTATCCGCGCCATCGACTGATTCATAGTTTTCTTCCACAAAGTTGTTGTTTGCGGCGTTTTCCACCAAAGTTACGGCATTGGCATCGCCAGTAACGAGCTCCGTGCCTTCCTGGTCGTCCGCGGAAACAAACGTGTTGCCGCCGGAATTGGCTGTGGAAGTAACGTTATTGGTAATCACGGCATTGTTGTTATTGGTCATCATCACCGAGATCAGCCAACTGGCAATGGAAGTTGCTGTGGAAGAATCTGAAACGCCACTGATCGTCGCCCCCATAGCCCCTGTGGATACTAGAGCCAGAGCAACTATTCCTGCGCCTGCAATAAACCTTTTCATATATTTTCTCCTAGTTCTTAATTAGGACCGACCTTTCCCGGTAGTAGAAATTTAATCAGCCTGCGGCTGTAAATTTCATATTAAATTTCACTACCGGATCCGTTTTTATCGCTTGCCCAAAAATTAGGTCATTCGCATCATTCGTATCAATCCACGAACGAGAAAAGAACAGCCAGCGATTCGTATTAGACAGACCACGAATGTGGCAGATGCTCAGACGTAATTCCTGTAAAAAACGAGAGCCCACCTTCATAGAAAAACTGAAAAGTTCTTCTAGCAAAGGTGGGCTCTCGTAGTCCCGCGGCACACGTAGTCCGCTTCGTATGTGTATATTCACCCCGAGCTTGTCGAGGGGAAAATACAATTTTTAAAAATATTAACTACCCTGATTCCCTATCGTCTGGGTACAAGTACCCAACAAACTTAATTCCTTTTCCGTTCAGTTTGTAGGGTATTCCTGGTTTAAGATGTTCTTCTTTCTTCTGCATAGGTTCTTGCATAGAATATAACCCTGTAAAAATATCGTCAACATCTTCTCCTGATTCTGCCTTTTCTGATCTTACCACATGTCTGACCGGATCGCCATTTTTTGGGGTTTCACCATTGCCTAGCTTTATCACTTCGGTAACGATTCTGGGCTGAATATTGATCTGCAGCGTGGCTTGGCACCAGGGGCACTTGATGTTGAACTTGGCCGGAGAAGTAAACAAACCGCCGTTGAGTATGGGTTTCCCGCATTTCGGGCAATTTGTCATCTTTTCTTCAGCCATATTATGGTGTTTCTTTGAAGTTTATCTTAAAGGTTAGTTTAGATTTCCACAAGCCAGCTGAAACAAATATCGGTTCGCTAAAAAACCATATCCTGAATTAATTTTCTTGTAAAGTCTTTGTTTTCTTTTGTTTTTCTAAGAATTTGATTTGAGAAGTTAATAATTTGTGGATAAACTGTTGAAGTTTAGTTCATAAGTCCGCGAACTTTGTCGCTGAGCGAGAATGATCTGGAACTGCCGATCTGCACTGATTCCCGCGACTTTTCGTTGTTTTGTGGATTATATTCATACTCTTCGTGGCTCACTGATTTGACAGAAAATATAAATTCTCCTGATTGGCGCCAAATCCGGTCTGAAGAAAAAGTTGCTTCGCCTCTGGAGTTGGTGTTGAGAGTTTGGGAGCCGCTGGATAAGCCATCCCATTGCCCTGAAACCGTGGCATTTCTTACTGGTTTTCCTTGTGAATCAGTGATTTTGACAGTAGCGCTGGCGCTGATTCTAAGAAAACTGCCCCGGGCAGCCAGATCAATACTTGACACATGCATAAATTTCTTCTGCTCTGGCTCTAGAATTTTGATATTCGCGGAAAAACTGGCTGAATCCTGGGCATTGTCAGTAACTGTAAGAGTTGCGAGATATGTGCCGGATTTTGAATAACTATGGCTTATTTTCGCACCGCTGGCAGATGAGCCGTCCCCAAAATCCCAGGCAAAATTGGTAATACTGCCGTCCTCGTCTGTGGAAGCAGAGGCGTCAAAATTTATGGCTTCGCCTATCAACCCCTCTGATTGACTATTAAATTTAGCAACAGGTTTTTTGTTAGGTTCAGGCTGTTGCTCAGGTTCTGACACTTGAGGTTCCTCTTCCCATCCCGCACTTGATGCAGGATCTTCCCCAGAATCAGATTCCGGATCAGGGTCCGGAATGGTTTCTGCTTGGTTTTCCACTGCTAACTCCAACGCCTTGAGCGGATTAATAAGTCCCCAACCAGAAGCAGAATCCCAGCCTGAAGTATATAAATTGTCAGCTGAAGCCTGGATTATGTTTTGCAATTCATCTGGATTAGTAATCCCCTTTTCAACTAGTAGGGCTGCTAATCCTGCCACGTGCGGGGTGGCCATGGACGTGCCTTGGAAAAAGAAATATCCCATATTTTTGGGACCCGAGGTAAACGTCTGCTGTAAAATCCCGTCCCCATAGCCATTGCCATCCTGATCCACCTTCGTATCCCCGCCGGGGGCTACTACGTCCAAGGCTTGGCCTTGGTTGCTGTAAGCTGTAACTGTCTTGTCGTATCTGGTTGCGCCCACTGCCAAAACATAATCATCATAAGCCGCTGGGTAGCCCACAGATTTGGCCCCGTCATTTCCTGTGGCCGCCACAATCAAAACCCCTTTTGATTTCGCATATTCCAAAGCCTGACGCATTGTTTCTGATGGATAAGGCCCGCCAAGACTGAGGTTGATGATATTTGCTCCGCGGTCAGCGGCCCAAACTATAGCATCGGCTATATCGGAATATTTGCCGGAACCTGCTGAATCTAGGGCCTTGAGAGGCATAATTTGGGCGTTATAAGCCATTCCGGCCACTCCTGTGCCGTTGTTAGTACTTTGGGCAATTGTCCCTGCTACATGCGTGCCGTGGCCATTATCGTCATTGGCATGACTGAAGTTTCGGACAAAATTATATCCGGGAACAAATCTGGTATTTTCGAAATCTGAAGCTTTGATAAAACTGCGGTAGTTTTCATAGGCCACCCCGGTGTCAATCACTGCCACCACCGCGCCCAAGCCTGTGGCCTGATTCCAAACTTCAGGCATATTCAGGCCGGCTGTACCCATGTTCCATTGATAATTAAAATACTGATCATTAGGCAGGGAATAAGCATGAGCCGTGTAATTCGGTTCGGCAAACTCTACGTCTGGATCGGCGTTAAGCGCCGCTAGTTTGGCGCTTAAATTAACCGAAGACGAAAAACTCAAGGCCCTGATTCCGCGCAAATGACTGCGTAAACCGGCCACTTGGTGTCGAGCCAAAACAGACTCTAAACTGCTTTCAGTGGAATCTTTCAGTTTAACCAATATTTCTGTTCCATTATTGCCAAAAATATCTAAAGGCGCTGCAGCCGCTGGAGCTGCCACTGACAAAACCATTGTAAAAATTAGGATAAATTGCAGTTGTTTAAACATGTGGATAAGCCTATTTTAAATGGGGTTGTAGTTTATGAAATCCTAATCAAATTGTCAAAAAAATACTATTTTAGTCTTCGACTCCGCTCAGACAACAATTGATCTCTGAGCTAGCCTGCCGGTCTGGCAGGCGGGTCAAAGGGTCAATCGAGTCAAACTCTTGTTTATTTCTTCCTCGCGAAATTTATATATACATTATACCACAACCAAACCACAAAATCAACAGACAGCGTCGCGCAAACAGCCGTCGCACAAACAGCGTTCGCAACAGTGTCGAAACCCCTCGTTGACCAAAAAAAGCGATCGCTTTTTTTGGTCAACTTACTCCCGTGCTGTTATTCTGTCCAAAATCACAAATATGCTGACCGGACACAACGTGATATATTTACGTGATATATTTTACTTGCTAAAAAAAACCCCGCGAGGTGCGGGGCTTTTTTTAATTTAAACTACATTATCTCTAGGTCTCCAGACTAACACGGCGGAATATCGGCACCGGATGAAGTGCCACAAGTATTTTTCTTCCAAGTATTGGGAGAGCTTGTGAGATCATGAAGCAAGTCCGACCCCCCACTACCGCTGACCACGTTTTTTTCAACACTGTTCCCAGCGGAACCATCCAGCAAACTAATCCCGTCTCCCCCATTATCCTTGACCTCGTTTTTGGCAATCTTGGAAACCTGCGCGTCGTGCAATTGGATGCCGTCGGAAGCGTTGTCATGAACCTCGTTTTTAGAAACTTCCAAACCAGTGGTCGTCCCGTCACCCGAGGCTCTGATGCCGATCCCGTCATTGTCAAACACTTCGTTGCCCGAAATCTTTGTACCGCTGTTGGAAAGGAACGCCACGTGTATTCCTCTGGCTGGGATGGTCAATGGACCACAAAAACCGCAAACTACAGAGACTCCATCTCGGATAGTGTTATTTTTAACATACGCATCATCGCTGTTGGCAATCAGGACTCCGGTAAACGCGCCTTTGATCAAATTGTTTTTTACCGTCCCAGTGGTTGGCGCTTCTGGAGTGCCATCACAAGGAAAGCAGGCAAAATTAATCCCAATAAAACCGCCGTCAATATCCAGGTCTTTAATGTTTACATTATCCACGCTTTGCAAACGCACTGCCTCGGGTCCTAGAAAAACAGTCGGCAGGACAAAGGATGAATTTTTCACTGCCACGTCCTCACTGAGCTTAATATCGATAGCATGACTGGATGTCTGTCCGGAGAATTCCAGATCTTTAATGTTTACTTTTTCAGCACCAATCATTCTGATTCCTTGTTCAAAGCCTACAATCTTGCCGTTTTTGACGGTAACGTTGTCAAATCCGCCAGTGTTATCTATCCCGTAACTGCCTCCAACCGACGGATCGCCAGTAATTGTATAACCATTAAGATTAACGCTGACGCCGTTCGCCCCAATAATTAGCCCGCTGCCAAAAAGACAAACCAAGTCCGCATCCAATTTGGTAGAGCTGGTGAGGATCTCTCCGCAGGCAATGTGCGCCGCCTGCGCTGGTTGAGCAGCAGAGACTATCCCAAAAATTAGAGCTAAAACGCAAATTCGAGCTATTATTGCTTTGTTTAATGGCATTTTGTTTCCTTTCAAATTAATTTCTGATTTAAACCTAACTCTCGATTTAAATAATGTCAAATCCGCAGATCAAGGTTGTTACAACTTTTTGCCAGGACCAAAAGTAAATGATATCATTGCCTAACGAGTTCAAGGAGGAAAACTAATGCTCTTTTCGCTCCCATGGAAGCAGATCCTGCGGTTCATGCTGGCGGGAGGGCTGGGTGTCCTCCTTTACTACGTTCTGCTTTACGTACTGACGGAACACGCAGGATTCTGGTACTTGGCTTCGGCCACGATTGCGGCGCTCGCCAATCAGACCTGCAACTTCTTTACGCTAAAATTCTGGGCATTCCAGAACCACGCGATGACGCACGTTCATCGGCAGGTCAACGCCTTCGCCGTTCTCAAAGGCACACTCTTTGGCGCCAATCTGGCGCTACTGTGGTTACTGGTCGAGCTCGTCAATCTCTGGTATATGGCGGCTCAGCTAATCGTGACTGCCATCCTAACCACCGCCAGTTACCTGATTTCGGAACGGATTTTCCGGGATTGAAGCGAGGAGGATCCCTATGACATCAAAGGAAGACGTGATCGCCAGACGCATTGTCAGAGGCATGTGCGTGGCCGTTGTTCTTCTAACCGCGCTCGCTGGTTACCAAGCGGCATTGATCAATGAGCAGGCTGAAACGGGACAGGTCGCCTGGACCTTGATCGGCGGCCTGATCGGTTTTGCCGCTACGCGTCTCGTCCTTCACTTCACTACGAACCGTCTAAGCTAGCGCTAAGACGGTTCTTTTTTACTAAAACAAAAAAGAGCCAAAGAGCTCCTTCCTTTTCTTTCCTCCCAGACGAGCCAGCAAATAAAGTGAGGGACTGGCTGCAAACTAACCTTCGCAGGCCGGTTTATCCGGCCGAGAAAGTAGGCTGCGTCCGCGTTCCACGGGACGACAGCCGATAGTTTGCAGACAGTGCCGAACTCAAATATATGTTACCTCTTACTAAACTGTGGCGCGCGTCGGGCTCTCTTTAACCCTGGTTTCTTTCGCTCTTTAACTCTTGGGTCCCGAGTTAGGAATCCAAGTTTTTTCAAGGTGCGCCTAGACTCTGGATCTCTGATGATCAAAGCCCTGGCAATGGCGTGGCGCAAGCTCTCTGCCTGTGCATGAATTCCCCCGCCGTGAACCTTGCCTCTGATGTCTACGTTCTTTTCCACCCCAATCGCCACCAAAGGCTGGGTCGCCACATGCCTTAAATCTGGGGTTTCGAAATAATTTTCAAAAGGCAGCTCGTTAACCGAAATCTTGCCATTGCCCGAGGACAATAAAATCTGAGCAACCGCAGATTTGCGTTTGCCTACCGCATACATTGGCTTCTCCGAAGCAGGCTTGGTTTCTACTGCTTTTGGTTTGGCCGGGCTTTCGGCCTTCTTTCTGGCCGGCCGGCGGGCTGGCTTTTTGACTGCTTTCTTTTCAGTCGTCTGACGTTTTTCCATCAACTTATCTCCTTGTCAATCTGAAATTGGTGAGTATCGCCTTTGACCACTTTCAGCCTTCTCAAAATAGCTTTTCTCAGCCTGTTGGCATCTACCATATTATAAACCGTATCGCGAATTACTTTTTCTGGTTCTCTTTCCAGTCTTTCTTTCAAAGTTTTACTCCTGATCCCGCCGTGATAGCCGGAAAAAGTATGGTATTTCTTTTGCTCCAATTTCCTGCCGGTGACCATGATTTTTTCGGCGTTTTTAACAACCACAAAGTCGCCTACGTCCATATGCGGAGTAAAAGTCACTTTGTGCTTGCCGCGTAAAATACTGGCCACTTTTGAAGCCAACCGGCCCAGCGTAAACTTGCTGGCGTCCGCTTCATACCAGCTTCTTTTAATTTCTTTAACTTTTGGGAGATAGGTTTTCATAAATCTATACCAGTTCCAATTGGACTTTGGGCATGCCGTCTTTGTATTTTCCGATTCTGACAATCCTTGTGTAGCCGCCTTTTCGTTCCTTGTATCGCGTCCCCAAAACTTCAATTACTTTCTTGGCGGCATTGGTGGGAAGCGCTGAAAAAATCTGTCTCTTATTATGCAAATCCTCTTTTTTACCCTTGGTAATTAATTTTTCGACAAGCTGGCGAGCGTGTTTGGCGCGCGCTTCCGTTGTCTGAATCTTTTCATAAACAATAGTGGAAGCAGCCAAACTTCGAAGAAGCTTTCTTTTGTGATCCTTGCCCTTGCCGATTTTTTTCTTCTTCAAATGTCGCATAAATAGTTAATTATTGGTTGAGCACCCGCTCTATCTCTTCCACTGATTTACTGCCCAGTCCTTCGAGATTGACAAGTTGTTCGTGGTCAAGATTTTTCAGTTGAGAAATCTTGCTGATATTATTTTTTATCAATGCGTTGAAAGATCTGTTGGATAGCCCCAAACTCTTCAGATCGTCGCCCTCGACTGGCTCGTTTCCCTCTTCTGCTTCTGCTACGGCTTCCACTGCCGCAGGTGCAAGTTCTGCGGTATCTTCAATGCTCTCTTCCAACTTCTCTTTGGCGAATAGCGAAAAATGTTCCAATAAAATCCGGGCCGCTTCGTCCAGCGCTTCCTTGCCGGTTATCGTGCCGTCGGTTTCTAAAGTCATTACCAGCTCATCAAAGTTGGTGATTTGCCCCACACGAACATTTTTGATCTCGTAATTCACCATTTTAACCGGGGTGTAAACCGCGTCCACGGCAATCGTTCCAATGTCCAATTTTTCATTTTCCCTCTGTTCCACCGGGACATAACCGCGTCCGGTGGCCACAGTCACTTCCATCTCCAAATCCGCCGACTTGTTGTCCAGAGTGGCAAGGTGCAAATCCGGATTGACAATCTCCACCCCGGCGTTCTTTTTGAAATCAGAAGCCCTGACCTCTTTTCCGCCCTTAGCTTTCAGTTCCAGTTTAACAGGTTCGTCAGTGTGAACCTTAAGGCACAACTGTTTCAGATTCAAAATAATCTCAATCACATCCTCTTTCACGTTTGGAATGGTGGAAAATTCATGATCTACGCCTTTTATCTTAACCGCTGTCACCGCCGCGCCCCGCAGCGACGAAAGCAGAATTCGGCGCAAAGTGTTGCCCAAAGTTACACCGTAGCCGGGATAAAGCGGCTCCACCACGATCTGAAATTTATTTTTATCCAAATCCGTGAACTGAACTTTGCTTGGAACTGGTATTTTGTCCATAAAATTAGTGCTTGGTTAATTATCGTGAATAATATTCCACAACCAATTGTGTGTTGATGGTACTTTCCATCTGTTCCCGGGAAGGCAGTGATAGAACTTTCGCAGTCAGGTTCTTATGATCCAAACTTAGCCAGTCCGGCGGCTGGGCTTTGGCCAAAACCGGCAGCAAGCCCTTGATTAGGGGTTTGTTTTTCTTGCTGTCTCTGACTTTAATCTCATCGCCGACCCTGACCTCGTGCGACGGAATATTGACCTTCTGCCCGTTGAGTTCAAAAAAACCGTGCGTAACAAACTGCCGAGCTTGAGCTCGAGTCTGCGCAAACCCCAATCTATACACCGCGTTATCCAAACGTGTTTCCAGAAGCTGCAGTAAAGAATCGCCGGTCACCCCCACTTTTTTGCTGGCTTTTTCGTAATAGCGCTGAAACTGTTTTTCCAAAATACCATAGATGGCTTTGGCTTTTTGCTTCTCGCGAAGCTGCATTCCGTATTCAGAAATCCGCGCCCGGTTCTGGCCGTGCATCCCAGGCCGATAATTTCGTTTCGCCAAATATTTGACGGCCTTCGGGGTGAGAGGCTCGCCGAATTTTCGCGACAGTCTAATTTTTGGACCAGTGTATCTAGCCATACGGTTAAACTCCAATCTCCAAGCACCAAATAACAATCAGTTTTGCAATTTGTGATTTGGGACTTATTTGGGATTTGTTATTTGAGATTTGAAATTTCATCCTATACTCTCCTCGCCTTCTTCGGCCTGACTCCACCGTGAGGAATCGGAGTTTGGTCTTTGATGCTTAAAATGTGGAAGCCAGCATTTTGCAGGGCTCTGACTGAAGATTCTCTGCCCGTACCAATACCCTTTACAAAAATGTCCACTTCCTGCAGGCCGATATCTTTAACCCTGCTCAACGCATCTTCCATAGTTTTCTGGGCGGCATACGGCGTAGATTTCTTAGATCCCTTAAATCCGGTGTGTCCGGCGCTGCCCCAACTAATCACGTTGCCACTGGCATCAGTTATGGTAATAATCGTGTTGTTATAGGAAGATTGCACGTAAATTCTGCCTCGCGGCACCCTGAGCTTGGACTTCTTCTTTTTGCCAGATTTAGGACTGCCAACGCTCTCTGCTTTTGGCTTGATATCATCTCCTTGAATTGTAGTGGCTTTCTGTTGTCCCATATAATCACATATCACATATCACATATCATGGAACAATCGAAGTTACGTGTTCCATGTTACGTGTTACGTGGCTTTATGTCTTATCCGCGGCCTTGCGTTTGCCTGATCCCGCGGTCTTTCTTACATTGCCATGTCTGGTGCGTGAATTGGTCTTAGTTCTCTGGCCACGAACAGGCAGGCCTTTGATGTGCCGGATCCCCTGATAACTGCCGATCTCTTTTTTTAACTTAATATTGCCGCTGATCAACTGCTTAAGGGTGCCTTCAACTTTAAAATTCTTTTCAATGAATTCTCGAATCTTGGCAACTTCAGCGTCTGTAAGTTCCGAGGTTCTTTTGTCAGGATCCACTCTGGTAGCTGCCAAAATTTTCTGGGAAGACGATCTGCCCAAACCAAAAATATACGGCAGCGAAGCTTCTATCCTTTTGTTGGCAGGGAGAGTTACTCCCGCGATTCTGACTAAAGCCATATGTTTAGAAATTAGATATTAGAAATTAGAAATTCTTTGAGCGAAGCGAGAAGTTATCCTTGCCTCTGCTTATGCTTAGGCGTGCTGCAAATTACATAAATCTTGCCGCGTCGGCGGACGATTTTGCAATTTTTGCACATAGGTTTTACTGATGCTCTTACCTTCATCCCGTTAGAAATTACTTGCGCCTACCAAGAAACAATGCGCAAGGCGTTTAATTTTAAGTAAATTTTTTAACATAAAATTGCGTTACTAAAACTTGTGGTTAATCTATTTCTAACGGGATTCATAAATTATTTAAGCCTTCTTATTACCCGCCCCCTGGTCAAATCATAAGGGGTAACTTCCACAATCACGTGGTCACCTGGCAGAATTCTGATCCTATTTACTCGAAGTTTGCCCGCAATGTGTGCCAATATTACCTGTCCAGATTCAATTTGTACACGAAAAACAGCGTTAGGTAGTGTTTCGATAACTGTACCCGTAAGTTCAATTGTATTTTTTTGTGGAGTAGACTTCCCTAAGTCTTGCGTAGCAGTAGTAATAGATTCAAATTCCCATTAAATAGGGCTTATTTACTAATTGCTTGAGCATTCTAACAGATTATGAGCTACCCGTCAAATCCTAAAAACCTGATCCTAAAAACCTGAGGTTGAGAGGATGGTGTTAATCTTGACCTTGTTGCTGAATCGTGGCGCGCGGTTTACAAAAAACGGACTAAACTGTACATCCACACGGTCCACCTCCGGCTTAGTCAATAAAATCTCTTTGATCTCCGTGGCGGATTTGCCAGCCAACAGTTGCGACAAATTTTCATCATCCACCTTATAGGCCACCACTGTCTCAAAATGCACTGTAAGAATTCCCCGGCCGCTTTCTAAATCCAAGGACTTGAAACTCGCTACAACTGCTTGTTTGGCATCAGAGAGAATGTATTTATCTTCAGACAAAACAGATTTTATCTGACTCGTGATCAGGTCGGTCGCCTCATCTTCATTGAAGGCCAGGCCTGATATTCTCACGATCATGGTTAGGTCAAACTCTTCAGTCGGCTCGCCAATTTCCACGTCAGTCGCTTCAGCCAAAATCTCGGTTTTGAGTCCGCTGGTCAACAACTTTACATTCCCGCCTGCCTCTTGAGACAGTTCCGTTTCTAGAGAAACTCTAATCGATTCGATAATCTTAAGCTTTGCTTGGTCCACATCCGCCTGAGTCAAAACCAATGTTGCGCTGGAAGAGCCGCCTTCAAAAGCTTGAGTGTTCACAGCAAAAACTTTAGGGACGTTGCCCAAGGCTTCATTTTTGATTTCAAATTTAGTATTTACCGGAAGGTTAAAAGTATCTCCCACGTTTACGGCCACAACTTCAACCGGCGGAATAAGACTTGCCGGGTCAGCATCTGACTCGTTCGTTCCTGTAGTCGGTCTAATACCTGATACATCGCTGGTAAAAACAAATTCTTTGCCGTCGGCCACAAGTATTGTGGTTGAAGCTCTTAAAATATAGGTGTTGGGAGTAAAATTAAACAGTGTAACCGAACCTGTGGCCTTGGTGCCTTCAAGGCTGGTGCCTGAAACAGCAAAATTTTCTGTTTCAGAAACTTCTCGGTTAATCAAGGTTCCTGGTATGGTCAACCTGCTGCCGTTGTCAGAGCCGTCTCCCTTATCCACGGTTATCTCTAAATCTCTTGTTACTGGCTCTGACCTCGCATAAAGAGTTATCGTGGCAGTGGGGAGAACCAGCGCCAAAAACAAACCAATAATAACCAGACCCACTGCTACAAGTAATGTCCAATTAACAATGGAACGGAATTTGCCGCTAATCGGGATCGGGCTGCGAAGCTTTTCGCCTGTGAAGGCGTGTACCAATGTTTTAGCAGTGCCGCTTGGCAAAATCTTGCTTGTTGCCCGAATATCTGAAAAATTAGGTTTGATTTTTGGCCTAATGCTCGTGGTTTTCTGAATCAGCTGTCGGGTGTCCGCCTCTTCGCCTCCCAGCAACACGCCAGCCTTGGCCGACAAAATTCTGCCCAGCTCATCGCTGGTCTTAACTTTAATGGTCTTGCCCAAGGTCTCGCCGGTCTTGCGCATGAGTTTAAGATTGGCAGAACTCTTTAGTAGCAGGGCTCCTTTTTCCAACTCAAAAATCACTTCTGTCTCTTTTAGATCCTTGATCTTTTTGATGACAGAAAGGATTGATTCTTTCTTATCTAATTTTATGATATGAGCCATAACTAGCCTTTATTCTACACTATTCGGCGTTGTTTTACAATCACTCGCTTAGGGCTCGACCACGGCTTTGATTCGCCGCACTCCCGCAGAAACGGCTTCTTCTTTGGCAATTTTGAATTTGCCGATCTCGGCTGTATGGGCAACATGCGGGCCCCCACAAAACTCCCGGGAAATCACATCATCATTCTCGGGATTAAAGATTGTATAAACTGAAACCTCGTCCGCATACTTTTCACCAAACACGCCGATTGCTCCCAGCTCTCTGGCATCTTCCAGCGGCATTGTTTCTTTTTTAACTCTGAGATCGTTCCCTATCCACTGATTAACTCTTCTCTCCACTTCCTGCTTTTCTGCATCGCTCATTTTCTTATCATGAGTAAAATCAAACCGAGTCCGCTCTTCAGTGATATTGCTCCCTTTTTGCCAGACATGATTTCCCAAAACTTCCCGCAAAGCCTGGTTGAGAAGATGTGTCGCAGTATGCAGACGGATAACTTTTTTCGAGTGAGAAGCCAGGCCTCCTTTGAATTGCCCAGCTGATGCAGTGCGAGACAGCTCTTGGTGTTTTTTAAATTGCTCTTCAAACTCTTCTGATTGCTCTACTTCTGCCAGCTCCTTGATCAACTCAAAAGGAAAACCGTAAGTCTGAAACAAATCAAAAGCCTCGGCGCCAGTGATCTGCTTTCTGCTTTCTAAAATTTTAAGGCCGCGGGCAAGCGTCTGTCGAAATTTAATTTCTTCTTTATTCAACTCTTCCAAAATCTTGTTGCTATGCGCAAGCTCTGGATAAACATTCTGATAATTTTCAATCACCACTGCGGCAACTTCAGTGGTAAACTCATGGTCAATTCCTAATTTCCTGCCATAAGTGACAGCTCGCCTGATCAATCTCCGCAATATATATCCTCGATCTTTGTTGGACGGCACCACGCCATCAGCAATCAAAAACGTGGCAGCGCGCAAATGGTCAGCAACTATTCTTTTAGGTTTGTCATCCTGGTTTTGGCTGATGGATTGGATCTTGCTCATAATCGATTCGAACAAATCTGTTTCAAAAATTGACTCTTTGTCCTGCAATATCATGACAATCCGCTCAAACCCCATCCCCGTGTCTACATTATTTTGCTTCAATGGTTTCAAGGTGCCGTCCATACCTTGATTGAATTGGATAAAAACATTATTCCAAATCTCCACCCACTTCCTGTCTTTTGGATCAAATCTGGCTGGCGGCTCACTTTTTCCGGTCCAATAAAAAATTTCCGTATCCGGCCCGCACGGGCCGGTAATGCCAGGAGGCCCCCACCAGTTGTCTTCGCGTCCCAGATAAGCGACCCGCTCTTGCGGGATGCCCAAACTCTTCCAAATATCCGCCGCTTCTTCGTCTTTGGGCACCTCGCTGTCTCCTTCATATACTGAAACCGCCAATTTTTCTTTCGACAGACCCAACCATTTTTTATCTGTCAAAAATTCATAAGACCACCTGATGGAGTCATCTTTCCAATAATCTCCCAGCGACCAGTTGCCGAGCATTTCAAAAAAAGTGAGATGCGTATCATCTCCCACCTCGCCTATATCCACGGTTCGCAAAACTTTTTGATAGTTGACTAAACGTCTTCCGGCTTGATGCTCCAGGTCAATAAAATAAGGAATTAGGGGCTGCATGCCAGCCGTGGTAAACAGAACGGATGGATCTTCGTTTGGGACGAGCGAAACCGAGGGAATTATCTTGTGTCCCCGTTCGACAAAAAATTTCAAATATTTTTCCCTAAGCTCTGCAGATTTCATGATTACTGAAACAATTCCAATGCCCGATCCAGCTGCGGATCTCGGTCACTCTCAAAATCTTCCTTCGTGGTCTCCACCACAATATCTGGCTGAAGTCCGTTTTTATCAATATCGCGGCCCGCAGGTGTCTGCCAGTGCGCGACTGTAATTTTCAAAGTCGAATCGCCTTTCAGTTCGCTCAACTCCTGCACTGATCCTTTGCCAAAAGTCGTCTCGCCGACCAAAGTCGCCAAACCGTAATCCTGCAAGGCCCCGGCTAGAATTTCCGAAGCTGAAGCCGAGCCTTCATTTACCAGCACCACGGTCTTTGTACCTTTCAATCTTGGAATTATGGTTGAATCGTATTCCTGAATTTCATTCTCGTGATTAACTTCCTTAACCACCACTTCTCCGATATCCACCCAGTTGGAAGCCAGATCAATCGAGGTTTCCAAATATCCCCCGGGGTTGTTTCTCAGATCCAAAATGATTCCATCAAATCCTTCGGTCAAAATCCGATCCACCAACCGATCGAACAGTCCCTTGGTGTCTTCACTGAATCTGCTGATTTTAATCAGCGCAATTTTTTTGTCACCGAGCTGTCTTGTTTCAAACTCCAGGCTCTTCACCACAATCTTGTCGCGGAGAATAGTAATGTCAACCGGGTTTCTCTCTCCTTCTTTCAGAACTGCCAAAACTACTTCTGTCCCCTTCACTCCTCGAATCAAAGAAGCCGCCTGGTCAACGCTCATGCTCGCAGACGATTCCCCGTCAATGGCCAAAATAATGTCACCAGCCTGAAGCCCGGCTCTGGATGCGGGAGTATTGTCTAAAGGAGCAATTATAACCAGTTGATCATTCTTAATCCCGATTTCCGCCCCAATTCCTTCAAACGTGCCACTCAGGCCATCTGCAAAAAACTTCGACTCTTCTGGATCAAAAAAAACAGTGTAAGGATCGCCGGCCGCTTTGACCAGTCCTTTGACAGCGCCATACATCAATTCTTTCTGATCCAAGGGCTTATTATAAAACCGGCTGTTGAGCAAATCCAAGGTATCCCAAAGCAGACTGTAGTCAGCGCTCAAGGACGGCCCCCTGCCGCGATCAATTTCTATTCCGTCGGAACTGACTTTGATTTGGCCATTGCCAAGATAATATCCAAACCCAAAAAAGACGGCGATCAAAATCACCACTATCACCTGGGTAAATAGTTTGGGGTTCGAAGATCGGGTTTCTGGGCTAATCTTTGGCTCTTCTTTTTCTGTCATGCCAGGTAGTGAAAATTTGATTAATGATAACAATTTTTATGTTTTTGGTGCGCAGCTTGTGTCAGAAAATAGAAACCAGATTCATCTCTTGAATCTTGTAGTTGCCCCGCAAAGCGGGACAACTATCAAATTTCTACTACCTGGCGTAAGCTAATTTTACCATAATCTTACTTTCATGTTAAACTGCAGGTATGAAGATACATAAAATTGGACATTCTTGTTTAGTAATCGAAGATGCTGGATCGAAAATCCTGATTGATCCGGGCAATGTTACCACCGATCAAAACAAAGAAAAAAATTTAGATGCGGTTTTAATTACTCATGTCCACCCCGATCACATGGATCCTGATTCAATCAAAACTATTCTGAAAAACAACCCGAACGCAAGGATAATTGCTAATCTCAGATCTGGAAAAGATTTGGAGAAAGCCGGAATTGATTATGAAATTTTAAAAAACGGCACCACTATGATACTAGGTAGCATCATAGTGGAGGGCTTTGATTCAGATCATGCACCGATCTATCCTGGCATCGAAATGGTACTTAACACCGGATTTTATATTAATCACCGCTTCTTCCACTGCGGTGATTCATTGACCCTGCCACCTAAGCCAGTAGAGATACTTGCTATGCCAGTAGGTGCTCCTTGGGCAACAATAGGACAGAGTCTGGACTACGCGAAAGCAATCAAATCTAAAATAGCTCTGCCTATCCACGACGGGATGTTGTCTTATTATGGCCCTTTCCATTTTCTGCCAGAAAAATTTCTTCCTGAAACCGGAACAAAGTTTGTCCCCCTAAAGGCCGGTCAAGACTTAGAAGTTTAATGAACCGACTTTTTGTTTCTAAATAAATTCATAGCAAGCACCAACAACATGCGTAAGTTGATCCCCAAATACACCAACTGGTTGAATAACCAGTTATTTTTTTGCGCATAATGCTTGCGATAAAAAATTTTCATGGCTTGGTGTGCCCATTTGATCACGGTAAAGGGGAGGCTTTTGGATGATGCTGATTTCAGATGCAAAATAGAGGCCTTAGGATAATACATAATCTTAAAGCCTGCTTCTTTGATCCGCCAGCACCAGTCCAAATCTTCGCCGTACATAAAAAACTCTTCATCCAGATAACCCACCTGCGCTATCGCTTCTTTTCTGACCATTAAATACGCGCCTACGCCAGAATCAATCTCAACTTCCTCGTCTATCCCGGCCGTGATGTTGTAATCACTAAACTTTCTTAGCCCAAAGAGTCTGAAGAAGGAGTTTGTGGGATTGGGGAATCTTCTTCTTGCTGATTTATCCAAGCTTCCGTCCGGAAGCAAAATTTTACAGCTCAAAGCTCCAACTGCAGGATTTTGATCCATATATTTGATGGACAAATCAAAGGTATCAGAGTTTACTTCAGTATCTGAATTCAATAATAATGAGTATCGCCCTTGCGCTTGTTTAAGCGCTACATTGTTGCCTTTGGAAAATCCCAAGTTGGCGTTGTTTTCCACAAGCTTGACCTGCGGAAATTCTTGCTTTATCAATTCAACGCTGCCGTCAGTTGATCCATTGTCTGAAACAAATACCTCAAACCTAAAATTAGTGGCTGATCCAAAACATGTTCTAAGACACCTTCTTAAAAGATCTTTGGTGTTATAACTAACAATAATAATCGATAAATCCATAAATTTGTCATTCCAGCAAAAGCTGGAATCCAGTTATTTGATTATTTCCTCGTATAAATCGCGCCAATCAGGATTGTTCGTTTCAATCAGTTCGAGTTTCCATTTTCGTTTCCAAGTCTTTAACTGCTTCTCCCTTTTTATTGCGCTTTCTGCATCTTCGACCACTTCAAAATAAACCAGAGTGTGAACATTATATCTTTCTGTAAACCCTTGCACGAAATTATTTTTATGCTCATATACTCGCTTTACTAAGTCTGAAGTCACGCCGATATACAATGTTCCGTTTCGCTTGCTTGCTAAAATATAAATATAATAGAAATTCATACCCCTGGATCCCAAATCAAGTTTGGGATGACTTTTGTGCTCTCTTCCTCAGTGCTCGCGGTATTTGCCTAATTAGTTCCGGGAAAATTTTCAAAGTGGAGATTTCAAATAAAAAAATATATCCAAGCATCACTATCTCACGCAACAAAAATGCGGGATGAAAAATGAAAGGCGCGTTTTTAATGTACATAAGTATGTGGTTTTTGTAGTTCAGTCGGCGGATTTGAGTTGAGAGTTTAGAGTGGTGCTTAATAAAATGCCAAAAATGCCAGTACCCGCCTTTTGACTGCCCTGCTGTCCTGCCGTGATAAGCCACAGCGCCCGGCACGTAAACGTTTTTAAACCCTGCGCGGTTGAGCCGCCACGACAAATCCACATCTTCCCAATACGCCACAAAATCCTGATCAAAGTATTCACAATAATTTGACCCTTCGACAGGCTCAGGGGTCAAATTGTTTGTTGCCTGAAACATCAGACGTTTCCTGAGCAAGCGAAGCAAAGTCGAAGGCTCGCACCATTTTACGCTTTCCAATGCACTTCTCCTATACATCGGCCCTGCACCCGACACGCCAAACACTTCCCCAGCCTGAAACTGATTTTGATCAACCTGATTCTGCCCGCGGTCACGAGCGCGTCCGGAAGCTGACATCACCACGCCCGTGGAATCAATGATGTTTGTCTTTTGGTTTTTTTCTCCACCTTCGCTTAAAGCTACGGCGGATCCGCCGAAGCCTTGCGCGTAGGCGGAAAAATCATAGCGCAACAACTTGCCAGTAGCCGCCCCAACTTGTGGATCCAAAAAAGACCTTAAAAGCTTTTCTATGTAATCTGGTTCTAAAATCAAATCTTGATTGACCAACTGAACAAATTCCCCAATTGATGCTTTAATCCCCAAATTATTCCCTTCCGCAAACCAAGTGTTTCGCCCGGGATCAATGATTTTCACTTGAGGCTTGTCCGCCGAAGCTTTAGCGAAGGCGGAATAGTTTTTCTCAATCATTTCTTTTGATCCATCATCGTTGCCGTTGATTACCGCAATCAATTCCAGGTCTTTATGGGTCTGCGCCAAAACCGCCTCAAACACCGGTCTGATATATTTCTTCGCGTTATAAATTACTACAATGACGCTAACTTTGTGCATAATAATAAACCGCCGGACCCTTTTTACGTTTTATAATCAGTCCACGCTTAATTAATGTCTTTCGAAAACTCGCCGAATGAGCAAGCTTCAAAAGCCGATTAAGTTTAGACGGCCTAATCCCCGGACTTTTCCGAATCAGGAAAAGCATCTTCTGAAGCAGCTTTTCTCTTTGTTGTTTACGATTTAATTTGGAATTAAGTTTGCGCATACTTATAATACGTTAAAGTATTTTACCTTTTATTTTGTGATATGTCACACATTCATACACGACTGTATGAATGTGTTTTACTGACGAATAAATAAATTGCAAGCAATAAAAACAAGTCCAAATACATTTCGGCGCGGACGGTGAAGGAGAGATAAATCGTCATCACCATAAAAAATACGGCATAAGCATAAAGATTGTGAGAGAGAAAATTTTTCACGTCTATCCAATAACGCCAAAGTAAAGTCAGGATACCGGCCATCAAAAATGGAATGAAATAAAAAGCCTTGGCGCCGAAATCCTGCACAAACGGGAACAGATAAGTGCCCGTGTTCCACCAACACTTAAAGATTTGGCAAAGGTCAAAATCTGATTTAAGCTTATCCAAACCTAAAATGTTGGTAAACGGATCCAAGGTCACTCGTCCATTTTGGATCGGGTGCGTTTCATAGTATTCGTGCGCATGCAAAAGCGCTTGCTGGTTAAATGATACTCCTACATAAATCGGCAGCAAGGCTTTTTTAAAAGGGTTATACCCAGACGAGTCTATGGCAGTAACACCTGCCAAGTAATCTGTGGTGCCATAGCTTTTGTATTGCCGATACAACGGCACGGCTGCTAAAACCAGAATTGAAATTAGCAAAAACACGGGATAAAACTTTAAGGCTTGTTTCCAGTTAGGCCTTCGCATAAACAAATACAAGGCCATAACCCAAAGGTCTATAAAAAATATCTGGGTGCGCGAGGCAAATAAGATGAGCGCTATTGTCCCTAACAGGGAAAGCAGAACCAAATCCCAGTGTTTACGCCAGCCAAAACCTTCAAAGAAAAACAAGAAAAAAGACAAAGGGATAAACAAGCGGGCAAACTGGGCGGTGTAGTTGATCAGTCCCGGCACTTGCTCATCGGCTTCGAATCGAAACACGTCGGTATCTTCGGCCAAAAGCGGAAAATTACCGGCCCTAACATAAAACAAATAAAGCGCAACCAGCGAAACGGCAAACAGAACATAAATAACTATGCGCAAATTCTTAACTGAAACAGTGTCTTTCACCAAAAACTTTACTTTGTTCCAAATTGGCCAATGTTCCCAAATGTAATAAAAAACAAAGAATCCCAAGCTAAAACTTAACAAGGAAATCAAAACCAAGCCCCAATATTCCGGATACCAATCTTTTTCGAGGCGGGATAAATGCAATTGCGGCACGCCCAAACCGATCATCCAGGCAGAGAGCATAAGCCACAACGGGCTTTGTTTGTACGGCCCGCGGATGAAAAGGTAGAAAAATGCGAGAGCTAAAATTGTGAAGAAGATAAATAAAAGCATATTGCATTCCCATCCCCGCTAAGAATTCTTTGAGCTGAGCGGGGATCTTACTAAGCTCGCAAAGATCCCCGATTACTTACCTAAATCCTCGACTCGGGGATGGTCAGGGGTATTTAAGCTTTCAAGCAAAGCCAGTGTCTTCCTTGCGGTCTCCGCCCAGGTAAACTGCCTTGCTCTTGCAATGCCTTTCTCACCCAATTCCTTTTGGAGATTTTTATCCGACAAAATCTTAAACAGCCCCTGTGCTATCGAATCCGTGGAATTCGGATCAACCATAACACCCGCCTCGCCCACCACTTCCGGCAAAGAAGAAACATTCGACACCACCACCGACACGCCGCAAGCCATGGCCTCAAGTGGCGGCAGGCCAAAGCCTTCATACAAAGCGGGCAAGGTCAAAGCTACGGCACCGTTGTATAAAGCGCATTTGTCTGCTTCTTCGATGTAGCCTAAAAATTTAATCTCTTCTTGCATTCCCGCCTGATTGATTTTTTTCAAAATCGGCTCGAACAACCAGCCTTTCCCGCCGGCTATAACCAGCTTTTCCTCAATCCCCTTTTCTTTTTTCAACTGAATATAGGCGTCGACTAATCGTTTGATATTTTTTCTTGGCTGCAAGGTGCCAATAAATAATATATATTTTTTATATTCCAGACCAAACTTATCTAAAACGGCTTTTACCTCACCTTCTGCAAGGGGCTTAAGCTGGCTGTGATCTACGGCAAGATGAATGGTTTTCACATTCTCTGGTGACACCTGATACCGCTTAACCAAATCATGCTTTGTGGAATCCGATACCGCGATAATTTTTGCCGCATGACGGGCGGCGAATCGCGTAGACCAAATTAAATAATTGCGCATAAACGGGGTAAACGCCTCTGGAAAAAATTCGTAGGCAATGTCGTGGGCGGTAAAAATTGAATTTTTTGGATGGATGAAAGGCAGAGCAGAAGCCAGAATCACCAGCACGTCCACTGGATGCCAAATCATTTCCCAAGACAAACGCAGCTGGGTCCAAAACTTTGGAAACGGCATTACCTTAATCCTAAAATTCGAAGGCAGTTTGTAAAACCAATCCTGCGGTTTGGTGCGGAAGTATAAAACATACTGATTTCGCTGATCCAGTTTTGCCAAATGTTTTATCAACTGGGCCGCATAAACCTCCACTCCTGTTGGATTCGGCAAATTTGCTCGTTCTGCTTCTAACCCTATAGTCATGTGATCACATCCCTTTCTGTATCCACTTGTTTGCGGACGTTCACTGCGGCCTTAAACAGCTCCCAGTCTTCTCGGTTAAAAAATTTAAGCAAGTATAACGCCATCGCATAAATCACTCCTGCCAACCCAATCACAAGCCAAAGCTGGAGCAAAGGTTTCAGATAAACAACTGCCCCAGCCATCACGACCACTGCAGCAATCGGTTTTATGAAATGTCTAAAAAATTGAAACTGCACCACCCGCCGCTTTATCACCCAAGTATACCCAAACAGCTGGATCAACTCGCTGGCCACTGTGGTTACAGCCGCGGCCACAAACCCAAAGATCGGGATGAAAATCAAGTTGGTCGTAAAGTTAAACAGCAAAGTAAATCCGGTTATCTTGGTAGCAGCCTTGGTCTCTTGGGAAATAATCATGCTGTTAACAGGCGTATAAATAAACAGCACTGCCACCGCAGCAATCAAGATCCACATGGCAGGGGCCGCTGGAGCAAAATCTGCACCGTAAAAAATATTTATAAGTTCACCCGAGACTAAAAAAGCACCGGCTGCCAATGGCAGAGCAATCGCAATCATGTAACGCGTATAGGTTTCCAATCCCTTTTTTGCTTGATCTCTAAGATTGCGGCTCAAAGCTTCCGCAAAAAAAGGATAAAGCGAGATCGCGATCACCGCCGGGAAAAAAGCCAGCACATCCCAAAACTTGTAAGCCGCCGCATAATAACCAGTCTCACGAAAATCCCGCAGCTGCGGGAGCATGAGCGCGTCAATCCGGTTGTAAATGCTGAAAAAAGTCAGCAAGGTAAAAGGGAAGGTCCAGATAAAAAGTTGTTTGACGAATGATTTATCAAATTCTATCCGGAAAGGCGTAAATTTTTTGTGCGTGACTATTCCATAGATCAGCAAATCAAATACGCTGACAGCGATACTAATAAAAGCCAGAAAAAAAATGTCGGTGCGGAAATAAATGGCCAAAATCATCATGCCGCCGTTGATCACTGAATTGACAAAATTAACTTGGGCGATGATGGTTAATTTCTGAAAAGCGTTGATCACTGAACGAAACGGCAAACTCATGGACGAAAGAAGTAGAGCCACGCTGGTGATATACAAGGCATTTTTCACGATCTGCGGATAGTCCGTGGTGAAAATATATCCAGCCATAATCAGCATAAACCCTACCCCCAACAAAAACTGTATACTAAAATAATTGGCTAGTATTTTTGAGGCACGCGCCCTGTCCTCGCTGATTTTTTTGATCACCAGCTGGGACATGCCCAAATCCACGAATATGCTAAACACCGTGATGAATCCTGCCAAGAGGCCGTATTGCCCGGCCTTCACCGGTCCCAAATACTGCGCCAGTTGGGCATAAATTAAAAACAGGATAATCCCGGCAATTACCCGACTAAACACTAGACTAAAAATGTTCCGGCCAATTTGCAACATCGTTAATTAGTATACTTGATTTTTCTTTTATTTAAAAGTTTAATAAGGATATGAATAACTATAAATATATTGGATGGGGATTGGCGGGATTGCTTATAATCATTGGGATAATCGTGTTTAGCAATAGATCCAGTGACTCGCGGCTCTCAAATCAACCCTTGAATAATCAAGCATCCGATTCGCCACAAACTGAGGCAGATGTCAACCGCATGGAGTTTGCCGGCTTTAATCCCAAATTCCGATTCTCTGCAGAAATTTCTGAAGATTTGGCTGTGGAATACGTGCCGGAAATAGAAAGCCTCAATCTTTACGAAAAAGACGGCGATGGCGACCTGCGGGAACGCTCGCGGATTTTTATTCGTTACTTTGAAGCCAGCCAATTTCTGACGCTTACTACCGTGGATATTTTACAAAGGAATGAAACCGAAATTCACGGACACGCCGCTGTCGAATACGAAATCAGGAAAAAACCAGGGGTGGCAAATTTTCCTTCCCAGCCTTCGTGGCGAAATGAACAACACAAACTCACAGACATTCGTTTCTCTCAAAATTCCCCTACTACTTTTTACGTGTTTGCACACAACCCCGAATATTCTGAAAATGAATTTGAAAATTTTCTGGATAGTTTGGCTTTTCACAATGACCAAGCAGGCCTCAAGCAGCCGATTGACCGGGCGAATGAAAGAGTGACGAAAAAACCCTTTGGCCTTTACGTGGAACCCGGCAACTCCCCAGTCAGCCCGGAAAAATTTACCGGCTTTCACAATGCTGTGGATTATGAAATCTTGCCGGGTGAAGAAAACACGGATGTGGCAGTCTATGCGATCTGCGGTGGCAGTCTCAGGCAAAAACGCTCTACTTCTGGTTATGGCGGCTTAATCATTCAAGATTGCGAAATTGAAGGGCAAAATGTGACTATATTGTATGGACACGTCCGGCTTTCTTCTGTGACGAAAAATCCCGGCAATTATATTTTGCCGGGAGAACAAATTGCTGTCTTAGGAAACGGATTTAGCACAGAAACCGACGACGAACGCAAACACCTGCATTTGGGAATTAGGAAAGGTGTTAGCACCGATATCGCCGGCTATGTTTCTACACAGTCGGAGCTAAATAACTGGCTTGACTTTCGGACGTATCAACCAAACTGAAACCAAGGCACTCAAAAACGCTAAGAGCGCGTTAATTCCGGCGATCCATCTGAAGCTGAAGACGAATGCTTCATCTATCACTCTTGCGGCTTCCGAGGCTTCGACCTGATTAAAAGTTTCTGGAATCTCTATGCCACCAAGCTTGTCCGCTTGGTTTTTGATTTCCTGTCTTTGCGCTTCGTGAAGCGAGGTTTGTTTTAATTTTTCCGCTAAATTGTCTCCAAACAATCCCAACGCCACGATGCCCAGAATCGCCACTGCGAGTAAAGCCGCGATTCTGGAAACCGCGTTATTCACGCCAGAAGCCGCACCTGAGAAACGTTCTTCCACCGACAGCGCTGACTTGGTTAAGGGCGCGATCACAAATGCCATGCCTAAACCGAACAATGCCAATCCCGGAAAATAACCAGTCCAGTAATTCGTCCCAACATTGGGCCAGATCAAAGACGCAAAACCGATGGCCACGGTCAGGGGCCCAAAAATCATTTGCTTTCTGGGTCCAATTTTGTCTGCCAAGCCACCTGCGGGACCTGAAAGAAACGTAATAATCAAAATTGAGGGCAATAACGCCAACCCCGCCTGCAGCGGCGTATACCCCTGGGCTTGTTGAAAAATTAAGGGCAAAAAGAAAATCGTGCCATAGAGGGCGAAATACAGAAACAGGGTGACCAAATTGGCGCCCGCGACCAGCCGATTTTTGAAAATATGCAACGGCATGATGGCATTCGCGATTCTTAGTTCGAGGAGGATAAACGCAACCAACAATACTGCTCCGCCAATTAAACCTGCCAGAATAAACGGGTGGCTAAAGCCTCGAGCCGGCGCTTGCATCAAGCCGTAAGATAAACCGGTTAATCCCAGCACTAACAAGATCACGCCCCACCAGTCAATCTTGCCCTCCTGCTCCGCTTTGCTTTCTGCAATCACCCACCAGCCCACTAAAAACGCGATCACCCCGAGTGGTAAATTGATAAGAAAAATCGACGGCCAGCCAAAACTCTGCACCAAAGCGCCGCCCAAGAAGGGGCCCAGCGCCGCAATCCCTCCGGAAAGGCCGGACCAAAGTCCAATGGCCTTGCCGCGGGTGCTGGACTCAAAAGATAAATTAATAATAGTCAGGCTGCCTGGGATCATGATGGCCGCGCCCAAACCCTGCACAGCGCGCGCGATAATCAACATGGTGGCATCCCGCGCCAAAGCGCACCACAAAGAGGACAGCGTGAACAACACGATCCCAAACAAAAACATTTTCTTGCGCCCCAAACGATCAGCCAGCGCTCCGCTGATCAACAAAAAGGACGCGAGAGTCAAGGCAAACGCGTTCACGATCCAGGCTAATTGCCCCAAACTCGCGCCAAAGCTTTCCTGAATCACAGGCAGGGCGATATTCACCACTGTGCCATCCAAAAACGCCATGCCAGAAGCGATGATGGCAGTCAGCAAAATCAGCTTCCCCCCACGCTGTTTCAAATCATAGGTCATGGTAATCCCATTATAGCAAAAAAATAAGCCGCTTTCATTCCCTCACGAAAGCGGCAACAGATCCGGACAATAGCATCCCCGCTACTCCCCTGGGGGTGGGAGCTTAAGATCGTTCGCTGGCCCGAAGATGGTCATGCGTTCACCCTGCTCGACCACCCCGACCTCCAGGACCTCGTCCCCTATGTCCCTCCCGATCTGGATCACATGGTCAACTTCGTTAGGCGGCACGAACGCGTAGAGGCCGATCCCCCAGTTGAAAGTCTTGAGACAATCTTCCAGGGAAACGCCCAACTCCCGCATGAACAAGAACAAAAGCGGAATGTTCGGCGTCCAGGTGTGTACGCGGTAAGTGAACGGACGCTTGTCGAACGCCAGCTTCGCGACGCCATCCCCTGTCCCAGGAAGTAGTGCGTGAATCTCCACATCAGCTTCCTGAAGCGCTTCAACGAACGCCACGTATGACCGCGTCGGGATCAACGCTTCCTCTCCAAGAGTGTTGCCGTTCGGCAACTTGGTGAGGAACCCGTCCTTCAATGGAGGGATGCCGGCTGACGGGTCGCCCATGGTTCGACGGATCACGAGCGAAATTCCGTTCGCCTGAAGACCGCTCGAAGGCACGCCGATGATCTTGTCCCCAGCTCGCAGCTTCTTGCCGGTGATCAGCCGACTTGCTGGCGCAATGATCCCCGTAACCGACCCACTCAGGGACGGTGCACTGGTAACCGGCGGCAGCGCGTTGATGAGGTACTTGAGCGCTGGCGATTCGCCTGCTCCGAGAGCCATCCCATCCTCTTCACATGCACGAAAGAACCCGTTCGCCAAATCCGCCGCTCGACGCCGGTCTGAAAACCAACTGCTTGGACCGGCCGCGACCTCGTCGGTGTACACGGCAGGCATCGCGCCCTGAGCGATGTTGTCGTTGACTGCCATGCGGGCAGTGTCGATCCCGATACCTTCGTAGTAGGTCCGACCCGTTCCACTGAACTGGTACATCCATTCGGCGATCCAGTTCTTGTTGCCAAGGCCTTCCTGGGTCTTCGCCCAACGATGAGTCCTCGCCGGCCCGTGGTAGTAGTAAACCACCCCGTGGCTGTGCATGACGTCTTGCTCGACGTAGACGCCTCGCCGATTTGGGAAAGCCAGAGTTTTCTTCCCCACTTCGACCATTGCGTCCTTGAACCCTTGGATCTGCGTGTAATCGACTCCGGCTTGAGCATACTCGCTCTGACGCATAGAATCCTCCCCTCTGAATTGTCCACGAAACACCAAAACTTCAAGTCCTGACTTGATATATCAGAATATCAATACTGAAGACCTTATGCAAATGCAGTTTTTCTTGCTTCCCTCCCTAACGTCTTTTTCACGATCGTGAATTATACGCTAGAAAATTAAGTTTACGGTTATTTACCATTACACCACAATTAATAATTTAGGAACGGTTTCTAAAACGATTATTAGCAGTCGTATGTGGAATTCGTCCTTCCAACACTGATACATGTTCTACTATTCGAAGTTCAGTCAATAAATCATAAAACTCTGCCAGTAGCCAAAACCGTCCAATAAACACACTTTTCTGCAACTGAGTGAATTGATTCTCTTTTAAAAAACGCCGCAAGAAATCACGCGCCTGCCGTTTAGTTTCAGGGATGTCAAATATCACGATGGTGCCTAAGCCATCTCGTCTCTCTTGCTTAGGGCGAAATTTGTAATTCCACCGAAGCATTTGCGCTCTTCCCAGGTCAGTTAGCTCATAAATCAGTTTTTGCTTATATTCCCTCATCTTAATTAAGCGCTGCCTTTTTAAATCCTGTATTGCGCGTTGCAATTGACTCCGAGTAATTTCACGGTCAGCAAACAAACGTCTGGTATAAGGACTGCTATCTATAAAAATATCAAAAAGAGCTTTCGGAGCTGTTGCTAAAGTTACCAATATTTGTTTGGTGAGCTGGAGGCTTTTCTTTTTGATTTTCCTTTTTGTGCTCGCTTTCATGATCTAACGCCTTTTTCACGATCGTGAATGTTACGTTTGATTCTCGTTCTCTGTTTATTCGATCACGGCACCTTCGGCAAAACTGTCGACTTCGGCTTGCGGCAGGACCGTGGCCACGGGGTGTCTGGCAACGGCATAAGATGCTGCCGTAAACATTCTTTTTACACCGTTCTCAATCCTATAAATTGCGGTGCTTACATCACCCTTGATCACTGTGCCATCGCGGGGCGGAAAAGGCGTGGCCGTCGGAACCTGCTCAAATTCTTCTGACCCAATAATGATATGCGGGAAAGCATTAACACCGCGCTGTTTGTAAACAAATGCAGAGACAAATCGTTTCTGCCCGTCCTTGAACCAATAAATTCCCGTATCGCCTTTGAGCTGGAGTGCGGTACTGTCAGGAGGCCGTACAAAATCGCCGGTAGGAAGACTGGCCAATTCCGGATCAGTAAGCCGCATTAAATTCTTGAAAGAAAACTTGCGTGCCGTAAATACATCACCGGTAATCGGCCGTTTCACGCCGTTCTCAATCAAATAAACTGTTGGGTCAGATTCAGCGATAATCAGCGTGCCGTCTTTGGGCGGCAAGTGCGCCCCCAATTCATAGCCATCAACTTCCGCTTGCGGCAAACTCACCACCTTGGCAAATGACAGACCGCGCTGCGAAAATACAGCTCCAGAGATCGGCCGCTTTTTGTTAACTTTAACAACAAACACCGTGGCATCCGCCTCGCCCTTGAGCAAAGTATCTTCCAAAGGAGGCAGCGGCTTCTCTGTCAAATACTCGCTGAACTCTGACTGAGACAAAGTTACGACTGTGTCGGTTTTCAACTTTCGCTGAACCGCCACGAAGTCAGAAAATAATCTTTTGGTTCCATTATCAATTACGTATCGCACCGCTTCGCCGCTTAATTGAATCACTGTGCCGTTCGGATACTTAAACCACTTGCTGTAAAATCGCCAAAAATTATAATTCCCGTTAAACACATGCGGTGTGTAGCGATAAAGTGCGGCGGTAGCCTTGTTGCCAATGGTAACACTCTGGGTTGGCTGAACTCCGCTATATCCGCCTGTCGTGTTGTCCAAAACTATGGTATCCCCGACCTGCGAAGTTCGGACGGTCGGGCTGCCAAAAACTTGGTTTGCAGAATCAACTCTCGGACCTCTCCCGCCCGCCGTCTCAAATGAACGCATCAAAGACGCAGCAGCGCCAAGCCACCGGCTTCCTTGCGAATCAAATGATCCAAACAGCTGACGGTAGAAACTTAAAAATATGTCACCGCACCCGCCATTGTCCGGGCACCCAAAGCCTAGTGCTCGATCCAAAGCTCTTTGCAATCGATCATCGCTGGTAAAATTGCCGTCTACGAGACTCTGTTCTTTCTGCAGCAGTACCAAGATAACTTGCGGATTCAAGCCGTGCTTTTGCGTCGCGTCGTAGATTAATTCGGCTGCTGACCTCAATCTGCCTAACTGTGGGTTGGGGTCCTCCAAGGCTTCCTTGGTCGCATAGTCCGGCTCTTTCAGTTTCAGTAAAAAGCTTTGGTCCGTGCGGGCCAAGACAGAGCCACGTTGTTCAAAAAACTGTTGGATTCCTTCAGCGGAACCAAAGGTGCCTTTATCAGAAAAAGCCGTATCAGTAATCAAAAGTCCGGGATTGAAAGCAGGATCAATTGCACTTTGCGCAAACACCGTCAGCGGACCTATCATTAACGCTAGGACTAGAACGATGATTGTTATTTGATATTTGTTATTTGATATTTGAAAAATTTTATTCAATGATTGGATCTCCTGGTTTAATTACTTCCAATTCCGCTTGCGGGAGAACGTGAATTGCCCCGAAGCTCAACCCTCGGTTAGTAAAAGCAACCCCAGTTAATCCTCGCCTGCTCGCGTTTTCAATAGTATAAACTGTCGGGTCCGAGACAGACTTAACTAAAGTTCCTTCCGGCGGCGCCAGCCAGTATGAATCTTCGGGGACTGGAATATGCGTCAGTTCGTCAGGGCTGACTGTCACGACATTGGCAAATGAAAGTTTGCGCAAATTGAAAACCAAAAATGTAACCGGCCTTCTCACTTCCTGATCCATTACATAGACTGTTGGATCACTAGAAACCAGGACCATAGTGCCGTCCGGCGGCCAAAACCAGTCTCCTTCAGGAAACAAAGCCACATCCGGGCTGGGCAGGGAGCGGACATCAGCAAAGCTAAACTTTCTGGAATTAAATACTAAGAAAGTTAAAGCGCGTTTAACATTCTCATGGATAATGTAAACGGTGGGATTATTCTCGGCCTTAATCAGGGTTCCCTCAACCGGCAACAGCGGCGCTCCCTCGGTATAGGTGCTCAGCTGGCCACTGGTTTCGTTTACCACATTGGCCAGGCTAAACCCTTTTTGGTCAAACACAAACTGTGAGACATAATGTTTTGTGCCGTCTGTTAAAAGAAATATGCGGTTCGTTCCGGACTCTCTAATCAAGTCTCCGTCCGAAAACGGCGTGGGCGTTAAAGCCTTGAGAGCATTCAGGCGCCCTGAACCCAAAAAGCCATTGCAAGAGGTGCCTAAACAATTAGTCTTGTTAAGATTGCTAATATCATCCACAGACTTTATCAGGATATCTCTTAGCTGAATGTTGGTGAGAGTGGGATTTTTGGCTTTCAAAAGCGCGGCGACTCCGGAAACCAGCGGGGTGGCCAAGGAAGTTCCCGAGCCGTAAATCAAAATATTATTTGCCGGGTCAGATGGAATAAAAGCCGTGGTCAAAATCCTTTTTCCTGGGGCGGACAAATCCACGCAGTTAATGCCAAAGTTGGAAAAATCAGCTTTTTGATCTGTAACATCCGTGGCTGCTACACCTAAAACCATGTTCTGTCCCAAATCAGAACAAATTGGATACACGGGGTTGATGTCCAGATTCGAGCCAAATTCTGCCAGATCGTTTCCGGCCGCCGCCACCACCAGAACGCCTCGGTCGAATGCGTATTTTACCGCGCTGTTCAGCGTGGCATCAGCGCCAAAACCGGGTCCACCCAAACTTAGATTAATAATATCCGCGCCCTCATCAACGGCCCTCACAATCCCAGAAGCCACTGAAGAGATGAAGCCGTTGCCTGCCGCATCTAAAGCCTTGATCGGCATAAGGCTGATGTTCCAGTTAATCCCGCTCAGTCCTCGTCCATTATTCGGAATCGCACCGATGATGCCCGCCACCGCGGTACCATGACCGTTGTCGTCAGAGCTGGCCTGGGGCAAAATCGTTTCTTTGGTAATCGAGTTATATCCACCAATCACCCGTCCGTCATTGAGTTCAATGTGAGAAGCGTGAATCCCCGTATCAACTATTGCCACTTTAACCGAGCTACTGCCCTTGGAAAACTCCCAGGCGTCAGGAATTTTTATCTTCGGCAGATACCACTGGCTGTTTTGGTTATTGTCGTCAGTCGTGAAAAAACTGTCATTGGTCGTGATCTTGCTGGCTAAAACTTTCGTGTCCGCTTCAGCGTATAACAGCCGCTTATCGCTGTTTAATTTGCCCAACAATCCGGATTTAACTGCGGCGGTAAATGTTGGCGCTAATCCTTTGCTGGCAGCAAAAAGCAGTTGATTGTCTAAAAGTTGGTAATCAACAACAATGTCTTGTACCTCCACCCCCTCCTTCAGCGCAAAAATTATCTTTACGCTGGTTGCGTTATGCTCAAAGGTTCCTGCAAATAAAAAAACCAGCAAAATAACGACCAAAGATAAGAGCTTTGTTTTCAAATTGATTAACATTTCTGTGTTTGGTTGACAAAAAACAAGACGCGCCAATACTTAGATTGTTACTCTGTGTTAATTTCCTATAATAATCAGGGAGTTTATTTCAGTTCAGAAATCACAGTGTTCGAATTATACCATAAATATTAAAAATAAAAAAACCGCGAACAGGGAAAATCCGCGGCTAGCGACCGACCCGGCTAGTTTCCATCCTCCGCGAGCATCTTCCGAACAAGCTCTTCCGTTTCTGTCTCTAAATCGTTCACGAACACGGGTGACGAAGGTCTGGGCATCCAGCCTCGGCGGTCAATGTCAGCGCGAAATTCCTCTGCCCAGGGTGGTTCGCCGAATTTTGCCTCATAGTCTCCCAACTCTTCTGCCAGGTCGGTCCTTCTGCCCCAAACACGACCTGTCTCCCGCTGCATGAACGCGATCATCAACCGGGCCTTTTTAAACGCTCCGGGCTGCATTGTTCCTCCTTCGCTCCAAGCTGTGCGTTACAGCCGGAATCGTTTCTTGTGCCAGCTCCAGGCAGTATCCACGATTGTCGGCAGGTCCGAATACTGCGCAGCAAATCCCAACTCAGAAAACGCCAAACTTGCATCCGCAACCAAACTTGCAGGATCGCCCTCTCTTCTCGGAGCATGTTCAGTCATAATCATCTTGCCTGTTTGTTCCATGATACAGTCCACCACCTGATTTACTGAGTAACCTGTGCCGGTGCCAATATTGTAGGTGAAAACTCCCTGGTCTTTTGTAAGCTTATCCAAAGCCAAAATATGCGCCAAGGCTAAATCGTCCACGTGAACGTAGTCCCTGACGGCTGTGCCGTCAAAAGTTGGGTAATCCTGTCCAAAAATCCGCAACTCTTCTTCCTGCTGTGCCGCAACTTGCAAAACCTTAGGAATTAAATGCGTCACGTCTTCGCGAATCTCCCCCAGATTACCGCTGATACTAGCGCCTGCGGCATTAAAATATCTTAAAATCACAGCGGAAATCCCGTGAACCTTTGAGTACCATTGAATTATTTTTTCAAACATCAATTTACTTTCGCCGTAAGGATTGGTGGGAAAACAAGGATGCTTTTCAGTGATCGGAATTGAAGAGGGTTGGCCGTAAACAGCCGCGCTTGAAGAAAAAATCAGCTTCTTCACCCCGTGTTTGAGCATGCTGTTCAGAAGCGCCAGGCTGTTCACCACATTGTTTTGAAAATATTTTTCCGGAAATTTGACTGACTCCTCTACTTTCACGAAAGCCGCAAAATGCATCACGGCGTCAATCTGGTGTTCAGAAAAAAGCTTGTCCAGTGTTTTGGGATCCCCGATATCCCCCACGATCAAAGGACAACTAACATTGCTTGCCTTGCCGCTGCTTAGATTATCCAAAACCACCACATCATATCCGCTCGCTAATAAATTTTCCACCGCCACTGAACCGATATAACCAGCGCCCCCGGTTACCAAAATCTTTGCCCCTCTGACTTTCTCTTCAAGTCCAGAGGGGTTAACTTCTTTGTCCAAAAACAAATTTGGGTACCGCTTGGGATCCAAAATAACCAATCTCGGCTCGCCATGTTCAAAAACCAGCATTTGCCCGTCATGCTGTTTCAGCAATTCTTCTAGCTTTTCAAAATCTATTACTCTCTTGCTCATAAATAAAGACAAAACCGGATGCTCGGTTTTGTTTTGATTTCTATAAACCCATCATAGCCAAAAACAAAAAACCCCGCAAGGCTGCGGGGTTTTTGTTTGACGCGGCTTAAACCTTAATTCTCACCAAAGAAAACGCGAGTGTCGCCAATCCGGCAAAAAACAAACTGATTGTAGCCGGCAAACCAACTGTAGGCGCAACGAACGGCGTTTGGTCTTTCTGCTCAATATTAATCCCCTCACCCGCAATTCGATCATTGCTCACTTTCACTTTGACTTCGTTGTTGAACTGCGCAGTCATCACGAGGTCTGAATCAGCCGGTAAATCATCCTTCACTCGGACAGTAAACTGTTTGTCTGCCTTATCATTGGCCGGGACGGAGAGTGGCGCCCACGTGAGCGAATTTTTGTCTGAGTTGTAATTGGCACCGGTTGCGTCTACTAAAGTTGCCAACTCGGTAATGTCAGCGATGTTTACTTCAAACTCATAACCCTCAACCGCTCTTTTGGTCGGATTTTCAGCCGTCAAGGTATAGACAATAAAATCTTGGCTTCGTGCTTCGGTGGCGACTGCGTCTTGTCCTTGAGTTTGATTTTCAGCGATTATCGAAGTGATGATGTTTGAGAGGTCGCTGACATCATCCTGTCTGGCGCGGTCAATCAGGAACACGATTCCTAAAATCGCCAGCAAAACTCCAATGATCAGAATGGTTCGCAAATTCATGCTCTCGAGGCTTGCTTAATTTTTTTAATCCCGAACGCTCCCGCGACAGTCAAGCCAGCCAAGATCAAACTGAAAGTGGTGGCAGGGCCGGTGGGCGGAGCTTTGTACGGAGGATACACGGGAGGAGGAACAGAAGGCGGGGTGCCAACCGGTACTCTGACCGTGTTGCCGTAGACATTAGTCATAACCAGATCAGTGCCGCCAGGAACAGGGCTTTTTACCCGGACAGAGAATCTTTTCTCTACAGTTTGCCCGGCCCCAATATTTTCAGACGGCCATCGAAGTACCCGAGCGCTTGAGTCAAATGTGGCGCCAGAATAGCTAAGCAGGTCAGCCAGTTCCAGAATGTCCGCAATGCTGTCCTCAATGACGAAGTTGGTGGCAGTGGCGTTGCCGCGATTTTCTACGCGCAAAATGTATTCAATCTGATCGCCTGCACGCGCGGTTACCGCGGTAGCGTCCCGTCCTTGAGTTAAGTTATACGCGGACTTGCTCAAGACCAGATCAATATTTCCGCCAACCACGCGCGAGACGAACACGCTGGCGCTGTCATTGACTGGCGAGGTGTTGTCCGAGAAAGCAGTGGCAGTGTTTATCAGCGTATTGTTGAAGTTGGCATTTACCCTTGCTTCAAAGGTAATAGTTTTGCTCTGATTCGCAGACAGATTGCCTAAGAAAATATTGCCAAGCAGGTTATTGCTAAACTGCGTGTTGCTGTCAATCCTTAACGTACTGGCAACAAATTCCAGGTTGGCCGGCAAGAAATCCGTCACGCGAACGTTGGTAGCAGTAGAGTTTGAGCTGCCGGTGTTTCGCACAACAATTCTAAACTCTACGCGATCGCTGTCATCCGCGGTTACTGAATGAGAATAGCCCGTGTTGTCAGTGAGATTTCTTACTTCTTTCGTGATTGCTAAGAATGGGTTGCCATTGCCTCCGCCGTCCCGGTTAATCACGACTGAAGCATTGTCAGAGACGGAATTGGCGTTAGAGGCTGTGGCAGTGGCTGTGTTGGTGTGAGTGCTGGTGCCGATTGGGAAATTGGCGGCTGAAGCCGCAGTCACAAACAAGGACAGAGTTCTTTCAGTGTTCGTCGGCATATTGCCCAAACTAAACTGGGTGTTGGAGCCGCTGACTCCTGCGCCCGTCTGGGCAAAGTTCAATACAAAGTTATTTGGCAAAATATCAGTCAGGTTCACATTGTTGGCTGTAGTTTGACCAGTTGATCGAACGCGGATTCTAAACTCGACTTGTTCGTTTGGCTGAGCTGATGCGGATTTAGAAAAGAAAGCTACTCCTTGAGTAACGTTTCTGACTTCTTTGGTGATACTTAGTTGAGCATCGCCAGGTGGTCCGTCTCTTTCTACAATCACATTGGCGGTATCAGAAACCGTATTGGTATTAGAAGCGGTAGCCGTAGCAGTATTGGTCCAAGTGGACGAACCGATGGGGAAGTTAGAGGCAGAGGCAGCAGTGGCGCTCAAGGTTATGATTTGAGTGCTGCCGGCTGACATGTTGCCTAGATTGTTGGTTAAACTGCCAGAACTAAGATTAAAGTTATTTGGCAGAGTATCAGTCACCACCACATTGTTGGCTGTGGCCTGTCCGACGTTGCTCACAACAACTTTGAATTCCACTTGATCTTGCGGGTTGGCTGATACAGAATTGCTAAATATTGCTTGGCCGGCTGTGACGTTTCGGACAGTTTTGTCAATGGTCAGGCTGGGGGTACCGGTAATTTGGCGGTTAACTACCACGTGAGCAGTGTCTGAAACCGTGTTGGCGTTAGAGGCGGTAGCTGTAGCGGTATTGATCCAAGTGGACGAACCGATTGGGAAGTTAAAGGCCGAGGCAGCAGTAGCGCTCAAGGTTATGATTTGAGTGCTGCCGGCTGACATGTTGCCTAGATTGTTGGTTAAACTACCGGAACTAAGATTAAAGTTATTTGGCAGAGTATCAGTCACCACGACGTTTTGGGCGCTGGTGTTGCCAGAAGCCGCCACTTGGATTCTGAACTCTACCTGTTCGTTTGGCTGGGCGGAAACTGAATCTACAAATGTGGTTTGCCCTTGGGTCACGTTTCGCACATTTTTCACTAAAGACAACGAAACAGTAGGCTGGGCTTGGTCATCATTGGTTACTACACAAGTCACGTTCTGACCGGCTTGCAAGGTTACGCTACCGCTACCATCACAAGCGCCTCGCCAACCTAACAAGGCATAACCGGCTTGCTGAGTTTCCGTAGCTTGATAATTGCCGGGGTTAAGTTCGACAGATTGGCCACTGGTTAACGTGTGCCCCGCGATATGTAAGGCGAAATCTGAGGGCTGCTTGTTGCCACCGTTGTTGTTGATCACTTCTTTGACTAAGGTAATTTGGGCTTTTTGAGGAGGAGGCGGGGGCGGCGGCGGAGTTGATTGCAAAGAGAACGACCTCACGACTGAGTGACAGCCAGCGCCCGGATCGTCCGTATTGTAAGCAAACACTCGCCAGTAATAAGTTTTGCCGGCTTGAGCCAATCCCGGAGCGGGGTGCCCTTGGGAGTAGAAAGTATTGGTGACGTCCGAAAAATTAGCAGAAGTAATTTGAATACCGCCGCCAGCGCCACTGCCATTATTCCACCACCAAGAAAAGTTCGGATCCTCGGTAATGTCCAGGATATAGAAGGTCCGGTTGGTCCCCTGCCACTGGAAAGCAGGGTTGGTCTCATTGGCCCCAAATACCTGCCCGCTTTGCGGCATAATCAAACCCACTGGCACGCACGGCTGCGGCGGAGGCGGGGGCGGAGGAGTTGAAGTGCCATGCACCCGCACCGCCTGAATGCTGATACTCTGCGAATCTGAGGTTAAGCCGGCAAATCTAATCCCACCGTCCTGGTAGTTAATCGGACTGCGGGTAATGTTGGTGTAAATTCTAAAATTAGCGTTGATCTGATCACAGTTGTCTCTGTCAGGTCTAGATCCGCCATGGCCATTCAAATCAGGGATTTGTCTGGAAGCAACAGAGGTGCTTACTCTCATAGTTTCATTGGTTTGCGGCGCTTGTGGGTCTGCTTCATAAAACCCATAATGAGCGCGGATATCAATCGTATATGAACCTTCCGGAATATTTAAAACATGTCCTGGAATCGTGAATTGGTCACCTCTTTGCCCCCAGACTGAACCCACGGTCTGGCCACAATCAAACTCCACGCTTCCAACAAATCTAGAAGCGTCAATCCAGCCAGTGTCCACCGGGATTCCAGTGCCGCTGTTGTGGTTAGCCAGTGAAAATCCAATAAAAGAAACGGTTAGAGCCAACACGAAGCCCAAACCGACAAACTTAGCGGTTTTGCTTTTAATAAAATATCTATTTTTTCTGGCAGCTATGAAATTCATATATTGAATGTGTTAATTAATGCTTATGTTAATTAATGCTTAGTTATTAACTGACAATGCTAGCAAAAATCTTGCCAATTGTCAACACCATTGTCAAGGTTATATCCCTTCCAAAACAGCAGAAACCACGTATCTATCTCTCTGGGTTCCAATCGGCCAACAGGTGGAAAGATTGAGCTTGGCGGTCGAATCGTCAATAAACTGTGCTTGATCGTCTGGGTTGTATACATTTTCTTCAGTCACCACATAACGAAAGTTTCGAATTTGTCCGTCTGCTCCAGTAACATCCACAAAGACGTCATCGCCTGGTTCTAGAAAATTCAGCTTGGCAAAGACGCGAGTATATGGATGGTTGTTCCAAATATAATCAGAAGAGTGGCCGGCAATATATACCACTCCCGGCTCCCCGGGCAACGCGGTGCCTGGATAATGCACCACACCATTCTTTAGGTCTTCGCTGAAACTTGCCGGATCTTTGGTCCAGACGATTGGCACTTGCAGATTAAGTTTGGGGATTGAAAGCGTGCCGTGTTTTTCCAAATCATAATCGATCTTCGGATTGTTTGAAGCGTTTGATTGATGATTTGCGATGTTGAAACTGATTCGGTTGTTAATCATAATCAAATCAAGCGGCTCGCTTGATTTGAGCTGGTCTTGGGTCATGCTGCCTTGGCCCCAAGGGTTGGTTTGGTTAATAACCTCCAGTCCGTCGCTTACGCCGTCGTTGTCAGAGTCAAGAACAGTGGGATTGGTCTGTAAAACAAACTCGTCATAATTAGCAAGACCGTCCTCGTCAATATCATTGGTGGCTGAAAGCAACTTCTTGTCGCTCACGGCAAAGTAATAGCGGCTAATCCATTCGTAGTAGTCGCCGATATCTTCGCCCAAAATCACTTCATCCTGCGATTGGTTGTTAAACACCGCGTCCACCTGGCTGACCAAGGAAGAAAAATTGAATAGCGTGTAAAAAAAGGCAAAAGCCACGATAAATACCACAGGATAAAAAAGCTTAGGAGTATGCGGCTTAATTTTTCTCCAAAGCCAACTGCCTGCCAAAATCAATTTGCTTGGCTTTCGTGGCATAGGTTCCGCCTGCAGAGGCAACACAACATTATCGCCAAGTTTGAGAATTCTATGAATTTCCTTGGGGGAACGCGTGTTTATTGGATTGGATAAATATGACTGCATTTGAATTTAATGAATTTAATATATAATTATAACACGCAATCTTAGCACATCAAGCCCTATTTGTCAAGGCTTAAAAAAACCGCTAAAATATAGATATAACCTAGCTAAATGAAACTAAAACACTATCTAATTGCCAGCGAAGAAAATGACTACCAGCCAGTGCTGACCAAGCCTATTGCTTTGGCGGTTTTTATGGTAATTATCTGGTCATTGAGAATTTTAGGGCCTAGCGCGGTGACTTACGCTCAGTCCAGTATTGATGCTCAAGATCTTATGACAAGTATCAATAGTGAAAGGACGCAAAGGTTTGTTCCAGCCCTTTTGAGTGATCAGCGCCTGGTTTCTGCGGCCGGCATTAAATCAAACGACATGTTAGACCGAAGTTATTTTGCCCATCTCAATCCAGATGGCAGTTACGTCTGGCCAACTATTGAGGTTCAAGGCTACAGGCCATACCTAACACTCGGCGAAAATCTCGCCATGGATTTTGTTTCTGGTGACGCGGTTGTTCGTGCCTGGATGAACAGCCCAACTCACCGAGAAAATATCGTCAATGAAAAATTTCAGGACCAAGGTCTAGCCGCCATTTTCGGACTATTCGAACCAAATCACAACAGCATTCTGATTACCAGCCTGTTCGGGACGCTTCTCAATCAAAATCCAACGCCTGCAATAGCACAAGCAACCGCGCCACCAACCTCGTCTCCGCCAACTGCTCAACAAGACACTAAACAACCGATCGAACAGCCAATCATTCCTTCGGAAGCAAGTAACACTGAACAAATTGAAACAGAATCTATAACTACTCCGGCTGATTTGCAAATACCAGTTTCCAGGGAGGCTCAATTTTTAAATTTCTTCCGGATAATTGTAGCTATTTTGGCTGGGATTTACGCGATGTTTCTCATTATTGATTCTATTATCATTCATCGTGCCAAGATTAAACGAATAAATATGCACGCATCCCCGCACACCGTTATCTTTCTTTTGATTGTGGTGACGAGCCTGTTTGTCTTGTACTAACTAAACACATGGCAAAATTTATTGTTTTGATCATTGTTGCAATCGCTATTATCGGGCTGGTCATTTTTATTGTCCAGAACCCTTCTTCGGAAAATATCAATCAGCCGCTTTCCGAAAATGCGGGCATAACAAAACAAGGCGCAGCGCCTCTTGATAAAACAGGAAAAGAAGAAGAGCCGAACCCCGCGGATAAACCTGAAACTTCCGTCCTCCTGCCTGCTGAATCTGACTCGGGACTGGATACGCTCCCGCCGACATTGGAGCCTGCGGAAGAACAACCCGCTCCTTCCTCTACTCCAAACCCAGTAATCGTGATTCTATTGGCAAATGACCTGCAGGCCAGTCCCCAAAGTATCACCGTTGCCAAAGATACGAAGGTCACCCTCGTCTTCCGAGTGGATACAAAAAACGTGGCCTATCATGGATTAGATTTCAGAAGCCCTGTAGTTGATACAGGTAATATACCTTCGGGTGAGTCAAAAGAAGTTAGCTTCCAGGCGGTGGCTTCTTTTGACTTCATTCCTTACTGGCCGGATAGTCAAACCGCGGCGTCGTATACGATCCCCATCATCGTTGAATAGCCTGAAACAAAAGATTTCCCGCCAACTACAATACTCTGCCGGCAAAGTTATGAGTGGCGAAAAGAATAGAAAAAACCACTAACAACATCAGCAAATATTCACCCACCAGCTTTTTGTTTAAGCTCTGGTCCAGGTGGTGGTGCAATATTCCCCATAATGCATTATAGGTTGCCAACACCACGATTCCCCCGCTGAAGTATTGCAGATCCCAATTACTATAAAGCCAAAGTCCGGCCAAAGAGCAAGCGCCAGCAACTCCTAAAGCGTAAAATTCAGAGCTAAGCTTGAGGAGTTTGTGCTGAAACAAAGCTTGATACATAACCAAGAAAGTCAAAGTAAAAATGCCGGCAAGCAAAAAGCCTTCTCCAAAACCGAAATACCAAGTGAGCCCCAAGATAGAAGCTGCCGCTAAATACGCAGCAAAAAGCTTAACCAGGTTCAAAACTTTCAAGCCCAGTTCGTGGGCTTCTAATTTTTTGCTAAACCGCTCCGTGAAATACCAATAAGCCACGGCAAGATTAATCACAGTCATAACCACAATGATTTGTTTGATTTGCTCAGCAAACGGATTGAGAGCAATTAAGGCTACGGTACTCCAAAAAATAATGCTTGGTAAAACCAGAAAAGCTAGCAAGTGGCTGAAATAATGCCAATTAAAAACATGCTCCACGCGCTTTTTCAAGGCTTCCCAGACTAACCTTACGCCGTTGTGTTTGAGTTTCAACAGCGCAAACACACCGCGATTTCTCAAATGCAGGTCAAAAATGAAAAGCAGCCAGAAAACCAGAAAGGCGTAAATCCAAAACGCGGCACGAAAGTATTGCCCTAGTTGATAAATTGAAACAATAAAAACCAGGGCTTGAAAGCCCAAAAACGAAATGGCAGTTACTATAAATGTTGATAAAGTTTTGTGTTGAAGCTCAGTCATTATTTATCTTTTTGTTTTGTAAGTTTTGCGACTTGATTGCTGGCGCGCAGCAATTCATCAAAAGAAGTTCCCGCGTCAACCCACCAGCCTTTCATAACTTCACAACTTAAGATTCCTTGTTTCAAATATAAATTATTTAAATCAGTAATTTCCAGCTCGCCTCTTGTGGAAGGCTTAAGTTCTTTTATCAAATCAAACACTTGATTATCATACATATAAATTCCTGTCTGGGCCAATTTACTTTTTGGCTTTTTTGGCTTTTCTTCAATTGATAAAACCGTGCCTTCACTGTCTATCTCAACTACACCATACTGCCCTGCTTCATCCATCTCTTTAGCAAAAATTCTTGCTCCTCTGTCTTGGCTTTCAAAATCTTTTACAGCATCGGATAAATCATGCTCAAATATATTATCCCCTAAAATCACAAGAAGTTTTTGGTTATCTGCAAACGATTCTGCAAGTCTTACTGCATGAGACAGTCCCCCTGCTTCATCTTGAATCTCATATGTTAGATTCAGTCCAAATTCACCTCCGGATCGAAGCAAATTTAAAAAATGCCCGGCATGATCAGGACCTGTGATCATTAACACATCTTTAATCCCAGCTTTAGCCATGGCTTCAAGCGGATAAAAGATCATCGGTTTGTTATAGACTGGCAACAAGTGTTTGTTCGTAACGAAAGTTAAGGGTCTTAATCTTGTAGCCTTCCCACCTGCGAGAATCACACCTTTCATTTCAAATATTCCTTCAGTGCCTCGGTCCACGGCCGAAGCTTGATAAATTTCGTGTTGTTCAAAACTTCGTATTGCGGGCGCTTGGCTTTCCGTTTGCCTGCAAACTCCTCACGACTTACTGGCACAATCCCCACTTCCATTTCTTTGATTATGAATATTTCTTTCATCCAATCCAAACGCGAAGCCACGCCTTCGTTTACCAGGTGATAAACTCCAAACGGCTTTTTCTCTTCTATCATCGCACGCACGGCTTGCGCCAAATCCAAGCTATAGGTTGGGTTGCCAAACTCATCATCTACGCCTTTTATCGGCCTGTCCTTTTTCGCCAAATCGAGCATTATATCCACAAAACTCTTCTTCTTGCCCGACGACGGGCCAGCCCCATAAAGCCAGGCGGTGCGAATCAAATAATATTTTTCAGTGTTTTTTTCAACTTCCATCTCCCCCATCAGCTTAGACCTGCCATAGGTGTTTAGCGGGCTTGGGACGTCGTCTTCATTATACCCCTGACTATTGTCTCCGGCAAAAACTTGGCCAGTGCTAAAATGCACAAAAACAGCGTCCATCTCCGCGCACACCGCAGCGAGATAGCCAGGTGCCAACCCGTTTATCGCTTCTGCCACTGCCCGATCCTCTTCTGCGCCATCCACATCATTATAAGCAGTGCAATTGATCACTAAATCGGGTTTAAATTCTTTGAGCTTGGGCTTTACTTGCTCCTCATCCGTCACATCCAGCTCTTCTCGATCCCAGCCAGCGGGCCTTAAGTCAGCATAAACCTCCATAAGTTTTCCGCCCAGGTTTCCTTTGCTTCCAAGAATTATAATCTTTTGTGGCATTTTACTATATAATCTTTCGCAACTCTTGACCGATCGGTCAAACAATGCGTAAATTACTATTTGATCACTCCTGACTCTAACTCTTTTTGCGTATATTCTACCTGTTCCTCTTTGAGGGAGGGATCATAAGCCGGATCAGGATAATTGATCAGCCAAGCTTCTTCGCCGCCAATGTTTTCCAGTCCAGTGGCAACGTCTTTGGGGATGAATAGTCTTTCCGGCACTGATGCGTCTAAAATTTTTTCTGAACGAATCCATTGCTCGCCTTCGCGCTCATACGTAATGATTTTCATCCTACCCTTAAGACAGACATATCGTGCTGCGCGGACCCTATGCAAATGGTATCCTTTGAACGCCCCAGGTAACGCTGCCGAAAGATAAACCTCTGTTTTACTGCCGTCTTGGCTTTTAAACAATTCCAAGAGCCAACCATTAGGATTGGTATTATGATCCTTCGTTTCCACTTTTTTTGCCGATTCTTTATACACCTTGTTGTGCGCCTGGTCCATATATTTGATTAAACTTTAACTTATAATACGTTAAAGTATTTTAAGTTTTAACTCCAAATACTTGCTGCAGCCGATCGACTGCTCTTTACAAATCCCGGTAATTTTCTTTTTCTCTTCTCACTTTCTCGCTTAAGTCTTTCTATAACCTTCTGATAACCTTGGCCAAACGCCTCTTTCCAATTATTTATCTTCGAGATGGTCGCTTCACTGATATTTAACCGGTTTTTAATTTCCTCGTATTTCCAACCTTCATTAAGCAGTCGAACTACTTCTAAACGTTTAGCCAGCATCTGGATTTCAGTTCGAGATAATAAATCATGTAAAAATTCATGAACCTCGTCTTTGTCTTTGAGGGAGGCAAATCCACGCCAAAGTTGATCAATCAACAAGCCCATTTTGTCTTCAGAAAGTTTTTTCCTCGATATTTTTGTCATATCGTTCAAGTTATAATACGTTAAAGTATTATAAGTTATTATTTATTGTTTGTTAAATTATTTTTTGTAATAACTGTTGTAATAGTCTTGATAAGAGCCACTTTTACATCGTTGCCACCAATCTTTATTTTCCTGATACCATTGTATAGTTTCTTCCATTCCTTTCTGAAAATCGATTTGCGGACCCCACCCCAATTCTTCTTTTATCTTTGTATTATCCAAAACATACCTTTTGTCATGTTGCAATCTATCAGAAACATAAGTTTTAAGACTCACGGGTTTATTAAGGATTTTTAAAAGTAAATCAGTGATTTCTTCAACCGATTTTTCAACGCCAGTGCCGATATTATAGCTCTGCCCAATTTTTCCTTTTTGTAGTATTAAATCAACTGCTGATGAATGATCATCAACGTGTATCCATTCCCTCTTATAATGGCTATTTTTGAAAAGTGGCAGAGGTTTATCTTCCAGAGCATTGGTAACAAACAATGGAATCAATTTCTCTGGAAATTGGTACGGGCCGTAATTATTCGAACAGTGGCTGATTGTCACTGGTAATTTATAAGTATGAAAATAGGCCATGACCTCATGGTTTGCTGCAGCTTTTGAGGCATTATAAGGAGTTTTTGGCTGAAATTTGTCTGTTTCCAAAAATTTCCTATCTTCATTCAATTCTAAATCTCCAAAGACTTCACAAGTCGAGATATGATGGAATCTTTTGTTCCCTGCTCTTTTGGCAGCCTCTAAAAGGATTTGGGTTCCAAGCACGTTTGTTTTTACAAATATACCAGGGTCCATGATTGCACGATCATTATGCGATTCTGCGGCAAAATTTACGATCATATCTATCCCTTGCACAAGTTTAGAAACCAAATCCAAATCTCCAATATCACCTTTTACAAATCTATAGTTGGGATTATTTTCTATGTCTTTTAAATTGTCCAGATTCCCCGCATAAGTAAGCAAATCCAAATTTACCACTTCGCAATCTGGATATTTTTTAAAAAGATAATGAATGAAATTCGAACCAATAAATCCCGCTCCGCCGGTGATGAGATATTTCATATCAAAACGCCTGCTTAATATTTTTTGCAAGCTCGGAAAGGGCGGTGGGATCGCTTTCTCGGTGCGGCCACGGGCTTAGACCGTCATTGACGTATCGAGGAATGATATGAAAATGCAAATGCATCACTTCCTGACCTGAATCTTTGCCATTGTTCACCCCGAGATTAAAGCCTTGAGCCCCCGTGGCCTTTACTACGGCCCGGGACACTTTTTTGGCTGCCAGTAGAAGGTGCTGCAGCGTCTCGTCGTCAGTATCCAACAAGTCTTGAGAATGTTTTTTGGGAATAACTAAGGTGTGCCCCTTACTCACTGGCCGGATATCCAAAAATGCTAAGACCTGATCGTCCTCGTAAACCTTATTCGACGGAATCGATCCTTCAACGATTTTACAAAAAATACAATCTTGCATATTTACTCAATTACTGGATTAACAATTATCTCTTCCCTTTCGTTGTCTCGCAAAATCACAAATCTCATGTTCTCGGAAAGATTGCTGTTGAAAACAAACTCAAAGTTTTTCTCCACAACTGATTGCCCCTCAATCTCCACGACCACGTCATTAACCTTCAGGCCTGCCAGGCTCGCTGCTCCCCCCCGTTGAATCTGTACCACTCTAGCGCCGCCAAAATTCAAACCAAGGAGCTTCGCCAGACTATCAGTGATGTTGATATAATTCAATCCGAGCTTAGGACGGACAATTTTGCCTTCTGCCAAATAGGTCTTCAGCGCGGGATCCAAGCTTTCAGAAATTAATATTTTCCCGCCGGTATCCGCCACCATACCCACCACTCGGCCGTTTAGGTTAAACACCGGGCCTCCTGCAAAATCGTTTGACAGCGGAGCGTCAGTAAGAATCGTGCTGCCCAAAAAATCAGAGGAAAAAACTTTATTCGGGTCAGGATTATTGAAAACCGTTTTGGTCACAAAGCCGGAGGCGAATTTTCTAGTAAACGGCTCCGTGGTTTTGCCAAGCGCCAAAACTCTTTGCGCCACCACCAAATCAGCCACTTTTTCAAACTGCGCTATAGGAAGATTGTTTGTCGGAATGGTCACCACGGCCAACTCACTGTTTGGGTCCAGCGCCCGCACCAAGCCTGGATAATTTGAGCCGTCGTTGAGCACCACAGTAACTTCGCTTTGTGATCCGACCACTGCTTTGGCAGTAAAAATTAAACCGTCGGAAGATAGGATAATCCCGCTTCCCAAAAGCTCGGTGCTTGATTCTGAAACATTAAAGATGCTGACTGTAAACCCCTGTGCTTGCTTAGTCAACTCTATCAAATTCACGCCCTCGTTGAGCCGGACTTCTTCTTTTCTGGTAATCACAATTGGCGTGTCGCTTCGAAGCCTGCTCAACCATGACAGACCCGGGAAGGTAGAAAGCGGCGGGAGAACCACGCGATCAAAAAAAATACTGCCAAAAGCACCCACAATGAATGAAATGATTAATATCTGAAGTAAAAGTTTTTTAGACATGATGTCCTTCCCTCAATAATAATTTAGCCTTGCGCTTCACGCCTCCTTCGGCACTGTAGCCACCCATACTATTATAACCCACAACCCTATGGCAAGGAATAGCGGGCGCGTGTTGGTTTTTAGCCAGCGCTTGTCCCACTGCTCTGGCCCATTTTTTGTTTCCCATTTTTGTGGCCACCTGGCCATAAGTCAACACCCGGCCTTTCGGGATTTTCATAATGACACGAAAGACTCTCTGCTGAAACGGGGTATAAATTGACCAATCAATTCTTCGGGATGGAGACATGAGTTTAACTCAAAAGCGGGCGCCAAGCCGCTGAAGACAATATGATTAGCAAAAAAACGCTTACCAAACCAATCTGCCAAAAGATCTTTTTCATAGTCAGTTTGCCCAAAAAGGCGGAAACAGCAAAAATCCACAATAAATAGAAAAACGTAAACAATACTGCGGCGTTGATCAAAAAATGGGTTGGCCAAAGCGTCAGTCCCAGACCTGACTGTGCAATAACTAAAACAATTATGAAGATAAAATTCCGTTTGGACGAAAGATCAAATCCGGCAAATCCCTGGATGGAAAAAAAATAAGTAGCCAAAATTATCAACAGCAACAACAGCCAAACATTTAGATTAAGATAAAATCGCAAAGCAAACAGTCCGGCATAGATGCCAAATATGGAAAATAAGTACAGTCCTTGAAGATAATGACTTTCGCGGCCGAGCTTTGTTTCCAAGAAATAAAACAGGGCAGCGGCAACCAAAAGAAAAATCAATCGCAATGTCGGGGTGGTAATAATCGTAAACACAAACCCGACGGCCAGCAAGAAAAAAGTCGGGAGGAGCAGGTGCGGCCAGGTGAATCCTAATCTGAAAAAATTAACAAGGTAGGTGATCAGAATCAGCCCTAACACAAATACTGCGAGTAATGAAATACTGCCTGTACTTCCACTTAGTGCAAAAAGGAGCAGCAAACTTAGCGAAATGGCAGAAAGGTGTTTGGTCATAAGCAAATTAGACTAAAAGAATAGCAATTTTTCAGGCTTTTTTCAACCCCCGCACTTAGGCGCCATTACTGTTGTGGCGTGCGAGACAAGCGGTAAATCATAAATCCGGCGAAAAGAAAAATAATCAACGCGATAACCTGATCAGATCTAAACCCCATAATAAGGGCGCTGTCAAGCCGGATGCCTTCAATAAAAAACCTGCCCAATGAATAGGACATCAAATATGCAAAGGCTAAAACTCCGCTTTTGTGCCGCCCGACCAGTTTTAAAAGAACGAAAAAAACAATAACATTCCAGATTGCTTCATACAAAAAAGTAGGATGAAAAAAATCAGCGTCAACAAACTCCAGAGGCCGGTTGTTTCTACCAACGAACATTTTCCAGGGCAAGTTCGTAGGGAGTCCGAAAGCTTCTTGATTGAAAAAATTACCGAAACGGCCGACTGCCTGCGCCAGCGGTAATGAAAGCGCGGTCAGATCCATCAGTTGCCAGGAAGAATATGCTTTTCGCCTTGCATAGAAAAAAGCAAAAACGAAGCCTGAGATGACTGCGCCATAAATCGAAATCCCGCCATGCCAGATTTCTACAATCTCCAGAGGATTGCGAACAAAATAATTAAACTCGAAAATAACAAAGTATAATCTTGCCCCGATTCCCGACACAATCACCAACCAAAAAGCAAAATCAGTCAACTGTCTTGCATCAATGCCGAATTTCCAAGCATACTTCCGGGCGACTAAAAATCCTGTCAAAACCGCCAAAGCGATCATTAGACCATACCAGCGAATAGTGAAAATACCAAGATCAATAACTGGAGAGATTATAATCTTTCCTGCGAACGCGGGCACAAAGAAAAAATAAACTAACGCCGTGCCTGTCAATACTGATACCGACACTGATAACCAAAAGATATATTTTTTCATGTCAGAATAATGAAGCTTGACGCGAGGCCTTCTGTCTTCCTTGCGGCTCCTCAAAATTTATTTTTATTTCTCGGGTTTCAAAGTAATCTTTATAAATAAGTTTGCCGTATTTCCGGACGTAGTTGTACAAATCGCGCGTGATTTTGACATCATCCAAACAATATTTTTTTAACTCCTCCATCCTCCCCTGTTTGAAAAGCTTTAAGGCCATCAGTCCGTCCCCGCTCTTGGCTGTCCCCAGGGTCGTCTGGGCCAGGTTGTCCAGCTTCACTCTGTGCCCGATAAGCTTCTCCACCTCTTCCAAGATGTCGAGATGAGGAATTTTATTAAGTTTAAAACTTAGATAAGGCTGTAAGACTGGAAAATCGAAATTTTTTATGTTAAAACCAATGATCTGATCTGCCTCTGCGAGCATCTCGCCAAGGCGAAACAACTGACTTTCGGTGAAGGTCGAAAATTTATTCAACGAATAAGAATAAATCCCCACCACCGAGACTTTCAACATATGGTTCCGGTCCCTGCCGCCTACTTCATCAAACGATTTTTGAGTTTCAAGATCGAGAACAATTTTATTTAACATACTCGTGCATTATACCATAATTATTTTCTCCAACCATCAAACTATGGTAGACTGGAAAGTCAAGGGCGAGCGTCCTTGAAGTTCTTGTAAGTTCGTAGGAGGAAAACGATCTTTCTTTCAATATTGGAGAACCTGATGCCAATTTTGACTCTCTTCAAAACTCGGACCGTCGACGACCCAATCGCCAAAAGACTGCATGCCGCGGCTCTCGCCTCCTGGCCGTCACTCAGGTCAGTGAACATTGAGGTGGTGATCCGTTGCGAAGGCCCTGAGCTTTCCATCGCTGACCTGGCGCGCATCGGGATTCTTTTTGCAAATCCCGTGATCGAGACTGCGTTCTCTAGTTCACGTCTCGATCTAAGCCGCGGACCAGTGATCGAAGTGGCTTACAAACGGGCAATGACCGACCCGGAAATGCCAACCGCCCTCCACGCTTTCCAGGCTGTCGGTGTCCAAGGTGTTACCTGGGTTCGCTTGGCGCACCGGTATCAATTTTCCGGTGTGGACGAAATCGCTGCTCGGGAAATCGCCGCACGCCATCTGTACAACCCAGAAGTGCAGGTGATCAACGAAGCGCAATGGGACACCCTGATCCCTCAAGCAGAGGCTTTGCCCGTCCAGTTTTTTTCAGTCGCGGGCATGGACAAAGCAGAACTGAAAACCCTCGCAAAGAGCCGAAAGATGACTCACCTCACGGACGCACAACTACTAGCGATACAGCACATCAGTCGAAATCTGCGACGCGCACTGACTGATGTCGAACTCGAACATCCGGCCGCGGCCTGGTCTGACCACTGCTTCCACACAACCTTCAAGGCTCTGGGGCTGCTGCCGTGTATTCGGGCCGCGACCGAAAAGATCAACCACCCGCTGGTGCTGTCATGTTTCGTGGACAACGGCGGAGTGATGGAGCTGTTCGGCGGCTGGGCCGTGATCATCAAGGGCGAGACCCACATCTCTCCCACATTCGCTGGCGACCCTTACGGCGGTATCATGACCAAGCACGGCGGGGTGATCCGCGACGTTATCGGAACTGGGCTCGGAGGTTGGCCTGTTTGCGGCACAACCATCATGGCCACTACCGATCCCAGAACCAACTGGAACGACGTGCCAGAAGGTGCTTTCCACCCGGCCAGAGTAATCCAAGAAGCCATCCGCGGAACACACGAATATACGAACCCAATGGGCATCCCCATGGCCTGTTCTGCCTACCTCATGCATCCTCGCAACTGGAAAGGGTTTGCGCTAGGGCACAGTATCGGGATCATTCCCGAGGACAAAGCCCAAAAGGGCGCACCTGTGCCTGGGGATTTCATCTTCCTCATTGGTGGTCCCACAGGCAACGACGGGATCCACGGCGCCACGGTCAGTTCAGACAGCATGACCCACCAAACAGCAGTCGTGGACGCAGCGCATGTCCAAATCGGCGCCCCAATCGAACAGCGCAAGTTCATGGAAGCAGTGCCTATTCTGCGCGACCAGGGCTGCATCCGAGCAATCACAGACTGCGGCGCAGCCGGACTTGCTTCTGCTGCTGGTGAGATGGGTTCGAGTTGCGGCATCTGGGTCAACCTGGCTTGGGTGCGACTCAAGACAGCTGGCCTGTCCTGCTGGCAAATCTGGCTATCTGAATCCCAGGAGCGGATGGTTATCGCCGTTCCTCCTGGCCGCCTTGATCTGGCCCTAGACACTCTGGACCAATACGACGTGCCGTCAGACGTAATCGGTATGTTTACCAACACCGGACGCTGCGTCGTGGCGTTTGACGATGAACTCGACCAGCGTCAATGGCTCCAAACCCCGGCCCTTTCGGAAAAAGGGATTGTAGAGGACCTGCCATACGAGTTCCTCACGGATGACTGTCCCCTTCCACGCATTGAGGTGGCTGATCGGCTCCCAAAGCCAAAACCGTTCCAACCGCCAATCCCCACAAGCGAGCAGGACTGGATAGACCTTGTCGTCCAGCACCTCGGCCACTTCCATCTCGCCGACCAATCGTGGGCTGCACACCGATTCGACCAGACCGTCCAAGGAAACACATTCATCCCCTACCTCGGTGGTGAAGATCAGAACATGCCAGATGATCTGTTTGCCGCCGCACCTGTTCCAGGCAAAAGATTTGCGCTTGGGGTAGGTAACGCGGTCAATCAGTTCTACGGCGAGGTCTCGCCAGCTGGCTTGGGTCGACTTGTCTTCCTGCAAGCAGTCACCAAGCTTGTGGCTGCCGGGTTTGACCCAAAGCAGATCACAGCCTGTGCCAACGTCTACACTCCTAAGGTGCTGGACAACCCCACCAATGCTCGAGCCCTGATCGAGCTGGTCAAGGAAGGGTATGTCCCGGCATCAGAACAACTCGGGGTTCCTATCATCACCGGCAAAGACAGTTCAAGCGGCACGTTTGTAACGAAATCAGGAGAACGAATCGACGCGCCGCTGACACTGGATATTCTCACAGTTGGCCGCATGGCTGATGGCCGACTACTACGACCCAAGGCGTTCGGAAACGTCGGAGAACGCATCATTCTGTTCTGCCCAGGGCTTATGCAGAAGCACCTCGGCGGATCAGTGCTGTTCGATCTCTACGGACAACGCGGAAACGAACTGCCCATCGTGGACCTCGCTCAAGCAGTCAAGGGATTTTCGAAATACCACAGCCTGGCGCGAAAAGGTGTGGTAGGCTCGCGTTCGGCCGTGGTTGAGGGTGGACTAATCCGAAGACTGTTCGAGATGGCCATCGGATCCAGGCTCGGGTTTGTTCTCAACCTACCCTTCGACTCGCTCTTCTCGCTTTTCGGAGAGATGTCGTGTGGCATCGTGTTCACGACCAAAACCGATGACTACAAATGGCTCGGCCACGACGCAGTCGAAATCGGCTGGGTCACGCCCAACCCCGACGTTCAGGTAATCGACGTGTCGGGGGATCGCCTGTTCACAACCGACATCGCAACACTAAGCACGCTGTGGGCAAAAACGTTCCGGGAGGTAGTGTCATGAGAACCCACAAGCCTCGTGCGATCATCCCTTGGGTTCCGGGCACGAACTGCCACCTGGAAACCCAACGCGCCCTTGAACTTGCCGGTGCCAGACCGGAGGTCCTGCCGCTCAAGCTGTGCCTCCTGGGCAGGCGCCGGCTGGATGAGGCGGATCTGATTATCTGGCCGGGCGGATTCGGTCACGGCGATCACTTCGGCACTGGCCGAGTGCAAGCCATTGACCTGAGACTCCGGCTTTCCGATCAACTGAGTCGTGTACTCGAACGAAGGATTCCCATGCTGGGAATCTGCAACGGCTTCCAGGTCCTGACCGCTGCCGGACTCATCGGCGCAGGCCCAGCAAGAGAGCCGACTGTGGCGCTGGATTTCAACCAGTCAGCCAACTTCGAACACTGGTACAACGTCACGGTATACCTACACGAGCCCAAGGTCCGATGCATATGGACCAAAGGACTGGAGGGTGTGCCGATCGTGATCCCTACAGCGCACGGCGAAGGACGACCCGTCGGCGACTTGGACCGGCTCCACATTACCGGCACGTACGGAACGGAAGAAGGGACTAAAGAGTACCCGGCCAGTCCGAACGGCTCACACATCGCAGCAGCCTGCGACGCAACAGGTCTGATCATGGGAATAATGCCCCACCCTGACCGCCGGGTGGACAAACTTCGAGGAGGTGATGACGGCCTAGCCATCTTCCGCAACGGCGTGGATGCGGTGCGCTAGGAATCAAGAAAGATCAATGGACACACAGTGTGCCCGGACGCGTAACACAACTCGCGCCCGGGCTTTTTTTATGTTATACTGGCCAAGTAAATTTATAGTATATGCAAAGAACCTACGTTTCTGAAACGCCGCAAAAAATTGGAGAAAAAGTCTTGCTGCAGGGCTGGGTGAATGTCAGGCGCGACCACGGCAAGCTGATTTTTTTTGATTTGCGCGATATGACAGGCATCTTGCAGTTGGTAGTCAATCCAAAAGTAGCGGCACAAGCCCACAAAAACGCCCAAGCGGTGCGAAGTGAATATGTACTTGCGGTAGAGGGGACCATCAAAAAGCGCAATGAAAAACAAATCAACAACGAGTTGCCTACAGGCAAGATTGAATTGGAGGTAAGTAAATTAACCGTACTCAATAAATCAGAAACCTTACCTTTTGAAATCGACAATACAAAAGATGTAAATGAGGAAAAAAGACTCAAGTACCGCTATCTTGATTTGAGAAGTGAGCGGATGAAGAAAAATCTTAAACTTCGACACAAAGTCATCCACTTTATTAGAAACTACTTAACTGACCTCGGATTCACCGAAGTCCAAACGCCAATTTTAACCAAATCTACGCCTGAAGGTGCAAGGGATTATCTGGTTCCTTCTCGTATTTATCCGGGAAAATTTTTCGCTCTCCCTCAATCCCCCCAGCAATACAAACAACTTTTAATGGTCGCGGGTTTGGAAAAATATTTCCAAATCGCCCCCTGTTTCCGCGACGAAGACGCCAGAGCGGACAGAAGCCCAGGCGAATTTTATCAACTCGACTTGGAGGTGTCGTTTGTCGAACAAAACGACATTTTAGAGCTGATTGAAAAACTGTTCACTGCCTTAGTCCAAACTCTAACGCCTGAGAAAAAAATTACTCAAACTCCCTGGCCTCGGATTAGCCACAGAGAAGCCAAGACAAAATACGACAGTGATAAGCCGGATTTAAGAAAAAATAAACAAGACCCCAATGAATTGGCTTTTTGCTGGGTCTTGGACTTCCCTCTGTTCACGGAACAATCGGAGGAAGACTTCTTCTACGGTTCAGGGGAAAGCAAGTGGGCCCCTTCTCATCATATGTTCACCGCTCCGCATCCTGATGACATCTCTCTGCTGGTCAGCGACCCGGGTAAGGCTCGGGGGCTACAACACGACTTAGTGCTCAATGGGGTGGAAATCGGCGGGGGCAGTATTCGGATTCACGATCCTAAAATACAGGAAAAAATCTTTGAACTCATTGGCTTTACGCCAGAACAAAAAAAACAATTTAGCCACATGTTGGAAGCCTTTACTTACGGAGTTCCCCCTCACGGCGGTATTGCTCCGGGAATTGATCGATTAATTCGAATCTTAGCCAGCGAAGAAAGAATTGCTGAAGTAATCGCTTTTCCACTTGCTGGATCTGTTTCCGATCCGATGATGGGCTCCCCTTCGGAAGTTACTGAAAAACAACTCAAAGAATTGCATCTCAAGGTAGAGGTGCCTAAGAAGAAGAAAAAAATAAACTAAGGCTTCGACAAGCTCAGCCAGCATTGCTGTCTGAGCGAAGCGAAGCGGAGTCGAAGACGATGCCCATATCAAAAAATCTTGAAAAGCTATTAAAGCAAAACAAAATCAGGTACGAAACAGTGGCACACAAAAAAGTCTACACCGCTTTCGACGCCGCGGAAACCCAGCATGCTAAACTTTCCGATGTGGGCAAGGCGGTTCTAGTTAAAAGCAAAGAGGGGTTATATCTTGCTGTTTTACCAGCTGGACAAAACACGGATTTCAAAAAACTCTCCAAACTGATCGGCGCCAAGGTCTCCATGGCAAAAGAGCGAGAGATTACGGCCAAATTAAAAACCAAGATAGGGTTAATCGCGCCGTTCGGCAGTCTCTACGGCTTGCCGGTTTATCTCGACAACAAGCTTGCCCGCGCGAAAAAACTAATCCTCCCCGCCGGCTCCTATACCGAATCCGTGCAAATTAGCTCCAAAGATTATCTAAGGCTGGAAAATCCCATACTCGGTAATTTCTCAGTTAAAAAAAGCGTATAGCGTACAGCGTAGAGCGTTTAGAAATCATGAAATTAAAATCGTTTAAGGATTTAACAGTTTGGCAAAAAGCGATCAATCTCGTGGACGAAATTTATAAAATTACTGCTAAATTTCCGAAATCTGAAACATACGGTTTAGCTTCTCAGATGCAGAGAGCAGCGGTTGCAATAGCGTCGAATATTGCCGAGGGCTATAAACGCAATCATCGCTTAGAGTTTATCCAATTTCTTGGAATAGCTAATTCTTCTTCGGGTGAACTAGAAACACAAATTGTCATCGCTAAGCGCCAATACCAAAATATAAATTACCTAAGGGCCGAACTTCTTTTAGAAGAAATACAGAAAATGTTGCACGCCTTAATACAAAGTCTAAAACCTCTATACGCTAAACGCTAACAGCTAAACGCTCTATGGTTCAAGTAAAGCTCCAACAATTCGAGGGTCCTCTGGATCTTTTGCTACAGTTGATCGAAAACCAGGAGCTGGACATTACCACGGTCTCACTGGCCAACGTAACTGAACAGTTTTTGGAATATATAAAAAACTTACAGAATAAAAACCCGCTCAGTCTGGCGGATTTTTTGGTGATTGCCGCTAAGCTCTTGGTCATCAAATCCAAGGCCCTGCTCCCCTCGCTTGAACTGGAGAGAGAAGAAGAGGAAGAAGCGTTTGATTTAACCGAACAGCTCTTAGTTTATAAAAAATATAAAGAGGCTGCCAGTTTTTTGCGCAAACTAGAACTGAAAAGACGACAGTCCTGGATTCGAGAAATAGAATTTGCTGACAAAATAACTTTTGTCCCTGATCCTGACGCCACTGCGGATAAGCTCGCTCAAAAGCTACATGTTCTTGCCGAGGAACTAAAACAAATTGTCCGTCTTCCACGAGAAGCGCTGGCGGAAGTTGTTTCTATTTCTGAAAAAATAGATCATATCCAAGAGCTCATTTCAGAAAAACTTGAATTATCTCTGTCTGGATTGATAAAAAATTCCGGCGACAAAACAGAAGTGATTGTAACCTTCCTCGCCCTCCTTGAACTGATCAAACAAAGGATCCTAACGGTTGAACAAAATGACGCGTTTGCAGACATTATCATTAAAAAAATATAGTTACTATGGATCTTCCGCAGCTCAAATCCCAAATCCAATCAATTCTATTTGTTGCTTCTAAGCCGATATCTGTCAAAGAACTCAGCAAAAGCCTGGACGTCGACGTGGAAACTACTAAACTGGCCATCTCCGAGCTTACGCGGGAAAATCAAAATTCCGGGATTATTTTGCTTGCCCATAATGACAAACTCCAACTAGCATCTAATCCGGACAACAGCTCCCAGATCAAAAGATTTCTTTCTTTGGAGCTGCGAGAAAAACTGACTGAGGCGTCCCTTGAAACTTTAGCGATCGTTCTTTATCGACAACCGGTATCCAAAGCGGAGATAGAAAATATCCGCGGCGTTAATTCGCAATACATCCTAAGGCAGCTGCTGATCCGAGGGTTGATTGAAAAGACTGCTTCTGAGAAAGACCGAAGAATGCAGCTTTACAAAACCACACTCGAGTTTATGCAGCATCTGGGAATTAAAGATATGAAGGAATTGCCTGACTTTGAAGAGTTAACTCGCGACATTCATCTGCCGGAAAAAAGGTTGTAACAAAACGCCCCGCTCATCACGGGGCGTTTTGTTACATACTAAATTGTTGCTGCAGCCTGATTAAATGGATTCTGGCCACTCGCTCCACGGCCGCGTCTTTGCACTCGTTAATTACCCTTCTTACCCATCGTTCAAACTCGCGATAGGTTTTTTTGTTTGTAACACGAGCGGCTTTCAGAGCAATCTCATAAATAACCAACAAATGTTTTGGCATTTTAGTTTTCTCCTTTCTACCTTTATTTCAAGCATGTTTTGAGAGGACTATTATCTTATATCAATTAACAATCTTTGTCAACCCCGCCGAATTGTCCAACACAAATCAAAAAAACTCAAAACCCTTAAAAACTCCCTGCACGTCTTTTTCGCGGCCGCGCATTTTACGTTACGGTATATTCTTTTATCTCCAGTATCTCGAGAAGACACCCGACCTTCTCCCTTTTCTCTACGTTTCTGGGCAAATCGATTGCTCGACAAAACAACATGCAGGACTAGTTAACCAATAATTCTTTAGCTGTCTGCCACATTCCCCAATCCCCCTGCTTGTGCGCCAACCAATACCACCACTCCACGCCCCAAAGATAATGTTCTTTCAAGCCTGTCTTCTTTGCATACTCAATATTGTCCGCAAAGATCTTCGGATTCATCAGGGTCATTTGAGTCTCCAGGTCTGTTGCTTCGATTGGGTCTTTAAACCAAGGCTCAGCCTGCAGCTCCACGCCCCGAATGTCTGTAATCGGAGTAAGAGTTCGCAAGATCCCTGATTTGATTTTGAAAAACCCAGGAGGTAGAGGATATTTAAGATAGCCGGTGTATTCGTTATATATGGTGCGATACATCGTGGTGCCAAAAATATCCGGCTTCGCAGTTTTGGCAACTGGCACCCATCGCCCTAGCTCGCCGCTATCTGTTACCATAATAGGCCTGTTGTCCAAAGCTCTGACAATCCCCATTTCCTGTTGCAGCACCAATTTAGGCGTATTGGTACAGCCCTCACCAAAGTTAAACAAGGCTTCATTTTCCACTTGCCAGATTTTTATGGCCTTGAACTGTTTGAAATGCTCAACTGACACCTTAACAAACTTGAGTTGTTCCTGGTCCTGCTCTTCAGAAGAATAGCCATCGAACCATGCTGGATTATGACATTCTGGCCAGCGCGGCTGTTTGCGACCAACCACCAAAATCACGTCTATGTTTTGTTTTTCCGCTTCAATCAGCATCTCGTCTACTGCCTGAAAATCGTAAACTCCTTTTTCAGGTTCCAAAGCATCCCAATATGTCATTAGCCGCAATTTCTTGGGTTTCAGGTCATTAAGCATGTCCAGATACATAGTCCGCCAATCAAAGCCCAAATATTCGGCATGGCTGTGCGAAAAACTGATACCCCACTCCGCTTCTTCTTGAGGCGCTGATACGTGCTGAGAATAAAAGAAAACCAGCATTAAAAAAAATAATACTAGTGTTCCAACAAATATTTCCAAGATCCTCTTCTTCATACGGTCAACACTGTAAGCCCAAAAGTGATCAGTAGCATTGCCACGATTTTAATCAGCAAAATAAGTCTGCTGATTTTCTCTTTGATTATTTGGGGAAAATAAATTGATAAAATGCTGGTCATGATAAGCAAAAAGACAAACTGCGTGCCCTGCAGGGCATTGACGATGGTTACACTGCCCAAAGAAATCGCGTAATTTTGCAAAAACCCGCCAAGCCCCCCCGAAACACGGGCGCCGTAAAAAATCAACTTGTTCTGGCCGCTGGTCTTCTCTGGCGCGGCAAAAATAACTTTTCTGAACTGCTTAATAAGCAAAAAGCTTAAGGCGCCTACCACCAAGCCCATTCGCGTCCAAACCAACCCAGACAGAAAACTTGTTTCAAGATAAACATATTTGGTTAAAACGAAAGACAGCGCGAATAAAACTGCGGCGATGGTGGCATTTTTCAAAGCCGTAATGTGCCAACCGTCACGCTCATGTCTGAAAGAAATCATGATCGCGCCCATAACTAAAAAGAAAAAAGCTGACAACTGGGTATTGTTTAGTCTTTCAGCGAGCAAAAGATAAGAGAGAACAAGTGTAAACACCGGCACCAGTCCCCCTTCGATTGGCAAGATCCTGGAAATAGAAGTGTCTTGCGTCGCATCGTACAGAAAATAAAGAGCAAAAGAAAAACAAGCCCCAGCAACTATGGCGATATAAAAAGTTGACCAGGATATGGCTTCCAAGAAAAAAGGCGCGAGCGCCAGAATCAAAACCGAACCGGCGCTTGAATAAAACGCGTAAGTTACAGGATGCTTCACCGCCTTAGTCAGCAGAAACTTGTCTGCTATGCCGTTAAAAGCAAACAGCAAATACGCACTGATCGCGATTGTAATGTATAAACTCATTCGATTTTTATTTCCTTAAAAATCTTGGCGCTGTCCCGAACAGTTCTTTTTTGCGTTTCGTAATCAATCTCCACCAGCCCGAATCGCGGCCAAAATCCTTCGTGCCATTCAAAGTTGTCGGTCAAAGACCAATAAAAATATCCGCGAACGTCCACGCCTTCGTCAATGGCGTGTTTGGTGGCACTCAACGCTTCGCTGATGTAATTGTATCTATGGGCATCTTTCGCATCAGCCAGTCCGTTTTCAGTGATATAAATTGGTTTACTATATTTTTTTAAATCCTTGAGCAGATGGTACAGTCCTTCCGGAAACAATCGCCAGCCCAAATCAGAACGGACAAATTCGGTATGGTCGTGGCGATACTCTTCATGTCTATTGCGATTCATGTCCACGCCGCCGTGTTTGTGGTGGAATCTCAACTGATGATAAAAATAGTAGTTTAGGCCGATGAACTCGCACTCGTTTTGTATCCGATCCAAAAAATAATGGTTACCAATATACGTCACGACCCTCGTCAGCAGTCGATCAAGCCAGTGATTGCGATAAAAAGGCTCGTTGTAAGGATTATTTTTTGCAATCCCGACTTGTGCTTCTGGAATAACTTCCTTAATGGCGTGATAGGCAGACTTATGAGCTTTGATAAGATTCAGATAAACGCTAATCATGGGAACGGTGCTTTTTTTAAAAGGCGGCCACAGTCCCTTTCTATAACCCATGGCAGTATAAACCCCAGGTTCATTAATCGTGCACCAAAGATCTATCTCATTTCCCAAATTCTCGGCCACAAACCAGGCAAACCTGGCGAACGCTTCTACTCCTTTTTGGTTTTCAAACCCCCCGCTATCCGCCACCCACACAGGCAGCGTAAAATGAAAAAGCGTTACCATCCTAGTTAACCCAAGGTCTTTCATTTTTTGCAAAACAGTTCGGTAATGTTCTATCTCTTTGCTGTTCCATTTCCCTTCCTGAGGCTCAATCCTGCTCCATTCAATGGAGATGCGCAGCGCGTTGAGTCCCAATTTTTTGGCTATCTGGAAATCTTCCTCATAACGGTTGTAATGGTCACAGGCCAACCCGGACTTGGCCTTAAGTTTCCCTTCCTCTTCCGCTCGCCACCAGTCATTTTTGGTATTATTTCCTTCCACTTGATGCGCCGCGGCCGCCGCCCCTAACAAAAAACCCTTCGGAAAGGTTAGGCGGGTTTTTTGGGCTGTTTTGGTTTCTTCCATGAAAGCTTAGTAAACTAATTATACCATAAACAACTTGAAAATAAAAGCAAACAAAGTTATAATATTGCTGCATTTGGCCCATTCGTCTAGTGGTTAGGACACGACGTTCTCAACGTCGGAACAAGGGTTCGACTCCCTTATGGGTCACCAGAAAAATTTCTATACCTTATATAGACTTTTTGCTTATTTTTAAAGACTGCTATAATATTAAAGCAATAATTAAAACAAACACTATGTTAATAAAATGGCTTATTACTGCGGTCATCATCCTCGCCCTCGCTTACATCCTTCCCGGAATCGTGGTCGATGGATTTTTTGCCGCAGTGGTCGCGGCGCTGGTTTTGGGGTTAATCAATTCTTTCCTCAAACCGATCATTGTTCTTTTTACCTTGCCGATTAATGTCTTTACGCTCGGACTGTTTACTCTGGTTATCAACGCGGTCCTCGTAATGCTGGCAAGTGCGATTGTGCCGGGGTTTAGTGTTGGAAATTTCTGGTGGGCCCTGCTTTTCAGCATCATACTATCTATCACTAATTCATGGGTGCACAAACAATCAAGACCAAGATACCACAGCGTATAATAAAAAAACTCGGTCCTGCGACCGAGTTTTTTTATTTATCCTTCCAACTTTCTGACTGCCTGACCAAAAGTTTTTTTGCCTTTAGAGGCTCGGCCATGATTTCTTTGACCACTTTCTCAACCCGTACAGCCTGGGAGCCTTTCACTAAAATCGTGTCTGCCGGCAATATTTGCTTCTGCACTTCCAGCCTCGCCTCATCTGAGGTCGCAAACCAACGTACCTGCCCGGCAAATTTTCTTTGCCTCAACTCTGATTCAATTATCCTGGCTTCGCTTCCGATCAAAAAAACCAGAGTAGCCCCAAACTCCATTAGCTTGGCGGCAACCTCTTTATGGCCTCGTTCAGATTCTTTCCCCAGCTCGGTCATGCTTCCCAAGACCGCCACCTTTCTTCCTTGAGCCATCAAATTCAAAGCTTCCAGTGCGACAATCGTCGAATCAGGAGAGGCATTGTATGAATCGTCCAAAATCTGCGTATGTTTGATCCCGGCAATCAACTTAAGCCTCCCTGCTGGAGAGACAAATTTTTGAAGAGAGCTGGACACGTCTACTAAGTTTAATCCAAAATCCAAAGCCACTGCGCTGGCAGCAAGCGCTGAATAAATCGCAGGACGTCCCAAAGTATTAGGTATAAAAACCGGAACCACGGTTCCTTGGTAGTGAATCTTAAAATTCACTCCCCAGAAACCATCTTTTTTTATCAACTGGAAATCCGAAGCTTTAATCAGAGAGTTATCTTTAAATCCAAATCCAACAACTCTATATTTTGTCCGGTCAATGTTTTCTAAAAGAGCAGAATCGTCGGAATTAACAATCACTTTTCCGTCCTCCCCTAATCCTTGCAAAATTCCAAGCTTTTCGCGCATTAATGCCGCAGGATTTGAAAAAAATTCTAAATGACTTATGCCAACATTAGTAATCACCGCCAAATCCAATTTTCTGACTATCTTGACCAAATAACCCATGTCTCCTGGCCTGTCCACTGCCATCTCCAGCACTAAAATCTCCGGATACTTAGAATAAATCAATTTCAAAATTCCTTTGAAGATTACCCAAAGCCAGATTAGAATATTATGTTCCGCTGATTTCTCACCCAAAATTGACAACGGCACCCCGATCTCGTTGTTGTAATTTTCCAGACTGGCCCTCACTCTGTATTTTTTACTCAGCACACAAAAGATCGCTTCTTTAGCGGAGGTTTTGCCCACACTGCCGGTAACCCCAACGATCTTCGGCTGAAATCTGATCAGGGTCAACTGAGCCAGAATTTTTAAAACAACAGTTAGAAGCTTCTGCATAAATTCAAATTTAATCGCGAGGCGGAGGGATTTGCAAATAATTAAGGATAAAACTGGCAATTTCGCCAAATGCCGGAGCAGCAGTAGACTCCGCAAACTTCACGTCTTTCGGATTATCAATCCTCACCAGCATTAAAAATTTGGGATTGTCAACCGGGCCGAATCCGACGAATGATCCAATGGTTTTGCTGGGATCATACCCGATCCGGTCCTGATAAGCCACCTGCGCTGTGCCGGTTTTCCCCGCGATGTAGTATCCCGGGACCGCCGCTCTTTTGCCGTGTCCGTTCTCAACCACGTTGACCATCATGGCTGAAACCGTAGCCGCGGTTTTAGGGCTAATCACCTCTCGCACCTGCTCGGGGAAAGTCTGCTCCACAGTTTCATCAGGATGAACCATGCGATCCACAATATACGGCTTCATAAGCTTGCCGCCATTTGCTATCGCAGTATAAGCCGCGATCAGCTGTAAAGGAGTAACCGTAATGCCTTGGCCGTATGAGGCAGTGCCAAAAAACACTTCACCTTTCTTATTGAGGTTGTTAATGTTGCCCAAAACTTCGCCCGGCAGATCCACCCCCCACAACTGTCCGAATCCAAACTCCTCCACATATTTTTTAAATTTTTTGTGCCCTAGCTGCTGCTCGACAAATACGGCGCCGGTATTCAAGGATTTTTCCAAAACTTCGTTCATGGTTTGAATTCCATGGGCCTCACCGTCCGAGTTTCTAATTGTAAACTCATCCAGCTCCACAGCCCCCGTATCTTCATAGGTCGTTTCCGGCGTGACTACGCCTTCGTTAAGTGCGGCCGCCATTGTGATCGGCTTAAACACCGAGCCGGGTTCGTAGTCGGCGGCCAAAACAGCATTGCTGTAAACGCCAATGTCATCCACTAAATTATAGGCATTCGGATCAAAGTCAGGATACACCGCCAAGCTTAAAATCGCACCGGTCTTTGGATTTATCACTACCACGCTTCCCCGATCGGCTCCGTGCTGTTCTACCGTGGATTTCAATACTTCCTGCGCTTTTAACTGAATGGCAGGATCGATCGTCAAATAAATATCGTCCCCATTCTCTGCCGGTTGGAAATTTCTGCTCCCTAAAGTGATCCATCTTCCGGCCAGGTCGCTTTCTATCCCCTCAATGCCGGCCGCTCCGGACAAAACCTGATCGAAGCGCCCTTCAACTCCGTATTGCCCAACTCGTCTGTCCGCTTGAAAGCCTAAAAATCCCAAAACATGACTGGCCAAATTATTTTCCGGATAGAAGCGAACTACTTCCGGCTCAGAGTGAATGCCTATCAATCCCAGTCCCGCAATTTGGTCCGCCTGCTCGTCACTCACCTGTTTTTGCAAAACTACATAGTTCGGATTTCCTTGCGCAAAACGATTAATGATTTCTTGGCTTGTCAGTTCCAGCAAAGGAGCAAGTTTGCTTGCTGTGTTGATAGGATCATTGATCTCTTTTGGAGAGGCATAAATTAAATTTTTATCAATATTAGTTGCAACCAATAATGGATTTTCCTTGATCGAATTGAGATAAATGTCTCCGCGATTCGGCAAGATGGTTTGTTCAAAACTGTGCTGCCCGCTGGCAATTGCCTGATAATAATCATGATTTATAACCTGCAGGTTAAACAAACGCAGAACCACCAACCCGATAAAGGCTGTCAGGAAGCTTAATAACAAAAAAATTCTTAGGTTATAAGAATTTGATAACTCTTTTCCATTGGTAACGACATTCATGGTTTTCTATTTTAACACAAAATCAGAAACATTGATATAAGTAACACCCGAAGTCGGGACAAAATTTAATTTGGCCGCTTCCTGCTTAATTCTATTGATTGATTGCATGTTTGAAACTTGCATCTCCAGATGTTTGTATTCGGTTGAAAGCCCGGAGATTGCCTCCTGCTGTTGTCTTATCTCATACCCCTTGGTTGAGAGCGCATTAAGCTGAATCAAATAAGCCAGCCCCAGAACCACAATAAAAACTAAAATCGCTGAGTTCAAATACAGCACAGAAATATTAGTTTTTGGTTTTTGTTTTGTTGTAATTTGCGGGATTACCGCAGCCAAATTGAACATTCTTGCCGCCTACAGCCCGTTAGAAATAACTAACGCAGAGTGAATAATAATGCGACATCGTTAAATACTTCCGAGCTAATTTTTAATATTTATAGATTAATTTTGGTCTATCAAATTTCTAACGGGCTAAATTTTTTCCGCTACCCTCAACTTCGCTGGCCGGCTTCGGGGATTTTTCTCAATCTCTGATTGGTCCGCTCTAATCGGTTTTTTAGTGATTATTTTAAGCTCGGCTCTTTTGCCGCAAACACATTCCGGAAACTCTGGGGGACAGGTACACGCTTGGGCCCCCTTCTTAAAAAACTCCTTGACTATCCGATCTTCCAAAGAGTGAAACGAAACTATCAGTATCCGGCCCCCCGGATCTAAAATTTCAACCGCAGCAGTCAAAAATTTTCTCAGATTATCCAGTTCTTTATTCACCTCAATCCTGATTGCCTGGAATATTCTTCGGGCGCTGTCAGAGGACTTATGCCGGATTCTTGCGGGTAGGGCTTGCTGAATGTTCTCAGATAGTTGAGCCGTGGTCTGTATCTTTTGTATTTCGCGAACCCTTACAATTTGCTTGGCGATTGCCCGCGCAAATTTCTCTTCCCCGTAAATTCTAAAAATCTCTTCTAACTGTCTTTGGGGGTAGTTGTTAACCACCAGCTCAGCAGTGAGTTTCTGGAATCGGTCAAATCGCATGTCCAGGGGCCCGGTTGACTGGAAACTGAATCCTCGCTGTGGATCGTCAAGCTGCAGAGAAGAAAATCCTAAATCCAACACTACGGCGCGGACAGGAGTAAAACCGAACTTTCTGACAATTTCTTTAAGGTCAGAATAATTGCCATGCACCAACTCTGCTCTCTGGTTCAAATTGCTTTGGGCAAGCTCTTGTTCGAGTTTGTGCAAAGCATCCTGATCCAGATCAATCCCCAAAACTTTCGCCTGCTTATTTTTATCAAGAACCGCTTTTAGGTAACCGCCTCCTCCAACTGTCCCGTCAACCACGTTCCCAGGACTGGTTGCCAAAATTTGCTTAACCACTTCATCCAATAATACCGGGATATGATACATCAGACGCCCAATTCACCCAAGGCTTCGGCTATTGCCGTGCTTTCACGCTCGGTTCCTAATTTGTAGGCTTCCCATGCTTCCTGGTCCCAAATCTCAATCCGGTTATAGAGGCCTGCCATTATTACTTTTTTGGCAAGTGAGGCAAACTTGCGGAGATAATCAGGGATAATAACCCGCCCTTGCTTGTCCATTTCCGCATCCCAAGCGCCTGCCAACATCAATCTGGCAAATGCTCGGGAGTTGGCTGTGGCTAAAGGCAGCTGTGACAATTTTTCCGCTAACTTTCCCCACTCTGGCTTGGTGTACACAAACAAGCTTTTATCAAGCCCTCGGGTAATCACTATGCCATTATTCAGCATTGGCCGGAACTTAACTGGTACTGCTATTCGTCCCTTCACGTCCATACTCAAACTATGTTCACCTATAAACATTAGTGTTTTATTTATGTTATCCACATTTACTCCCACATATCCCCACAATTATCCACAGAAACCCATTTCTATTCAATTATATTCCTCCTTAAACCCCGAGTCAAAACCTAAAAAAATCACTTAAATACAACAAAAACAGGATAAACAGTCAACTGTAAAATTTTTCTGTCCACACAAGACAAAAACAAAAAAATCACCCCGCAAACTTGCGGGGTGATTTAAACGTACTATTTTCTTTATTGCGACTCTTCTGAGCCACCAGCTGGTGTTCCTCCCTCAGGTGCTGCTGCACCATCGCCTGCTGCGTCACCACCTGCTGGCATGTTTGGATCTTGTAGCATGTTATCTCAACTTTCTTATCCCAAAATTTGATGGGATATTAATACTTCTTAAACATTATAAATAATTTCTAGCTTTTAGTCAATAGAAATTTCAACAAATTCACCAAGCTTTCCCAAAGGTTTGATAAAATAGGAATGGACGCCGGCAACAAGACGATTAATAAAATAATAAAAATAAAATTTCTTTTGAGGATTTTGTAAATGGCAAGCACGATCAAAATCGCCAACCCAAGAGAAACAAACCCGTGCAGGTTGTCTGGAAAAAAATTTAGGAATTGCTGGTAAATATCAAAAATCTGGTCCATAAATACAGTTTTATTTTCTAGATTTTTTTTTGCTAGTCTTGTCCACAACAATCACCGGGTTGTTTTCCAGGATATTTTTGATAAATCTGTCATTCATAATTTTGCGATACTCAAACTCCTGGGAGCTAAAAATGGTATAGCCCACATCTCCCTCGGCAAACTTCTCCGCCAATTTCAAAAACCTTTTTAATCTCATCGGACTGACTTTGCCCACGAACAAAACATCAGTTTCCATCCTGGGCCGGCCGGCAAACACGCCGGTAAGCGCCGCAAATTTACAGTCCCCTATCTTGCTCGCCTGCTTAACCAGCAAATCTTTCGGTATTTGTTTCTGCTTCTTGATCAAACCGATCAATTCCGGATAAAGGGCGAAGTGCTTGTTGATCTGAAAAAATTTATGTCTGCCTTTTTGGAACGACAGTAAAAATTCAAGCTTAGTAAGCTCTTTAATTGTTTGATGCAGAAGCTTGCTGGGACACTTGGTGGTCTGGCGCAATTCGGTGTATGAGAAACTGCGCTTGGGACTGGAGAGGAATAAATTGACCAGCTTGCTTTTCTGCTTGGATGATAGAAATTCTGCTAACATATCAGGTAGTATAGCATATTAATAACCTTTTAAATATGTTATTATATAACAGATTATGGCCAAGTTAGAAACACAAATCAATCAAATTTATCTATCCGGACTTGAGGCTAAAAAAAGCTCAATAATTCTGTATGATGAGAAGCTAAATGCCACCACACAAGTTTTCTTGTTGGCGCAGCTGCAAAAAATCCAAAAAAAAACCGAAGCCTCTGATTTAAAAAAAATTTCTGAAATTGTGCTCCGAACATTAAAGGCAAACAAAAAACTTACTGCCGATGCATTATTTGAGACTTCGCTGGCCCAGATCAACGAAGAGCTTGCTGATACCGCCCACAAGGGCCGAAGGGGCTGGCTGGGAAAATTTTCTTGCTGCCTAGCTCTTAAGTATTCCGATCAGATTTATTTGACAAATACGGGACAGGTGGGAGCTTGGCTCGGAAGAAACTCAGAACTTCTTGAGCTTCTGCCTGCCGAAGAAGCCAGCACTCACCCTCTTAAAATATTCCAAAATTTTATGCAGGGCAAAATTAAAGAAGGCGATGATTTGATTCTAACCACGACGAACGTATTTAATTACGTATCGTTTGAATTATTCAAACAAATACTTACAAATACACCGCCAGACGATGCTTGCCTGAAGATTTCCAAAATTTTACAGGACTCTGCCGAACCTGACGAAGGATATGCCGCTTTTATGCTCCGCTTTGGAAAAAGCTTGGGCAAGACTGTCACTTATGGGACAGAAGAAGAGATTTATGCTCCTTTGCCCGAAGATGTGACAGCCGCCGAAACTGAAAAAAAACCTTGGTCATTTCCGGGAAATCTGATTAGCAGATTCAAACGACTTTTTGTCTCGATAAAAATCCCCCGTTTTAAATCATATGGTAATTTATCAACGTCAGGAAAATTCTTTTTTATCAGTTTCATTTTATTTGTCGTCTTGCTTGCACTTAACCTGATCGTTACCGGAATCAGATCAGCCAACTCCCGACACGCCATGGCAATAGATAACCAAATCAATGTGTTGGTGGAGAAAATTAATGAAACCGAATCTTCCCTGCTCTATAATAACCAAGATCAGGCCTTTGAACTGTTAAACAAAGCGCAGCTAGAATTTACGAAATTAGAAAAACTTGACGATAAGCAAGCTTCTGCCTACCACCAACTTTTAACGGATTTATATAACAAGGTTAACCGAGTCAGCACGGTTGACAGCCCGGAAATCTTCCTGGCGTTTGATCAAAATCCGGACATATTTGCGCGCGCGGGATCAGGGTTTATATTCGCCAATTCAAGCACACAGACCGTCCTAACCTACAGCGAAAATCTAGACAGTTTGTTCATGCTCAACACAACCAGCACTGATATCAAAGGCTTGGCCCACGTTGAAAATTTGGGCAACTATGTAATTAGTGAAAACCAACTCTACCGCATCAATGAATCCTTAAACCAGTTTGATTTGGTCCGGGACTTTGCCGGGTCGAACCTGCTGGGACTTGCTTTTCTCCCTCCCAACCGCGTCTACGTCATTGACAAAAACACCAATCAAATTTTCAGATTGGCGTTTGATGCCGGGGGCAACGCCTCCTCTCAGCCGTTCCTAACCACTGCGGCTGATTTGTCGGGCGCCGTGGATGTCGGCGTGGATAATGATGTTTATGTTCTTTTTCCTGACAGGCTTTCAAAATTCTCGCGCGGCATAGAGCAAACATTTGAGCTTGCAGTTCTGACTGATCCAATGACCCAAGCAAGCAGGATTTTTATCGGCACGGAAATATATATTTTAGAACCAGCCAAGCAAAGATTGATAATTTTCAACAAACAAGGTCAACTTGTCAATCAAATCTATTTCCCGAACAGTTCTGATCTCACTGACATGTATATCGACGAAACAGAGCGCAGTCTCTATCTCCTCGATCAAAATCAGCTTTTAAAAATAACCTATTAACTACCCGTCCAACCGATTAATCGAGGTCAGATCAAAGTTGACCAGATCCGGGTTGATTGTGTTTAATATTAGGTAAGAAGCAAACAACAACCCCATGCCAATTATTGCGGACCAGATGAATTCTTTGCCTTTGCTAGATTGCTCAGCATTACCCGCCGCAGTCATAACCAGATATCCGCCAAGCACCATCATCAACATGGCCAGCAAAGCCGAGACTCCCAGCGACCAGAGATAAATCTGGCTGATCAGTTTGCCCAAAACCGTGGTGTCCACGGGAGTTGGCGGGGTTCCCGGCGGATAAACCGTGCCGCTCCCGCCCTGGCTTTCCGGGCCTAAGTTGGCAAACAGACTTCGGTTCATCGTCGCACTGGTGGAGGCGAAATCCGTGGAGGCTGCCACAATCGTCCCTTGCGGACCAACATAGCTGTTCGGATTGAAATTGCCCAGCGACCCAGTAGGTCCGATTACCTGATCTTCTCCTAAAACAGTCCCGTCAACCAGCAGTTCCGTCAGCATGGTCCCGCCGTTATTATCCAGCGTGCTGACTGAAAACAAGCCGGTGTAAGGATTGTAATTAAGCTGCGGGGCGCCGTATTGGTCAGAGTAGGGAGAAGTAACAGGCGTAATCACTGGAAATTCCCCTGATAAACTTAAATCATCATACACTGTCCGGCCATAGACTCCTGCGCCCTCACCAGGCCGGCCGCGTTCCAGCCAAACCGTCATGGCCGCGCCGTCATACTTGCTATACGCGATTTTTGGTTCGGCAAAACCGTTTCTGGCTGGCCTGGTGGCGCTTAATTGAACTGGCTGACCGACAGGCTGTAACGTGGTAGCGTCAGTCCTCATCAGCATTATCCGGTCGTCTTCCTCTTGCGTGTCAGAACCGCTGACTCCTGCCACATACACGGTCCAATACTCATTCAAATTAGAATTGTAAGTAAAATTGCCTTGTCCTTGGTACTCTGTTAATTGCGGTACGACTTTGACTATGGGGCCTAAATTGCCGGAAGCATCCACGGTTCGAAACATCGGCTCGCCTGCTTCAAACAGCACCACGTATTTTTTATTGCCGTCATCATAAATCAAATCGTTCAAAAACGCGTCAAACAAGTCAACAATCACAAAGTCATTGCCCAAGGGACTGCCGTCTGCTCCAAACAGCCGGCCGTAAATGTGCCGGCGGTTATTGCCGGCGCGCGAATCCTCCCACACTACCAAAAACTGGTCTTGGTCAGGATTGTAGACCACTTGGGGCGAGGCCGCGAATTCATCCCCTTGGTCAACCCGAAAACTACCACCGATCACAGCCAGGTCGTCAGCGTCCAAAATGGCGCCGATTAGCCGGGATTGGACATTGGGCGGGGTGCCGATTCCTTCAGTGCTGACATACAAAAAAGTATTGTTAGTCGGATTGTAAGCCATACTCATGCCATAAGCTCCACTTCCGGGCAAGCTCAAAGGATTGCTTGGGTCCTGGCCTGGTGGTGGCGGTGGTGGCGGCTGGGGCGTAATCCCGCACCAAAAATTCCATTCTGATAACAGGGTCAGATCTTCCGGAATGGCGCTGCAGTCAACCCAATCTGGTATCTCTGGACTGTAATCTATGGGCGGTGGTGGTGGAGGTGGAGGCGGCGGTGGTGGCACAGTGCTGCCTGTGATTGTGAAAGGCATTAAATTCGAATAATCAGTCAGGTTTGGCCCGACCCGCAGCCTATACGAACCATTGGCTAAATCCGCAGGGATCAGCCAAGTAACCTGGGTTTCAGACGCATTGATCTGGCCAACATAAGTGCTTCTCAGATTGCTGCTGTTGAAAATCTGAACCGTGCTGTCAAGATTGACACCATCAATGGTCATCGTGTCTCCCGGCTGAACCGTGGTGGGGCTCAGCGAACTAATTACGCGACCCGTTGGGCTTGGTGTCGGATCAGTACCAGGAGGCGGCGGTGGAGGCGGCGGGCTGATTAAATTGACTCCCCAAGTGGTTTGACTTAAAGAATTCGCGAGAGAGTTAAGAAAGCTGGTTTCCACCGCGGTCATATTCCCCTGGAAACTCGAGCCGTCCAGAATAAAGCCGGCGCGAGTGTGATAAACAAACGCCGCGGCTCCGGTTCTTTTGGTTTCCGTGGCAAAATTTAACAATTCGGAGGCCGTCGCCTGGCCGCCGGAAATAAAAGTGGAATGATAAGGTTCGCCGAGATAAACCGGCTTGCCTGCCGAACGGGCCGGCGAGATCATGCCCGCCACGCCAGAAGCGCTGGTCAGGTGCGTGCTGTGCACATTGGTAAAGTCAAACCCGTATTGGTTCGTATAACCTGCCGCCGCGCTGCCCGCGCCAGGATATGAGCCAGTGGAGGCGGAAATCGTCGCACTCGAATCCGCGGCTCTCACTCGATTTTTCAAATCCGAGACGTGACTGGAGGATAAATTCGTAATGCCACCGTCAAATTCGTTTTGCAAATCATAAAGCACGTTGCTGTAACTGCTCAACTGTTGCACTGTGGCGACCACACCATTTTTGTATTCATTTTCACACATCATATTTCTACCACCTGTATTGCACGGCCCATCCACGGTCTCGCGGGCAAAACTCACATCCACTACCATCCCTCGACTGTCGGCAGCGCTGATGATACTCCGTAAATCATTTAATCTGCCCGCGTCCAAACTGCCGTCCGTGTTCATTAAAGTATTGCCAAAAATCAACGGCGTCGTGGTGTCCCACCAGTTTGGAAACACGCGCACGCCGTCAATTCCTTTGGACTTGAGGTAATCCAAATCCGCGCCCACATTGGGCGCGTCCAAGCCGTCAAAATAAGCAGCCAAGACCAAAAACTTGGCCTGGCCGTTTAACAAAAAATGATCGCCTTGGATGGTTAGAGTGGTTGAAGATGCAGCTTGCGGAGAAACCAGAGATCCAAAAACCGCCAGGACGAATATTGCACCGGTTAGAATCTTAAACCCTTTAGTAATAAACTTGGTTTGTTTTTTATTGAGCATTTATATAAATATTATAGGTCATATATTTACTTATCCGACCTATTCTTTTGCTCCTGCTACACTGCCGGATCTGTTACTAAAAACACTGAGGGCAAACTTTTTCGTATTTTCGTAAACTTTCATATTTTCGTAGATACTATCTGTGGCGTCGAAAAGAGCCGTCGCCTCATCAGTGGCTGCGTTATAAAATTCATCAACCGCTGAAACCGCCTGCGCCATCGGACTAAAAGTAAAGCTTAAATCATCTACCAAGTCTTCGTATTGCTCAGATACATCCAGAATCCCAAAACTCTCCTGCCAATCTTTGATCCTGGCACTGCCAAGCAACGCGATTTCCAAAAGCAGAAAAGCAATCACCAGTGCCGCCAGATAATATACTGGGTAATGTTTTGGCTTCCTCGTCGTGTGCCTGCGAGAACTATTCTTTTTTATTTTTCTTTTTGGCATTGCTATAATTATTCTGTTCTGTTACTATATTCTTAGATGACAATCCCGACTGAAAACATTATGTTAGAGTTTAACCATAACCGCCGAAAGGCGGTTTTTGGTTTATTCCCCTAAATCCAACTTACATGGCCCAAGATATTTATTTACCTCCTCGTCATAAATCGCCACGCAATAAAATTGACCAGTGATATTGTCTTGCAGTGTCACCCACGGAAAATCATTGTTGCGCGGCTGATCATCGATCAAAAGGCTTTCCGGGACAATATTCCTCAAAGGCTCTTCAGTCATAAATTTCGGATCATTCGGATGTATATTCGTTAGATTCGCCTGCCCGCCGAAGTCTTGACGAAGGCGGGGATCGCTGTTTTCTCCGGCCACTCTTCCTGTCCTGAGCCTGTCGAAGCGGCCTGTCCTCGCATATTCCAAATCACGGACAATCGCCGCAAATCGATCCCTCACTCCCCACGCAATCCTCATCAAATCGTCTTCGCTGCCACCCGGCGCAAGCAAGGCCAGAGTGCTGTCTGTTGCTTGATTATAGAAATTATTTATACTAGACCAGACTAGACTCACGTGGTCAGCCACAAACGGCTGATCCCCTATTGTTTGGATAAAGGCTTGCGTAAATTGATTCCTTATGTCCTTTTTAAACTCCTGCAGCTCGCCAAACCCGAATGGCAAGACTAAAAACACAGCGACTGAAATCACTAAGCTTGAAATCCCGTAAAAAAGTTGTGTGGCTCGACGATGAAACATTGAATTATTTAGTGGAGAATTGTTTTTGTTATATTGAATTTACCGACAAACGGGCGTCATCTACGTACCACATTTACTCCTCCGGCTCTATTGCCGGCTGTTCTATTTGTGGCCCTGGTTCAGAAATCACCTCACCATTGCGAGGAGCTTCTGGTTCCTCCAAAGCCGACGACTCGCCCTCCGTAGCTTCAGCGGAGGAAGGAGCAATCTCTTCTGCCTGCTCCGCACCAGGCGAAGTCTGCGTCGGGGTTTCCCAGTTAATTTCCTCCCCCGCGACTTGGCCTGGTGCGCCATTGCGAACCTCCGAAGGAGGTGTGGCAATCTGACGCGATGACAAAGTGGTGGCGTCAAACAGATCTAGGACTGCCACCGCACTATCATACATGACTGTATGATAGGATCTGATTCCTGTTATCTGATCTGAAGCATCAAACAGAGACAGGGCCGGGGTTATATTTCCGGTTATACGTTTACTAATATCTGTTATCTGATCTGAACCATCAAAGATATCTAGAGCGGCTATATACCGGCTAGAAAAAGCACCGGTCAATTCATAGGCATCAGCAAACTGGGACGAGCCGTCAAAGATGTCTGCGGCGGCCGCAAATTCTTTTGACATATTAAGGATCAGGCCTTGCGTTTCTTGGAAACTTTCTTCGGCGTTGAGTAATTTTTCAGCTTCGATACTGGCAAGACTATAAAAGAGATTTACAGCTCTAATTGGTACCTGATATTTATCGTCCGTTAATTGACTTGAAGCGTCAAAAATTACTGCGGCTTTTTTTATCTCATTTGAGTATTTGAAGCTCATAACCGTGGAGATAAAAGATAAGCTAAACACGGCTAGCGATAAAAGTATTACTAGTTCATGGTGGTGGATATCCTGTTTGGTTGCTCTTTGGTCTTGCATAACTACTGACTAACTGCGTTAAGACTCCTCTCAATAAATGCGCCAAGAATCTGACCGCTGAGGTTGGTCTGGGTACTTTGCGCCATTCGAGTTTGGTTTTGGTTGGCCACGAAAACGTCAGAGAAAAAAGCGAACGATTCGAAAGACTTTATCAGCGCCACACTTACTCTGGACGCTTCATCCGGGAAACTAAGAACTTGGGTGGAGGCCAGATAAAATTCTTCATTATATTTTTGCTGTATCTCAAATACGAATCTTAAACTTTCCACCTGCTTACCAAAAGACTCATGAGCGTCGAAAACAATTAAAGACTGTTTGACTGCTAGTTGTTGATCAGAAGGCAGGGCTAAAAATAGCATTGCGGCTATCAGCCCGATGCCAATCGCTATCATCACGACCGCTGCCGCGTGGAAGCCGCTTAAATTTTGCAGATCTTCTTCCATGCTTTTCATAAAAGTAATCCTATGTACTTACTTAGCTGCAACACCCTGTTCCTGCTTTCACTGTGCTGTTTTTTAAGGTAATCAAAAAGATCGGTCTTGGTAATTAACCAGTCACGGCCGATCTTGCGCGCCTTAATCTTCTTTTTTCTCGCAAGCAAATTTAAATACTCCGCGCTGTACGGAGAAAGCGCTGCTGCTTCTTTCAAAGTCAGCAATTTATTGCCAGAAAACTCCTCTGCCATCTTTTGTGTCAGCGATGCGAAACTACGAATATAACATGCGAATGACACGAATCAGGCAAAGATTCGCATCTTTCGTGTGTGAATTCGCAATATTCGTATCGCTTTTCTTTTTATTTTATTTTTGGTTTCGCTCACGCCATATTGGCTAACTTGTCCATTTTTGGCTAGCCCATATAGTATCGTTATAATTATTATAGCAGAAAATCAGCCCTTTGTCCAGCCCGCTTTCCTTGCCTTCTATTTCTTCCCCAAAGCAGAAGCAAATTAAAAACAGACCTTGTGAGACAATCCGGTAAATTTGACGTCCAGTCAAATTTACCGCGTGTCGAACAAGCGTCTGTTTTTAAATTATTTCAAACTAACTTTCGCTCCCGCTTCCTCTCACTATCCGTTTCTTTTTCACTGGAAGAACGGGACGCGAGGCATAGTTGCAAATTTAGCTTCCGCAGGACGACGGTCCGAGGACGCAGGGAACGTCTGACGTTCCAGGCTGCAAACTCAGCAGAGTTTGACAGCCGTTAAATTTGTAACCTATGCCGAGTGACTTATTTCAATGTTACCTTCGCTCCCGCTTCTTCTCCCGCCTTTCCTCTCCCTATCCCCTGGAAGAAGCGTGATGTGCAGCTGCAAAACTAACCCGCGCAGTTGCTTCGGCGCGAGCGAGTAGGCAGAAAAGTCAGCAGACTTTTACTGCCGGTAGTTTTGCCGGCTGCACGAGCGTTATTTCAAACTCACCTTCGCTCCCGCTTCTTCTAGCTTCTTCTTCAACTCTTCTGCTTCGGCCTTCGCTACGTTCTCTTTGACCATCTTTGGAGCGGCGTCCACTAAATCTTTTGCTTCCTTCAGACCCACTCCCATAACTTCTCGGATGACTTTAATCACGTTGATTTTGCTAGCGCCGGCCTCGGTAAGTTCAACTGTAAATTCAGATTTTTCCTCAGCTCCTTCGCCATCTCCTGCCGCGGCAGGTCCAGCGGCGACTGCGACTGGAGCCGCGGCGGACACACCAAACTTTTCTTCCAAAACCTTGACGAGCTCTGAAAGTTCCAGCACTGAAAGTTTCTCAATCTCCCCCACTAAACTTTGAAACTTTTCAGGAACCGCAACTTGTTTTACTTCTTCAGACATAAATTTATTCCTTTCTATAATCGACCTTTTGGGTAATTATCAATTTGAAAATTGAAAATTATTTCTTACTTTCACCGATTGCATTTAATACTTGCAGCAAGTCCCTGGTATTTCCAGAAAGCACGGTAACCAATCCTCTTGCCGGACCCGCAATCACCGAGAGCAGTTGTCCCAGCAGTTGGTCTTTGCTGGGCAGGGCGGCCAGCTGCAAAACCACGTCCCGGGCGACTATCTCGTTATTAAAAATTCCGCCGTCAATTTTTAAAGTTGGGAAATTTTTCATCAAGCCCTTGATCACGCGCGCCGGTGTGGTTTCTTCTTCTTTTGAAACCGCCACGGCCAAAGGTCCGGCATATGCAAACTTGCCCAGATCCATATTCAGACTATTCATCGCTTTTTTCAAAAGAGTCACTTTCAAAACTTTGAACTTTACATTCTCTTTTCTCAAATCTTTGCGCACCTTATCCATGTCTTTAACGCTCAGTCCGGCATATTCCGCAAACACAACTCCCCGGGCATTTTTTAAATCCTCGGTCACTTCTCTCAATGATTCTTCTTTTTGCTTACGTGTAATCGCCATAGTTTAGAATATAGAATTTTGAATTTAGAATAAAAAAACCCGGATCCAAAGGCCGGAATTTTGAGATGCTGAATCAAGTTCAGCATTGCGCTGTTTTGCAATCCTGAATTCATTTCAGGATCTCATTTTCCTGCGTAGACTTGTGTTTTTTAAGGCGTTTTAGCCGTCTACGGTCTTTGGCTTGTTTAATTCTTAACCAGTATATATGGTTTTAGGCTTTCAGTCAAGAACCTGGTTTTTCATAAACAACCCAAAAATCAAAGATCAAAAATCAAGTTCTTTTTTAATTTTACCTTTTCATTTTGCATTTTGACTTCTGACTTTTGAATTAATCTAAGTATTTTGCGCGATTCTCATTATGCTCCGCTAGGGTTTTCGCAAACACTGCCTCTCCATCTGTTTTATTTATGAAAAAAAAGTAATCCGAATCAGCGGGCTTGATCGCGGCGATAATGGAATCCAAGCCGGGATTTCCAATTGGGGCCGGCGGCAATCCCCTGACGCGGTAGGTATTGTAGGGAGAATCAAGCTTCGTGTCAGCAAGGCTCACCTGTCGATCAGATTTTCCTGTTATGTAATTTACAGTGGCATCTGATTCCAACGGCATACCTATACTCAAACGATTATAAAAAACACTCGCCACTAGTTTACGTTCCTGCTCCATATCTTTTTGATCTTGCTCAGTTATTTTGTCTTTGTTTCGACCGACTTCTTTTTCAATAATTGAGGCCAGAATGACGGCGTCTGCCAAAGAACGGCCGCTGTTTGATAAACCAGCCAGCAGATCGTCTGAAACTTTTGCTTCAAAATTATTAAGCATCTTGGCGACTAAATCTTGTGCCGGCGCTTTCCTGCTGATTTGATAGGTATCGGGAAAAAGGAAACCTTGGTAATCAAACTTTTTGCCTTCGGAAAACTTAAATTCCAGATCAGAACTTAATAAGGCCTGATTAAACTCTGATTGGCTAAAAATTTCGTTTTCTTCAAGGTACTCCCCAACTTGCTTGTTGGTCCACCCTTCAACCGCTCTCACAGTCAACTCGTCTCTTACAACTTTGCCGGCGGTTAAAACATCCAGTATTTGAGCAATACTCATATTTGTATTCAAAATATATTCCCCTGCCTGAATTCTGCCTCCAGCGCTATTCACGATCGCGTTAACCACAAAAACCCACGGACTGTTAATAATACCTTGTTGATCAAGCTGCTGAGCCACTTCTCTAGTGCTGTCGCCCTGCTCCACCGTGAACTCAACTGGAACATCGGAGGAACTGCCGGGCAGATTTACTTTAGTAAAAAAATAGACCGCGGCAATCAAGATAACAATGCCGAACAAAACAAAAATTAATATTAGTATATTGCGCTTCCCTCTTTTGGGGTCTTGTACGGTGTATTCGCTGTTAAACATTTTTTCCCCTCTGTTATTTATTTATCAAATAGTCGCCTTAGTATTATGCCAATAAAGTATTTTTGTGTAAAATTAGTCGGTTTTTCCTTTACAAAATACGATTTTTCTGCTATAATATGAATAAGTTAGGGTTCGTCTGAAGAAACAAAAATAAAAAAGCGATTCTAAATCATAAGAACACATCCGAGCGCCATGAATATTTGGTTTCGGATAATTCGGATGTTAATTCGGATAATTCGGATCGCCTATTAAAATCAAAATGAAATCTAAAATTAGACTTGGACTTTTACTGTTTGTTGTTGTATTTGCTTTGAATGCCAGCGCTAATAATACTCCGCTCTCTGCCGAAAAAATTCTTGACCTCGTCAACGCTGATCGGGCGGAACGTGGCCTTAATCCTGTAAAACTAAGTCCTTCGTTAAACCTGGCGGCCTCGGCAAAAGCCTATGACATGCTCGAGTATAATTATTTTTCACATACCAGTCCAAGCGGTACGAAACCTTGGCATTGGTTCAAAAGCTTGGGATACAACTATACTTATGCTGGTGAAAATCTGGCCCAGGGATTTAGCAATCCTGTCGAGCTAGAGCAAAGCTGGATGGCTTCTGAAACACATCGTGATAACATCCTTTCGTCCGATTACGCCGAGATGGGCATTGCCATAGTTCAAACTCAAGCGACAACCCTGATTGTTCAATTTTTCGGAAGCAAAGAAGACAAATTGACGGTCAAATAATTTTGAATATATTAAACCCCCACACCTGGCTGGTGTGGGGGTATTTTTGTCCCGACGCTTTGGTCGGGATTCCGACCTCCGACGTAAAGTCGGGGCGTCGGAAATGGAAACTATTTTAAGGAACTATTTATGACTTGATGTCTTTTTCTATTCTATCAAGAACCTTAGAAGCATGCTCTCTGCCTCCCATACCAAATGCCAATCCGCCGCCAATTGCCAACATGGCAATTATGCCAGTGAATAAAGTCTGCACGAACGATTGTGCGACTTTCAACTGATCCAAAGTAGCAAGTATGGTAAAAATCATCACTGACCACTGAGTAACTGAACCCAAAAGATCAGCTGAACTTAAGCCTGCTGCTTGGACACTGTGGCGGACCAAACGAGCGAGAAAACCGGCAACCAAGGTACCAACCAATAGGATGGCTGCTGCGGCTACAACGTTAGGAATGTAAGCCAACACAGCATTTAAGAATTCAGAAATTTGATCTAAGCCCAAGATGTCTGTTGCTGCTAAGAAAATAGCAATCAACAAAAACCACTTAACCAACCAGGCGATGGCGCCTGAGACTGACATTTTCAAACCCGTGCGAGCAGACATCTGATCCAAACCCAGTTTGTCCCCGATTTCATCGACTTTCACGGAATGCAAAACTGACTTGATCAGTCTTGCCACCGCGACAGCCACGATCCAACCAACAACCAAAATGATCACAGCGGCGACAAAGCTTGGCAGGAATTCGATAAAGCGAACATAGAGACCCTGCAAAGATTCGGATACGGTAGATGAATAATTCATGAATCTCACCCCCTTTCTTCTCCCTCCATCTCTCTTTCGACCTTTAAGTCACATATCATGTAACATGTAACACGTAGCATGAAACCATATGATACGCATTATGCGATGCGTGATGCGTGACTACTCGCCCACGATTTTCACTATTACCTCGCGTTCGCGCCCGCCGTCCAGTTCCACAAAAAAAATGCTTTGTTTTTCCCCCAGAGACATTTCTGAGTTCTCCACCGGCACGGTTTCAGAAGAACCAAGCAAAAAAGCTTTTACGTGCGCGTGCCCATTACTGCGCTCAAGGGCGTCAACCTTGGTTCGGATCTCAAACAAGTCATGGGCGTAATTAATGTCCATTGGCGCCACACGGTAAAGTAATTTCATTATGTCCTGTAAAAGCAACGGTTCATTGTGATTAATCTCGATTGAGGCGGTGGAATGAGGTGAATAAATTACAGCTAACCCGCTGCTGACTCCAGAAGAGTTTAGCACCTCCTTCACTTTAGCAGTAATATCCAAAACCTCGAATTGTTTTTTTGTAGTCAGCTGGATTTTTTGAGTTTTTGATTTCATCCCGTTAGAAATTGCTTGCGCTTGTACTTAACAACGCATTAATCTTTAAATAATAAATGGCTGTAGATAAAATAGCTGTCGTGTTCAAACTGTTGGTCTAACTATTTCTAACGGGATAAATTAAAAAACCACACCCTAAAAAGTTAGGATTTATGTGGTAAATCGCCGTTTTAAGCTTTTTGTTTCCATCAAAAAATTTATCTTAACTTAATTATATCATCTTTATTTAAATCAGTCAAGTTTTTTATGTGGGGCAATACAAAAAGCCCATCTCGCTTTCGATCGGGGCTTTTGTTAACCCCGTTAGAAGTAAGTCCCGCTGACAGCGGGACTGCCGGTGCCTTTTGGCGCCGGACTTCTAACGGGGTAAATTTCTTCTAAAGAATGGAGTCTTTGGCAGCCTTGGCAACCCTGAATTTTACCACCGTCTTAGCGGCAATTCGGATTTGCTCGCCTGTGGCCGGATTGCGGCCCATGCGGGCTTCTCTGTGCTTTTTAAGAAGTTTGCCCAAGCCTGGAATGGTGAACTCACCACTGTTCTTGGTCTCAGCGTAAGCAACGCCCACGAGAGCCTCCATGAACTCGGCTACCTCTTTGCGCGATTTACCGACCTTTTCGGCAATCGCGTTTAGCACTTCTGACTTAGTCATTCCTTTAGCCATAAAGTACCTTTCTAATTAGTTATTAACAATCTATGAGATAGTATATCAAACTCTTTAAAAAAATGCCATTTTTGTCAATCCGGCTCTATATCAATCAAGCGAAACTTTTCCAAGGTTCCATCAACCGTCACCACCACTTCTTTGTTTATCAGTCCAGAATAATCTCTGGTCGTGTTCAAATAAACATCCCCCTCCAGACGCACCAAGAGTAAATTTCCTTGTCTGAGATCATCAGACTGAAGCAAAATGCCTCTGAGGCTGTTGAAATCTTGATCAGTATAAGTATAGTTGTTTCCTGAAACGTTACCAGAAGAAAAGGTGCTGTTTTGAGTTTGTCTTTCTGCGGACTGCTCGTCCTGAAGCCCGTTTCCCGAAAAACGATTAAAAAAAACAAAACCCAAAATCACCGCCACGACCAAGGCCATGACGCCGGGGACAATCAGTCTGTTGCCGGGCTCTTTCCCTTCCATAAATTTATCTCACCTTTAAAATATACCATTATCAACACCTTGGCAAGTCAGCCTCTCAAAATAATAAAGGTCAAATATCCAATGTAAAACAAAACAAAAGATATGCCTTGCCAACGCTCGAGTTTGTGTTTTTTACCGATGAACATAAACAGAAACAAAAACAAAGTCGCAGTGAGCACGATCAGGATGTCAAAATTCAATTCCGGTTTGAATGAAGTCGGGGTAATGACGGCCAAAATTCCTAAAATGAAAAAAATGTTAAAAATGTTGGAGCCAACAATGTTTCCAACCAAAATATCCGATTGCCGCTTGTATGCCGCGGCCATGGAAGTGGCCAGCTCGGGCAAAGAAGTGCCGACAGCCACGATCGTCAACCCGATCAAAGTTTCGCTGACTCCGAAATGGCCGGCCAATTGGACAGCTCCTTCCACAATCCACTTGCCCCCAAAAAATAAGCCCAAGATGCCGGCGGTGATCATCAAAACAGTAATTTCGATCGACCGTTTCTTGATCGGAGTAATTTCCTCGTTGCTGTCTTTAGCAATAGCGTAAACGTAATAAAGAAAAATTAACAAAAAAGAAATGAGGATTAATCCGTCGCTTACACTCAGTACGGCAATTGGGTCGCCGTTGATACTAATATCGTTGGCCACAAAAAACAACACAAGCACGGCCAACAGCGAAAAAGGGATCTCTTTCCAGATTGTGTTTCTTTGAAGACTCACTGGATAAATTACTGCCGCGATTCCTAAAATCAAAAATATGTTGGCAATATTGCTGCCTAAAATATTGCCGACTGCCAAATCACTGCTTCCTCTGATTCCAGCCAGTATATTCACCGCCAGCTCAGGAGCCGAGGTTCCCAAAGAAACAATGGTTAGTCCAATTACTAAACTGGGGATCCCATACCTCGCGGCCAAAGACGAAGCGCCGTCCACAAGCCAGCTCGCGCCTTTGATTAAAATTAAAAAACCGAAAATGAGTAAACTGTAAGTTACAAACATAAAAATTATTACCAAGTTAAATCATAAGCCAAAAAAAATAGATGCGCAATGTCAATAAAAAAGACGGATTGTCACGATCCGTCATCCGTCAGGAATTCTCGCCCGCGTAGTCTTCCGAAGTCTGTGGCCAAAAAAACGGCAACAGCCCTAGCTGCTGGGCCCAGTGGGCTGGATAAAGCACGAGGTAAAGCCCCAGCACTCTTGGGTGGTTCAGTAACCAATGCCATTCGTCCCAGCCAAGGGATCCCCCATCTTCGGCTGTTCGCCCCTCCTGGTACGAAGTGCAGCCAATGATTGCCCCAATCATCACAGCAACAAGGATACACAGCATCACCACGATCACGTTGCTGTTACCCGTCATGTTTCACCTTCTTTCCTGCGATCCTGGATTTTTTGGGCGTGGTAACACTACCCTGTTCTGGCTTCCAATAGCCCTTCTTTCGAGCATCCAGACTCTTGTCTACCTCTATGACGTGCCAGTCAGCCTCGTGCCTCCTCTGCCTCGGCGTTTTCATTGTTCCCCCTCAAGTTACATAGGGCAGTATAAATTATTTCGGAATAAAAGAAAACCGGGTAGTGATACTACCCGGCAAACCCTCCGGCTTGGATTTCCCAAAGTTTTTGGTATATACCTTGTTTTACTTTAAGCAGCTCCTCGTGTTTCCCTTCTTCAATCACTCGTCCGTTATCCAAAACCACAATCCGATCCATCTGCATGATGGTTGACAGCCGATGCGCAATCACAATTGTGGTCCGTTCCTTCATCAGGCTTTTCAAAGCATCTTGAATAAACATCTCTGATTCGGAATCTAGAGAACTGGTCGCTTCGTCTAATATTAAGATGGGGGCGTTTTTCAAAATCGCTCTGGCAATCGCGACTCTTTGCCTTTCCCCACCAGAAAGTTTCACCCCCCGCTCCCCCACGTAGGTATCATAGCCAAATGGAAACTTGCTGATGAATTCATGGCAATGCGCCAATTTCGCCGCTTGTATGACTTCTTGCTTGGTGGCATTTATTCTTCCATAGGCAATATTTTCATACAAAGAGCGATGGAACAAAATCGGTTCTTGCGGAACCAAAGCCAAACTGTCTCGCAGGCTAACTTGCGTCACTTGAGAAATATCCTGTCCATCAACCAGAATCCGGCCATTCTGAAGGTCGAAAAATCTAAGCAAGATCTTTACGATAGTGGTTTTACCCCCGCCCGAAGGCCCAATCAACGCCACCTTTTCTCCTGATCTGATACTTAAATTAAATTTCTTAAATATTTTCTGATTCATCTCGTAGCTAAAATTCACGTCTTGAAACTCTATGTTTCCCTTCTTCACCTGCAAGGCCGTGGCATCAGCAATGTCCTGCACTTCGTGTGGCGTGGTCAAAATTTCAGTCATCTCCTCCGCATCCGCCAACCGTTCATACAGAGATTTTATGTGCTGGCCCAAATCCCACAAGCGGCCAAACATTTGGGTAATATATCCTTGAATCAAAGCAAAATCTCCGATAGTCAAAGCCCCACTCTGCCAAAACTTAATACCGATAAAAAGCAGAATTACCTCCAGAGCCACCATAAACGCCGTCTGAATCGCCATCCCAAACTCTCCCAACCACCATGCCCAATATCGAGTATCGAACAACTTATCAGTCAGTTTCCTGAATGAACTAAACTCTTTCAGCGTCCCGCCAAAAAGTTTTAAGTTTATATTGTTTGTGATTGTATCAGCCAGTCTACCGCTAACTACGCTGTCTGTGTCTGCCATAGCTCGATCATACCTGAGTTTGAACCTGGCATAAATAATACTAAACAATAAATACAGCAGAGACCAGACCAGCACTGCCAAAGCCAAAGCCCAATGGACGATCAGCAGGGCTCCGATAATGATCACTACCTTCAAGGCCACTGAACCCAAATTCCAAATCAATTTATCTGTAATATCTTCAAAAGCTCTCTCGTATCGATTCACTCTTCTGACTAGACTGCCGACAAAGGTATTGTTGAAAAAACTGTATGAATGATCATGCAGATACTTGAAGCACGTGTTCACGATGTCTCTCATCACGTTTGCTTCAAGTCGTATATTAGCAAAACCAGCTAATCGATAAAACAACCACGACAAGCCGCTGGCTAAAAGGATAAACCAGATAGTGCTGATTATGGCCGGAAAATTTACGTAATCTTCTACCAACAAGTTAAAGAACCTACGATACAAAAAAGGAGCGTAAGCCTCGGCGGCAGTTGCCCCCACGATGCCTACAAGCAACAAAAAAATTGCCCTCTTGTATTTGCGGGCATGCTGCCAAAAAATTTCAAATGTCTGCTTATTTCTCGTTTTCATAACAAATAAAGGGACAGCGCAAGCTTCCCTCACAGATTAAGACGAAGTGGAAACTAAAAAAGTTTCAGTTTTTGGCAGGTTAGTCGCCTGTTGGCAGGCCAGGATTTTCCGCCGTAGCCTTGCGCGTAGGCTGAAAAGCTTCGGCGGATTTCGTCAATCAGTATTTTAAACTTGAGCTAAAGAACCCACAATTCGTCGCTTCATGGCAGGGGCGGTAGGAGTTGAACCCACGCAAGCGGTTTTGGAGACCGCCGTACTACCGTTATACGACGCCCCCATCAAGAGGCGACGAATTATTAGAAGAAGTTTTGTCCCGACGCCTAGCTTTAAGCTAGAGTCGGGATCCCGACTGAAACGTCGGGAGAGACCAAGGTCCTGCCACTGAACGACACCTCCATCAAAAAGCGACTAACGAAGGCGGGGAGACCGATGTTCTACCATTATACGACGCCCTCATGGGGAAACAAATATATTATTTTGTTTCCTTATGTGGAGTATGTTTTTTGCACCACTTGCAGAACTTTTTCATTTCCAGCCTGTTGGGAGTCAATTTTTTATTCTTGCGGGAATGATAGTTAGTCCTGTGACAAACCGTGCACTCCATCATGATCAGGTTATCTTGTGACATAAATCCTTTCTTATTTTACCCTAGCGAGGCACGTTTGCAAAACTAGCCTGCGCAGTCCGCCTAAGGCGGACGAGCAAGCAGGTCGCAAATTCAGCAGAATTTGACGACCGGTAGTTTTGCAAACGTGCCGAGCGATTTTTTGGAGCCCAGGCGCGGATTTTCCGCCAAAGGCGGATCCGCCTCGAATAGTTTAATGTTTGTGGCGGAGAACCGTTCTCTGGAGCCGTTGGCCAGAATTGAACTGGCGACCTACTCCTTACCATGGAGTTGCTCTACCAACTGAGCTACAACGGCGCATATATTTTATGACCTACTCCTTACCATGCTTGTCCGCCGAAGCTTTTCCGCCTACGCGCAAGGCTACGGCGGATCCGCTGAAGCTTTAGCGAAAGCGGAAGCGAAGGTGGAGAGTTGCTCTACCAACTGAGCTACCTGGGCATGCACTGGTATATAATAATAAAGTTCTTGAAATTTTTCAAGCTAACAACTACTCCCCCGCCCCTTGACAACCACCCACCTATCGCTTGGTGGTTGTCAAGGAGCTATAATCCAAAAAATTTGCGAAGTTCTTGGTCGACATCAATTTCAACCACTTCCGCAAACAAAGTATATTTTTCCACTTTATAATGTTCAACCACTAATCTAAGCTCCTGTTTACATTCATAAGGATAGGCGAACAAACTTCGCTGAATGTTATAGCAGCCAAGTGACTTCAGCTTAAATCTTAGGCTATTTCTAGCATTTTTATATTCTTCGGGGATATCAAAGCTAAATAACCGCCATCTGCCGTCCCAATGCTTTTCCTTGGGCAGAGTCAAACGCTCAAACATTATTTGTTTGACTCTAACTCCTCCTTTGGATAATAACCTTACCAGCCAACCTTTTTCTGTTTTGGTAAGCGCCACATATCCCCTTCTCTGCAACCTTTTTACCTCCCGGTTAAAATCGGATTTCCGGAAATAGTAACGAACTGCGCCGTGAACAAGAGCATATAAGCCAAATGGAGAAGTGAGGAATGCAGGAATAGCTAAACCTAATAAAAGCGCGGACATTATTTTGTCTGCTATGTCTTGTTCCTCTGGTTTCGGTACTACTTTTTGTGATCTATAATCCCAAACGTATTTGGAATTTAGATGTTGTGACTTCTTGACAACCATAGAGCGATAGGTGGGTAGTTGTCCAATTTTCTTTAATGAATAATTATTCAGCAATGGGCAAGGTGAAATAAAAGGTCGTCCCTTTGCCTTCTTCCGAGTTAAACCAAATTTTTCCTCCAGAAGCTTCTATAAAAGCTTTGGTGATAAACAGACCCAGTCCGGTGCCAGTGGTTTCAAAGCTTAAAATATTGTTACCGCGAAAAAATTTATCAAAAACCTGCCCTTGTTGATCTTTTGGAATTCCTACACCGCTGTCGCGCACTGTCCCCAGCACCGTTCCGTCCTGACGCTTAAGCTCAACTAAAATGTTGCCATTATCCGGAGTGTATAGAATAGCATTATTAACAATGTTTCCGACTGCCTGTTTTATTTTGGTGGCTTCTGTGCGAACCAGAGGGAATGGTTCTCGTTCAACCGTAAAGGTAATTTTTAATCTTTTTTTCCTGATCACCATCTCTTTTTCTCGAATCAGGGATCGGATAATCGTGGTTAAATCAATGGGCTGCAACATAAGCTTGTTCTCGCCAGACTCCAATCGAGTGACTTCCAGAAGGTCATTGACCAGAGCAATCATTCGCTCGTTCGAAATATAAATTTTATTGATATAGGACTTCTGTTTCTTGGTAAGGTTGGCCGTATCGCCTTCTTTCAACAGCTCTAACAGCCACTTCATGGCAGAAAGCGGAGTGCGCAGCTGATGAGAGGTCAACGTAATAAAATCAGACTGGATTGTGCCCAGTGTTTCCTTCTTAGTTAGTTTTTTGAATTTTGTCTTCATGGTTTAGCGGTAAAGCAAAATAAAAAGCAGTTCCTTGTCCCTCTTTTGAAAATATCCCGACCTTTCCATTATGAGCTTCGACAATCCCTTTGGTGATTACCAGTCCTAACCCAGTGCCTTTTTTCTCAGAAGCAGCGGACTGTTCCAGTTGGGTAAATTTATTAAACAACTTTGAGATCTCTTCTTCTTTTATGCCGACTCCGGTATCCATTACCCCTACGATCAGTTGATCTGCCTCAAATTTTACACCCTCTTTGATTCCTGGCCAAATCATCCCAGCGCTCATGGCTTTCTGCATCAGATCTTCGCCCTTTTGCAGAACAAAACCAGCGATAATTATTTTCCCCTGCTGGGTAAATTTAATAGCGTTGGAAAGCAAATTGTTCAAAACCTGCCCGATCTTGTTCTCGTCCGCTTGGATGATCGGCAACTCTCCCACTATTTTACTGGCCAACCCCAACTTTTTTTCATTGGCTAACGCCTGAAAGGATTGAATTTTTGTTTCAATCACTTTTTTTATATCAGTATCTTTTTTTACCACTTGAAATTTTCCCGCTTCCAGCTTAGCCACGTCCAGCAGATCATTAACCAAATCCAGCATGGAGGCGGAGTTGGACACTATCAGCTCGATAAACTCTTGATATTTTTTTTGTTCGTTTTTGATTTTTTCCTCACGCAATAAATTTGCGATTGATTTTATCCCCGTGAGCGGGCTTCTCAACTCATGCACCATCATGGAGGTAAAGTCCTCGCGCATTTTTTCAATGGCCTTTTCTTTTGTGATATCGTGGAATAAAACCACGGCTCCCAAAGCTTCATTTTGTACATCTTTGACTGGACTAATCAGAATTCTTAAGACTTTCGTCCCAACCTGCAACTGCTCTTCCACCATTAATTTATCCTGGTTAATGCTCTGCTCAATTTTGGTTCTAAGATCAAACTTGGAAGCCAAAGCATCTAAAACATCGAATATGGTTGGTTGAACTTTACTGATACCCAGCATGTTTTTAGCCGCGGGATTGATCACCAGCAAACGATTCCTGGTATCCACCATAAACACACCGTCGGCCATGGACTCGACCATAGAGTTCAGTTTGCCCTTTTCTTGATTTAAAATGTTTTCCAGCTTCGAAACAGCAGTTGAAGCTTGGTTCATTATCGTGTAAAGAATTGTCATCTCATCTTCTTTGTATAATCCCGCGGACGTTGAAGCCACATTTAAAAGCCCCATTGGACGATTATTAATCACCACCGGGACATTGAAAAAAGATTTAATCTGCTGCTTGTTTGTTTCGTCAGTGATGGTTCCGGAGATGCTTTCATCCAAATTATCCAAGCTGATTTTCTGGCCAGCGAGAGCGCCCAGTGCTTCGATCATGCGATTCTTGACAGTCAAAACAAAATCTTTGTTTACCGAATCCTCCAAAATACAATGAAAAATCACTCGCCCATCTTCCCCAAACAGGAGATAAGATACGGTCGAATACGGGAGCAGGCGCCTTAAGGAGCCGGTGATAACGTCAACGATTTTTTGGACATTGAGTGAATAACCAATCCGCTCCCCCAGTTCTTTGAGCACCGACACTTCATACATCCGTCTTTGCATTTCGCTTTCCTTAGCCAAAAGATTGGTTTTCATCACCCTGTTTTCCCACCAAATAAAAATAATGACAATCACAGTATAGATTGCCAAGGCTATGTATATATAGCTGGTGGTGCCACTAAACATTATTTTAAATTTTCGTTTCTATGGAGTTTTATTGACTGAGGCCAGCTTAGAAAAACCTATGGCTAAGAAAAATAGTCCTATCAAAGTCACTAGGTCTTGCCCTAATGCTAACAACGTAGTGTCGTTTAGCACGCCAAATTTCAACAGAAACTCTTGAATAACCGCGACTACTATAAACAGCATGCCTATACCCAATAGTCTTATGGCCTTGCCAATCAGCCCGCCGTATAACTTGGTGGTGTGCCATAAGTTATAAAGACCGCCGATCATTATGGCAAATATTAAACCATGCACGACCAGGTTGCTCAACCCAAAATTTTCTAACATAAAACTATGTTTTAATTTTTATGTCTGGATATTTTTCAAAAATCGGATTTAAAATATTTTTGACTATCTGTCCTGATAAGGAAATGTAAGCATCCACCAGCGCGTTTAAAACCTCTTGCGGGTTCCCTTCGATACTCTCGGCCCGGCCAGAATTGTCTAGCTTCAATCCAGGAACGCTTCGCGCCTTGAGCAAAACTATGTCAGAACCAAGCACTACTGTCTGCTTGGCAATAATTTCATTAATTAAATTTTTATAGTCTTTTTCCTCAGCCATTATTTACTTTGACGCCGGGGGCGGTGGAGGCGCAGCTGGGCCAGCCCCTGTTTCTTTTCTCTCCAGCACGGTTTTGATTTTTTGGATCAATTCTTCCAATCGATAGTTGGCCTTGACCAAGTAGTCCATGGCGCCTAATGACAGGGCATCGGAAATTTTATCGTAATCTGAAAGATTGGTGAGTATGACCACTGGAATGTCTTTTGTGGTGCTGTTTTCTTTCATCTGCTTTAAGGCGCCTATCCCGTCAAGCCGAGGCATAACCAAATCCAGCAAAATTAAATTCGGCTTTTCTTGGCTGGCCTTTTCCACTCCTTCTATTCCGTCTTTGGCACCCACAACTTCAAAACCCTCTTGATTTAATTCTTCTGTCAAGGCAGTTAAGAGGATCTCTTCATCCTCAACCACCAATATCTTTGTCTTTTTGTCCATATTGCTTTTTGATTAATAATTTGTTTCTAAGTTTAGGTTGTTCACAGGCTTAGGTATTATACCATAAACAATAATAAAAATAAAACAACCCTAAAAGGGTTGCTGGCACTTCGAAGTTCCATCAGGAACGAAGAAGTGGTGGGCAGAGCAGGATTCGAACATTCCAAGTTTTGGTGCAGAGACTGAAGCCAATACAGGTAGCTAATTTTGAAAACTATGCGAAGTTGTTCGATCTTAGTCATGGTTGACAAGCCGTTGTTGACAAGCCGTCTTTTTTATTGTTAAGATGGTAAGTTCGGTAAAACGCAAAGACGCGTACAACAAGACAAATTGGAGGACGAGTGCATGACTCAAATTCATCAAGTTAAAGTGTTCTTCGGCTGTTCCATGCGTGGTGGGCACGACTCTGTGAGTCGGGAAGAGTTGGCCCGACTACCTGACGTGATCGAGGAGTTGGGTTACACGCTCATGTCGCGGCACCAGACGCAAGAAGGCATCGTCGAACAAGAGAACAAGCTGGACCCAGTCGACATCCACGATCGGGATTACCAATGGTTGCGTGATGCCGATGTTGGTATCTTCGAGATCACTAACCCGAGCCTCGGCGTCGGCGCTGAGATCGCCGATATGATCCACGAAGGCAAGCCTATCTTGCTTCTGTACCAGGGGGACGAACAGGGCTTGTCAGCATACATCCGGGGAAAGGCCACATCCACTGCTTTCGTTAATGTCCCAGTCGAATGCGAAAGATGGGGCGTCCTCTCTGACGACGCCCGAGCTATCATTTCGGTGTTTGTGGAGGAGTGGGTCCTGGGACGCGAAGACCCATAGCCGCGATGCAACTCGATCATGACCCCACCTTGCAGATTTCTTGCCGGGTGGGATCTTTTTTATCTTTGTAACAAGTCAGTATTAGAACATTCCAAGTTCTGGCGCAAAGATTGCGGCCAATTCAAGTGCTTAATTTTGAGAATTGTTGGAAGCAAATCGTCTAAGCCACCAGAGCGTCCATAAAAGCACCAGAATATTTAGTATAGGGATTAAGGCTTCCATGTTTTAAACATACTAAAAAAATCGCCTTGATGGCGATTTCTTAAAAATTATGTTAGCGATATCTTCAACTTAACATCTAAAGCATCAGCCACGCGGTTCAAAAATTTGATCGTAGGGTTGTAGGTTCCGCGTTCCAAGCGCGAAATTACCGGCTGTCTGGTGCCGATTTTTTTAGCCAATTGGGCTTGGGTTAGGCCACGATTTAATCGTTGCTTGATAATCATCTCAACCAAAGCAAACTCCGGCTCTAGTTCTTCATAGGCCTTTTTGATTACTTCATCCTTTAATAACTTACGTTTTAATGTTTGATAATTCTTCATGTATATAATTATACCTTATAAGTTATATCACGTCAAGGCCCTAAACCGAGTCTCAGCTTTGTGTAGTTCCCTCTGTGGAGTCTTTTGTGATTGCTTAACAAAGCCTGATAATAAATGGATATACCCCTTGTAAAAACCATAAAATATTCTGACTTCCTGTTGGCCCCTAATTCGTAACTCAAACAGGTCCGTAGAAACCTTCTTACTGTGTGGCATAGGTAGTTTATGGCCAAATTTTCCTAACAAATCAATGGTCCTTAAGGTTTAAGCGATAGTTTGTTTCTCCAGACGGGAAATAAACTTTTCGACTTCTGGAGTTATTATGATTTGCATGTTTACAGGATAACAAAAATCGCTCTTTCGAGCGAGTCTTGCAGTAATTCGAATAAAGGATCAATGGTGTCTTTATACAACTTCGCTCGAACTCACTTTATCAAAAATTTTTGAAAAAGAGAAGTGCCGCGCCTTTGGCGCGGCACCGACACCTCCGCGTCGCCGCAAAGCGGTAGCGGAGTTTACCCCGCACCGAGCTTGCTCT
>JACPKU010000005.1 GCA_016186915.1 Candidatus Doudnabacteria bacterium | reverse complement strand
TATTATTAAGAAGAGTTTTACATCACCGGATGAGGTCTACAATCCAAAAGAAACGATGAAGCTTGAAATTCTTGATGTGGGAGAGGGTCTTAAATTGCAGAGGAATACGGCACAGCCGGGGTATCATGGAGAAGATTGTCCGTATGACCATGTGCTATACGTAGTTTCAGGTAAATTCCATGTCCGTATGTCTGGAGGCGATGAAATTGAATTTGGCCCCGGCGAAGTCGGAGTAATACCCGCCGGACACGATTTACGGGTTACAAGCAGTGAACCCGTAGTCTGGTTGGAAATCAAGCGCTAAAATCTTATTGCCGCCACATTCTTCGCCAAGGCTACGAAGTGCGAAGCAAAGAAAAACTTGCTTGTCCCGCCATAGCCCGAAGGGCGACGGCGGAAAATCGTCGCCTCGCTCAGCAAGGCACAAACTGCCGAAAAACCTGTCAAAAATGTCGGCTCGAACTTTATGAAGACCAAAAGCGGGCTTTCTTGATTGAAACTATGACAACAATAGGTGAGAATATCAAAAAATATCGCAATAAACTTGGAATAACTCAAGATGACTTAGTGTATAAATCGGGCGTAAAGCACACTAATCTTACCGAAATTGAGGGTGGTTTTGTACAGAAGCCAAGCGTGCAGACGGCCGCGAAAATTGCCAAAGCATTAGGTGTTCCAAAGGAAGATTTGGCAAAATAGAATACATGGAAATGCTTAAGAAAATACGGACACAGATATTTTTATACAAGCAACGCTTTGCTCCCCATAAAACGCTTATCACAAGCTTCCTTGTCGGAATTCTTATTGTTCTTGTGAGCACAATACTGTTTGTTTCATTGAGGAAGAAATTTATCGGGCAAGAGGAGCGTTCAGCGGAAAACTATACGAATCTTGGTAGTCGCTTTGAAGAAAGGGATACAGGGATTACAGCATTCGAACCAGTAGCGTGCCCCGGGCCAAGAACGCATGACGAAGCTTACTACAACGGAAAGCTTATTGATTCTCACTTTCATCTGCCTTTCACGGAGTACAGAGTATTTGACGCTGTGAACAAGGAGTTTGTAGTTGACGAAAAGGGTGATTCTGACCTAATAACGACTCTTGGGGTCAATGTTACAATCCCGGAAATCACGTGTCTTTTAGACTATGAAGGCACTGACAAGGTTTTTGCTTTCATTGGAATCGCCACTGACTACACAGAAAAGCGAATGGGGGTTTCCAGAAAGAAAACACAAGTGGAAGTAGTCAAGAAGATAATAACTCTTTACCCTGATTACTTCGTACCATTCATTGGCATGCCGGACGAGCCACGCGGTTTTCAGACAGTAAACGCAGAAGAGCTTAACCGCGCTCTCAGATTAGAGCCCGGACTTTTCAAGGGCTATGGAGAGGTAGCACTTTACCCGAGCGAGGGTGTTCCGCCTCTGGCACCAAACTCTAAACGCTTGCTTGAAATCTATCCGGTGGTCAAGGATCACGATCTGGTCGTATACTTTCACTTAGGAGAAGGACAAAAGGACGCTTTCAGGGAAGTCTTGCGTGACAATCCAGATACTAACTTCATTTTTCACGGCGACCAGTTAATCGGCCACGAGTTCGGCTACGACTTGAGTCAGATTGAAGAAATAATCAAGAATCACTCGAACGCGTTTTATACAGTTGACCAATTATATGGCGATGTTTTCTTACTGCGCCCCGAGGTGAGCAAGGAAGAATTCTTAAGCCACTTCGCAAACTATGAACCGTTAATCAAGCAGGATTTGGATACGTGGCAAACGCTGATAGAGCGCTACCCTGACCAGTTCATGTGGGGAACTGACAGGGGTGGCTTGTTATGGAGCATTGACCACGAAGTAGGCTGGACTCTAGCCGATTATAGCCTCGCCCTCATTGCACGGCTGGACCCCGCGGTGCAGGAAAACTTCGCCTACAAAAACGCAGAGCACTTGTTTCAAAACAGATAGATAAAGAGTTTGCCGCCAAAGAAAAACTTGAATATGAATAAAATCATTACAATTTTAGAAGCAAAGGTTAATGAGCAAAAGTGGGACATCTTGCAAAATGCTTATCGTGCCGTAAAAGAAAACCAATCGGGACCTATGCCTTTGCAGTCGTTCCTCCTGCAAATGAAGGAAGAGCCAACACTCTGGCGAATTATATCTGTTTGGGAAAGTATTGAGGTTTTGCAGAAAATGAAAAGTTCGGGTGAGACGCCCGCCGGAGTATTGGTATTTCGCGAAGCTGGTGCCGACCCTACGCTCTCCATATTTGAAGCGAAAGAGGAAATTTAAATTTTAATACAGCGCCAAAGAAAAACTTGCTTGTCCGCCATAGCCCGAAGGGCGACGGCGGAAAATCGTCCTTTTTATAACCTACAATGTAAAAGGTCGAAAAAATAATCCAATCATAGTCACAATCAAAAAAATTTATGGAAAATCCTACTTGTAAAAAATGCGGAAAAGCAGCTGATTCGCAAAGGGCTTACAAATGCGATAATTGCGGGGCGGAGTCAAAAGAACACGATCCGAATCATAGCTGTGGAGGCGATCACTGCGTGGTCAAGTGTTCTGGCTGCGAAAAATCAGAAACACACTGCACCTGCGCCTAGGTGGCAGTTGTCTTTGCATTCCGATCCCTGCCTTCACTCACGAGTGCCCGCCGACTTGTCCGCCCAAGCTTCAGCGTCGGCGGAAGCCTTGGCGAAGGCGGGCTGTCGGTTGGTAGGGAATTTTCAAACCGGACGCCGCCAATAAAGAATCCGCCTTAATCAAGGGCGGTTTTTATGTACTGATTATGATACAATAAGTTTGACACATGTAACGTTTTAGGCGATAATCCGTCTTATATTATGACTGATGAAGAACTAAAAAAGGCTTTGGAATCGGCACAATCCGGAAACACTTCAGCGTTCGGGATTATTTACGATAACTATTCCGAGAAGATGTTCCGCTTTATCTTCTTCCGCGTCGGACACAAGGAAGTGGCCGAAGACATCTTGGCTGACACCTTTGTCAAAGCCTGGCAAAAAATCAATCAAGTCCAATCTCATTCTGCGATCCCCAGCTGGCTGTATCAGATTGCGAAAAATAATATCATTGATTTTTATCGAGTCAGAAAAACCACAATATCTCTCGAAGAAGTAGCTAGTGTTTTGGAAGATGCTGCCACCCCAATCGACGAACTAAGCTTAGGATTTGAACAGCGAAAAATCCTGAAAATGCTGGAGCAGCTGCCGCTAGAGCAACAGCAAGTTATCCAATACAAATTTTTTGAAGATCTGACCAATCAAGAAATCGCCCTGATAATGAACAAAACCGAAGGAGCAGTTAGAGTGCTTCAGCACCGGGCAATCATTAAACTTAAAGAATTATTAAAACGCGGGCCAACATCTTAATGCAAGAGCAGATTGACCAAAACCAGATAAACGAAATGATCAACCGAGTAAAACAACGCGGTGATCTTGCTGTTTGGAAAAAAAGCCGCGCTCTTTCTCCCCTGCTCACGCTGATCGTCAAACTAGCCAGTCTGCCGAGGATAAATGTGCCAACTGATGGCCTCGGAAGAGTAAAAAATCAAATATTCAATCGCATCAGAACAGCTGAAACCAGCCCGGTAAGAACTCGGGTATATTGGCACTGGCTGACGACTTTGAAAATCACCGGCGGCATTATGGCCAGCGTTTTGATTATGGTGAGCCTCACGATTGGAGTTGCGGTGGCGGCATTAGAAAGCGTGCCGGGGCAACCTATATACCCTTTGAAAAAAACCGTAGAAAAAATCCAGCTTACCTTGGCCGCGAATGAAGAAAGAAAAGCCGATCTGCAAATAAAATTCGCTCATAATCGACTGGACGAGTTAGAACAGGTGCTGGAAAAAAACAGTGAGGGCAAGCTTTCTGAAAAAGATACTCAAAAAATTATTTCCCAAACTGTCAAAGATCTGCAGCAAACCACTAAGGACGTAGTGACTGCCACGACCACCCAAGATAAAGAACCGAACGTTTCTACCTTAACTAAGCTGGTAGAATTAAGCAACAAACAAAAAACGGTTTTGGAAAGCGCCACTATAAAGAGTGAGGGAGAAATCAAACTCGAACTGGAAAAGGCCCTGGAAGTGTCTAAAATCTCCCGAGAAGAAGCCATAGAAAATATCGAACGGGCGGGACTTGTGATCGAGGACCAGCCAATTACTTTGGAAGAAAAAATCAGCGATCCAAGCAAAATTAAGGCCAGCGGCAAACTGACTACAGTTACTAATCAAAGCGTCAGCATCGGCAGCGCCAAATTTTTACTCTCCTCTGCCACTGAGTATGTAAACGTCAAATCTTCAGAATTAAAGATTGATCAAATTGTCAGTATTGTAGGAGAAGTTCGAGATGGCGAAACTTTTGCTACTAAAATCACCCTTGAAAAAAACGCAGAAACTTTAGAGCCGCTCGATTCCTCTCTTCCAGACTCAGAAAAAAATTCAGAATCACAGTAAGCTCCTTTGTTTTATCAGTTATTGGTTTAAAAGCCATAACTTAGTCCTGTAAACTTAACTACAGGGCGTTCGCTAAAAAACGGAAATCATATGAAGGAAAGTCCACGGATACCCGTGGTCTTTTCTTATCATCTTAAAAATGGTAGAATTAACTTACGTTTTCAAGGTTAGCAAATACCAGGAGAGGTGCGTGAGTGGTTTAAACGGACAGTCTTGAAAACTGTTGCGGGTGAAAGCCTGCCGTGGGTTCGAATCCCACCCTCTCCGCCACACTTCGCTAAAGCTTCATGTGGCTTTCATCCACATATTAAACTCAAGGGGTATGAAAAACAAAAAACAACATTTACCCAAAACCATTTCCTGGGAAGCGCAAGAATTTATCCAACACAAAAAAAGCACTGGTTGGTACTTGGGTTTTGTTCTGATTTCAGCCGGCCTTTTAATCTTTGCGTTATTCACCAAAAGCATTATCACGATTATAACCTTTACGCTGCTAGTTATCGTAGTCTATATTTTTTCCCTCCAATCGCCGCGCCAAATAACCCACACCCTTTCCTCTTCCGGTATTACGGTCGGTAACCTCCTGTACCCTTTCAAAAATATCAAATCGTTTTGGATTGTTTACCGGCCGCCAGAAGTGAAAACTTTGAATTTCGAAACCACGGCATACCTGAATAACCAAGTTGCCATACAGTTGGATAGTCAAGACCCGATTGAAGTAAAGCTTTTTTTGGAACAATATCTTATCGAAGATCTAGATCGGGAAGAATCACTAAGTGATATAATTTCCCGGAATATAAAATTTTAAGCGCCCGTAGCTCAGATGGATAGAGCGTGAGCTTGCGGAGCTCAAGGTCACAGGTTCGACTCCTGTCGGGCGCGCCAGTTATGTTTAACTTAACAACTCCCATCGAAAACTTGTATTTAGTGGGTCCGGCTCGAGCGAAATTATTAAAAAAACTCGAGCTCAACACTTTAGGCGACCTGCTTTTTTATTTTCCCCGCAAACACCATGACCTGTCCAAAATTACCGACATCAAGGATTTGCGAATCGACGAAATCGAAAACATTAAAGCCAGGGTTCTGGAAATCAAAAGCTTTAAAACCAAAATCCGCAGAATCACGCTGACCCATGCTTTGGTAGAAGACGATACAGCAAGCTTGCTTTGCGTCTGGTACAACCAGCCGTTTTTAAACAAAACCATCAAACCGCATGAACAGTATCTCTTCTCCGGCAAAGTAATCAAAGACAAAGGCAAATTGACCATGCAAAACCCGGTGTACGAGCAGGAGAAAAAAGAGCAAGTGCATACTGCCCGTCTGGTTCCTATTTACAGTCTGACCGCCAGCCTTACTCAAAAACAGTTGCGCACGATTATCAAAACCTATCTGGATAAAACCGCTATCCCCGACTATCTGCCAAAGTTTATCGTAGCCCAAGAAAATCTGCTCGACGAACATGCTGCGGTGAACACTTTCCATTTTCCTCATGATTATTTGTCTCTTCAGCAAGCGCAAAAAAGATTGTCATTCGATGAAATTTTCCAAACACAAATTCGGGTTATGCGATACAAATTGGAAAGAACCGCCAAGTCCGGCTTTCAGATCGCCAACCCGGATATCGTCCAGGAAAAAATTAAAGCCCTGCCCTTTTCATTAACTGATTCCCAAAAGCAGGCTCTGGATAATATTTTGTCAGATTTTCGCAAGCCCTACCCAGCCAACAGATTGCTGGAAGGCGAGGTGGGTTCGGGCAAAACTATTGTGGCGGCGCTGGCAATGTCCGTGGTGGCAAAAAATAATTTTCAATCAGCCCTGCTTGCTCCCACCGAAGTGTTGGCCCAACAACACTACACCAATCTGCTTAAGCTATTTACTGATGATCAACTAGATATTGCCCTGCTGACTGCCAATTCAGTCAAGCTAAATGGCAATCCAGTTTCCAAAAATACTCTGCTTACCCAAATCAAGCTGGGGAATCCGAAGATTGTTATTGGCACCCACGCCTTACTGCAAAAAGGTGTGTTTTCCGCCAAAGGCGAATCCCCCTCCGGCGGAAAAAATCTTGCCTTTGTGGTGATAGACGAACAGCATAGGTTTGGGGTAGAGCAGCGCTCCAGCCTGAAAATCAACAGCAACGCCCACTTGTTGACCATGAGCGCCACGCCAATCCCCCGCACGCTTGCCCTGACACTCTACGGAGATCTGGATATTTCCATACTTAAACAAATGCCTCTGGACAGAAAGCCGATTAAAACCTGGTTGGTGCCAGAAGCCAAACGCAGAGGCGCTTATGATTTTATTCATAAGGAAATAAATAATGGCCGCCAGGCTTTTGTTATCTGTCCGCTCGTCACGGAGTCGGACAAATTGGGCGTAAAATCTGCCACTGCGGAGTATAAAAAATTAAGCGAAGAAATTTATCCACACCTGAACATTGGGCTTCTGCACGGCAAATTAAAGCCCAAAGAAAAAGAAGAAACTATGCGTCAATTCCAAGCCGGTGATCTCCAAATTCTAGTAAGCACGTCTGTAATCGAGGTCGGTGTGGATGTCCCCAATGCCACCGTGATGATGATTGAAGGCGCGGAGCGGTTTGGCCTGGCTCAACTGCACCAATTCCGCGGCCGGGTAGGGAGATCCAAGCACCAATCTTATTGTTTTTTGTTTTCTGACGATCAATACGCGCAGGATAATTTAAGACTCAAAGCCGTGACCAAAAGCACCAATGGCTTTGAACTGGCTGAGATGGATCTGCAAATCCGCGGCAGCGGCGACCTTTACGGGACTGCCCAAAGCGGCTATGGATTTAGGATCGCCACTTTGGCCAATCTGGAAATGGTGCAAAAATCCAGAAACTACGCGCTGAAACTTTTGGAACAGGACCCCACTCTCGCCTCTCACCCGCTTTTGAAGGAACAAATCGACAAACAGCCGTTGGTACATTTGGAATAATGCTTGACGCGCAATGCTTGACGTGGACGATTGCTTACGCTACTATTCGAAGTCCTAAGGATGGGACTTTTTACACCCAAATCGGAGGAGATTATGCTGATTGTATCGCTGGCGGTGATCGCCTCGAGGATCAGCAATTTGCCGGAAATTCTGGCGTGTCTGGAGCGCCAGACGGCGCCTCCCGACAAGATTCTGATCTACTACAGTTACGAGCCCTGGCACTTGGACTCGGGCATGAATGAGCCTCTCTCTGTCCACTCGAACTTGGACGTTGAGATGATTGCGGTTCCAAATCTGGGTTCGTGCCGGAAGTATCTGCACACAATCAATCGGTATCGCCATACCGACGCGACTGTCGTCCTCATCGACGACGACACGGTGTGGAAGGATGATGTCTTCCAAGCCTTGGCGGTTTATACCGCTGTCGGCCAGGCAGCCACGACGCGCGGGTGGTCCGAGTTCGATATCCTCTATGACGGCCTGTGGCCGCGGTTTCAGAGAGGACGCCCGGTTGTCGCGCACAAAATCTGGCGACCGACAGAGGTGCTGGTGCCGTCCAGCGGCTGGGCGACCATGTTTCGCGCCGCCGATGTCAACCCGCAAGTGCTGGATCCGCGTTTGCATCGTCAGTATCGCGTCGCTTACAGTGACGAGATATTTCTCTCGGCCATGCTGCGGGCGCGCAAGTTCGTCGTGCCGATGTCCGAGCCTTTTTACCGGCTCCTGCCAACGCCGTCGACGCTTTCCCACCAACAGGAGACCTTCTACGCCAAGGCTCTACAGACCGATCTGTTGGATCCGGCAGAGCGCCGGAGGCTGATGCCGGCTGCCGCGGTCCGAAGCTTGCACCCGTGGGCGAGATAGCGAACTGTTGCCTGCGTGAAAATCCGAAAGGATGAGTAACGCAGGCACTTTCTTTCCCCATCTTTTGATCCCAGCGCTTCCATAATCTTGGCTCTTATCAGCGCTATTGAGCCGCCACAACTTGACGCGCGATGCTTGACGCGCGATTTTTTTGAATGTAAAATAAAGTATCGTTCTTGTGGACTGCCAATCCCGGCAAATCCACAGTCCCAGAAGGAGGAAGCATGCCTGACTCGTCGTCGCGTCGTTCGGCGCAGAACAAGGGTGACATGTTCGACGTCACCGCCATCGGGATCACCAATTCCGATCAGGCCCTGAACTTCTTGGCCAACCACCCGCAGGCCAAAGGAAAACTCAGGGTGTCCGTTGAGCGCGTGCTGGACGGACACGTCCAGTCACCCACACCCGAAAGCTGATCGCGGATCGGAGGCGTAAGGTGCGCCGTTGTCGTCCGCCTTAGAACCCACCTGCACTGCCCACATTACCTACCTAAAACTCTATCAGGAGAAAAGCAGTGCACCAAATCCAGCTGCGAACGCCGGTTCTCGGCACGATCAACATGTTGATCAGGCAGTTGCCAGACCCCCCTTTCAGGGTGGGGCAAGAAGTCGCTGTCACAAACGTGAAGATCGTGGGTAACAATACCAGGTTCTTGTGCATCGGCGACACCTGGCTCGCCGAAGAACGAGTGACCCTGCAGAAGGACCAAGAGGCTCTGCTACGAAGCCAGATCGGGTCCTGAACGGCCCCACCCCCGCGCTCTCCCAGCAGAGCGCGAAGAGGTCGCTTATGACCTAACGGCGTGGCGTCCTATCTTGAAGCTCGCGACCACGGACAGGGGCGACCAGTTTCTGCACGCTGGTCGAAAGCATTGAGTTCGTGCTCACGTGCTTCAAGAGCTTGCTCGTCTAAAAGGCCACCTCCTCCCCTCTACAGTGCCTTAAGGAAGGCTGGTCAGATAGACAGCAAGGCCGGGCGGGCTTCCAGCTCGCCCGGCGCGTTTTCTACCCCGGCGCGGATTAACTCCCCTCAAAAGGAATTTCCGCCCCGGGTCTTTTTTTATCTTTTATTCTGGGCAAGCAACGGTCCAAATTTTATCCGCGACTTTTATCTCTCTACCCACATGTCCGCGTATGCATATCCATGCATGTTTCCGTCGGCCCTATAAAAGGCGATCGCTGATTATAGAGCCGGTAGGTATGGAAAAACTAATAAATAGAAAAAACTAAATTAACACGAGGTTAAGTTAAGCTATTGAGAAACGCCAGGCAACTTACTATTCAGTGATAAAATAAAGCTTGTTGTCAGCGCTGTTTATATAATACAAATTACCGTTGGCGAAAAATAGATTTTTGGCTGTGATCGGCTTATCTGGGTCATATATTACTTCCTGCTGAAACGTGGTCAAATCCACTTTCACGAACATCTCCCCTGCTAGATTGGCTTTCGGGACCGCAGCAAAAAGCGTGTTGCCGGTGCTGTCCAGTGCAACCTTTTCAAAATTCGTTTTGAGATTCAAATCAGTCTGAAGTCTGGTGGTAAAATCATAAAGTAATACTTTGGCCAACTGCCCATCACTTTCTTGCGTGAACAAAAACTTCTGACCGTTGGGAAGCCACAAAGCACCCAGATTCTTCTTTTCACCGATCACTATCTCGAATTCGCCGGAATTCAAATCCGCCTTGTAAATCTTATTCGTGTCCCCTTCTGGCTTGGCTCGGACCAATAAAGCTTCCAAGCCATTGGGAGAAGCGTAAACTTTCAGATCCGGCCAAAACACCTCAGCCACAATCCGAAAACCTGACGTGTCGGCATTGGCCATCACCAATTGTTGGCTTAATTTATCACCTGCCTGCCAGATGTAAACTACCCGGCGGCCATCCGGCATCCAGTCAAAGCTTTGGATATTCGCAGGCCAGGTGGTATATTGTGCCGAGGCATTGTCGAAATAATGTTTGGTAGTTCCGGTAACACTGCTTGCCCAAGCAATAAAATCATTGCCTCGGGCAGGCCATTTTACTCCGGCCAAATCGCCATTTGGCGGCCAGGGCGGCAAGGTAAATTCAGACAGACCAGTGCCGTCCGGATTGACTCGAAAAAGCTTCCCCAAACGATCGAAATACCAGATGGCAGTTGAATCAAAAGAAGGGACAGCAGAGACTATTGGCTGATCCAAAATTTTGGCCGTGCTTTTGGTTGGAACGAGTTCCTCTTGGGCTTCTTCTCCGCTGTTTCTGGTCAACAACAAAACCGTGCCTGCCGCAAAGGAAAGGACGATGATAAGCGCAAATAATATGATAATGATTTTTTTATTCATCCCGTTAGAAATAGTTAAGATAGATCGCAGTAACTTATATTTTGCGCAAAGTTTCGGTTAAACTCCACGTGAATATGCGCCCCTTCGGTGCGCGCTAGCGGTCTGCGATATTCGTCGACAGTATCACCAGCCAGCGGAACAAATCCTTCGTCTTTAGCCAAAAATACCAAAAAATCAATTCTCGGATCCTGCGATCCATAATTCTCACGCGGGTTTCTCAATGCCATGTCTGCTGCTTCGCCTCGGGCATGATAACTGCCCACGTCTTCCGGGCGATAAGCGCTAGTAACCACCCAATCCATCGGTTTAGTGATCAAATTGCCGGTCGCTTGTTCCCATCTCACTCGTTCCAGCGGATCCTGGCTCCGACTCCAAATGTTCTGAACTTTAGCCAGCATGCAAGGCCGAAGCATGGCTCTAGGAGGTGGTAAAAATACATCCACTGGCACTCCTATAATAGCCACAAGACCTAATTCCGCTGGTGCTTCGCCGGCAATTGGTTCTCTTGCAGGAGCGTCTAACCCAATACTGACCAAAGAGCTACAAATATCCGTACTCCCAAACGATTGAATTTTTATAATAAAATTTGCTATCTTGCCGGTTGTAGTATTACAGCCAGCCGCAAAAATACTCACAATTATTACTACCAACAAAAATAGTAAAATTATGGCCCCCACTACTAAAGCAATTGGGCCCCAGATTTCCGAAGTAGCTGCGATCGCGGTCCAGCCATACCGCTTAATTACCTTTTTACCGATCTCTTTCGCCGCTTTTTTGGCAACACTCTTACCTATCGCCTTGGCCTGTTCGCCCAGACCAGATCCTCTGCTTGGTTCGGCAGAATACATCCTTTCCAATTCTTCGATTTCTGCTTGTCTGGCTTCTTCCTGTTGCTCTGCCTCCTGCAGGGCTTTTCGCTTCATTTGTGCCGACTCCTCAAGTTGGCGTTGCGCGGCCAATTCTTTTTCTTCATCAGAAATAACTGGCATAATTGCTAGCTATTACTGTTGCCAGAATTTTGCGCCTGCAGTTCTTTCTTGGCCTGTTGAACTTCCAAAGCCCGTTTGGGGTCAGTGGTGATAATCTGATCTTCCATATAGGAGGCGATGATTTTGATAGCCACGTGCTTGAGTCCCGCAAAAAATATCCCCTCTCCAATGTCTGATTCCAAAAGCAGATACTTTTCCCCCTCGGTCAAAAAGAAAGTTTCAGCCACCAGATCAATCGCGGCCGGCGACTGTTTCATAAGTAATTGGATGGACGAGTTGGTCACAATCGGCTTGCCGAACGGAGACTGCAAAAAATCGGAAACATCCTGCGTAATGGTCGTAACGCCCAAATAATATTTTCTGGCCCGTTTCGCAATGCCGAACAAGAAACGAGCGGAGTCGTCATGCTGCATCATCCACCAGGCTTCGTCAATTATCAATAACCGTTTTTTCAAAGAAGATCTTACAATGTTCCAAATATAATTAAGGATGACGTAAATGGCGATCGTCCTCAGACTTTCCTCCAGGTCTCGGACAGAAAACACCACCAGCTGGTTGTCCAGATTAAGATTTGTCGGCTGGTTAAAAATCCCTGAGAAAGTTCCTTCGGTGTATTTGGTAAGCCTTTGCGCCAGGCTCTCGCCCCCGACCATGCCGCTCAAAATTTCCACCAAATCCTGCATTATGGGCGGCTCTCGATCGACCAGCGAACTGCCGGGTGTAATATCTTTCTTGGCATAAGTTTCCCAAATTGCCCGGTCCATAATCGACTCTTCCGTCGGATCAAGCTTGCCAAGCATGAGGTTCATCAACCCCAAAAGATTAATCACAGCGGCTCGCAGAATATCCTCGTTGCTCTCGCCTTCGATGGCGCGCGGCAGATCAAATGGATTGACTCTGGAATTGGAATTAAGCGATATGTTCAAGAAGGATCCACCCACCGCGTCTGACAAATGCTTGTATTCATTTTCCGGATCAATCACAATCACGTCAGTGCCCAGCATCAAGGACCGTAAAATTTCCAGCTTGACCGCATAGCTCTTCCCCGCGCCAGACTTGGCAAACACGACCGAGTTGGCATTCTCCATCTGGAATCGGTCAAACAAAATCAAACTGTTGTTATGCCGATTTATCCCGTACAAAATCCCGTCATTGGAAGTGAGTTCCGAAGACACAAACGGAAACGTGGTGGAGAGCGGCTCGGTATTGAGATTGGTGGCAATCTCCAACTCATCATTGCCCAAAGGCAAGGTGGAATTAAAACCCTGTTCCATCTGAAGCACTGTGGGTTTGGTAATGATCAACTTGGAACCAAGCAAGGATTCCAGCGCTTTGGATGTATCATTGAGTTCTTTTTGAGTGTCGGCATAGATCGTAAAATATATTGAAAATCTAAAATACCGTTCAGTCCCCTGCTGCAACCGGTTTCGCAACCCCTCCACGTCTTGAAAGGCGGTTTCCAACATCGGATCTCGAACATTGCCTTTTTCTTGATTCATGGCAATGGATGACTGGATCTGTCCCACTTTGTTTCGCAGTTTCTTCATTATCTCCTCGGTATCCATTGGATAAATAAACATTGCCATATCCATGGGACTATCCAAGCTAATAATCGGAGAGAGCCATCCGACTGAGATGTAGCGCGGGTAGGAAATCACAAAAAATGAGCGCGCCAGCTTGCCCGAGATTTCCATAAAATTCGGATTGATCTGTAAAGCCGCGGGCGCGATCAAGTCCTTCAGGGTGCTTAAGCCTGACTTATATTCCTTTTCCGCCTCCAGGACTTTTTTTTGCAATTCGCGTTTGGGGTCTGAACCGCTGGTTGATTTTCCAAATATTGCCATTTATTTTTTGTTGGTAGATTCAAGATTGGTTAATTCTAAATCTGCTATATCTTTTATCCTGATCGGGGAAGCCGTGTCAAGATTATAGCTGTTGTACAACAGCTCCACCAATTCCTCCGTGCCCAAAACAATGGCGCGCAAATTCATGCCGGTCAACCCGCTAGCCAGCTGGCTGACTCTTTGAAAAAGCATTTCGCGGTGTTTTTCAAAACTCTGCTTTTTGGTGCTGATGGTCCCCACTGGATTTAACAACCCGCTGATTTTTTGGAAAAAACTTTCTTTTGCCACCTGTGTGGAAAAAGGCACTATTACATAAAAATTCTTGTTCATAATACTGGCAAATTCTATAAGCTTACTTACATACTCAATATATTCCTGGGTCTGCATCCTTAAAAGTTCATTCGTCTGTTCCTGCATTATTGATCGGAGTTTGTCCAAATAACTGTTAACATCCAATTTTCTGGACTGCATTAAAATCTGAATCGAAAACGATAAACCGTTCAAAAAACTTTGATAAGCGCTGATTAAAGCGTTCTGCTCATCCGCGCTTTTCAAGGAAAAATTCGTGGAAGAAACAGCGATCACGGCGCGCAGAGACCCGTCCTTCAGCAAAATGGTTCCTTGTTTTATCTCAGCAATATCCAAATGCGCCTGGGTGCTAATCGAAGGCTTGTTGCCAGACAGTTTCTTGGATTGCATTTCTTGTTTTTTCATAATAAATGGCGATCCGAATGATCCGAATTTGCATCCGAATGATCCGAAAATAAATTATGATTAAGAACCCTTTGAGGTTTTAAATAAGTGCTACGAAAATTTACGATTAGTCCAAGTTCCAGATTCGCTGATTGTAAATATCTTTGCATCTGCATATAATCTTCTTTGGTTATAAATTTCTTAGCCTTAATATCGACAATAATTCGTTTCTTAATCATAAAATCAACTTTATTACCAGCAGGAGAATTCGGTCTCAGTTGCTTGATTTCTAACTCTCGTTGATATTCGATTTTATTTTCCTTTAATAAACCTTCGAGTTCGTCGGCATATTGCTTCTCTCTGCAAAAACGTCCTAAGTCTTTGTGAACTTTGTAACATAATCCAGTTATTTCGTATGATAACTCTTTCTCAATGATTTTTTCCATATTCGGAGCATTCGGATGTATTCGCAGATTAGGATCGCTAATTACTCTCTGACTCTAACAATTGCTTTTCTTCCTCCGTCTTCTGATCTAGCAGGTAGGCAAGTTTTTTAAGCCGGCTGCCGGCCTCTTCTGGTTCTGGAATCTCGGTCTTCTTTCCTTCACCGTTTGTTTTATCGTGAGTTTTTTTTGCCAGAGTCACGGTGGGTTCTTCCCGTTTGAAAACCATAAGCTTAGGAGACATCATAAAAGTCGCAAAAGGCAGAATATAACTGAAAAATTGCCGGCCGTTAAATCTGCCAAAGGTTATGGCTGCTCCCAGAAGCGCCGTGGGCAACGCAAAAAAGAAAAAAATAATCCCCACACCCAGTATTGACCAGAAAAACATTATCACACCCCCCGTGGCCACGAGCAATAAAAACTGCTTGAGAGTTAAAGGACCAATCAGTTTATCTTCAACGTCAGTAAATTGTGGGACGGCGTATTGCATTTATATGGCAAATGTTAAATGGAAGATGTAAAATATATGGAATGTAAAAATCAGGAATTTGCTTTCAGAGTCAAAATTGCTGAAGAAATCATCTTTAATAATTCTGTAACCTCTTGTAACAATTCATTAATCTGATTATTTTGTGATTTTCCGGTATCAATCAAAAGCCGGAGCCAAAATTTTGTTTCATGAGCAGATTTCAACGCATAATGATAAAAATTAATAAAATCTTTCTTACTGCTTGCCGCCTGGGCTTCCGCAATGTTCGCGGCGATACTAGTCGCACTCCTTAATAGTTGTCTGATGATCACTTGAACACTTGTTTTTTTCTGGTCCAAATTATCAATAAACTTAACTATCGATACAGAAAATGAATAGCTTCTGTTTTTTAGGTTTGTATCAGGTTTACCAGTTTTCATCCTGTCCATATTATAACATAATACAAAACAATAATCAAAAAGTCGCCGCAAGGCGACTCCTTACCTTTTACATTTTCCATCTTACATCTTCCATTTTCCATCTTACATCTTACGTTCTTTCTATCTCCTTGCGCAAGTCTGCCCAATGTCACTTTCATTTTTATTCTCGCCCGCTTGCGGGAGAGATGTCGCGAAGCGACAGAGAGGGCGAGCAGATCTACATTCGATCTATTTCTCTGCGTAGATCTGCGAGAGCTTCGAATTCTGTCAAACTCATCGCTTGCTGGCCTGAGGCTTTCAGACGCGCCACAGCTTCGTTAAACGCCAGCTTTCTGTCGGCCCTTCGGTCAGCAACCAAACTGCCGCCCAAAAACAAATACTGCTTGAACAACGGGCTTTGTTCAAAGACACTCACGACATGATACGGCAACAAATGATTTACTTGGGCCAGTCTGGAGATATGGGATTTGAGATTTGAGATTTGGGTCGGGAGCGGCGCTTGACGCAAGTGTCCCACTTCTACTTTCTTTAAGTCTTCAATGACCTTAATATCATTCAAGGACTTTAACGCTCCGCGAACCCGCACCTCGTCTTTGCGAGGAGTCCCGACGCCAGTCGCGGACGACGTGGCAATCTCTTCACGAGAATTTGGCTGACGAGGAGCCACCGGCAGTTTCTCAATGCCTATTCTCTCCGCCTCAGAATGTCTGACAGTTTGCTGAGACTTGATGAACTGCTCCAAATTCATGGGCTTGGGTGACTCTGCTTCCGTTTGCTGTTTGTGTTCTGGCAATTCAGGGGTTTCTAATTCACGCCTTAACTCGTTAGGCTGTGGCGGGGGTGGGGCTGGTTTAAAATTCCTTGACCCGGCAGTCGGTTCGGGAACTTGCGGTTTCTTCATCTCGACTATGGGTTTTTTCTCCGTGTCTTCTTTGACTATTTCAAGCACTGGAGGCGTTTTCAGCCAAGCATAAAGCTCAATGACCTTCGACAACGTTTCTTTATCTTGCTGGGACAACTTAGCTACATTTTGATTGCTATTGAGATAGCTGATCTGCTCGAACTTGCCACCAGCAAAATTCTTAGATAAATACGATACGAAATCGCGCAACCAATTTTTTACAATCGGCGGGGCTTTATCCTGAGTCTTTAGGTTGATAGGCTGGTTACCAATCCGTTCTTCATTATTAGTAACAGCATAAAGCATTTTGCGCCGTTCTTCTTCATCCGGTCTAAAATTATCTTCAAATAGGTTTAGATACCTTTTAATGTACGATTTCACATCGATCTTGCGATTAAAACTGTAAATTACCTTGGTTTCTAAAATTTTAGGATGAAAATTCCTTGGAATCGCTGGAAAGGCTTTCCACAATATATTAGTAAGCAGGGCTATATATCTACTATGCAAGCCAGGGTGTTGCTTAAGATCTTCTTGATATTGCTCATAAGCTTTTGTCAGCTTGCTATATAACTCGTTGGCTTTCCCTGGCTCTGAGTCGAACATAGAATCGGCGGCCATTTTCTCTAAGACAGCAATAACTTCTTCATTAATAATATCCTCCTGATCTATCACAAGATAATTCAACTTATCGACGGATAAATTTTTAATATAATTAATGGCCAGCATATTTAGGCGCTATTTGGGTGACAAACCCGTTAATATCATTGTCGTTGATTCTACCTATTCCGGGATAAGCGGTCTCCCCTCTATCGTCCTTTTTGTCCTTCAAGGCCCTAATAACCTCTTGTAATTGCGTTCTTAAATTATTCCTTCCGCCATCTGTCGAGAAACTAGTATGGCCCTCTCTGTTGGCTTGGAAGGCTTTAACAACTGCTTTAGTCAGAGCTCGAGATAACTCTGAAGTTTCCGATGGCGAAAAATTATACTTATGCTCCACCTGGGAAACTGAAGGTACGGGATTGAATTTATCCTCTATCTGCTTCTCAAGCTGTTGATACATCTTATCCCTGATCTTGCCGATATCAAGCTGGCCAACCTCGGCAATATTTCTGCCGGCTTCTCTGATACTGCTTTCTAATTGATCTAAGGCGCCGTTCAAGCCAGCAGCGTCCAACACTTGACCTGAATAAGCTTTAGGAGCGACAGTTTGTACACCCTTTCTTACTGCCGGCTTGGCCTCCTCTGGAACATTGAGCTCTTCATCTTCTGCCACATCATTTGCTATGTTTTCTCCAAGCGGAGATTTATAAACATCATGACTGCCAATATCCACGTATACCCTTTGTCCGGTTTGCTTATCCATATAAGAAGCTCTAATCCCTTTAATTTTATCAAAATTATCACGCGGCTTAATCCCCACAGCCAAGCAATAGGATCCGCGTACTGGATCGGAGTTTTCATTCCAAGCATTGACAAGTTTATCAACTGCTCCCTTATCGACGGCCTTAAATTCACCGGTTAATCTATCAACTTCACCCTCAAACCCCCAGTATTCCTGTCTGGATTGCATCCATTGCATTTCATTGCCAGCTCCCTTCCAGGCCCGAAAGGCCACTTTCTGGGCTTCATCCAAACTGCCATCAGGTCGGCCGAGACGAGTATCTTCCCCTTTAATTTGCTTAAACTTATCTTTGTAATCATAGGGGTTGCCTTCAGCATCAACAAGATCATCATTGTCTCTGCCGAAATCGTCTCTAGCGGTAAGTGCTCGAATCACCCAAAGTGAATGCGGCGCCATGGCTGCCCGGTCACGGCCTCCCCATTTATTTAATTCTGAACCCATATACCTAACCTGCCAGGTATTTTTAAGTTCCTCAATATCCCCCTCCCAGCCATTCCGCTTAACATGCTTCTTACCGATAACATCAAAGCCTCTTCTGGCCTCGCCAGTATCAGGATCAAAGTAACCATGTCCATAATATTCCGGATGATGCGTGTCTTTGGCGTATCGGTCCATTTCATCTGCCATGAAACGAATACCTTGCTCATTAACATGGCCTTTCTTGCCGCCCAAATAGCCGAATAAAAACCGATTGGCCGCTGTAGTGCTATCCAGCGTACCATCCTTATCCGCATACTTGATGGCGAAATGAGCGTTGCGCCGCAAATCGTCCAAAAATCCTTTCGAAGCCCCGGCCTTAAGCAGGGATAGTCTTTCTACCTCCCCCTCATGACCGCCTAGGGTTTCGATCTGGACTGACGCCCGCATCATCTGCTCTTTGGTCATACCCAGATAGTCCTTCATTTTTTCATCTTCAAACTTCTTTTGGGCAAACTGCATGAGAGGCATCTTAAGTTTGCCACGCGTCAAAGCTTCCGTGGCTACTTGTTGACCGGCGGCTACGGCGACTACTTGCGCCTCTTCCTTCAAATGCTGCGCTCTTTTTTCCCAACCCTTGGCAAAATTGATCGGGTTAAGAGCGGCGAAGGCCAATTTTCTGCCAAACCCAGGCGGTTTTTTCCCTTCTCCGGCCTCAAGCAACCGCGAAGTAAGATTATTGTATCTCCTTGCGGCCCAACCAAATCCTCTTTTGCCAAAGAACATCGGCACGCCAAACCCGACTTTCTTGGCACCGTTGATAACCATATCCGTCCCAACCATCCCAGCCTTCATTGCCACCAATACTGCCGCCCACATGAAAGCCGCAATAAACACCGCATCAAATGTTGGGTTAATGGTGATACTGCCAGTGCCTTTTTTTATCAATAAGGCCTCTCCAATTCTAAGAAAAAACACAGCTACAGGCGCCCATATTAAATATTTAATAAAAGTGTCCCACCATTGCTTAGCATACTGTTGGGTTGCGGGCAATATATATAAGGCATATGCGATTGGTGAAATCATGGTTAGAAACCACAGCCCAACCAACCTTATCACTAATAATCCAGCGACGGCAAGAAAACTTACCGTCATGACCATTAGTAATATAACCTTAAATATTCCCTGCGCCAAAGCTTGTCCTGCTGTATTAGTTGAAGTAAGAGTTTCCAAAATGCCCTTGCCTTCACCTACAAGTCCATTTATAAATACTCCATACTGAGTTCCAAAACTTTGATTATTTCCTACAAAAATTGAAGTGATCATATCAGCGACACTAATCAGTGATTCAGCTATCACCTTACTAAAATTAATTAGAATAGCCATCAAGATTAATCTTCCCAGCAATTTTTTATAATTATATGATTCAACTCTCAGTATGGTTGCCAGAGAAATTACTATAAGGGCGAGAATGAATATTAAGTTCATAAAGTCTCTAACTATTACCCACGCCTCATCAACTATCTGAGGTTTAGCCGCCGTTGTGGTTTGTCCTGTAATATATCCCAAAACCATTCCCGCAAAAGCCGCGAGTGCTGCCAGTACAGAAGCAAGGATATCAAAGATTCTAGTCAACACCCATCCTACGGCGTTTGATAATAAGTCAAAAAAACCAGAATCGTCAGATGTGCTGGTAACAGCATCGTCATGATCTGAAACAACCTCACTATCAAAAGTCTTTCCATTTTTGGTATTTATCCAAAGGCCTCGGATAAGCAGTTCTTGTTCTAGTTCAACTCTATCCCTTCTTAAACTATACGGGGGCTGGGCCATTATGTCGGTCCCTCCTGTTGATGTATACCAACGCCCGAAAGTGCAATTGTCGTCCTCTGTCCAAATGGTGCTTATGTTATGAAATCCGCCCGACCCTTGTCCTTTAGTAATATTAAGGGCCTTGTCCCCTAAAAGTTTGCATGCTGTAATTGCTTGAGTTCTTAAAGTTTGATATTCAGTGGATTTTTTGTTTAGTTTTTTCAACTGGTCAGCAAGGTTATCGAGATTAATGAGTTCGTCTGGAGCAATAGATAACCCTTGGGCTGACACCAATCCGCTAACAGCAAAACTGCCCAACAAGATAATCAGGACTATTTTGCTTATTAATTTATGGTTTTGTTTTGATATCATTTTCCGTCGAGTTACCATGATCAAACAATCCTCTACCCGCTGGCCCCGCCAGGCCCGCCATCAGAGGAGCCGGGATTGCGGCAAGTATTGCCGATACACCTGCCCCAGTTGGCGTGTTCCACATACTCTACACCCGTATTCATTTGGGCAAAGGTGCGGCCGTCCCCGCTTTTAAATCCACTCCACAGATCGTAATACTCGGCAAAAGGGTCAGAAGGTGCGCCAACCACTAAAGCATCAAGGCTGTTATTGCCGTTGCAATTGATTGCCCGGCCCGAATTAAATCCTTGTCCTAATAACACAAACACAGCGGCGTCTATTAACTGGCCTGACACTTCATCTCTGGTTGGATCAGTGTTGGAAATTGATGCCAATGATGGGTTATTGGCAATCGCTTGGTCTAAAGCATTCTGTACTTGCGGCTTATAATTAAAGGCTGCCTGGAATGCGGTGCCAGCACTACAAGTCACAGGAGTTGCTCCTGGAGGAATGCCTCCGCCACCAGGTACTGTGGTAGCTAACACTGACCCGACACAATTCGGTGCAATTCCACCCCAGTAACAAACATCTAGGGTTCCATCATTGTTATTATCTGTCCCATCCATTATTCCGTCACTGTCAATATCTAATTCTACGCCTGAAGAAGCGACTCCGGTTGAAGGAACATACGCTCTTGGATCTTCGGACAAAACTCCTCCCGGCTGATCAAGCGCTAAGCGGTTGTAAATAAAACTTCCCAGCAAAGAACCAATGGTGGACCATATATTGTTTGGGTTGTAATTGCCATCAAAAATTGTATTCAGGGCGGAATCAATATGCTTGCCGACAAACGCGGTAGGATTGTCTATAAACGACCTCGCCTCATCAAGTGCAGATGGCTGCCATGTCCCCCCTTGAGATTCACAAGCAGTTGGTGACGAATTAGGATCCGGCCGCGAAGGATTCCCGGGGAGGTAGTCACCTATGCCGGCTCCGGGAGCCGTGGATTCCGGATCCAGCGAACAAGTTCCTCCAATGAGCCTGCCGGCCTTCAAACTACCTCCCACTATAATTTCTAATTGGGCGGCGGTAGTGGCGGAGGACTGAAATTCACCAAACCGACCTCTTAAGTTTTGTTCAACGAAACCTGGTCTATTCAAGGCCCATAGTTGAGCCGCATTATAGTAATCGCGATTGCTTACATTGCGCGGCGGATTGAAAATATAATCTTCAGAAATCCCGCCTCGTTTAAGATATAAATTATAGATTGCCCGCTTGAGTTGCGGAATCAAAGCATTGTTCGGATTAGGTTGATCAGCGTATCCAGTATTTTGTCCGGTAATATATGAGGCTTCCAAGAGTGAATAAATCTGCCGCAAATCCGGATCTGCGATTTTATCTCGTAGGTAGTTATTCAAATAATAATTGGTCAGAACTTGATCATAATACAAATAGTTTCTAATTTTGTATTTCTCCGTTAACTTGTCTACAAAACGACTCAATTCCGCGTTTACGTATTTCAAAGCTATGGTCTTGGCGACCGCTAAGCCGATATCCTTCAATACCTGATACACATCCCCGATCTTGATAACCAAATCACCAAAACCTAAAAATGCCTTCGCGGGTTTGGGGATTAGTAAGAACGAGCTGATTAGCAAAAATTGCGAGACAATAAAAATCGTCAGCAAAAATGTGGCTAATAATTTGGAATGCTCTTGAAAAAACATATTATTGATATTTCTTTCCTAAGACTTGAGCTTCTAGGTCTAGTTTTTGCATAACCACCAACAACTGCTTTGTGCTGTCTATCCAATAGTTAGTTTCAGAACTAAACTCATCGCCGAGCAATGCATCATCTGGGGTACTGAGGACCTCAGGAATCAGCTGAAACAACAATATATTGTATTTGTGAAAAGTTAATAAATCAGAAGGAACGGAAAGCTTTTTCAACCCCGAATAAACTTGAAGTGACCTAAGTGTAATATCTTGTTTTTTTTGTAAGTTGTATGTTAGTAATGTTTGGTTAATGAGTCCAATCTGGTTACCAGGAAAATATTCTTCGATCAACGCTGAGCTTGATTCAGAGTACTGAGTCAACGCTTCTTCAGAATTGTCATCAATTATATTCAACTCGAGCTCATTTACTTCAGGAAGTTTGACTGCATTAATATCCTGCGATTTACTCAATTCTTTTTTAATGTCTTCGGCAAACACCAATCCCTCGCCGACAAAAACGTCATCACTCGCCGCTTCTTCGAATGTCACTTTGCCGGGTTTGCTTGGATCAAAATTGCTGGCCACGTCTTCGCCGTCAGTCAGGCCATTATTGTTTGTATCTCGATTAAGCGGATTGGAATGATAGTAAAACTCTTGCGCGTTGGTCAGTTTGTCATTGTCTGGATCTGCATCAGAGCGGCAAATATCTTTCTCGCACACGCTAGCGCCGAAATATTCCGCGTACCACCAGCCGGGTAACGCGGAATCAACTATTTGAGGAATTTCCGTTGCTAAACTGGTTTGATCCCGGCTTTGGCGCTGTAAGCCGAAGATGATGACAAAAACCAAAACCAGCGCAGAGAGGCAGACGGCGATGAGCTTCTTTTTATTTCTAAGTCTGCCATTTAATCCGGCGGTAAAAGTTCCGTATTGATTTTGTTTGTGTTTCTTAGACATGTTTGGTCTTTACCCCGTTAGAGCTAGGAAACGCTTTAGTCTATTTCTTAGATAACGTTTGCCCATCCCGGATTTTAAATATTTTTCTCTTTGTCTAGCATCTTGTTCATTTAGACAAGCTTCGTAATAAATTAACTTAAGTGGTCCTCGTCCTTTGGTTGAATATACTTTGTTGTTTGTGTGTTCACTAAAGCGTTTCCGTAAGTTGTTGGTTGACCCCGTATAATAGTGTTTATCTTTTAGACTTAATAAAATATAAGTATAGAACATCTGGCTATCTCTAACGGGGTGAATTTAGAAGCTTTTGAATGGTTTGCAATTTATAGCGTCTGTCCCCTCTGGGCCCGAGGCGCACAACTTCAATCAACCCTTCCTTTTCCCAATTGCGAAGAGTGTTAGCATGGACATTCAATAAATTAGTAACCTCTCTTATCGTGAGAAGTTCCTGGAGTTTTCCTGCCATTCTTTGGTTTTTTTATTTTTGCGAACTTTTTGTTTCAGCCCGAATTGGTAAATTCCCAAGACTTACCAATACTTTCTATTACTATATACATATTATAGCACAAAAAAAGCCGGCTGTCCAGTTTTTTTAGGGTTACTGCTTTTGTGTTAACTTTTTATTCCCTGAGCGAAGTCTCGCGAAGCGAGACAGAGTCGAAGGGTTATTCCCATTTACCCCATTCACCCTTAATCAATCTTTCTTTTTTAACCCTGGTCCAACCTTTAAGTTGTTTCTCTCGCAAGGCGGCTTCTTCAAAATCATCATACTCTTCAAGATAAGCCAATCTTTTAGGCTTATGTTTGGCAGTAAATTTACCACCTAAACCTGATAAATGTTGTGTCCAGCGTTCGTCCGGACGCCAAGTGCGACCAACATAATAAAAACCATCAACACATTCGATTATATATACATACCAAAGCCACGACATAGATTTTCGCCTTCGACAAGCTCAGGCAACAAATAATTATTGTTCATTATACGCTCTCCTCTAAACGCTTATACAGGTCAATCCATTGATTGATTGTTAAATCTTGAGGTCTTAATTTAGGATCAATTCCGGCTTTTACTATTAGCTCTAAGCTGCCTGCCTTGCCGGCAGGCAGGTAAGCTGACAAGCTGTTCTTTATTTGCTTTCTTTTTCCACGGAAAGCAGTTTTTAAAATTCTAAAAAATAATTTTTGGTTTTTTACTTCGGGAAATTTTTCCTTCGGCACAATTCTCAAAATGACAGAATCTACTTCTGGCTGCGGCCAGAAGCTGGTTTTGGGGATGATGAGAGGGGCAGGTTGTAGTTTCTCCCCTCCTAGGATAGGGGGGGCTGGGGGAGGTACGGTTTGAGCTTTACCTCTACCCCCCTTAATCCCCCCTATTCTAGGGGGGAAATCCGAACGCCTCTGTACAATCTCCGCATCCGCAAAAAATTGCACGCTGATTCCCAGCACAGACAATTCGCCGGGCTCCGCCACTACTCTCTCCCCCACTTCCTTTTGGACCATCAGCACTAACAATTTCGGCTTATTGCTTTGCGTCAAAAAATATTGGATCAGGTGAGAAGTCAAATAATAAGGAATGTTGGCCACGACTTTATAAGGGCCTTGTAGGTGTTTGTCGAGATGGAAACGGAGGATGTCCCCGTTCACAAGCTGTAAATCCGAAGCACGAAATCCTAAATCCGAAACAATATCTAAATCTAAATGTTCAAATGTTCGAAACTTCTGTTTTGGATTTTGGTCATTTGATATTTGAGCTTGTTTCGTGCTTCGATATTCGATATTCGATATTTTTCTGAGAATTTCGAAAAGCCGTCTGTCCTTCTCCACCGCAATCACTTTATCTGCGCGTTTAAGTAATTCCTGAGTCAAAATACCCAAGCCCGGCCCGACTTCCAGGACTGTATCAGTTTTTTTTAGTTCGGCCGCAGCTACTATTTCATCCAACACCGCTTCATCCACCAAAAAATTCTGACCAAGATAATGTTTGGGTTTTAAGCCGGATCGTTTTAAGAACGATTTAAGATAATTTATGTCCGTGAGATTATCCATGTTATTTAATTCAAAAGGCAAAACGCAAAAGTCAAAATGACAAATGAAAATTCAAAATTATTCTCTTTGCATTTTTAACTACATTTTGATTTTTGATGTTTAATTTTTGATTTAAAATTCTGACTCATATACTTCATAAAGTTCTTCTGGGATGGCCTTCAGAATCCGTGATGGCACGCTTAAATTTCTTGTGCCAAACTGTTTGCGAGACATGGCATACACTAGGTAAAGCTGCTTTTTTGCCCTGGTCACGCCTACATAAGCCAGCCTGATTTCTTCCGCCACATCATTCGCCTCAATCATTGAGCGGCTGTGCGGCAAAAGTCCCTCTTCCAACCCCACTAAAAAAACAATATCAAACTCCAGCCCTTTGGCTTGATGCAGGGTCATTAAGGTCACTTTATCAGAATTCTCGTCCAGTTCGTCGATGTTGGTCATAAGCGCCACTTCCTCCAAAAACCGCCCGATCCCCTCTTTCCACGGCAGTTTACTAAAACTTGCCGCGACATTGAAAAGTTCCTGAATGTTTTCAAACCGGCTCTCCCCTTCTTCTGTCCCATCCCGCAAAAAACTTTCGTAGCCAGTGAATTTCAATACGCTCTTGATGATATCCAGAATCGTCGCTTCTTCCTCAATGTTCCCGATAGAGTCTAAAATTTCGAAGAAACTTCTAATCTGCGGCCGGGCCTCGAAAACTTCAGCAAGCTTTTTTTCTTTCTTTTCCAACAAGGCATCTTTCAGCAACTCAAAAGTTTTTGGGCCGACCCCTCGAGGAGGCAGATTAATTACTCTTTTCAAACTAATTAAATCATTGGTGTTGACCAAGAGCCGCAGATAAGCCAAGACGTCCTTGATTTCTTTTCGTTCATAGAATTTCAGCCCGCCCACAATTTGATAAGGAATTGATGATTCAATCATAATCTCTTCCAGTGCTCTGGACTGGGCATGGGTTCGATACAGCACGGCAACATTATTCAGACCCTTGCGGTTACGAAGCTTAGGCAAAATCTTCATCCGGGAATGCCGCATAATTCGAGATAAGATGTCCGTGTCTTCGTCAGGAACATATTGCAGCTCGTTGGAAGGCCCGTCCTGATGATCAATTATTTGTTTCGCCACAAACCACGCCTCGGCCATCTCATCGTCTGCGCGAAAAAGCGTGGGAATGTTTCCTTCTCGATTCTCGGTCCAGAGCTTCTTTTGGTGCTGTCTGGGATTGAGTTCAATAACCTTCTGAGCCACTGCCAAAATCGGGCTGGTGGAACGGTAATTCTGTTCCAAACGGATGATCTGGGCTTTCGGATAGTCTTTTTCAAAATCCAGAATATTTTGGAGGTTCGCCCCCCGAAAGCCGTAAATTGCCTGAGCGTCGTCCCCTACCACGAATAAATTTTTATATTTTGACGCCAACAGTTTGGTAAAAACGTATTGGGCATGGTTGGTGTCTTGGTACTCATCAACTAAAATATATTTCCACTGTTCCTGGTACTTGCTCAGCGTCTCGGGATGGTTTTGAAAAATTTTCACAGGCATCATTATCAAATCGCCGAAATCAACCGCGTTGTGCTTCAATAATTGATCCTGATACTCCTGATAAACCAACCTGGCTGTATCCTTGAATTTTCTGTCATAGTTATCGTTATCGTCAATGTCTTCTGGCTCCTCCAGGTTATTTTTGGCACGATCAATGATCCGCTGAAACAAGGCAGGCTTGAGTTTAGTCGGGTCTATCTTCAGCTTACTCAATATTTCTTTCAAAAGACTTTCTTGATCATTATCATCAAAAATAACGAAATTACTGGTCAATCCCACCTTTTCGCGTTCTTGGCGCAGGATCTTCACTCCAATCGAATGAAAGGTCCCCATCATCGGCCGCAGGCCCGATCTTTGACCCAGCAACTTCGCCACCCGCGTTTTCATTTCTCCCGCGGCCTTGTTGGTGAAAGTAACCGCCAAAATCTCCTCCGGCCGAATTTTTAATTTATGGATCAAGTAAACAATGCGGATAGTCAGACACCGGGTTTTGCCGCTCCCCGCTCCAGCCAAAACCAAAACCGGGCCCATAGGCGCCTTCACTGCTTCAAGTTGAGCTGGATTCAATCCTGTTTGATCTGTTTGATCTAATTGAGTAGTGGTTTTTCTCATGCAGATTAATTATACCTTACTACTCACCACTAAACTACTCACTACTAACT
>JACPKU010000004.1 GCA_016186915.1 Candidatus Doudnabacteria bacterium | reverse complement strand
CCGCTGCTGCGATGACCATGAATTCTTCTCGGGTCATAGGTTGTGGGAAGTGCGTTGCTCGAAGGCTTTTCAGAACTGAGCGCGAAAGAACTCTCGAATCGATTTGCATATCATCGCCCCTCTTCTCAGAACGGGTAGTCAACGCAGGCTTCAGCGTAAGCCTGCTTCTCGGCCTTACGGAAGTCGTCGATGGCACGCGTCAGCTCGGCACGAAGAAGAAACGGATTCCCCTGGCCACCATACTTGGGCAGCCACGGGAAGTTGTGTGCCTGGGAAGACGCTAGGATCCCCCAGTGTCCCGCGAGCACGCCCTCACGAACCAAGAGAGGTTCGATGTTACTGAACTTGCCGCCCTGCGCGCCGAATCCCGGCACCAACGCGAGCCCGCCTGGCCGGAGCATGCGGAAACTGTCAGTCATCCTGACTGTAGACCCCATGACCGAGAAGATGGGACTGACGCCTTCCTCATCCAGACCGTTGTCGGCGCTGAACTTGGCGGTCAGATACAACATCGCCTCATGTGCACTGATCGGTGGCCCTCCGAGTTCTTCGTAGAGCGTATCAGCAAGACCATCAGTGAATCTGAAAGGCTCCTGCTTTTCTGAAAGAGCAAGTACGGGGTTAGACTCAACGCTGGAATCCTGCAGCGTCGTGCCTGAAGGATTGGACGTACGCGTCACCACGATCGCACCCTTCCCCTTGCGGAAGTAGGGCAGTCCTGGGGTAAGCACGTCTTCGCCCATCCAGGTGGTCACGGTCATGGTGTCGAAGTCGAAGCGACCGCCCATACCCGGGATCACGTCTTCGCCATACGCCGTTTCGTACGAGGCGAAGTATGGCTCCTGCGTGGTCTCGATGTCGCCGCGCTTGCAGTCAAGGATGATGAACACCATCTCCCCGGCCGCTGCCGCCAATTGATGAAGGCGGTTGCAAATGGCCTCGAGTACAAGCAGTCCGAACGGTCCCAACCGCTCGTAGAACGCCGCCTGGGGCTTGTAGACTCGGATCCCGTTGGCCCACGCCACCTCAACGACTTGCAAAAAATAGGCGAGCAATCCCGCCAAGAACTCCGCCGTCAGATTGGGCAGCCGCACGGGACGAAACAGCGGGCTTCCTACCGCCCGGAACAGCTGCTGAAAGACTCGCAGAGCCTCACGACCGCCGTCCCAAGAAATGAAACGAGTGTAGAACTCCGGCTCCTTCTCGCCGAGGGGACGCACGTGAGGATCCAGTCCCACGCACAGTCCCGTACCTTGCTTCTTCTGCGCGGCCCAAAGCCGCAACCCTGCGTTTACAATCATCGTTATCCTCCCGTTCTCTCTGTCGTTTATGCCGCGCCAAGCAAAAGCTTTCTTGCCTGACCTTAAATAATAGCAAAAAGACGGAAAATAAAAATGGTTTATTGTCAAGCCTAAGCAAAAAAATAAGGCAGAAGCCGAGTCCCTCACTCGGATTCTGCCTGTGGGTGACGTTCAGCGCAGCTTTGCCACCAGCAATCTACCGGTGTGTCCTCGTCCACTACCTGTACCGCCGTCTACCGGCTCAGAGCTCTCTAACACAAACCCACGCTCTACCAAATAAGTCTTTAGCTCCTCTGGAGTAAGCTGGTTAAGCGGATATTGCTTGCCCTCCACCCAAACAGCCATTGGCTTGGGATGCACAGTGCAGTAGAAGCGACGCATGCCTCTTGGGCGCAGTACCCGGGCAACTTCTGTCACCACCTCTTGCCACTGCCGCACCCACTGTAAGGAATCAACGCAGATTACTTGCTCGATCGACCCGTCGGCCAACGGCAACTGGCGGGCATCTGCTGTGACCACGCGCAGGTTCGGCAACCCTACCTGTTCAGCCAGCTGTTTGTTCTCCTGGCTCATGCCGAACGCGCTATCGAGACAAAGCAGCTCGATCCGCTGACCCTTAGGAGAATCGAGAAACATGCTGGCCAAACCAATTTCGTAAAGGCCCGGACCCGAACCCAAGCACAGGATGGTTTCGCGAGGCAGTGTGGTGTCCACGTCCAGAGCCGTAACCAAGGCCTGAAAGTTGAGCGCGGTACCAGTCAGATCCAGGGCCCCTTTCCATTCTGAAGCCAGATCTGACCAAGCCTCGCGCAGGCCTGTTTCCAACCAAGCAGTGGCATTGAGCCTGATTCGGCCGTCCTGCTCCAGCTTAGTAGTCTGCTTGACGGAGTTGACAAAATCTATGAAATCAGAAACCAGTTCGGACATAGGATCGCGCGAACGTTTCCTAGCCATTCCACTTCCTCCTTCACACACGATAAGAGCGTCATATCAGTATACCATAGGACAGTCCTCATCTCGTAAAATACAAAAATCCCGATCGGGATTTTTGTATTCAAACCAAAAAAACAGGTGATACCTGTGGTATCACCTGGGTTGTCCCTCCGCGCAGCTGTCAGATGGGCAGGTTGTGCTCGACCTCGTCCTCCTCGAGGATGCCAAGCAGCTCGAGGAGGGAGCTTATCGCGCTCCGCCGTCCCCGCTCCTTCATCACGCCCCCCTTCTGAACTTACGCCGACACCTCCTCGCCAATCAGGATCTTCTGCGTCTCGAGATAGATCTGGCTCGTCTGCTCACAGATCTCCGCCGGAATCACGATCCTCTCGACTTCTTCCGGGGTGAGGTTCTTCACGTGCACCACCCGACCGTCGGCCAGTTGGATCCGCTTGCAGCAATCCCGCATGATCTGCTTGTCGTGGCTGGGCGGGGTGATACCCGCTGCCAGTGCCCGCAATCGCCCCTCTTCCGTCCAGTACCGAGACGAGTCTGGGGTGAGAACTTCATCCAGCAGCATCCCGTCTTCGCCGAACTCGAACTTGGTGTCAGCCAGCACCAAGCCCCGACTCTCGGCATACGCCGCACCCTTGCGATAGGTCTCCAGCGCGCGCTTCTTGAGTAGACGGACCGTGTCAACGCCGACCAAATCCACGGCCTGCGCCTCGGTGATGTTCTCGTCATGCCCGGTTTCGGCCTTGGTGGACGGGGTGAAGATGGGCTCAGGCAGCCGGTCGCCGTCGCGAAGGCCTGCTGGCAACTTGATGCCGCAGACAGAGCCGGTCTCCTTGTATTCTTCGTAGCCGGAACCAGTGAGATAGCCGCGCACGATGGCTTCGATGGGCACCACCTGCCGCTTGATCACCACCATGGTGCGTTCCTGCACGCCGGGATCCCCGTGAAGCTCCTCTGGCAGGTACATATCGACCTGCTCTCCGAAACCAGCCAAGTGGTTGTTCAGGTCATTGAGCACCTTCGTCAGAAAGTGCACGGTGATGCTGGTGAGCACCCGTCCCTTGCCCAGGATGTTCACGGGCAACACCCGGTCGAACACGCTGATCCGGTTAGTCATGACCATGAGCAAGAAATCACCTAGGTCGAACATGGCCCGGACCTTGCCCTGCTTCGGCGGGCCGAGGTGGCGCTCGAGGTGCTGAAGCAGTGGCGACGTCGCCACTGCCGATGGTAGATATGGCATCGTTTATTCCTCCTTCTCTATCTATGCCGCAGTTTCCGTGTTTCCACCATGACCCTCAATCATACTATATTTCCAGGTTTTTAGACAATAAAAAATAAGGCGTAAGTTTCGCAACTCACGCCTCTCTCAGCAACGTCTCCGCCCTAAGCGCGACTTTCAACGCTTGGTCTTGGGCCCTGCCGATGTACTGCTCAGGGTGATGAAGCAGTTGTACGACTTCCCCAGAGATCATCTCCAGAGCAACTCGCAACTGCTCGTCGGTCTCAGACCTCTCCTGCGCAACTTCAATGAGCAGCCGCTCGCTCGCCTTGGCCGCTGGCACAAGGTAGCGATTGACGAGCTCATGGGCATCGCCCTCGTATCCTGACATCTGCAGCGCGATGTAGAGCGGCTCGGCCAAAATGACATTGGCCGACATCTGAAAATTCCGCCAGCATGCTTGCCGATCGACGGTCACGCGCTGCAGGAATGTTTGCCCGCTTTCCGGATCGGCCCGCAGCAGCGTGTTGAGTTGGTTGGCGAGATTGACCACGAGGATCGGGAAGTCCCGAAAAACCGCGCTGTCCGTCAGGTCCCGCTGGTGCTCACTGATGAACGTCAGCAAGACCTTCACGAATTCACCGATGTTCTTCTTGAGCATGCCTTCCAACTGTTCGAAGTTGATTGGGTTACGCTTGTGGCCCATGGTCGAGGAACCGACTTGGTCTTTAGAAAAACCTTCCGCAACTTCCCCGATTTCAGTGCGCATGAGATGACGGCAGTCGCGACCGAGCTGGGCGAACGCCGCGGTCTGCAACAAGACCGCAAAGAGGTAGTGCGCCAGCGGTTCCGGCGGTAGGATCTGAGTACTGATTGCCGCTGGCTTCAGACCGAGCTTCTGAAGCACTCGCGCCTCGAAGCTCAACGAACCGCACCGCTCTGCAATGCCCAGATGAACCTGCGCGTTGTACGCACCCACAGCACCCGAGATCTTGCCCACGAGCTGACCTGCTCGGGTATCCATCTCCTGAAGATTGTCGAGCACCCGGTTGAGAATCGTGGCGAACCAGAACCCGACCGTGATAGGTAGGGCGTGCTGACCGTGGGTCCGGCCGATCTGGACTTGGCCAGCGAACTCTCGTGTAAACTCGGCCATCTGCTTGGCCGCTTTGACGAGTGAAGGAGCCATGACCTGCCGCTGAGCGCGGATAAACTGAAGCGAACGGCCAGTATCCAACGGGTCGTAGCTGGTGTAGGGGATGTGAACCCAACGTCGCAACGGAAGGGGTAGAAGATCCTGCATGAGACGCACCGCAGCGCGCACATCATGCTTGGTGACCTTCCGTTCCAGCTCGTCGACGGCCGTGGTCTGAATTGCAAGAATCCGGCCACGAATGTCAGGGGTCAGAAGCGAGTAGTCGCCACTCGGGATCAACGCGATTTCCGCGAGCACATCGAGCCCAGCCAACTCGACCTCGTACAAGGTGCGTACGAGGTTGTCGTAGCCAAAGATCTCGAGCAGCTGCCTGGGCTGATACCGGGGGTTACCCGGAAGCATTAAATTGGACATCATCTCCTCCGGTTCGAAAACGAAGTGTACGAATCACTCCAGCATAGCAAATACCATTAAATTTGGAAATATTGGTTTTTATACAAATAAAAAAAGCCCTGTCCGTATGACAGGGCAGTGGCATTTTCTATATCTGATTATGTTCTTCTGGGTTGGGAGGTGTTGGCTCTTGGTCTGTTTCTTTTTCGATGTTCCTCTGGCTAGTGTTTCCAGATTGTAAGACAGCTACAAGAAGCAAAACAAATCCCAAAAATATCGGCCAATGAGGCGCTTCAAAAAATTCGCTTAATCTTCCGGCCTGAAAGTGCACCACTAAATCCCAAACCAAACCGATGATTTGGAATAATAGGGCGGTAAATACCAGAGGTTTGCTGAGCATACCCTTCGATTCCGCTTCGCTTCACTCAGGGAGCAACCTTGATGCCTGAGCTTGTCGAAGGCTTACTTTATCTTCTTTCTTATAAACGCCGGGATTTCCAATTCGTCCTGATCATCGTCGTCTGGTTTGTGATCGTCGTCGTCGTCAATCGACTTGGGTCGGAAAGCAGTGGCAGGTGCTGGCTCATATGTCGGCTCTTCTCTGCTCAATGCCCCGTCTGTGCCGGAGAAAGATCCACCGTCAGAGGAAAACCCAGTGGCAATCACCGTGATCTTCACTTCCTCGTCCATTTCTTGGTCAATCACTGCCCCAAAGATGACCTTTGCATCTGGGTCAGCTGATTTGGTGATGAATTTGGCCGCCTCATCCACTTCAAACATTCCCAGATCTTTCCCACCCGTAACATTGAACAGCACCCCTTTTGCGCCCTCGATGGACAGGCCCAAAAGCGGTGAATCCACAGCCATGCGTGCGGCATCCTGCGCTCGGTTCTCGCCCGTGCCTCGGCCGATTCCCATCAAGGCCGAGCCGGCGTTTTGCATTATGGCTTTTACATCCGCAAAGTCCACATTGATCATGCCTGGGATGGTGATTAAGTCCGAAATCCCGGCCACGCCTTGGCGCAGCACATCATCCACGGTTTTAAATGCGTCCAGAAGAGAAGTCTTCTTGTCTACCAACTGCAAAATTCGATCATTGGGAATAATAATAATCGTATCCACCTGCTGTTTGAGCTCAGCCACGCCTTTGTCCGCAATCTCTCGGCGCTTTACACCTTCAAAAGTAAAAGGTCTGGTCACCACCGCCACAGTCAGAATGCCGTTTTTCTTGGCCAACTCCGCCACCACCGGCGCCGCACCCGTGCCCGTACCGCCGCCGAGACCGCAAGTGATAAAAATCATGTCAGCATTTTTGATCACATCCAAAATCTCAGCCTTGCCTTCTTCCGCCGCCGCCCGGCCGATCTCCGGGTTCATGCCCGCTCCCAACCCCCGAGTCAAATTTCTGCCAATATGAATTTTTTGATCAGCCTGCGAGTGATGCAGCGCCTGCGCATCAGTGTTGATCGCCACAAATTCCACCCCTCTGATTCCGGTTTCCATCATCCGGTGGATAGCGTTGTGTCCTGAACCTCCCACGCCGATAACTTTGATGCGGGCAAAGGTCTCTATTTTTGGCTTCACCTCCGAAGATTTAAATTTCGTCATAATAAAAGAGAAAATTAATTTATGGCAAAAACGATTTAAACCATTTCCTTAATTTGGCCACCGAGTCATTTTCTAAAACGCTTCTGGCAAATTTATTGATGGCATGAGAAGAGCCCAGCAAAAATTCATTGCCCCACATCACTAATCCCACGCCGGTGGCAAATGCCGGATCATTAACCCGGTCAATCACAGTGGCCACCGAGCTGGGAAGGCCGAGGCTTACCGGGAGACGCAGCTGCTTTTTGGCCAGATCCACCACGCCTGGCAAGTTTGCTCCGCCGCCGGTTAAAACAGCGCCCGAAGGCAATTGCCCGTCTTTGTTGATCGCTCGCAGTTCTTTGTTTACTAAATCAAAAATTTCTTCCAGACGAGCTTCTGTGATTTCCACGATGTGCTTAAGTGAAACTCGGCCTTCTTCCTGTTTGTCTATCTTGGACAGATCAAGCTCTGAATCTTTTTTCAGCTTCTTTGATTCCGCGGAAGAATACTGAAGTTTGATTTTTTCCGCGGTCTCCACGGAGGTTCTCAGCCCAATGGCCAGATCATTGGTAATATGCATGGCGCCCACAGGCAGAATATTAGCCGCCACTAAGTTGGCCTCTTCAAATACTACCATACCCGTGGTGCCGCCACCAAGCTCAATCACCACCACTCCCAATTCCTTCTGTTTTTTGGTGAGCACGGCCTGGGCAGCGGCCAAGGGAGCCAGCACCAAATCATCAATCTCAAGCCCGGCCTGCATTATACACTTGGTCAAATTTTTAATAAATGGCACGGCAGCCTGAATAATCTCTGTGTCCACCTCCAGCCTGATGCCGGACATGCCCACCGGATCTTTTATCCCGGTTTGCCCGTCCACTGTAAAAGTCTTCGGAATCACATGCAGGATCTCTCTGTTGGCTGGAATTGAAATCGCTTGAGAGGCGTCCACTACCCGAACCACGTCATTTTCTGTAATCTCGCCGTCTGCTCTCGATACCGCAATCACCCCGTGGCTCTCATGAGAAGTAATTTGCGCGCCCCCAACTGACACCACCGCGTGATCCAAACTAAGGCCTGTCATGCGCTCGGCTTTTTCCAAAGCTTCGGAAATGCTGGACACCGCTTCGTCTATATCCACAATCACCCCACGACGGATCCCGGCTGAATGCGCTTCCCCGACCCCAATGATACTGGGATTGCCCAGTTCGGATTCTTGCTTGCCGACTATCACTCGGATGGTGGACGAGCCAATATCAAGACCAATAAAAATTTGTTCCTTTGCCATTCGCTTTTGTTTATCGCGATACTAATCTACAAATACATATTCGTCATATTCGGATCGCTTTAAATTCGTTTTTAATTCGTTGCCTTTACTTTAATTCTTCTTTGACGATTTTAGAAACGATGCTCCCGTCAGTCCGCCCACCAGCCCGGCTTAAAACTTCTTTCATAACTTTGCCAAAATCTTGGGGCTGGGCAACAAGCTCACTAATAACTTTTTTGACCAAGTCCTGCACCTCGTCCTCGGAAAGTGGTTTAGGTAAATATTGCTGCAACACCGTCATCTGCTCCTGTTCTAGTTTTTCCAGATCTGCCCTGCCTCCTGCCTTAAAGCTTTCAATCGAATCCTTGTGCTGCCTCACTTTTTTGTTCACGACCTGTATCACTTCTTCATCCGCAAGCTTTTGACCCTTGGCAATCGCAACATTCTTCATCTCGGCTTTCAGATTTCGAAGCGCGGAAAGCACCAGCGCGTTTTTTTCTTTCATAGCCTTCTTTAAATCCGCTTCGATTTTTTCTTCAATCATTTTTTTCTTACTTTCGTTTATTGCGGCGGCTGAAAAGCGGCAGTTTGCCAAGTTTTTTCAACTCTTCCCTTTTTTCCCGGTTCTCAGCTCTTCTGGCCGCATCAACCCGAAGCAAATTGCGTGATTTGTTCGGCGTATAGAATCTGATTTTTCGAGCGCGAATCAAAACACCGCTTTGCTGAATCTTGCGGTTAAAACGTCTCAGGAGACTTTCAAACGATTCTCCTTCTTTCTTTTTTACTTCAACCAACGAAGTTCACCCCTTCCTTAAAAAAATCTTTATATAGCTTCCTTATATATAGCACAAAATAGTCAATAAGTCAAAATAAAAGCTTGGGCCTTCTACCCAAACTATAGGACAAGCGCCCTACTTTCCCAATCTTTTCTTCACTTCTTCTATAATCCGCTCAACTGTAAACAATTCCTGCATGCCGGAGCGCACGTCGCGCAAAATCACTGTGCCATCCCGGGCTTCTTTTTGGCCGACGATCAGTGCGATGCTCACTTTGTTTGATTCGGCCAATTTCAGCTGGGTTTTAATTGAAGCTGGACCGATAAACTCTGAAGCCATGATATTATGGTTCCAAAGATCAGTAAACAAGCGCAGGGTCTTTTTGGCGGCCAGTTCGCCCAGTGGCACTAAAAACACGTCAACTTTACTGCGAGAGGAATATTTGATGTTGGCAAGCTCCAGCGCCTCCAGAACGCTTTGGATGGTGCCGGCAAAACCAAGCGCGACAGTTGCCGGGCCGCCCAGGCTTTGGATCAAATCGTCGGCATGTCCGCCCTCGCCTAATTTTATTTCTTGATTGCTATCCTGCGATCTGAGCTCAAACACGGTTTTTCTGGACCAAGGGTAGCCGATCACTTTTTGATTCAGATTAAACGGGATGTTTAATTCTTCCAATCCCTCTAAAACATCGATAAAGTGTCGGCGGCAATTTTCACATAAATAATCAACCCCCACCGGCGCTTCGGCAATCACCGTGTTACATGAGAGATTTTTGCAAGCCAGAATCTTGAGCGGATTGGAGTCCGAATATTCGACACAACTTTCACAAAGATCATATTTTTTATCCTTGAAAAAATTCTTCAAAACTTCTTTGAATATTGGCCGGCATTCCAGACAGCCAATATTGTTGATATGCAATCCCACCCCGGTCAGCCCCACCTCTTTAAACAATCTGATCAATAAGTTGATAATCTGGGCGTCCGCAATCCCGGCTGTGTCTCCAAAAACCTGGAAGCCGTACTCATGAAGCTGCTTGACTTTTTGCTCTGAAGTAATATGAGCCACTGGCGAAAGATAAAACCATTTAGTGACTTTTTCTCTCTCAAAAAATTTATGTTCGAGATAGGCGCGGGCCACACCAAATAAATTTGTAGGTTTGACAGCCATGCGCACCCCTTTATGGTCCGTAAAAAACAACAGCTGTTCCGGACCGGCCTCCGTCCAAAATTTGAACAACTTCGCATCCTCCAACATTGGCGTGTCTAATTTGGAGTAGCTAAATGTTTGAGACAAATTATTCAATCGATCGACAAAAAAATTCCAGCAGGAATGATGTTCGGACAGCAGATCAATGCTTCCCTCCAACCTGCTCGGGGCTTTTTCAACTGCGGGGGTAATTTTTTTGGGACGGCCCATAAAGTTTAATTAAAAGTGTATTCCGGACTGTCAAACAAATCAAAAGTGGTTATGGGAAGAGCGCGGAGGAAGACTCTGCCGACAATGTCTTGCTCCTTCAAAATGCCCCAATCCCTGGAGTCTGATGAAGCCAAACGGTTGTCCCCCAACATAAAATACTGGTCTTCCTTAAGCGTCAAAACATTTTTTCCCCCAACCAAAGACGTGTTGTGCGGAAAGGTCAGTCCTTGATTGGACAGATAAACTTCCTCCACCACCGCACCGTTGGGATGTTCGGTGTTGAAAATTATAACTCTGCCGTTTTCAATTTTTACCTGCTCACCGGGCAAGCCTAGCACGCGCTTGATGAAAAACTGCTTGCGGTCTTCTGGAAACCTAATCACTAGAACTTCTCCTCTTTGCGGCTGTCGAAAACGATAGGATATTTCGTCAATAATCAAGTACTGGCCATTGGAAAAATTTGGCTCCATAGAAGAACCAGAAACAATAAACGGCTGGAACAAAAAATATCTGATCGGGATAATGACAGCCAAGGCAATCAAGATCACTTTCAAAAAATCCCAGATAAATAACATGATGTGAGAAAAGCCGCTTTTTTCCGGTTGAGGTGCGCTGAACTGTCCTAGTTCTTGCATGGTAATATATTAGTTTCTTAATGGTGGGCAATGGTGGATTCGAACCGCCGACTTCTGCAATGCCTGCCCCGTTAGATTTTGAGTGCTTTTTACTGGTGGGCGGTACAGGATTCGAACCTGTGGCCCCTGCAATGCCTGCCCCGTTAGATTTTTAGATTTTCCTGGTGGACGGTACTGGACTCGAACCAGTGACCTCGCCGATGTGAACGGCGCGCTCTAACCAACTGAGCTAACCGTCCAAGAAAATCTAACGGGGTAAAAATGCAATGCTCTACCGCTGAGCTAACCGCCCAGAAAACCAATCCCGACAATCGCATTGCGATATCGGGATCCCGACCGGTAAAGCGTCGGGGTGAGCTAACCGTCCGAGAAAATCTAACGGAGTGAAAATGCAGCGCTCTAACCGCTGAGCTAATCGCCCAAGCGAAAGCGGAAGTTAATCGTCCATTAGTAAATTTAATCATATCTGAGTTCCCCTACCGGGTCAAGCCTTACAAAACTATGGCCAGCTAGCAAGTTTTCCATTATAATTATGTGGCTAATCTTGAAAAACATGAAGTCGATAGACGCCATCAACCCAAACCAGAATAGTTCATATAACGACGTGCGCTTGAGAAAGCAAAGACCAAAACGGCGATACGGCTGTTTTCTTTTAGTGGTTATTTTGATCCTGAGCGGGTTGCTTGTCTGGGGAGCATCCAACCTGCTTTCGAAAACCAATCGAATTTTCACAGGTGATAAAAACGTCTTCCAAAGGGTGGGGCAGCTGTTTGTGGGAGGCGATAAAAAACTGATTGGTGAAGATGACGGACAAGTCAATGTTCTGCTTCTCGGCTACGGCGGACCAGGCCATGACGGGCCGTACCTCACTGATACGATTATCGTAGCCAGCCTAGACATGGAAACAGACGAAGTGGTTTTAGTATCCATCCCGCGGGACTTTGTGGTTCAACTTCCAGGTCTTGGTTTTAGAAAAATTAATTCTGCTTACGCCTTCTTCCGCGACGATAACGATCCGAACAGCGCCGGGGAAGCCGCGGTTGACGCGGCAAGTAAACTCACAGGCCTTGAGATTCCTTACTATGCCGCCATAGATTTTCAAGGCTTTGTCAAAGCCATTAACCAGGTAGGCGGGGTTGACGTTGTGATTGACAGAACCTTTACTGATTCCAGCTATCCGGATGAGCGGTATGGATTTTTGGCGCCCGTGACCTTCACCGCGGGCTCCGAGCATATGGACGGAGAAAGGGCTTTGATTTTTGCCAGATCCCGAAAAGGCACGAATAACGAAGGCTCGGATTTCGCCCGAAGCGAGCGACAAAAAAAAGTCATTCAAGCTTTCAAAGACAAAGTAGTTAAACTTGGGATTACCGATCTTCGTACCATTAACAACCTGCTGTCAGTATTTACTGATAACTTCCGGACCAATCTCGAACCATACCAATTGCAACGGCTGATAGAACTCGGAAAAGATATTGATAACGAACATGCTTTTTCTCTCTCGCTGGAGCCGGATAATGTGCTGATCTGCAACGGCATTATTGGGGACTACGAGAATCGGGCTTACGTGGTCCAGCCTTGTGAAGGCAAAACCCTAACCGATGTTCACAACTACATCGCCAATGCCAGCAAGCTTGCCAAACTAAGCAAAGAGGCGGCAGAGGTGGAGGTGCAGAACAGCACGCAGCAAGCTTATGTTTTGGGTCCTTTCCGCGCTTTGAACAATCTTGGAATGGAAGTCAATTTCCGGCCCTTCCTGCAATCGAACAAATTCAGCCGGACAATCCTCTACGACAACTCCGGCAACCTGAAACCCGAGACCCGCAAATACTTGGAAGAAAATTTTGATCTGACTGTCGCAGACCTGCCGTTCAATAACTCCAATGCGGATTTTGTCATTATCATCGGCCAAGACGCGTTGTAATCAGCATGTGGAATGTCGAATGTGGAATATGGCATAACTCTACATTCTATATTCTACATTCTATATTCTAAACTTATGAACACCCCTTTAGTCGCGATTGTGGGTCTTCCCAACAGCGGCAAATCAACTTTTTTTAACAAGGTCCTCAGAACCTACAAAGCCCTGACTTTCCCCGAAGAGGGCACTACCAGGGACCGGCATTACGGCCTGACTTCCTGGAATGGGTTTGATTTTTATTTGATTGATACAGCAGGAATCAACAACAAACCAGACTCTGAACTGGAAAAAAATGTCCAGAAACAAACAGCGATTGCCATCGAAGAGGCGGATCTAATTCTTTTGATGGTTGACGGCAAGTCACAGGTTTCAGCCAAAGATTTGGCAGTGGCCGCCCAGCTTAACCGGGCCAAAAAACCAAAAGTCTTAGCAGTCAACAAGATCGATGTTCGCAATCAGAAATCGGAAGTCATCGCCCGCAACTTCCAAAAGTTAGGCTTGGGCAGGCCCTTTCTCATTTCTTCTGCCAACGGCTCGGGCATGGGCGATTTGTTGGACGCAGTGGTTACTAAATTTCCGAAGGTCACCTTCGTTGACGAAGGTGACCTTCGGTTAAAAATTGCGTTTATCGGCAAGCCGAACGTCGGCAAGTCATCTTTAGTCAACGCCCTGATCAAACAAGAACGGCTTTTGGTTGACAATAAACCCGGGACAACCAGATCCACGGTGGAAATTCCTTTTCAATTTGATGACCAAAAGTTTCTCCTGCTTGATACTGCTGGGATAAAGAAAAAATGGAAGAGTGATGATGATGTTTCAGCTGCCGCAGCCATGCAGTCGATCAATACCTTGGCCCGGGTTGATGTGGTGCTGTTCGTCCTCGACGCCGCCGCGGAAATTACCATTCAGGACCAGGCTATCGCCACTAAAATTTTGGAATCAAATAAAAAAGTTCTGGTGCTTTTGAACAAAATTGATATGCTGGCGGCAACTGAAAGGGAAAAATTTCTAGACAAACTGCCCCACTATCTTCCCAAGCTTTGGTTTGCGCCAGTAGTCTACGTCTCCGCTAAAACTCAAGAAGGGTTGAAAAAAATGCTACAATTAGTCCAAGAGGTGGTGGAAAAAGCTTTGGTCCAAATCCCACAAGAAGAACTGGACGGTTTCTTAGGTAAACTTCTCAACGAAAATTTCCCCGGCAAAATGGATGACCAGCGCGCCCCAAAAATTTATGGCCTCACCCAAATAAGGACCAACCCGCCAATCTTCGAGCTTGCGGTAAATTTCCCTAATGCGTTTGCTCCGGCTTGGAAAAATTTACTGGAAAAACAGTTCCGTTTGCGCTTCGGCTTTGAAGGCAGCCCTATAATAATTAGGTATCACAAACGAATATGACAATTATAATCGGTCTCGGCAATCCAGGCAAAAAATACGAACTTACTCGACACAATCTCGGATTTAAGGTTTTAGATTTGTTGGCCGGGCGCCGGAGCCTCGGCGAAGGCGGCTGGGAAGGAAAATACGATAGTTTGTTTTTAAAGCTCAATGACATTATTTTGGTAAAACCCCAGACGTTTATGAACAACTCTGGCAAGGCGGTAAAACAAATCCTGAAATATTATCCAGCCGCAGAAATGATTATCGTGCACGATGATCTTGATTTACTATTAGGATCTATTCGTGTTCAAAAAGGCATTTCCGCGGCCGGGCATAACGGCGTGCAGAACATTATAGACGAATTAGGCACACAGGATTTTATTCGGGTGAGACTGGGGGTTAGCAACCCTAAAACCAGAAGACGACCTACCTCAGACGGTTATATGTCAATTCCTGGAGATGAATATGTACTAAAAAATTTCACTGACGACGAAAACCCGATAGTGAAAGAAATGTTAAGCAAGGCGTTGGAGGCTTTGGAAGTGCTCCAAACAGAAGGGCTGGAAGCAGCACAATCAAGGTTCAATGGATGATATAGTAATTCAACTTAACTCTTTATTTTTATACCATTGCGAACCCCGCCTTGGCGGGGTGAAGCAATCTTTATATATATGCAAGACGAGCAGTATTTTGTTTATATCATGACGAACCCGACAAATACTACACTTTATACTGGGTTTACTAGCAAACCTTTAAAAGCTCGGGTCTGGGAACACAAAAACAAACTCGTTCATGGATTTACTAAAAAATACAATATCACTAAGCTGGTGTATTTTGAGATCGGAGACGACTATGATGCTGTTTTGGCAAGAGAAAAACAAATCAAGGCAGGTTCTAGAAAAAAGAAAATTAAACTTATCGAAACTAATAACAAAGATTGGAGAGATCTATATAACGACTTAGATTAGATCGCTTCGCTCCGGAACATCTGACGTTCCCTCGCTCGCGATGGTTCTAGTGCGGTTACCATTGCGAGGAGGGATAGCGTTAAGTTTAGCAGACAAAGCAATCTTCTTAACAGACCAACACGCTCCCAATGAACTGTGCTTATCCTCGCTCGCGATGGTAAACAGGATGAGAACTTATTGAAGATAACCACTACAAAAAAAGAGGCTCGTCGTTTAAGGAAACGACGAGCCTTGTTGCTTTGGCACCCTGGCTGGGATCAGGGTATCGGTCTTACTGGCGGGATGGTAGGAACATGCCGTCAAAAATCTTGCGAGCCCACTCTCGCTGCTCTTCCTTGGTTGCACTCGGTGGCGGTTCGACCGCCTTCGGCTGCTGCCTCGGGAGAGACGGCAGAGGACTCGTGACTCCCCGTGAAGCCGGTCCTGGCGGACTGACCCGCTGGGACCGGACGAACCTAGCCCCTACAGTCCAACGACTGCGGGACATGGTCAGGACTCCTCCAGGCCGGCGAGCCTGTTGCTTCTCGCTATGACCTGTCTCCAGTCCTGAACGCTGCCGAGATCGGCGCTCAACGGGAGTGAAGCAGCCTCGTCAGACGAGAGCTGTACTCCGAGGAGGGCCTTGACCAGTGGAGCCTCCGCCGACAGATCCGGTGGAGGCGACGGTACGAACGAGCTGACGCGACGATGCATCTCGTTCCCTCCGAACGACAGCAGACGTTGTAGTTTAGCCGCGGGACCTCCGCAGCTGCGACAACGACGCCAACGTTAGCGCCCCTCGTGAGACATCCGGGCCACCTCCCTTTCTGAGCCAGGCAGTCCTCCGTGAGAGTCGTACATTTCCTCACCGAACGGGAGGCTCCCAGTTCTTCTTCTCTTCAGTCGCCAGGCCAAACGGGCGCAGATTGCCAGGCAGATGAGCAACACAGCGCCTACAGCAAGAGCCTTGCCGAGCAAGCTGAGCAGAGCCCCGCTTGTTTCGGACGGTCCGAATGCCAGGCCAGCGGCAGCCGCCACAACAGCGAAACCGACCGCAACACCGGCGACCTGGTCTTGCCATGCGTTATAAGGCATCGTGTTCTCCTCACCGGTGATTGTGATTGGGTTACCGACGCCAGCCCAGGATAAAATCCCGGACCTCAAAAAACCAAATGACGCATTCGGCGAGGACGACGAGGACAAGGAGGACGATCATACCCAACACGGATGGGAAGTCCCCCGATTCAGTGTCTTCCATAGCTCCTCCTTCTGGATCCGTAACTTGACAATTACGCACTAAACTCTGTTCACTAACTTTTCGTTACTATCCAGAATCCAGCACGCTTACCTTCCTCCTCCCCCCCCCTTTTTTTTTCCAAGCGAGGCATAGACGCAAAATTAACCTACGCCAGAACTCCGGCGTGAGCAAGTAGTATCCATACTTACACTTGCAGCGAGAGTAGCCGGAAAATTAACCTTCGGAAGCCGGTTCGTCCGGCTGAGAAAGTAGGCTGCATCCCGCCGAAGTTCCCACGAGGCGGGATGACAGCCGATAATTTTCCGGCTACTCGAGCGAAACCTGACAGCTGGTAATTTTGCGGCCTGTGCCGAGCTTACCATTCTCAACCCTACCTACGAGCGTAAGGTAAAAATGGAAAACCATCTCGACCTTAGCTTAAGGTTACTCGCGAACAATAGGAGGGATGCTGCTCACTTTCGCCGCTCGCAGAGTAGGGTGGAAAATACTAACTCACTTGTAAACTTTAAAGATCTAACTAATAATATAAAGGAAACATTGCATTCTAGCAAACTTGGGGCCTTTTGTCAACAGCTCCTTATCAACCTCCCTCACAAATTAAATGCCAGAAACAAAGAACAAAATCTACGGCAACGCCCTGAACCTCATCCCTGAACTGGGTGCTGTTAAACTCACGCGCTTATTAAATTATTTCGGAGATTATAAAACTGCGTGGGAAGCTTCAGCTTTTGAATTGAACCAGGCCCAGCTCGATCAAAAAACCATTGACGCGGTCAAGTCCAAACAACCCGGAATCAATCCGGGAAAAGCTTGGGAAGATCTATTGATACAAAAGATAGAAATGGTTACCATTTTAGAATCTGAATATCCTGCCCTGCTGAAAGAAATCACAACTCCGCCACCGTTGTTATATGTAAGAGGTGATAAAAAAGTTTTGTCTAAAACCGGGATTGCAGTGGTGGGAAGCAGAAAAATCAGTCAATACGGCAGACAGGCAATCGAAGAGATTGTGACAGCCCTGGCACAAAGCCGCCTCAACATTATTTCCGGTCTGGCTTTTGGCGTGGATGCTTTCTCTTTACACGCCTGCCTCAATGCAGGTGCCAAACCAGTGGCCATCCTGGCTTCTGATTTACAGGATAACAGCATCTCGCCTAGATCAAATTTCAATCTTGCCCAGGAAGTTGCCGAAAAAGGCTGTCTGGTTTCTGAATACGCGCTGAATTCAAATGTCCAAAAACAAAACTTCCCGATCCGCAACCGGCTGATTTCTGGTTTAAGCATTGGCGTCTTGGTAATCGAAGCGGATGAAGAAAGCGGCGCACTTATCACAGCCAACTATGCTCTGGAACAAGGCCGAGAAGTGTTCGCCATTCCCGGCTCGATCTTTTCACCGACCAGCCGCGGCACTAACAAACTCATTAAACAAGGGGCAAAACTAGTCAGTACGGCGCAGGACATTTTTGAAGAGCTGAATTTGGATGTTCAGGTTCTTACTGAAACCGAGCCGCTGGCAACCACGGATCAGGAAAGCCAACTGCTCTTGAATTTAACGCGCGAGCCAATCCACATTGACGATCTGGTCAAACAAGTAAAATTGCCCGTTAGCGAAATCAATGCTACCTTAAGCTTGTTGGAATTAAAGGGCCGCGTAAAAAATTTAGGCGGCGCCAAATATGTTAAGATACGATGACTAAATGACAATGACTATTGACCGAACAAAAATATTAAAAACATTTTCTGGAATTTTGATTGCAGCGGTCATTGTCATCGTTATCGTCATTGTATCAAGGCCACAACAAACTAGTCCCGAAATCCAGCAGACATTTAACCAGATCGCACCGTCAAAACCTACCACCCTGTTTTTCGCCGGCGACATTATGCTCTCGCGCAACGTGGACCAAGAAATCTTGAAAGCCAATAACCCTAATCTGCCGTTCCTAAATGTTGCCTCGCAGGTCCAGCAAGCTGATATCGCGTTTGCTAATTTAGAGTCCCAGTTTGCACAAAATGCTATCCGAGCCAGGCAAGGCTTGGTATTTGGCGCACATCCAGACGTAGCACGTGGATTATCGTTTGCTGGCTTTGACGTGCTCTCAACTGCTAACAATCATTCCTTGGATTATGGCATTGAAAGCCTAGAATACACTATTGATCTTTTGAATCAATACAATATCCAAGCATCTGGCACCAAAAAACCTGCGACTGAACACGCCGCAGCAATTATAGAGAAAAATGGGATTGTGTTTGGCTTTCTTTCCTACAGTTACGCCGCTCACAACGACGGCGGCCCGCCTGCCGGCGAGGCAGGCAGAAGCACACACACGCAAATTTCGGACTTCAATAATTTAGATCGACTAAGGCAAGATATTTTAGATATAAAAGGGCACTATGCTGATATCGTAATTGTCAGCATGCATGCCGGCGCTGAATATACCAGGGAACCGAACCAAAAACAAATTGACTTTGCCCATGGTGCCATAGATGCCGGCGCTGACCTTGTCATTGGCCACCACCCCCATTGGATCCAGACCATTGAACAGTACCAAGGCAAATGGATCTTTTATTCTTTAGGCAATTTCGTATTTGACCAAATGTGGAGCATTGATACAAGGGAAGGCTTAACCGTAACGATAACTATGACGATGCCGCCCACGAATGTGGGCGAGCCTCGCCCATCAGAGATAGGCGGGACAATGACTGGACCGGAAATTAAAAAAATCGAATTAAAACCTGTAATCATTGATAATTATTGCTGTCCAAGGTGGGCAACTGAAACAGAAACTTTGGCGATTTTAGGGAAACTAGGTTTGACAAGTGTTATTCTTTTAGATAAGAATGATTAAGTTAAATCCGAAGCACGAAATTCGAAGCACGAAACAAATTCGAATTTCAAAATACAAAATTCAAAACGTTTAGATATTTGTGCTTTGAATTTAGATATTGTTTCGGATTTCGATATTAGATATTCGGATTTATGCCTAAATCTTTAGTCATCGTTGAATCTCCCACCAAGGCGAAAACCATTTCGCGTTTTCTGGATGGTCAATACAAGGTGGAGGCCTCGTTTGGCCATATCCGCGATTTGCCCACCAGCAAAATGGGGATTGATATTGAGCATGATTTTGAACCGACTTACCTGGTCCCGCCCAAAGCCAAAAAGAAAATCGCAGAGCTTAAAAAATTAGCTAAAGACGCGCCAGAAATAATCCTCGCCACAGACGAAGACCGCGAAGGCGAAGCCATCGCGTGGCACCTTATCCAAGCACTCGGCTTGGAAAATCCCAAATCCCAAATCCCAAATCCCAAAATAAAACGCATTGCTTTTCACGAAATTACTAAGTCGGCGATTGAGGAGGCTTTAAAAAATCCGCGTGAGTTAGATCTGCACTTGGTGGATGCCCAGCAAGCAAGGCGCGTGCTTGATCGATTAGTCGGCTATGAACTCTCGCCTTTCTTGTGGAAAAAAGTCAAACGCGGGCTTTCCGCTGGCCGCGTGCAGTCAGTGGCAGTGCGCTTAATTGTAGAACGCGAAAAAGAAATCCAAAAATTCAAGCCTGAAGAATACTGGAGCATTATCGCCACTTTCCATAAAGACAGCAATTTCTTAGGCAAGCTTGCGAAAGTTGATGGAAAAAATTTGGACAAACTGGCAATCAAAAACGAGATCCAAGCCAAAAAGATTTTATCCGATCTTGCCAGCTATCCTGCCCAAGTAGTTGAGGTCAACAAAAAAGAAGTCAAAAGAACGCCGGCCGCGCCTTTTATCACCTCCACCATGCAGCAGGAAGCCGCCCGTAAATTGGGCTTTAGTGCCAAACAAACCATGATGTACGCCCAGCAACTCTACGAAGGCGTGGAATTGGGGGAAGATGAAGCCACGGGCTTAATTACCTATATGCGTACTGATTCAGTTAATCTTTCTGACTTTGCCCTGCAATCAGCCAAGTCTGCGATCAGTCAGCGTTATGGCAAGGATTATCTTTTGGACCGGCCGCGCCAGTTCGCATCGAAAAGCAAAAACGCCCAGGAAGCCCACGAAGCCATCCGGCCCACAGATCTAACTCGGGATCCGGAAAGCATAAAACAGTATTTGGACCGCAATCAATATCGGCTTTATGAGCTTATCTGGAAACGAACAATCGCCACGCAAATGCCTGAGGCTTTGTTTGACGCAACTTCAGTGGACACGGAAATATCCGCCAAAGGCGGACCCGCCTCCGGCGGGAAAGAAAAAGCTTACATTTTCCGCTCCACTGGGCAGATTATAAAATTTGACGGCTTTATGAAAGTCTATCTGGAAGGCAAAGACGAAGAAAATGGCGAAGAGGAGGAAGAGGGATTATTGCCCCAACTTAATAAAGGCGATAAACCCAAAGTGGTCAAGATTTTGCCCAAACAGCATTTTACCCAGCCGCCCCCAAGGTTCACTGATGCAAGCTTAATTAAGACAATGGAAGAATATGGCATTGGCCGGCCTTCCACTTATGCGCCGACAATCAGCACCATCCAGGACCGCGACTACGTGCATAAGATTGACAAAAAATTTCATCCTTCGGAAATGGGATTCATCGTCAATGATATTTTGGTGGAGCATTTTCCCAAAATCGTAGATTACCAATTTACCGCAGGCATGGAAGAGAGCTTGGACGAAATTGCCGCAGGCAACAAGCAATGGGTGCCGGTGATAAAAGAATTTTATAGCCCTTTTCATGAGAACCTAAAGCAAAAAGAAACAACCGTGGAAAAACACGTGGAAACCCTGGATGAAAAATGCCCAGACTCCGGGCATCCGCTGGTTATAAAATTCGGGCGGTTTGGCAAATTCATTGCCTGCTCCAACTATCCGGAATGCAAGTTCACCAGGCCCATGCCAGAGGAGCAAAAAATCATTGATGAGAACAAAGGCGAGGTTTGCGACAAATGCGGCCGCCCCATGGCCGTAAAGTTTGGCCGGTTCGGGTCTTTCCTCGGCTGCACCGGCTATCCGGAATGCAAGAACATCAAAAAAATTGAAAAAACCACAGGCGTTGCTTGCCCGGTTTGCGGAGAAGGCGAGCTGGTGGAGCGAAGAAGCAAGCGCGGCATCTTTTATTCCTGCTCTCGCTATCCAAAATGTAAATTCAGTTTGCCCACTAAACCCACGGGCGAAAAATGCCCGAAGTCTGGCGATCTATTAATCTTTGCCAAAGACGGGGTTATCAAATGCAGTAATAAAGATTGTGATTTTACAAAAGAATGATTATACTATAAACAATTAGTAATCTCTAAAAAATATGAGAGAAAACGAATTTTCACCCGAAGCGCTCCAAGGAGAACTGGAAGAGATAAACCAACAGATCATCAACCTAGACGCCAAGGGTAAAAGGGGTACGAAAAAATATAACAGTTTGTGGGCCAGGAAAGAACAGCTAGAAATGCTGATAGGAAACCACGATCAAGAATCCGAAGCAGCATAAAGAAAAACCAGGGTGATTCCCTGGTTTTTTTGCCTTCCAATGCTTGCTGCTTATTTCTTATTCATTCGCTCAAAAGCCCGCAGGATTTCCAAGGGCACGGCAAACACCACCGTGTTTGATTGGTCTGAACTTAAATCATTCAAGGTTTGCAAAGTGCGCAGGTGCAAAGCCCCGGCTTGGCTGGAAAGCATTTGGGCGGCCTTGGCCATATTTTCTGCTGCTTCTACTTCTCCTTGGGCTTTGATAATCACTGCCCGCTTTTCCCGCTCTGCTTCGGCCTGTTTGGCAATTGTTCTTTCCATGTCCGCCGGCAACACCACGTCTTTGAGTTCCACATTATCCACTTTAATCCCCCAAGGATCAGATGCTTCATCAATAATTTCTCTTATCCGTTCAGAAATTTTATTTCTTTGCGCCAATAGTTCGTCCAGTTCAACTTCGCCGACCACGTTGCGCATGGTGGTTTGGGCAAGCTGGGACACGGCAAAGAAAAAATCTTCCACTTCCAAAATCGCTTTGCCCGCGTCTGAAACTTTGTAATAAATCACGGCATTCACGCCCACGGAAATATTGTCTTTGGTAATGGCTTTTTGATCCGGCACGTCCACGGCTTTGACGCGAATGTCCACTTTGCGCATGCTTTGGAATATGGGGAACACCAGTCTCCAGCCAGGATCCTTGATTCCCGTAAACCTTCCTAAAGTAAACATCACTCCCCGCTGGTATTGGTTGACTTGGCGAATGCTGATTAAAATTATTGCGGCAATGACGATGATAATAAATTGCAACATAAATTTCTGGTTAATTAAGTAAACTAATGTTACCATATAATCAGTTTTATGAAAAATTGGTTTCAAAATTTCATCCCGCTTGCTACCACCCCAGCCCGCAAAGATGCACTCACCATCGCCAATGCCGGTTTGTCCGCGATTGATTCCGAAGACGTAGTTATGCAGAACGTTCGGATTGAGCAGGGCGATACATTGGTAGTAAAAGATCAAAAAATTGAGCTTAAAAATTTCAAAACCATCAAAGTCATCGGCTTTGGCAAGGCTTCCTGCAAGGCGGCTTTTGCTTTGGACCAAATCTTGGGCAAAAGAATCAATACGGGAATCGCCATTGGCATCCAACCGATCGCCTGCGAAAACATAAAAATGTATAAAGGCTCTCACCCCAGGCCCAGCGACGAAAACGTCAAGCTGTCCAGAAATGTGTATGAAATGAGTCAAGGCTCAACCGCAGATGATTTGATAATCGTGATTGTTTCGGGTGGGGGATCAGCTCTGCTTTGCTGGCCCAAGGAAGAATGTGATCAGGGCCGAAAGCTCTATGAAGAATTTCTAGCCACAGGCGGCAGTATTCGGGAACTCAACACTCTGCGCAAGCATATTTCACAGCTTAAGGGCGGAGGCCTGGCCCGTCTGCTTTATCCCGCCACCGTGATCGGATTAATTTTTTCCGATGTCCCAGGCGATAACTACGATCTGATTGCTTCCGGGCCGACCTATAAAGACAACTCCACGATAAAGGATGTAAAAAAGATCATTGAGAAATACAAATTGAGCGATTATAAACTCACGGAAACGCCAAAGGACGACAAATATTTCGAGAAGGTCCACAACATCGTGCTGGTTTCCAATCATTTAGCACTCGACGCAATGAAACAGGAAAGCGAAAAATTAGGCTACACCACGCACATTTTAAGCGACGAAATGTACGACGATATGGATACCGTCGTCCAAAAAATGCTTGAGGCGGCCACTGACAATTCAGTGATTCTGGTTGGCGGGGAGCCGGGACTCGTGGTTAACAAGCCCGGCGGCACTGGAGGAAGAAACTTAAATATGTCCATGCGGGCCATAAATAAAGTTTCAAAAAAAGATACCTTCCTGTTTCTGGCTTCTGATGGCTTGGATAACTCCGAGGCTGCAGGCGGGATAGTAGATTATCAAGTCAAACAAAAAGCCCAAGAACTTGGACTCAATATTCAGGATTATGTAGCCAGCTTTGATGGATACGGACTAGCCGAAAAGTTGGGCTATACGCTCATGACCGGACAAACTCAAGCCAATGTTTCAGACCTTCTACTTTTGATCCGCAAGTAAAAAATTCTTGACTATTCTTTCTACGTCTTGGGCTGTGGACGCTCCTTCCATCAACTCCGCCCGCAATTCCTTCGCGCCCTCGAAATTGTTGACATAGGCTTTGTAGTGCTTCTTCATCACTTCAAAGCTCTTCCCGCCAGAGGCGGGTCCGCCTCTGGCGGATATAAAAGTCTTTTCGAACAGCTTGGTATGCTCAATCATGACCTTGAGTTTGTCTCTAATCTCTAATCCCTCAACCCTAATCTCTCTGTTAAACAACCACGGATTGCCAAAAATCCCTCTGCCAAACATTACGCCGTCTGCACCTGTCTGCGCGCATTTTTCTATTCCTTGCTGCAAACTCATCACATCCCCATTGCCAAGAATCAATGGAGCGCTAAACCCCCTCTTAGAATAAGAGAAGTCCCCTACCTCACCAGCTGCCGAGAGCTGGGTAGGGGGAGTTAGATCAGAGGGCTTTGCCTCTAACCCCCCTCTTTCCCCCCTTGTTTCAAGGGGGGAAGCCCCAATAAGGCTCATTATTTCCGGCATCACTTCCCAATGCGCCGGCACCTTAGACATCTCTTTGCGCGTTCGCAGATGAAAAATTACGGCTGCAGGTTTGGCCTCAAACAATGTCGGTAGCCAGTCTTCAAAATCAATCTTGTTGTATCCAAGACGTGTTTTGACAGAAACTGGCAACTCTCCCGCACCTTCTTGAGTAGCTAAAATTATCTCTTTAGCTAATTTTGGGTTTTTCATCAGTGCCGCCCCAGCGCCTTGCTTTTCCACTGACTTGTCAGGGCAACCCATATTGATATCTATGCCGTCAAATTTAAGTTCTTGTGCAAGTTGAGCACACTTATAAAAATTTTCTGGTTTGCTCCCAAAAAATTGGGCGACAATTGGCCGTTCAATTTCTGAATATTTCAAATCAATCATCAGCCTCTCCTTGCCTGGCGAACACAAGCCATCAACTGACACAAACTCTGTCCACATTACATCTGGCTTGCCGTATTGCGCAATCATTTTACGAAATGCAAAATCAGTGACATTGGCCATAGGCGCCAAAATCATTATTGGTTTAGTTAACTTATCCCAAAATCCTCGATTCATAGCTTGTGAATCTTAGCAAATTTACCCAAACAAAAAAACCCTTGTACCAAAAGCTTTAATCTCCCCTTCTAAGAACCGCCACAATTAATGCACTTCCCCGGATAACCAATTGGCTCGCCGATATGCGGCCGGCACGCCCCTTCCAAACAATAATAAACACTGCTGTTTACCGCAAAGTCCTCTGCCCACTCAATGTTGGGAAACTGGCAGGTTTCAGGCGCGCCAATTTCGCAAAATCGAATGCTGATTTGGTAAATCCGCTGCCATTGATTATCTGGGTCCTGCCAATTATCCCAATCATACACACTGCCAGGCCAAGGACCTTTGGGCCACTCGCCTGCGGGCAGATATGCTTCCAGACCAGGAGGAAGATTGCGGTTGGCGTCAGCCGGGTAGTCGCCATTATCACTGATATACAACTGGATGGCAGCGGCAATGCTTTTGGCCTCGCCCGCGGCCCGGGCATAATACGCTTGTTCTTTGGATCGGCGGATGTTGCCTAGAATCACTGCTGCTAAAACCCCGATGATTGCAATAACTACAAGCAACTCTATCAGAGTAAACCCCGTTAGAGACCGCCGCGTCCGGTCTCTTTTTACGGTCGCCTTGCGGCGATCTGTCTTAAACGAGGTGGACCTTCTGGGTCTAGTCATTTTTCATAAATACGCTTGTTTCGGAAAGCCACAATTTCAAAGCCTTGATAAATGTCAAAACTGAAACAAAATATCTCAAATCTACAAACCTTCTGATCATCCAGCCAAAAAAACCTGCGATAATTAAATTTTTTGTGTACATGATGGCATATTTGCCGGAAACCGGAATCACATATCTGCTGGGGCCGGCATGGTAGGGCAGCAGTTCCTTACCCCGAACTAATCGGTAAATATTTTTCGCGGCCAGCCGCCCTTGCCGGATAGCTTCTTGCGCAGTCTGGGGCGCTGGACTCTTCGTCAATTTGTCGATAAAACAGACATTATCGCCTACAATAAAAACATTTGGATATTTTCTGATGTTCAAAAATTCGTTAACCACTGTCCGGCCTTTCTTGTCCTGTTCCAATTTTTCACTAAAGGGTAGGACACAGGATCGCACCCCACCGGTCCAGATCAGTAAATCGAAATCAATCCTGTCTTTTTCGTTGAGCACAACGTAATTGCTGCCAACTTCAGTGATTATGGAAGAAAATTTTCCCTGCACATTTTGTTTAGCAAGTCTCTCCGCTGCTAATTTCGAAACTTTTTCTGACAAGCCAGGCAAATAATTGCTCGACCCTTCCAAAATTGTTACAGAAAATTTTGCTAAATCTTTCTTATGGTATTCGCACTCATGCTTAAGTAAATTGTAAACCTCGCCGGCAAATTCCACGCCGGCAAACCCGCCGCCCCCGATAACAATATCTCCTTTGTCTTTCTTGCTTACCAACTCTTCAATCCTATTGCGTATCATGATCGCGTCATCCAGGCTTTTCAAGGTGAAAGCATATTTGTCCATTCCCTGAATCCCATAATAATCGCTGACACTGCCCATCGCAGTCACTAAATAATCAAAATAAACAATCCTCGAATCTGTCACGACCTTGCCATCGTCCAGGTCGACGTGATCGATAAAAGCTTTGAAATGCTTAACTTTGCTCCGTTTCAAAATGGAGCCAAAAGGGATCACCACCGCCCGCTTCACCTGGCTGGCTTCCACCAATCCGTGCTGCGCGGTGGCCGCTTCATAGAGTGCGGCATGGTAAAGATGATAGTCTTTTTTATCTATAAGAATTATTTCATACGCATCATCACGCTTAAAATACTCTCCCAAATCCAAAGCGGCGCGCACGCCGGCAAACCCGCCGCCCAAAATCACAATATGTTTTTTTTCTTTTAGTGTTTGTTTCTGGTTAGGCATAAAAACTATCTATATTATACCACAGACACAATTCGGTTTTTCCCCGATTGCTTGGCTTCATACATAGCTCGGTCTGCTCTTTCTTCTGCCTGTTCCAAACTTTCATCTGGTTCCAATTCGGTTACGCCTCCGCTGAAAGTTATAACCCCTTGCGAGGTTTTGATTTCTAGCAAAGCGCGTTGTTGATTTTTATTATAATACTTCTGTTGAATTTGGTCCGGTGAGGCGTTGTTAAACACCACAACAAACTCCTCTCCGCCCCAGCGCCCTACAACATCCCCGCCTCTTATAGTCCCCTGGAGATGCTGGGCGATCTCTTTTAGTACTTGGTCGCCAGCCTCGTGACCGTAAGCATCATTTATCACTTTAAAATTATCAACATCCAAAAATAGTACCGACATTGGTCTACGGCTCTTTTCTTTATTGTCACTCTCCCTTTTTTCTCCAGAACTACTGCCTGGCCTTAGTAGTTGGACCGCCTCTTGTAAACCGCGACGATTGTTCAAATCAGTCAGAGGATCTTTGGTGGCCCGGCTCAATAATAGTTCATTTTCAAACTTAAGCTTTTCGTTCTCTTGTTCAAGTCTGGTAATTTTTGTTTCTAGATCTTCAGTTTCCGATCCTGTAACTACGTTGCTGCGTCTTTCTCTCATTAAATTATATCCTTGCGTTGAATTATTTTACTTTGTCCTAATTCTAACCCAGATAATTGTAATTTGCCAATTCGGATTCGTTTAATGCTGCGTACTGTCAAACCGAAAGCTGCGAACATCCGCTTGATCTGCCGATTCCACCCTTCATGAATAGTTAAACGCACGGTTTTGCCGTTTACTTGCAGTTTTGCCGGAGAAGTTTTCTTGCCGTCTAGCATCATTCCGTTCCTGATTTTATCCGCACGCCCAGCGGATAAGGCTTTGTCCAACACTACTTCGTATTCTTTTTCGTGCTCTTTTGAGGGGTGGGTGAGTGTTTGCGTTAATTCTCCATCATTAGTAAAAATTAGCAACCCTTCAGTAGTATAATCTAGTCTGCCCACTGGCCAGACGAGATTTCTATATATTGCCGGCAATAAATCATAAACCGTTTTGCGATTTAATTTATCTTTTCGGGTGGTGACGTATTTTTTCGGCTTGTTCAATACCAGATATATTTTTCTCTGCAGTGTAATTTTTTTGCCTTCTACTTCCACCTGGTCCGCGCTTGGATCTACCTTGCTCCCCAATTCAGTGACAACCTGACCGTTTACCTTAATTTTACCAGCAACAATCAATTTCTCCGCATTTCTGCGAGAAGTTATGCCGGCATTGGAGATAAATTTTTGCAGACGCTCTTTCATGGTATGATGATATTAGTTATAACCATCGCGATCCGCCTCAGGCGGAGTGACGATCTGTTAAAAAACTTGATGTTCCAAAAATTCTGGGCTTGGTATCAAAATAATTATACGCTGGTGCTCACTGCAACCACACTTTTATTTTTTATTCAAATTTTCCACCTTTATTGGCTGTTTACCGACGTAGTTCTGCTTCGTCTGACCGGAACCAGCTATTTCGTGTTCCCGTCTTTTTGGGGCGCGGTTTCTACGTTCCTTGATTACAGCGAAATCCCGGCCATTATCAGCACCTCTATATTATACCTCCACTTTTTGCGCGAAAAATTTACTGCGAAAAATTTTCTTTACCTTTTGTTTATCAATATCCAATGGCTGCATATTCTCTGGATTACGGATGAAGTCGTCATCGAGCATTTTACGCAATACGAAGGGATCTTTCAGTGGCACGCGGCCGTGGCCTGGCTGGCCATCCTTATCGATTATCTGGAATTGCCTGTGATTTATGATACCGTGAAAAGAACGATTATAGAAATCAAAAATCAAGCATCAAAAATCAAACTGTAATTACAAATGCAAAGAGCGTAATTTTAAATTTTACTTTGTCATTTTGCCTTTTGACTTTTGCATTTTGAATTACTCATAACGCAGCGCGTCGATCGGGTTTTTTCTGGCGGCCCGAATGGCTGGCACGATGCCGAAGATGACCCCCACGGCAATGGAAATCCCCGCCGCCAACAACACGGCTTGCCAAGTCACTGTCGCCGGCAACCCCACACTGCTTTTCAAAATCACGGTCAAAATAAAAGCCAACAACACGCCCAAACCTCCGCCCAATAAAGACAACAGGGAGGCTTCAGCCAAAAATTGCATCAAGATATTGTTGTTGGTCGCACCCACCGCTTTCCGCAGGCCAATCTCGCGCGTCCGTTCGGTCACGGACACAAACATAATATTCATAATGCCAATGCCGGCGACAAACAATGAGATAGCGCCAATGCCGGAAACAGCCAGCGTCAGCTGACCAAACACATCATTAAAGATCTCCAAGACTTCTTCCTGTTTGAGCACGGTGAAATCATCGGAACCGCCATGGTTTAACCGCACCAGCTTGGTAAGTTCCTCCCTCGCCTCATCCACTTTTTCCGGATCCCGGACTTTTACCATGATCCGGGCCACTTGGGCGGAATTGGTAAGGGTTTGGGCCGTAGTGATAGGGATATACACTAAATTATCAAACGAGTCCCCGAAAGTGAACGCGCTTTCTGATTTTTTCACCAAGCCGATAATTTCAAATTCTTGGCCCAAGATGCTCACTCGTCTGCCCACGACATTATTGGTTTCACCAAACATCCGGGTTTCCGCGTTATGGCCTAACACCATGACTCGGGCTTGGTTTGCTACTTGCGCGGCTGAAAAAAAACTGCCGGCGGCCAGCTCCATTTTCTGGATATCATCCTGCGCTTCATCTGTGCCCACCACAAACGGGCCAGTGACAGTTTCGCCCGCGACCGTAATCACGCCGGATACTAACATCACGGGCGAGGCGGACTCGGTCAAAGGACTTTGCGTTTTGATGGTCTCCAAGTCTTTTAAACTCAAAGTGGAGGCGCCAATCGTGCCGGTGAAAGATTCAAGGCCTTCCACTTTGCCCGGCAGCACAATCAGCAAATTGCTGCCCAGCTGCTCAAACTGGCCGGAAATTTCCGCGCGCAACCCTTCGCCAATGGCTAAAAAAGTGATGACCGAAAACACGCCGATAATCACGCCCAACATGGTCAAGCTGGAACGGATTTTATTGGTCAGCAAGCTCGTGGCCGCTAATTTAAGATAGTCTTGAGGGTTCATCCCGTTAGAAATTGCTTGCGCCCAAACAGAAATAAAGCAAGAGGCGATTAATTTTAACTAAGTCTTTTTGCATATTGGCATTGTTAAAACCAGGGGTATATCTATTTCTAACGGGATTCATAAGAAACGTAGTGCTTGTGGAAATTGATGTGGATGCGCTGTTCCTCCCGGACAATCTGTCCGTCAGTCAAATGAATAATGCGGTGCGCGAAATTGGCAATGTTGCGGTCATGCGTCACCATAATCACGGTTTGCCCCTGTTCGTTAAATTCGGAAAGTAGTCGCATAATCTCCAAACCCGTTTTGGAGTCCAAATTGCCAGTGGGTTCATCAGCTAAGATCAGACTGGGGCGATTGATCAAGGCTCGGGCGATGGCCACGCGCTGCATTTGCCCGCCGGAAAGTTGGTTAGGTTTGCTGGCTATTTTATCCGCCAACCCCACTTCAGTAAGTACCCGGCCCACGTCTTCGTTGGATTTGGCTTGGTTGTAAAGAAGCGGCAAACTGACGTTTTCAAAGACCGTGGTTCTGGACAGTAAATTAAAATTTTGAAATACAAAGCCCAATTCGTCCGAGCGCAGCCGGGCTAACTCCTCTTGTTTTAACTCCTGAACCTTTTGCCCTTTGAATAAATATTCACCCTGGGTGGGCAAATCCAGCAGCCCGATAATATTCATGAGCGTGGATTTGCCGCTGCCCGAAGGCCCCATAATAGCCACGAAATCACCTTCCCAAATGGTCAGGTTGATGTCTTTCAAAGCCACCAGCTCATTCTCTTTGCCGGGATTGTAAATCTTATTTAGTTGATTGAGTTCCACAATTTTCATAGATGGTGGTATTAAGCAGCCTAATGTATCATTAAACAGACAACCAGTCAAGGTTCTGTTAGACAACTATTGAGCGATAGGTGGGTAGTTGTCTTGCTTAATTAAAATTTTTATTAGTATGATAATAAACTTGCACATCGTAATCCTTTATATCCAACTCCTTAAACACTCCATAAGCAGTCAGTCGGTGCATGCCTTCGCAAATATAATAAGCGTTGGCTGGCACATCGTCAGTGATAAAACAATCTCGAAGCTTTAATCCCTTTTGAAATTCTTGCAAATATCTTTTAACCGTGATGCCGCTGATGCCGCGATCCGGATGAGACTTTTCCAGATATTTGGGATGCTGCAGAAACTGCGCCACACTTTCCTTCATTTTCGGAAAATACCCTTTTTCTGGAAAAGGATTTTCCGGGGAAGAATTCATACCCAAATTTTCGTATTCTTCTTTAGTCAAAGCCGCCAAATAACAGTGTTTGTAAGACTTGCCAAAATACTTAAAATCTCGGTGGCTGCCGAACTGTTTCACCAATTCTTCTCTCCTCGTCTCACTCAAAATCCTCATCTCAAAAATTTTGCTATCATTTTAGAAAGTTTAATTTGATGCTTAGAAAAACTATGGTCCGCGCCTTTAATAATATTATAGTCCAAATCAGGCCTTTGCTCTTTTAAAATTTGGACGACTCTGGATGTATCTCCCCAATTGTATTTGTCTTCACTGCCATAAACCACCAAGGTCGACTTTTTCAAAGCTTTGAAGTGACGGAACAAGGGCTTCTTAGATAATTTAACTTTTCTGATCACCTCATAAAAAGGAAATATATTATAATCTCCATCAGGATTGGCGATGTCGTAAAAGCCTTGATAGGAAAAAACTATATCTGGAAGAAGCTCTAAAATAATCTCTGCTCCTTTTCTTGCTCTGATTTTCTTCTTGGCTTCACTTAATAAACGGCTGAATTTCTTTTTCTTAAGTAAGTCATAATAAATTCCTACATCATCGCCACCGCCCAAAAGCACATATTTAGAAACAAAATTTTTTGTCCGATAAAAATCGTAAACACAAATCTTATTGGCTCCAGTTGATTCGCCGATGAGATAAAATTCTTTATAACCGGATCTTTTGAATGCTCCAAGCACGGCTTCAATATCATGAATGCATTCTTTTATTTTTTCATAAGCCATGCCGAAACGCGCCGAATTGAGTTTTTTGATATAATTCGCTCCTCGGTTGTTAAATTGAAAAAATGAAATCCCATTCCTTACTAATGCCTCCGCCTTCTCTGGGCGGATATCATCATGATAAAAAACTGAACTACTGCCATTGCCATGAAGGTGGATAGCTATTTTTTGGGATTTCTTGGCTTCGAACAGAAGCCCGGGCAGAATCAACTTGTCTTGGGTTTTAATTTGAATCAATTTAGGCTCTAACATAACTCCATCATACCAAAAAATCGCCCTCTTGTCCGCCCAAGCTCACAAAGGCGGATTTGGCGATTAGGAATAGCATTGTTCCAAGGTCATCTTTAATAAAAGTCCCAATTGGTACGTCATGCACCTATAGTGCTATCACGGTTCAATCCCTGAATCTCCATTCCGCTATGGCCTTTTCTTTTTCTCTTGAAAGTTAGCAAAAAAATATATATAATAAACAAGCCATAATAATTTAGGGTGCATAGCTCAGCCTGGTAGAGCACCTGCCTTTTAAGCAGAGGGTCGCAGGTTCGAATCCTGCTGCACCCACCAAAATAAAAAACAGCTTACGCTGTTTTTTATTTTTCGAAAACCGAATTTGACAAACACCAAACAGAATAATAATATTAACCAAAATGCAGCATGAATTACGACAACTGAACAAACTGACTAAAGATTCGAACCGAGTCGGATAACTCGGTTTTCTGTTTGAAGGAGGAAACATGCCTCACTACTCGGACCTCTACCTGCCTGGCCCAGACGGTCGGCGGCCTATCGACATATTCAGGGAACAAGCCAAGCTGCAAAGACTGGCTGATCGAGAAGGAGCGCGAGCTGCCTTAGAGGCAGTGCTCGCTCACCTTCCTTCGGCGCTTACTCTCAACGAGACGCTAACTGACCTCGGCCAACTCGGTCGCTCAATCGGCACTGGCACTTACCGTTTCCTGATCGTAACCTTCCAAGGGAAAGCGCAACCCGTCCTGATAAGGCCGGGAATAAGTGTCGGAGAGTTGGTCACGCAACTTGCAGGCCCAGCACCGACAGAGGAAACGTATGAAGTGCACACAAATGTACCTGCTCAAGCCTGAGGATGCCTTGCGACCTCAGGTCTCTTTTTTTACCTGATAACATCATATTGAATAAAATCAGCGATCGCTGAAAATGCTCAACTAAAAATTTAGATCCCAAATCGGGCCAGAGGGAGAACATACGTTTAGCTTGTGAATTTAGACCAGAGACTCTCATCCACGTCGACAGTCTCGCCGTTTTCTTCTGCCAGTTGTTTGAACAATTCTTTTTCTTTCTTGGTAAGCTTGGCCGGGGTAACGACATTGGCCGTTACATATTGCTCGCCGCGAGAAGACCCGTTCACTTTTACCACTCCTTTATTTTTCAGCCGGAAAACCTTGCCGGATTGCGTGCCGGCCGGGATCTTCAAACTAACTCTGCCATCAATGGTTGGCACCTCAATGGTGGTGCCAAGCGCGGCCTGGTAAAAACTGATGGGAATTTCCAAATAGATATCTTGGCCTTCCCGTTTGAATTCCGGATGCGGCGCCACATTAAGCCGTAAATACAAATCGCCGGGACTTGACCCTTTGTATCCAGCCTCGCCCTCGTTGCTGATTCTGATTCTGGTACCATTATCCACCCCAGCCGGAATTTTCACCTCCAGTGTTTTCTCTTTTCTGACTATGCCGCTCCCGTCACACTCCTGACATGCTTCTTCGGCCACCTTGCCGCTGCCATCGCATTGGTCACATACACTGACTTGGGCAATTTGTCCAAGAATTGTTCGACGATGCGTTCGGATTTGTCCGGTGCCGTGACATCTGGCACAAGTAACAATCTTGCTCCCAGGCCTTGCTCCAGACCCTTCGCAAGCGGAGCATTTGTCTTTTTTTTCAAGCTTAATCTTTTTTGCCACGCCAAATACTGCCTCGTCAAAAGTAATATCCAGCTCCATCTCCAGATCCACGCCCCGCGCTCTGCGCGGTCGTCTGCCCGTAGCTTGGCCGCCAAAAATCCCGGAAAAAATATCAAAGGCATCTTCTCCGCCAAAGGCGGATCCGCCTCCGGCGGAAAAATCGCCAAAATCGAAGCCGCGCATAAAATCAGAAAAATCCCAGCCAGAGGCTGGTCCGCCTTTGGCGGAAAAACCACCGTAACCTTGCCTGCGAGCCTGTTCGAAAGTCGTGCCAAACTGGTCATACTGGCCCCGCGTCTCTGCGTTGGATAAAACCTGATAAGCTTCACTGGCCTGTTTGAATTTTTCAGGATCCCCGCCTTGACCTTTGTCCGGATGATGCTTGTGTGCCAATTTTCTGTAAGCTTTCTTAATCTCTTCTGCGGTTGCGGTTTTGGCAACACCCAAAATTGAATAATAGTCCTCAGCCATAAATTAAATTTCCAATTGCTCCACTTCCACTACAACTTTAGTGAGTTTTAAAAAACCAAATCCTAACAGAACTTTATATAAAAGCCACATGACCAACAAACTTGTCCATTTGAACAAAAAGGCAAACATACGAAGCAGAGCAATGACAATCAAAGTAAAGATTAAAGGAAAAAATTTGTCATACTTAGATACTAGTTCTTTCATTTGATCAACGACCACCTTACTTAATACCTCTGCCAACGTTTCACTGCCGACAGCGGAAACATTTAGATTGCGCAAAATCTCCTCTCTGGCCTGGCTTAAATCAAACTGTTTCAAATCCTGAGAGTTTATTTGTCTAGCCAAATAGTCATCCAGGGTTTGATTTAAATCGAATTGACCATCGTCCTCTGCCAAGCCAGACCCCAAACGGATGCTTTTCAAAGCAGAAGCGCCTAACCGATCGTAATAAGCATCTGGGTTATTTTTAAAATCCTGGTTAGTGGTGAAATAAATATTGAACCCCAAGACAATCAGCAAGGCGTAAATCATAATCCCGATGCCACTGTTGAGGATCCTGACAATGGAAAAATGTAGGTAGTTTTTCTCTTCCGTACGGATTCTGGCTTGAAACCACATTGCCAAAGGAATGAACAGAGCACCGCCCGCGATCACCAAAAGATCATTGGGCATGATGAACAAATAGGCGAGAAAGGGGATGAGGTTTACCAGCGCATACAATGGCCGATTACGATTAGTCAGAGAGAAAAAACTCAAGGCAATAATCCAAAGCATGGTGACCGCTACTGGCCAGATCCAAAAATCCAAAGCCTGATTGGTGTTTAAGGCCAGATTAATCAGCCACCAGTCTAGCGTCAGTAACACAGTCGTGGCTATAGCCAGACTGATAATTTTAACTGTGTACGCAGGATTGGAATAAGGCAAATTCCAACCCTCGGGAAAAATTCTGTGTTGGTTCTTTTCTGTCATTAGTCTTTTTTATGTCCTAAAACCCATCTCTGAACTGCCTGGGGCTTGGGCTTGTTCAATCTTGCCGAACTGATCTTCGTATTTTTTGAGATTTTCTGTCAGTGCTGAGACAATCCTCTTCATGTGCCCCGGACTGGTGATGATCTTGGCCGTGGCAATGCCTTGCCCTGGAGGCGGAAACATAGACACATTAATGAAATCTATGATAAATTCCTCTTTGCTGTGCGACACCAGCATATTGTTGGCGTAACTCCCTTTCAGCACGTCGTCGGGAATTTTGACATTGATGTTTTGATTACTTGGCATAAGCTTTAGTTTATAGCGAGACGAAATTACGAATGGGACACACGAATGCCACGAATAGACTAACTCTTAAATTCGGATCATTCGGATGCTTATTTGTATATTCGGATCGCGTTAATTATTTCTTTTCTTCTTTGACGTCTTTGAACTCCGCGTCCACGGGCCCTTTCTCTGTTTTCTGATTTTCATACATCGCCGCCCCGACCTTCTGAATGGCTTGGGACAGCTCATCCATCGCCTTTTTAATCGGCTCTAATTCCGGCTTGTCTTTGACCGTCTTCAAGGCCTCAATCTTTTCAGTGACGTTCTTTTTATCCACGTCCTGGACTTTCTCACCGGCATCTTTCAAAGTCCGCTCACTCACCGCAATCAAAGTATCCGCTTGGTTTCTGGTATCCACCACTTCCTTGTTTTTCCTGTCTTCTTGCGCGTGTGCTTCTGCTTCCTTCTTCATCCTCTCCACTTCTTCTTTGGATAAATTGCTGGACCCAGTGATGGTAATATTTTGGGATTTGCCCGAAGCTTTGTCTTTGGCCGTGACTTTCAAAATCCCATTGGCGTCGATATCGAAAGTGACCTCAATCTGCGGTACACCTCGGGGAGCCGGTGGGACACCATCGAGGTGGAAACGACCCAGAGATTTATTATCTGCCACCATTGAACGCTCTCCTTGCACCACGTGGATCTCCACAGAAGTCTGGTTATCAGCGGCCGTAGAAAACACTTGGGATTTGGAGGTTGGGATGGTGGTGTTGCGCTCAATCAGCGGGGTGGCCACACTCCCCAAAGTTTCAATACCTAAAGTTAAAGGAGTAACGTCCAAGAGTAAAATCTCTTTGCCGGAAACATCGCCCGACAACACTCCGGCTTGGATGGCTGCCCCTTTAGCCACTGCTTCCATCGGGTCAATCCCGCGCTCCACCTGCTTACCGATAAATTCCTCGACAAATTTCTGAACAATTGGCATGCGAGTCGGACCGCCGACTAAAATAATCTTGCCAATCTGACTGGCTGTGAGTTTGGCATCACCCAAAGCCTGCCCCACTGGCTGCTTCATTTTCTCAATCACCGGCTTGACCAGCTCTTCCAGTTTGGACCGGGTAATTTTCATATTCAGGTGCTTCGGGCCTGACTGATCTGCAGAAATAAACGGCAGGTTCAGATCGGTTTCCAAAGTGGTGGACAGCTCGATCTTGGCTTTCTCCACTGCTTCGCGGACCCGGTTCATTGCCATTTTATCCTGACTCAAATCCACCCCGGATTCGCGCTTGAATTCCGAAACGACATAGTCAATCAACGCTTGATCCATATCCTTCCCCCCCAACTTCGTGTCACCCGAAGTGGCCAAAACTTCGAAAGTCGCTTGGCCGTCTGCTTCGCCAAAGTCCATAATCGTCACGTCCAAAGTTCCGCCACCCAAATCAAATACTAGGATCTTTTGTTCCTGATGGCTCTTGTCAATGCCATAGGCAAAGGCCGCGGCCGTTGGTTCATTGATTACCCGCACTACTTCCAGTCCCGCGATTTCGCCGGCATTTTTCGTGGCCTGTCTTTGGCTGTCGTCAAAATAAGCCGGCACCGTGATCACGGCTTTACTGATCGGTTGGCCCAAAAAGGCTTCCGCATCTTTTTTAATTTTTTGCAGCAAGAACGCAGAGAGCTGTTCTGGCGTGTATTCTTTGCCACTTAATTTATATTTTTCCGCCGTGCCCATTTTGCGCTTGAATTCAAACGCGGTCCCATCAGGATTGGTCACCGCCTGCCTGCGGGCTGGTTCGCCCACCAAAAGTTGGCCGTCTTTAGTAAAGGCTACATAAGACGGAAAAGCCTTGCCAGCCACAGTCTGCCCTTCTGCCGAGGGAATAATGATGGCAGTGCCAGCCTCCACCACGGCCGCCGCACTGTTCGAAGTGCCTAAATCAATACCTATAATTTTTGCCATATTTTGATCCTTTTAATTACTGATTAACTTAAATCTATAATCTTATAGACTTAAGTTAAGTAATAATCTAAAATAGGATTAACCTATAAGGAGGGAGACATGCTGTTGATACTTGAACTGCTCGGCGGCAGAACCTTTTTGTTTAACCTCGCCCTCGCCCTCACCTTGATCATCTGCTACCTTCGGTCTGTGCGGCAAGCGCCTCGGCTCCCGCCTGTGACTTGCATGGCCATGGTGGTTTCAGGAATCACGTTGTTTTGCTTCAGTCTTAATTGGCTGATGCTGGCAGAAGGAGAGCCGTGGATCTGGAGCTGCCAAGGACTTTTGTCCTTGTACGTCTATGTGGGTATGCAGCTGATTGCCCTAGGATTTACCCTGCCTTATATCCAAGAGGCAAAACGGTCTGCTGTCTTGCCGTGAGGGTGTGAATTAACCACCCTCACGGCCTGTTTTTTTATTCCTTAACTTCTATCGCAACCTTTTTAGGTTTTGCTTTTTCGCTTTTCGGCATTATGATCTTCAGGATGCCTTTTTCAGAAGTCGCAGAAATTTTGTCTGCTTCTACTTCCTCCGGCAGCTGCAGAGAACGGGCAAACATGCCGGACCGGATCTCCTTGCGGAAATAATCCTTGCCCTTGTCTTCTTGTTCAACCGTTTCTTCTCCTCGGATATGGAGCACGTTGTTCTCAATTTCCACGTTCACTTTTTTGGGATCTATGCCGGGAATGCTTACTTCGGCCACGACTTCATTGTCAGTCTCATAAAGATTGACCGCTGGACTGAACATACGGGTCATGGGAGAGAAGAAGTCATCCTCAAACCAACGATCCAATTCCCGAAATGGCGTCCATCTTACTAAATGTGTCATATGTTTACTCCTTTCTTGTTTTCCCTACTACGACCTTAGCGGGGATAATTACTTTATTATTTAAGGTAAATCCCGGCTGTACTTCATCAACTATCATATCCTCTTCTTTCCCTTCAATTTCCTGCACAGCTTCGTGCTGATGGGGATCAAACTTCCGGCCTTCTGTTGCAATCTTTTTTACCCCCAGTCCTTCCATGGTCTTTTCCAGCTGCTTAATCGTGGCTCGCAATCCTTCCAACCATTTCTGATACTTCTCATCCTTGGGAGCAAAGGAGAGGACCTGCTCCAAGCTCTGCAAAGAAGGCATGAGCCGCAACACCACCATTTCTTTCGCGTACTCCAAAATTTCCTTGCCTTCTGTCTCTTTTCTTTTCTTAAAATTCTCCAAATCCGCCGCCGCTCGCTTCCAGTTATTTAAAAGCTCCTCGTTGGTCAATTCTTCTGCTTGTGCTTGCTTATTATCGTTTGACATATTCGTATTCTCCTCCCCTTAATATAAGGGGAGGTTGGGAGGGGTTATAATCCTCTGAATCTAACTCCCCCTATCCCCCTCTTATTCTAAGAGGGGGCAACTAAAACTTAATTATCAATAACACTACGGCAGTGCCGGAAATCAACTTCGACAAATACTCAAGTAAGGATAAATTCTTGGCATAGGCCATTCTTTTGGGGCCCAAAATCCCGATCATCCCTTTTTTGTTGCCTTTCAGCTTAATGCTGGAAACTACAAGGCTGAGATCCTTAGGCACGGGCAGGGGTGTTTCTCCGCCGATAAATGTTTCGGTTTTATTCGGCGCTCCTTTCAGAAGCTTGGGCGCGTAGCGGTCTAAATGATCAAACAATTCCGCCACTTGTCTGACAGACTTATCGTCTCTCATCTCGGGATTACTCACTAAATATGACATGCCGGTAATCGAGGTTTGATCTGGGAGCAAGGCGATGGCCGCTTGTCCTGAAACTTCAGAAATGAGGGTGGTTAATTTTCTTCCGAGCTGCTGGTATTCTGATTGCAGATTCAGCAGCTGCGCTCTCAGCATCTTGCGCTCTTTTTCGGAAATCTCGAACCGGCGCATCAGCTCATTGACGAAAAACCGATAACCCTTGTCAGTCGGCACCCGGCCCGCGGATTTATGAGGCTGGGTGATAAAGCCTAATTTTTCAAGTGTTGCCATATCATTGCGGATCGTGGCTGGACTTTCCTTGAAATTATACTTATTTGCCAGTTCTTTAGACCCTACTGGGGAGACGGTTTCCGCGTATTCTTTAATAATGGCGGCCAGAATCTTTTGTTGTCTGAGGCTTAGATTCATATATTTTATTAGCACTTTAAGCTTCCGAGTGCTAACCGTACTTAACATTATATATTTGGCACTCTACCCTGTCAAGTGCTAAGAGGTAACTAAAGTCAATTCCATAGATAACGCTAATTATCAGATATAAATATTCCGAGTCCCGCCCGCCGAAGCCCATAGGGCGAAGGCTGGGTCAAGTGCTAAAATTACATAAATAGCATTGGCAAGGGGTCCTTACCTTCTTTAATTCTCAGAGAATTCGTAATTGTTATGGTTCTTTCGTCAGCCTCTTCGATGTTCAACCAGACACAATTGGCGAAAAATCTTGTCTTAGAGAGCCGACCAAAGACCAACCCTTCAGCAGCGTAACTGGCAATAGTCCTGAAACAAAATTCTTGTAATTTTTCAGCCTCATTAATCCCAACGTGTTCTTTTGTTCTCTTTAATTGTTCAGCTATCCACCATTTGGATACGAGTTTGTCTTGTTTTAAAAGTTTCAGCGCTTTTTGAAATGATTTGTCATACAACTGCTGATAATCTTTAATTAACTCTGTAAACAAAAAGACTTTTGTCCTTGCCGGATACTTTAAGATACCCCCCTCAATCTTTGTTTTAAACTCCAAAAATTTTCTTTTGACGTTCTGTTCGCCGTATCGTTGTAAGCTCTCGGGAGTCAAATAATAAGCGTTAGTATCAGCAATAATTTTCACGAACCGATACTTAAGACCTAACGAATTTAATTTTTTTAAAATTCTTATCTCTCTTTTCGATTGTGATACTACTCTGGGTAGTTCTGTAAATTTATCAATTTTCTGGCCTTTGAATATCTTATCCAAATCAACTAAATAGCTGATTCCTCCATCAATATCCAAAAAGCGAGGCGGGCATTCCCAATTATAAAAAGTTATCATATTTTTTTACTTAAGATCAATTATAATTAATTATAAAAACGAAGGGGTAGAAACAGCTCCACCCCTTACTACGGCAATTGAATCACCGGTACCCTATTAAACGGAGGGAGTACGGCATTCTGGAGCTCGGTCACTCCTGGCGATTCCACGCCGAGAATGATTGGGTTGCGACCAAATGTACCAAGTTGCAGGAGCATGCCGTCCAATGCGAATCCTGCGAACACTCGACGAACGAAGTCCAGTCGGAGACTCCTGCACGAATTCGGCAGCAGGGAAAGCAGGCGCTGCTGTTCTTGCTTCACGGCCCGCTGTAAACATCCCTGCAACCAGGGCTGGGACTCGTAATACGACCAGAAATCGCTAATCCGCGCCTGGACTGGCTCATAATTACTCACTACTTTGACCGGTATGTTCTCGGGCAGGAGCGGAAAGTCCGTCTGATCGTAAAGTATAAAGGCGTCAGCTGAACCCCACACAGCGACAGGTTCGCACTGCCAGCCCACGTCAGCCGCGGCGGCCCTAAAAGCCAACGTCTTGTTTATCCGCTCTCTTGCCGTGATACTAAGCCGATTGACGTATTTGGCCGAATATCCCAGGCCGTCCTTTCGAACCGTGATCCCTTTACTGGAGAGACAAGGACAGAGGAAAAACACCAAGGTTGCGTCATCCAGCCTGACCGGTTTTCCGGTAACTTTAGCAACGGCCTTGACCCGTTTCAGAATACGTGCGTCCATGTCAGTCTCCTCTGCTTTGAGATAAACTGGGGAATGCCGGCGGGAGGAAATCCCGCCAGCATTGTGCGGCCCAGTGCCTCCGAATGCCCGATGAATCGCTGTCAATTCTCCTCCTTCACAAAAACCCCTGCGACTTGCAGGGGTTGAAGAGAATTTCTATTAAGCAATACAAAAGCTCACCAACCCCTTCAAGAAGAGTTGGAATGATGACCTAAGCGGTTGAGAATAAGTTTATACCCACCCATGCCGTTTTTCAGCCACTGCGCTACCCGGGTAATGGTCGCGGTGGTGGTTTTGGCTTCTTTCGCAATCTGTAAATAAGTCTTATCTGTATTATTCAATAGTTTCGCGATTTTCAGTCGGGTGCTTAATTCTCTAATCTCGGCCAAAGTCAAGAGATCGCGGAAAAACGCCTCGGCTTCCGGCACGGTTTTCAGCTTTAAAATCGCCTCAAATAGGGCAGTGGTATTCTTATTTTGCCACCCTTGAACAATATTCATAAACTATCCTAATCCCCTTACTATTAAACTATGTTATCATACTAGCATGATATAAACACTTGGTCAAGGGCTAAACAACCTGTCTTAACGCTTAATTGACGTAACTAATAAAATACCTATATTATTCTAAATACACAGGAGGACTCATGACTTCTTTGCTTGCCATACTCGAGCTGTCCCTCTGTCTAATCGGAGGTTATATCGGCCTGGGGTATGCGCTTGCTCTATTTGGGAAAATCCCCACTGGTCTCCCAAGACACCTGAGCAACCAACCGCACGCTGACCGCATACCGCTCCAAAGCTGGATGTGCCGAAGTATGACCGCCCGGGCCCTACTTGAGCCGCCGACCATGATTTTTGGAAGCAGGCACTATCTTCAAGCTATGGCCACATCCGGCGAGGTGGGGCCAAAACCGATCCCGGCCAATGGACAATGGCAGTTCAGCCTGGTGAGGATCAGAAAAAACTCCTGGTTTTTTCTGCCTTACATAGCGTTTACATTCTGCTCGGTCCACTTCCGGATTGGCTGTCGGTGGGATGATGTGGATCACTACTATACTCTCGACAGCATCGCGTTAAAGATCCGGAAGCCGTGATCCCGGCCGACTCGAGGAAGAAGTCGGTCTTTTTTTATTGAACTTTTTCACTAATCCTTTCTCTAACCTTAGATTTTTCTTTCTTTAGAACCCGCGCTAAATATTGCCCGGTATAACTTTTTCTGACCTTCGCCACTTCTTCCGGCGTACCCACAGCCACCACTTCCCCGCCCTTGTCCCCGCCTTCGGGACCTAAATCAATCACCCAGTCGGAATTTTTTATCACGTCCAAGTTATGTTCAATGATTAATACCGTATTCCCCTTGTCCACCAATCGGTTCAAAACGCCGAGTAATCTTTTCACATCGTCGAAATGAAGACCAGTGGTCGGTTCGTCTAAAATATACAGCGTCCGGCCAGTGGATGCGCGAGAAAGTTCCGTGGCCAGCTTGATTCTTTGGGCCTCGCCTCCTGAAAGCGTGGTGGCTTGCTGGCCCAAGTGCATATAGCCTAACCCCACCAATGACAATGTCTCCAGCTTGCGCGCAATCAAGGGAATATTTCTGAAAAAGATATGCGCTTCATCCACGGTCATTTCCAAAACATCAGCAATGGTTTTCCCTTTGTAGTGAATTTCCAAAGCTTCTTTATTGTATCGTCTGCCTTTGCACTCTTCGCAAGTGACGTACACATCAGCCAAAAAATGCATTTCAATTTTAATCACCCCGTCTCCGCCGCAGACTTCGCATCGCCCGCCCTTAACGTTAAAGCTGAACCGACCAGCCTTGTAGCCGCGCATTCTGGCTTCTGGGGTTGCGGCAAATAAATCGCGGATGTAGGTAAACACGCCGGTGTAGGTGGCGGGGTTTGATCGGGGGGTGCGGCCAATTGGCGACTGGTCGATATTAATCACCTTATCAATATTTTCTGTCCCCATAATTCTTTTGTGCTCGCCGGGTGACTCTTTGGCATTGTAAAAATAAGCAGATAATGCTTTGGCCAATATCTCATTCAGCAAAGTGCTTTTACCGCTGCCAGATACGCCGGTTAGAGCCACAAATTTACCCAGGGGAATTTCCACGTCAATATTTTGCAGATTGTGCTCGCTGGCTCCGACTATTTTAATGGTCCGCGCACTGCCTTTTCGGCGCATCGCCGGCACCGGGATTGATTCGCGCCCAGAAAGATATTTGCCAGTCAGTGATTTTTGGTCTTTGGAGACTTGGGCGGGCGTGCCTTCGCTCACCACCTCGCCGCCGTGTTTGCCAGCGCCCGGACCGATGTCCACCACCCAATCCGAAGCCCAGATAGTTTCCTCGTCGTGTTCGACCACGATTACGGTATTGCCAAGATCGCGCAAATTCTTTAGGGTTTGCAATAATCTGGCATTGTCCCGCTGGTGCAGGCCGATTGACGGCTCGTCTAAAATATACAAAACTCCGGTTAATCCAGAGCCAATCTGCGTGGCCAAACGGATCCGCTGCGCTTCGCCGCCAGAAAGAGTGTCTGCTCCTCGATCCAAGGTGAGATAATTCAAACCCACATCCAGTAAAAATTTCAATCTTGCCACGATTTCCTTTAAAATCTGATGAGAAATTTTCAAGTCTTTTTCAGAAAATTTCTTGGGCAAAGCCGCCATAAACTTCACCGCTTCGTCGATTGACAAGTGTGCCACGTCAATAATGGATTTGTCTTGGATGGTGACTGCCAGAAATTCGGGTTTGAGTCTTCGCCCTTTGCAAGTCGGGCATTTTTGCACTCTCATATACTGCTCAATTTCGCCGCGCATATAATCAGAATCAGTTTCTTTGTATCGGCGGGTGAGGTTTGGGATCACGCCCTCAAAAGAAGTGTACCGTTCATAGCCGCTGTCATCCGAAATTTTTAGTTTCTTGCCGCCGCTGCCGTATAACACGATATCAAGAAATTTTTCAGGCAGATCTTTCACCGGCGTGTTTACAGAAAATCCGTACTCGCGGCCTAAAGCCTCCAACACTCGAGCGTACCAGGTAAGTCTGGAGGTGGTTTTGCTCCATGGCCTCACCGCCCCTTCGGCCAAAGTCAATTTTGGATTCGGTATAACCAGATTTTCGTCTATCTCCAATCTGGTGCCCAAACCAGTGCAATCAGAACAGGCGCCGTGCGGAGAATTGAAGGAAAAATTCCTGGGATTCAGCTCCGGCAGATTCATATGTCCCTCGGGACAGGCAAAATTGGACGAAAGTAAAATTTCGTGTTTATCATCTACGATTATAACTACTGAATCCTTGCCTAGATCCAAAGCGGTTTCCAAAGAGTCAGCCACTCTTGCTCGATCCTCAGCGCTCAAGGCAACCCTGTCCACCACGACATCCAAAGTATGCTTCTTCTTTTTATCCACGTTTAATTGCAAGGCCTCGCCAATATCCATGATTGTGCCGTCAAACCGCACTCGTTGATAGCCGCTTTTCTTTGCTTCTTCCAGAAGGTGTTTGTGCTCGCCTTTTTGATCCTTCACAGTTGGCGCTAAAATCATAATCTTGGTGGACACAGGATAACTCATAATCTGATCGGTCATCTGGGTCACTGTTTGCCCGGTAATTTTCTTGCCGCAAACATGACAGTGCGGCACTCCCACTCTGGCAAAAAGCAATCTTAAATAATCATAAATTTCCGTGACAGTGCCCACGGTTGACCGAGGATTATGTGAGGCGGATTTCTGGTCAATGGAAATTGCCGGAGACAAGCCTTCAATTTTGTCCACATCTGGCTTGTCCATCAATCCCAAAAACTGTCTGGCATAAGCAGACAGGGATTCCACGTAACGTCTTTGGCCCTCTGCGTAGATCGTATCAAACGCCAAAGACGACTTGCCTGATCCGGAAAGCCCGGTCATGACCACCAGCTTGTTTCGGGGAATATCAAGATTGATATTTTTTAAATTGTGAACGCGCGCGCCCTGAATGGAAATTTTTTCTTGCATAATTTTGACCCTTCGATTCTACTCAGGGATCAAAATTATGTCCTGAGCGTAAAAATTACGTCCTGAGCGTAGTCGAAGGACTACCTTTATATAGTTACCCTGAAGTTTCAAAAATGAATACGGCGACAAAGCCGTTGAATGTAACGGCTTTTTAAGCTAAGATAGTATACACTTAAATAATCGCCGGCGCAAGGGGGTACCGCTTTTGTATCTTTCAACAGCATTCCCTTTTTGCCACATATGTGGCAAAAAGGGAATGCTTGGTCTTGGACAAAAAAATGGGAGCAACCAAACGTGATTGCTCCCACAGGATTGGACCGAGGATCCAAATCCCAAAAACCGAGAAACCAACGAACTACCCGAGGACGGACAAGCCGCCGGAAGAGTTGCCGTAGGCAGGCAGAGGCCTGTGGTCGAACTCAAGCGCACTGTCGTAGGCCCTGAAGTAGAGCGAGAACTCCCGCGACTGCCACTGGACTGCGGCGCAATCCAGACCCGGGGTCTGGTAATCACGCGCCAGGACGTCCGAGTAAGTGGTCAGGGCCGCTGCCGGCTCGATGACGCCGCACAGCAGCAAGTCATCGGGCAGCGTATTCATCTGTTCCCGATCTGCCGGGATGGAGAATCCCTGCAGACAGTTCGGGGAGTAGCCCAGCACGACCGGGCCTTCGGCCAGCTTCCGCAGCAGCCGGTTATGGCTATCGGCCACGACCTTGACCTGCTTGGCCAGTTTGCCGGCGCGGTAGTTCTTAAAGTTCCGCCCGGGGAACTGTTGCTCATAAGCCCGCTTGACCGCGGCCAGGAGCTTCACTTCCGTGAACTGGCCGAGGTCGTCGATTTGCATTTTCGGCAGGGCCAGCGGCAACACAACGCCGTTGATCGGTAGGTTGGCCGTGAGCAGATCCGTAGCCAGCCACCGCAGAATCTCGACGAACCGGCCTTCGAACTCATCGGCTGACATGAACGTGCCGCAGCCGAAGTGCTCGGCGAACCGCGCCAGCCGTGATCCGAAGTCGAGCTTCGGCTGGTCAAGGTAGAACGAGCGGTTGGCATCCACCGCCTTGGCTTTCATGCCTTGAGGCGGAATCCGCCGGCCGTGTGAGTCGAACATCGGCCTGACCGGCTCTTCCAGCACGAACTCTCCCGGCTCGGTTTCCGTTGCCGGCTTGGTGACCTTGAGAACGAGTTGGCCGCTCTTCACGGCTCGCGCGTTCTCCTCACCGAGAGCGCTGATCAACGAACGGTGATCATCGCCAGTCCACTTGCCGAAAAGATCCCAATCCATGAGTTTCATAATCCCTCCTTCAGGCTAATTTGCCCGAAGAGCAATTTGCCCCTTATCCCGAGGCCCAGGATCCGAGTTCTGTCGGAGCCGCAGTTGTCCCCTTGATTACAGGACATCATATCCTAGTCATTTTTGACGGATTTGTCAAGGGTTGTTAGCATAGGTTCATGCGCAAAAGCATGGCTCAAAAAACCAAACAACTACCAGCCAGACCTGGCGTCTATATTTTCAAAAACGCCGCTGGCGATATTTTGTATGTGGGCAAGGCCAACAAGCTTAAAAACCGAGTCCGTTCTTATTTCCAGCCCGACCCAGCAAGATCAAACAGGATTCAGCAGATGATCAGCCAAATCCGGGATCTAAGCTATGTGATCACAGACAATGAAACCGAAAGCCTGATTTTGGAAAACAATTTCATCAAGGAATTCCAGCCCAAATACAATATGATGCTGAAAGACGACAAAAATTTTCAGTTTATAAAAATCAATATCCAGGACGAAATCCCGACCATAGACTTCGAGCGCAAAATTGCCGACCCGCCTTCGCTAAAGCTACGGCGGGCAGGTAAATCGGCGCGCTACTTAGGCCCTTACACATCCTCTTATTCCATCAAACAAACCTTGCGTTTGATCCGTAAAATTTTTCCTTATTGCTCCAATTCCAAGGTTGGCACCAAGCCATGTTTTTATTATCACATTGGCAAGTGTCCGGGTGTCTGTATCGGCAAAATTTCTTTGGCGGAGTATCGAAAAGCTATTGATCAGATCGTCCAACTTTTATCCGGCTGGCAGCTAAAAACGCTCGACGATTTAAAATCCCAAATGAGCCAACTAAGCAGAAACAGACAGTATGAAAAAGCGGCGCGAATCCGAGACCAGATCTTTACTATTAATAGAGTATTAGAAAAACAAAAACTGGTGTATCCGAAAAAAGTTGATCAGGATATTTTTAGTCTCTATCTTACGGGCAGTCTCGGCTCGATCAATTTATTTCTCATTCGGGAAGGCAAATTGATTAGAAAAGAAAACTTTATTCTCAAAAACACCAAAGGAGCAACACCCGCAGAAATCTTAGATGAATTTCTGCCGAAATATTATTTGGAAGCGAGTAGCTGGCCGAGGGAGATTCTATTACCAGCCCAGGGTTATAACCCCTCCCAGCCTCCCCTTAATATAAGGGGAGGTGTAGCTGCAAAAAAACCCCCTCTTAGTATAAGAGGAAATTCCCTACCTCACCGGCTGCCGAGAGCTGGTGAGGGGGAGTTACGTCCGCGAATCTTCGTTCCATCCCGCGGCCAGAAGCTCAAGCTCATCCAACTCGGCACAGAAAACGCCAAACAGTACTTAGAAAGCACTGGTGATAAAAATCTGCTAGAAGAAGCCAGGCTGCTTGCTTCGCTTAAAGAATTGCAACGCGTGCTTAATTTATCCAAATTGCCCGGTCGAATCGAGGCCTATGATATTTCCAATGTTCAAGGGATGAATCCTGTCGGCTCAATGGTAGTATTTGATTACGGACGGCCCAAAAAACAAGATTATCGGCGATTCAAGATCCGAAGCAAACACACGCCCGACGATTACACTATGATGCGCGAGATGCTGGAAAGGAGATTCTCCAGGTCACGGATCCCGCCAGAGGCGAGGCTCGCCAAAGGCGGCACGGATCACGGAACACGGAACAAAGCCTGGCCCTTGCCTGACCTTATCCTCATTGACGGCGGTCGCGGGCAACTTAACGCCGCTATCGCGGCAATTTCCAAATCTCAATTTTCAATTTACAATAAAAAAACAAAAATTCCTATCATTGGTCTAGCCAAACGCTTGGAGGAAATATTTCTGCCTAGGCATCCTAAACCCTTAACCCTTCCCCCTAATTCCATTGCTTTGTTTCTCCTTCAGCGCATTCGCGACGAAGCGCACCGATTCGCCGTAACCTTCCACCGCAAACTCCGATCCCAATCCCTACTTTTATCCAGCTTGGACACTATCCCCGGAATCGGACCACAAAAGAAAAAACAACTACTCAGTAAATTTGGCTCTGTCGCGGCTTTAAAAGCTGCTAACATGACCGAACTTTCCAATGTAGTAGGCCGCTCCTTGGCAGAGAAGATAAAAGCCAAGCTTTGACATAAGCTTTGCTTTCTGGCAAAATACTATAGTATTTAATTTTCATCAAATGATATGGATAATCTAGAAAACATACTACTCTTTGGCCTTATAGCAATTGACGCAATTTTAGTCATAGTCATTCTTATGCAGCAAAAAGAAGGCGGACTGTCCACGGTGTTCGGCGGCGAAGGCGGCGTGTACCGCTCCAGGCGAGGCTTTGCCAAAGGGTTACATTATATGACCATCATTTTAGGAGTAATATTTGTCGCGTTAAATATCGCGATCTTATTCTTGCTCTAAATGAACATATTAAAAAAATTACTCACAACTTTTTTAAACGCAATTAGTTTACTACGCAGTTTGTTCGCAGAAGCCTTAAACGGATTGAAGCTAACGCCCAGGCTCAGTCGCGGACACATCCCTTTGATAGTTGAAAGTTTTAGCAAATCAGAGTTAGTTAAACTTTCCGCCGCAGCGATGGTATTCATCATCGCAGGCGGATTTTTAGTTTTCGGAGCGGCCACCAAAGGAACCTCGGACCTCCCCGCTCGTGGCGGAGAACAGGTTGAAGGTTTGGTCGGACAGCCGCGGTTTATCAATCCGGTTTTGGCAGGTACGAGCAGTGTGGATTCCGATCTCTCCCGAATCGTTTATGCCCAGCTGATTAAATTCGACAAAGACCTCAACTTAGTTCCGGATCTTGCAGAGTCTTTGCCCACGGTCTCGGAAGATCAGAAAACTTACACGGTAAAACTTAAACCCAATCTGAAATGGCAAGACGGCAAACCCATCCGCTCTGACGATGTGCTGTTTACCATTCAAACTATCCAAAACGACGAATACGAATCTCCCCTAACTGCCAACTGGAAGCGAGTGACCGTGGAAAAAATTGACGATTTGACGCTTAACTTCACTTTGCGGGAAGTTTCCGCCTCTTTCATCATTAATTTTGCGTTGGGAATTTTACCAAAGCATATTTGGGGGGAGCTGGAGCCAAATCAGTTCCGGCTTTCTGACCTTAATTTGAAGCCCGTTGGCTCGGGGCCTTTTGTGGTCAAAGAGATCCGAAAAACTTCTGACGGCACCCTCAAATCCATCAGTCTTGATGCCAATGAAAACTACCATGCCGGCCGTCCTTTCCTCAACTCGCTGACTTTCAAATTTCTGGAAGATCCAGAAGAACTGGTTACCGCCTATCAAGCCCGGGAAATCGATTCCTTGGGCTATCTGCCTTTTGACCGGAAAACATTTGTGGAGCCTTCAGAAAAATTCAATCAACACCAAATCAACCTTCCGCAATATCAAGCCGTATTTTTTAATCTCCTCAAAGATAATGTGCTTACGGATAAGGCAGTAAGACAAGCTTTATGGCTTGCCACGGATCGCCAAGAAATTATCGAACAAGTTTATCTTGGCTATGCGCAAGCCGCCTACGGTCCAATCATTGAGGGGAACCTCGGATATAACCCGAATATTTCCCAGCGTACGCACACCAGTCTTACGGAAGCGGCTGATATTTTGGACAGAGGGAATTGGGTTTTAGATGAGTTCACTGGCATTAGGGTGAAAAATGACAAACCATTGGAATTTAATCTTACCACCAACAATCTTGTACTGAACGTCAAAACCGCGCAGATTATAAAAAAGCAATGGGAGCAGATTGGCGCTAAAATCAACCTCATAGTAGTTTCGCCGACTGAGCTGCAGCAGCAGAGTATCAGACTGAGGGATTTTGACGCTCTGCTGTTTGCTCAAAACACCGGGGCTGATCCTGACCCGTTTGCTTTTTGGGACTCCACGCAAGTCAGGAGCCCGGGACTAAACATCTCTGGGTTCAAAAACGCGACTGTGGACCAACTGCTGACTAAGGCCAGACAAACCAATGACGTCAATGTTCGCAACACTTATTATCAACAATTTCAAGAAATCATAACTGACGAGATTCCGGCAGTGTTTTTGGACAGCGCCGTTTATGTCTACAATGTACCCAAAGAGATTAAAGGCATTGATCTGACCACCATCATCCATCCCTCTGAACGATTTTTAGATATAAACAAGTGGTACATCAAAACCCGTTGAGCAGTTGAGGCGAAACGAATTTAGTGATACCCTATAAATCTAGCCGCGTCTGGCAGATTTACCCCGCACTAATCTTCTTTTCTATGCTCGAGTGGTGGAACCCCGGTACCATCCCGCCCTGGCGGGAGGTACGGGGCAGGCTGGCAGATTTACCCCGCACCAAAGATTCATGGGTACGTGGCGGAACTGGTATACGCGCACGCTTCAGGAGCGTGTGGGAGCAATCCCGTGAGAGTTCAAATCTCTCCGTGCCCACCAAGACAAAACTAAGCTCTTTTGGTGCGGGGCACGTACGCTTCAGGAGCGTATGGCCGCAAGGCCGTGGGAGTTCGACTCTCCCCTCGAGCACCAGAATATGATCCTAAGCAAAATTTAGTGCGGGGCGCGCAGCTTTCCGCCTTCATCGAAATTTCGGCGGACAGGCAGGAGCGTGTGGACGCAAGTCCGTGAGAGTTCTCCGCCTCCGCACAAGGCTCCGGCGGATCCGCCGAAGCTTTAGCGAAGGCTGGAAAATCTCTCCGTACCCGTCAATACAGAACTTAGCGGCCGTATGGGCAAGGCCATGAAAAAACCGTTTGACAAAATCCTAGGTTCGTGTATAATGTAGATACTCTTAAAGTTAGTAAGCAGAAACAAAAACAAACTCATACAGTTAATAAAAAATAGCCAATAACTGCTGTTTGTTGATTATTTTGTGTTAATTGGGTCTTCCCCCGACCATTGGTCGGGGTTCCGACCGGTAATCCCGCGTCGGAATAAAACCAGCGGTTTAGCCCTGTTTAAAGACTCGCAAGCCATAGATTTTTCTTGGTTTAAAAACACATGAGTGTGTGTTTTTATTATTAATAAAGGACTTAAATGATTCGAAAACAAAGCGGGCCAGCTTCAAGACACAGCGGCCGCACAACCACTTCAGCGCCAGCAGTAGCGCAAAAATCCTCTTCCAAAAATTCGCTTAGAGTTATCCCTCTGGGTGGTATTGAGGAAGTTGGCGAAAACATGACCATACTTGAATATGGTGATGATATTTTGGTAATTGACATGGGGCTCGGGTTCCCTGACGAAACCATGCCTGGGATTGATTACATCATCCCCAACACCAAATATTTGGAAGAAAATAAAAAGAAGATCAAGGGTGTGATTATTACTCACGGCCATTTGGACCACATCGGAGCCATCCCTTACATCATGCCTAAAATCGGCGACCCGCCGATTTATACCCTGAAATTAACCGGCGAGTTTATCAAAAAACGACTGGAAGAATTTCATCTGATGGGGCGCTCCCAGATTCACGAACTCAACAAAGACGACATTTTGACTCTGGGCAACTTCCGCATCCGTTTTTTCCGACTCAACCATAATATTCCAGACAGTATCGGCCTGGCAATCAATACGCCGGCCGGCCTGTTGGTCTATGCCACGGACTGGAAATTTGACCACACGCCCGTGGATGGCAAGCCTACGGAATTCGACAAGCTGGCCAAGTTCGGCGGCGAGGGGGTAGCGCTCTTGATGAGCGATTCCACCAATGCGGAAAAACCTGGCTACTCCATGTCTGAAAAAACCTTGGGTGAAACCATTGACCGGATTGTGGGGGATGCCAAAGGACGCGTAATCTTTGCCACCTTCTCCACCCTAATCGGCCGCCTGCAACAACTGATCGATGCGGCTCATAAACACAACCGCAAATTAGTGGTCACCGGCAGAAGTCTTGTAAACAACGTGGAGATCTGCCTGTCCACCAATTATCTCAGGTTGCCGGCGAAAAATATGATTGTGAAAATGGAACAGGCTGGAAAACTTCCTGACAATCAAGTCTTGATCCTGACCACCGGCTCCCAAGGCGAGGAGTTTTCAGCCTTGGCCCGAATCTCACGCAGTGAGCATAAAACTATCTCCATAAAAAAGGGGGACACGGTGATTGTGTCTGCCTCGCCTATCCCTGGCAACGAACGGTCTATCTCGTCTACGCTTTCCAGTTTGGCCAGACAAGGCGCGCGGGTGTTGTATCAAAAAATTCTGGACATCCATACTTCCGGGCACGCGTATCAGGAAGATTTGAAGCTGATGATCGCCCTCACCAAGCCCAAAAACTTTATGCCTATTCACGGCGAGCATCACATGTTGGTGGCACACGCGGATTTGGCTAAAAGTGTCGGGGTGCCGGAAAGCAACGTCTTTATTTTGGACAACGGCCAGATGTTGGAAATAACCAGCAACAGCGCCAAAACCATGGAAGCCAAAATCCCGACTGGCTACGTGTTTGTAGATGGCTTGGGTGTTGGTGATGTGGGCGAAGTCGTACTGCGCGACCGACAAGTAATGAGCAAGGATGGCATGTTTGTGGTGATTATGACTATAGACAGAAGGACTGGAAAATTAACGCAGCAGCCAGACATTATCTCCCGCGGCTTTATCTATATGAAAGGATCTGAGGATTTGCTGAAAGAAGTTAAGCATGAAGTGCGAAAGGTGGTGGAAACCAAAAACGGCAAAGGCTACAAAGAACCAAATTGGGCTTACATCCGTTCCGAGGTGCGCGACCAAATCGGCGATTTCTTGTTTCAACGAACCGAGCGTAGACCTATGATATTACCAGTTGTGATTGAGGTCTAGCCGGCCAACTTGAAACGTCTGACGTTTCTTGTCCGCCGAAGCCTCGCGCGTAGGCGGATGATCCTGCCTGTGGTGATTGAAGTTTAACTCCCCCTACCCCCTCTTATTTAAGAGGGGGTTTAAAAAATCTCGTCCCCTTAACATAAGGGGAGGCTGGGAGGGGTTATAAAAATAAGCTATAATAGTCCCATGAATCCCGTTAGAAGTTTATGTGCCCGTTTTTGTTACATGAGGCATCTAATGGGGAGAATAATGTCAATGCCTAGAATTATATAATTAAAACTTCTAAACGGGATGAAAGAAACTATTGTCTCGGGCATCAGGGCTTCAGGAAAACTGCATATTGGCAATTATTTGGGGGCATTGAAGCAATTTGTCGAATTGCAAAATGAAGGCAATAATTGCTTCTTTTTTATTGCGGATTTACATGCTTTAACTACACCTTTTGAGCCAAAGGAATTGTCGCAAAATACTTTAGAAGTGGCGGCCGATTATTTAGCCGCTGGCATAGACCCCAAAAAATCCACGTTTTTTTTGCAAAGCCAGGTCTTGGAACATACAGAACTGGCTTGGATTTTTAATTCTCTCACCTCTTTGGGCGAGCTTAATCGCATGACCCAATTCAAAGAAAAATCTGACCAACATAAAGAAGGTATCAATGCCGGACTTTTGACTTATCCTACACTTATGGCGGCGGATATTTTGCTTTACAAACCAACTGGAGTGCCGGTGGGCGACGATCAAACCCAGCACGTAGAACTCACCCGCAATATTGCTCGCAAATTCAACAACCGTTTTGGCAAAACCTTTCCTGAACCTAAAACTTATCTGCGCAAACCGCTGCGCATAATGAGTCTTTCAGATCCCACTAAAAAAATGAGCAAAACGGGAGATGAAGCTTTGATGTTGGATGACTCGCCAGCCGAAATTTTACGTAAACTCAAAAAAGCGCCCACGGCCACAGACGCAAAACAAGAATCCCCTGGAGTTGGAAATCTCTTTTTAATACTCGAGCATTTCGCCGACAAAAAAACATTTAAATCTTTTAGCAGACAACAGGAAGACAACTCCATCAAATATTCAGAATTGAAAAACGCGCTGGCAAAACTCATCGCCGACCACTTTGCTAATTTCCGAAAAAAGAAACAGCAACTGCTTGCTAGGCCTGATCAAATTCAAGATATTCTGGTACAAGGAGGCACCAAAGCCCGGAAAGTAGCCCAAGCTACTCTGATCGAAGTCAAGACGAAAATCGGATTGATCTAAGCCACTTTCTATCTTCCCCGCTGTGCCCATCTGAGGAGGAATCATGCAAATCTGGGTGCGCTGCAATTCTGAGCAACACGCCTTGCTCCTGTGCTGGTTCGCTATCACCGGAACCCTGGATGACAAAACGCCGCTTCGGGCAGATTTGAGTCCTATCGACCAGCACTCAGTCAACATCGACATCCCGGACAAGGACAGAGACCGTTGCCTGCGTCTTCTCTCAACCGCCGCTCCGGTGGATGAGATCGGAGGCATCTCTGAAGTTCTGGCCCTACCGGAACCAGAATCGATGACCGACTCGATTCGTGGGCAGCTTCTCAACACCCTTACCCTTACGCGTCCTGGCTAACTACAACCACGGACGCTTCTTTTTTTATTTTTTGTATCAATTTCCGAATGATTTTTTTTGTTTCTTCGGGTCCAGATACGGAGAAATAATCAACCCCGGTTCTTACGACGGCATAGTCATTCCCTCCAGGAAAAATCGCATCACCCACAAAAAGCATCCGTGATATAGGCACTTTTAGATGCTTTTTTATTTGTTTCATGCCATAGGCCTTATCAATTCCGCGCCTGGTCACATCGATCGAGGTAAATCCGGCAGCGCGAACTTCCATGCTTGGCAGGCGTTTACCTAACAGACGGGTTAATTTCATTTTCATGGGTTTGTTCTCTATCAGCCATTGTTTTTTTAAATCCACTCCTTTTTTTCCCAAAACTTTTACTACTTCTTGGCCCAGTGCAGAAAAAGTGATCTGGGTACGTCGATCCTCAATCACTGTGCCATAAGTCTTCTTTGGCGCCACATAACCTGCTTCTGCAAACACGTCTTTAAAAGCTTTCTTGATTTTCTCCCTTTCTTTTTTAGAAAGCTCTAAAGCGTAAATTTTCTTCCAGCCATTCTTATATCTGTAAAACGAGGTGGAAGTGGTAGGGAATAAAAAAAGATTTTTAAATAACTTTTTTGGGGCCTTAAGCTGGCGCAAAAACAGAGACTGAAAAAGGGTGTACTTTCCGCCGCCAATGACTGCCACCTGTTTGCGAAAAAGTAGTTGCTTTACCAATCTAGACATCTGTTTATCCATTATTGATTTAGTCTCGACCAAGGTCCCATCAAGATCAAACACAATCAAGTCTTTTTTAGGGAGCTTTTTTAGATTTCTAATTCTCATAAAAGTATTTTAGCATAAAAACACTTTATGTTATACTTGTCGTACATGAGAGAAGGCACAGAAGCCAGATACATAAAACGTTTAGACAGACCTCCAGATCCTGAAATTCAAAACCGAAGCGAATTAGGTGAAGATGCTGTTGTGCTTTTTATTAATTCAGAATTTCCAGGAATGGAAGCAAGAATTTCTACTCAGCAAGAAGATTCTGGAGTTAAGGATCAAGGATCCGGGCCAGCAGTGGACGCCGTAATCTCCAAAGACGGGAAGCCTATTATCGGGGCTCAAATTACTACCGCGGAAGCCGCAAAAACTAAAGCTATAAAAATGAAAGAGTTGGCCGATCAACCGTTTGTCAGGGTTGAGGGGATGAAACCACAAGACCCAAAGATTCCAAAAGCATTAATATTCTTGGATAGAAAAAGTGTACCTAAAGATTTAAATAATTTTGATTTTCAACGACATCCGGAATTAACAATACAAATTTTGAATGGATTTATTAATAGTCTGAAGTTTGATTTGGCTCAGACAAAAAATCCTACTGAGCAGAGAGCCATTCAAGAATTAATAGTAATGTTTGAAGATGAAAAGAAAAAATATATTCACTAACTATGTCCTTCTCTGTCGGCATTGTGGGGTTGCCGAATGTCGGTAAGTCCACCTTATTTAACGCCTTAACTAAACAAGCGGCCCAAGCCTCGAACTTTCCCTTCACCACCATTGACCCCAATGTTGGCGTGATTAATGTCCCAGACGAACGGATAGAGAGACTTGCTGTTTTGGAAAAATCAGAAAAACTGGTGCCAACCAGCATTGAATTCGTGGATATTGCCGGACTGGTCAAAGGGGCGGCAGAAGGACAAGGTTTGGGCAATAAATTCTTGTCCCACATCCGCGAAGTGGACGCGATTGTGCAGGTGGTGCGCTTTTTCGACAACAAAGACATTATCCACGTGGACGGTTCAGTGGATCCGAAACGGGATATTGAAGTGGTCAATACGGAGCTGATGTTAGCGGATCTAGCGACTGCAGATAAAAGATTGGAGGGTCTGAACCGTGAAGTGAAATCCGGGGACAAAGAGGCAGTTGTTTTGAAGTCGACTTTGGAAAAAATAAAAGCTGTATTGGAAGCCGGACAGTTGGCGCGAACTGTAAATTTGAGCGACGAAGAACTGCGCTTGGTCAAACAGCTCCAGCTTTTGACCATGAAACCCTTGCTATACGTAGCTAACACACATGACATAAATTTAGCGACCGATGAGATTATGTTAACGGAATTTTTGCCGATGGATGTAAAAATTGAAGCGGAATTGGCAGAACTCAAAGACGAAGAACGGAGAGAATACATGCAAGAGCTGGGCATCAATGAGTCCGGACTGGACCGGCTGGCGCGCGCCGCTTACAAACTTCTTGACCTTATCACTTTCTTAACCGTTGGCCCGAAGGAAACCAAGGCTTGGACTATTGTGAAAGGCACCAAAGCCCCTGCTGCTGCCGGCACCATTCATACAGATTTTGAAAAAGGCTTTATCAAAGCGGAAGTGATTGCTTGGGATAAATTATTAGAGGCCAGCGGCTACGCCGGTGCTCGCGACCGCGGCTGGCTGCGGCTGGAAGGCAAAGAATACGTGATGCAAGACGGCGATGTTGCGCATTTTAGATTCAATATATAATAAGGTAATATGAAAGAGGGAGTTTACGCGTTAGCTATTTTAGCACATCCGGACGACGAGGCATTTCTGCTGGCCGGCACTTGTTTGAAATTGGCTGAAGAAGGAAAGCGAAGCGCTGTGATCTGCGCCACCACGGGGGAAAGAGGCCCGGATCGATTAAACCGAGAACTCTCTCCAGAGCAAATGGCAGAGATTAGAACCCAAGAACTGCAACAAGCCTGCCGAGTGCTGGGTTGTGACTGCAAAAAAATCTTCGACTTTGGTGATGGCCAACTGGATAAGGCTGATTTCGCAGAACTAATTTCGCAGTTATCCGAAGAAATCAACGCTCTAACACCGCAAATTATCCTGACCTTTGGCGAAGAGGGTATTTCTGGCCACCGCGACCACATCACCATAGGCCGAGCCGCGATGCTAGCAGCCAAGCAAGCCGACACGCCACCGTCGGAAATTTGGAGAACATGTATTCCCAGTTCTTTGATCGAAGATTTTTGTAAACATTTGGATCAGCGCAAAGTCCACCACTTGCACTATGTGGCAAATAATCTAAAAGGTGTCCCTGACGGCCGACTGACGAAGATTGATATCAAAAAATATGCAGCCCAGAAACTCAAGGCCTTGGAAGCGCACCAGAGCCAACACGTCCCTGACCTCATCTGGCCTTTCTTTCTGGAATACGAATGCTTCGAGGTCATAAAACTTTCGGCTTGACCCTAACCGTCAAATTTGTTAAACTACTCGAGCAATAAAATTTAACTCATTATTCGCCCCAAGCATTGTCGAGGGGTGATAAATCCTCCTACGCTAAAGCTTCGGAGGACGAGAGGATTCAATCCTTATGCCAAAATATGAGCTGATGTATATTTTATCTTCAGCCGTTTCCGACGATGAAGTGCCAAACGTGGTTGCTGAAATTGAACTGTATCTTAAACAACAGAACGCAACAATTCTTTCCAAAGAAATGCTGGGAAAGAAAAAATTGGCCTATCCCATCAAGAAAACCCGGAACGGTTTTTATGTTCTCCAGACCTTTAATTTAGCCGGAGAAAAATTGGAACCGTTGAACAACAAAATCAGAAGCATCACTCAAATCATCCGCTATATCATTGTAAACCTAGAGGAGATGGAACGACAAAAAACCAAAACTCAAGCCTTGCAGGAAAAACTCAAACTCTCCCGCAAGCCTAAAAAAATTGAACCTGTCCCGGTAGTTGAACAAGAAATTAAGCTCACTGATACTGAACTTGAGAAAAAGATTGAAACCGCGCTCGAGTCAGAGGATTTAACAAAATGACGCGAAGCGTCATCCCGGACCACGATCCGGGGTCAAATAATTAGATTCCCGCTTTCGCGGGAATGGGAATGATTTATGGATTTAAACAAAGCCCAAATTATCGGTCGCTTAACCCGCGACCCAGAAGTCCGCACCACCCCCAACGGCGCCAGCGTTGCCTCATTCGGCGTGGCTACCAATTTCACCTGGACCAACCAGCAAGGCCAAAAACAAGAACAAGTGGAGTTCCACAATGTCGTGGCTTGGAGAAAACTGGCGGAGATCATCGGCCAATACCTCAAAAAGGGCGCTAAGGTTTATATCGAAGGCCGACTGCAGACCAGAACCTGGGAAGGCAACGACGGACAAAAAAGAAACCGCACCGAGATCGTGGCTGATAATATGATTATGCTGGACAGCAAGGGCAGTGGTGGGGCAACTGTCCCGCCAACGGAAAGCAAGCCCACAAATAATGAGGAACCCACTATCCAGGTCGAAGACTCGGACATCCCTTTTTAAGAATTAGAAATTCGATTAATATGGCTATCCAACAGCAAACTAAAAAAATCTGCTTGTTCTGCAGTGAAAAAATTTCCTACGTGGATTACAAAGACACGCAGTTTTTGCGCCGCTTTATGTCTCCGCATGCCAAAATTCTGTCGGCCAAAAAAACCGGCAACTGCGGTAAGCACCAGAGAATGGTAACCCGCGCGCTCAAACATGGGCGTCACATGGCGCTGCTCCCATTTACCAGCACATAAAAATCACATAACACATATCATAGAACATTGAACACCTGATTTTTGTTCCGTGTTACGTGATCCATGACCTATGGCTACTCTGGACTTTTCCGAGCTAAAAAAAGTCGGGCATATAGTAAAATACAACAATGAACCGCACCAGATCATCTGGTCGAATTTTATGCGCACGGCCCAGCGCAAACCCGTAATCCAAACTAAGCTAAGAAATCTGATTAGCGGCAAGGTCGTGGAGTATTCGTTTAAATACGGCGAAAAGGTGGAAGCAGCGGATGTGGCTCGCAAGAAAGTCCAGTTTCTCTACGCTGACGACGAAGGTGCACATTTTATGGACCAAGAAAATTTCGAAACCATTACCGTGCCTAAAAGTTTGGCAGAAGATCAGTTGGGATACCTCAAAGAAGGAATGGAAACAACTATCATCACTTATGAAGGCCGGTCGATCGGCCTGGATTTACCGATCAAGATTGATCTGAAGGTAATCGAAGCCCCGCCCGGGATCAAGGGTGACTCCGCTTCCGGCACGACCAAGCCAGTTAAACTGGAAACTGGTTTGACCGTCAATGTGCCCTTGTTCATCAAAGCAGGTGACAGCATCCGAGTAGACACCAGGTCTGGCACTTACGTCGAGCGCTCCAACTAAAAACCCCGCCCAAGATTCAGCGGGGTTTTGTTAAGCTGATATTTCATCTCAAAACTAAACCTAAAATAATCAACAGGCCGATCAGTCCGATAATGGTGATTAGATATTTCATAATTATTTCATGGCTTTGGCAATCCGCTGGACAGCCAAGATGAAGGCGGCGTTGCGCAAAGTGGTTCGATGTTTCTTGGCAGTCTTGGCGACATCGCGAAATGCATGTGCCATAAACTTCTCCAACCGTTTCAAGACCTTAGCCTTGCTCCATTTTTGCTGATGCAGATTTTGATACCATTCTAGATAAGAAGTGGCAACCCCGCCGGAGTTGGACAGCACGTCAGGCACGACAGAGATTTTGCGTTTTGCCAAAATCAGATCCGCTTCGGGGGTGGTCGGACCATTGGCCATTTCTATAATCAGTTTGGCTTTGATCTTGCTGGCATTGGCTTTGTGAATTTGATTTTCTAGCGCCGCTGGCACTAACACGTCCACAGGCAATTCCAATAATTTTTCGTTGCTAACATTTTTTGCACCCGGGAAGCCGCGCAGCTGGCGGTTTTTTTCTTTCCACTTGCTTATTTTTTTTATATCTAAGCCTTGGGGATTATAAATTCCTGATTTGGAATCAGACACAGCCACTACCTTGAACCCTGCTGCTTGGGCAAACAAAGCAAAATACAAACCAACGTTGCCAAAGCCTTGGATAGCTACGCGCACCCCTTGACCCCTGCCCCTTAACCCTTGCCCCTTGATAACTTCTTTTAATACCTCCACCCCGCCGTATCCAGTGGCTTCTGTCCTTCCCTGACTACCGCCTTTATTCAGCGGCTTGCCGGTAATCACCGCAGGGGTTGATTTGCCCACCAGTTTGGAATATTCATCCACCATCCAAGCCATAATTTCTGGCGTGGTGTTTACGTCCGGGGCCGGCACATCCAGGTGTGGGCCGATATTGCGGTAAATCTTTTGGATAAATCCGCGGGATAATCGCTCCAACTCTCGCTTGGATAATTGTTTTGGATCAACTGTAATGCCGCCTTTGCCCCCGCCGTAGGGTACATTGACCACGGCGTTTTTGATGGCCATCCAGAAAGATAAAGCTTTTACTTCGTCTAAGTCGACATCTTGATGAAATCTCAAGCCACCTTTGTACGGACCGCGCGCATTGTTGTATTGCGACCTGTATCCTACAAATACTTTGATCCTGCCGTCATCCATCTTCACGGGAATGCTCACGCTTAGAACCCGATCCGGATGCTTCAGACGTTCCGACACATCCGGCCTTATTTTGGCGGTTTTAGCCGCAGTCCGCAGCTGCTGCATGGCATTTTCGAAAGCGTTGAACTTGGACACAAAATTATTCCTCTTTACTAATTACTCGTTACTATTTTTATCCATGGTCCATTTCTAAATACTTCTCCGCGTCCAAAGCCGCCATACAGCCCAATCCTGCGGCAGTCACGGCTTGGCGGTAGCGGTGATCCTGGACATCGCCTGCTACAAACACCCCCTCCACCGAGGTGCGCGTCAGATCCTTCGGTATTACAAACCCCTTTTCATCCAGCTCAATCTGGCCTCGGAAAATATCCGAGCTTGGTTTGTGTCCTATGGCAATAAACGCGCCGTCAAATTTTCGTTCATCCGCCTGGCCGCTGACACTATCCTTGATCTTGCCGCCGGTAAGCTTCTCTCCTCCCAAAAACTCTTCAACTTGCTTATTGTATTCAATGCTGATCTTGCTGTTGGCCTTGACCCGATCCTGCATAATTTTTGACGCGCGAAGCTTTCCTGTACGATTAAGAATCACAACCTTACTGGCAAACTTGGTCAGATACAAAGCCTCTTCCATGGCCGCGTCCCCGCCGCCCACCACGATTATCTCCTTCTCCTTGAAGAAAAACCCATCGCATGTGGCGCAGGCAGAAATTCCTTTGCCTCGATATTTGGTCTCCGAGGGCAAACCTAGCCATTTGTAAGTGGCGCCCGTGGCAATGATTACGGAGTCGGCAGTAAATTCCTTATCACCAGTGGCTACTTTGAACGGTTGATTCTTTCCGCCCGAGGCGGATCCGCCTTTGGCGGAAAAATCAACCTTAATGGCATCATCATAAATCATCTGGGCGCCAAATCGTTCTGCCTGTTTAACCATATCTTGCATGAGTTCCGGTCCCTGCCTGCCGTCTGGAAAACCCGGAAAATTTTCCACCTCAGTGGTGGTCATCAGCTGTCCGCCAAAGGTGACACCGGCAATAACCAAAGGCTTGAGTTCTGCCCTGGCCGCGTACAAGGCCGCAGTCAATCCTGCTGGCCCCGAACCGATTATAATGAGCTTGTGGTGATTCATAGATTTAGTTCTAGGTTCTAAGTTCTGAGTTTAAAAAGTCCTATACTTTATGAACTTAGAACTTTACTAACTTTTAACTCGTTTTATTTCCGTCCAGTCAGAAGTTAGGCCCCGGCCTCCTTGCTTGCGCATTAGCCAATCGTAGGCCGCCATGCCAGCTGCTGCCCCTTCGCCGGCAGAGATAACCGCTTGTTTGTAAGGCCGGTTGGTGCAGTCGCCGGCGGCAAAAATACCGGCAACTGAAGTGGATTGATCCTGATTTACAACTATTTGTCCTTCCTTATCTAATTGTAGCAGCCCTGTCAAGAATTGGGATTTAACCACATAACCCAGCTCCACAAACAGTCCGTCGGTTTTCAGTTCTTTTTCTTTGCCAGTTTTCAAATCCTGCAATCTTAAAGCCTCCAGTTTTTCTCGCCCCTGAATTTCCAAAATTTGGACAAATGGTATCAGCTCGATATTTTGCTTGGTCTTTACTGCTTTGAGAAGAGCCGGGTGTCCGGTCAGCTTGTCCGTCTTAGATAGCACGTAAACTTTTTTGGCGAATCTGGCAGAGAGCAAGCAAGCTTCTAAATTCAGATCTCCAACGCCCGCCACTGTTACCGCCTTATTTTTAAAAAGCGGGGCATCGCAGTTCGCACAATATGAAACTCCGCGGCCCTTGAACTCTTCTTCCCCCGGAACTGACAGGTCCCGCGGCGTTTTGCCAAAAGCCAAGACCACCGTTTGAGTTTTATATTGCTTGCCGTATGCGGTCAAGACAAACGCCTTATTAGCGCTCTTCAAACTTCCAACTTCGGCTGACAACACTTCCACCTCGTACTCTTCCGCTTGCTTTCTAATCTTGCTGACTAGCTCATATCCGCCTATGCTTTTGACCCCGGGGTAGTTTTCTATCAGATCAGTAAAATTTGCCTGCCCGCCGATGTCTTTGGCAATCACCAGGGTCGTAAGCCCTCGCCGTCCAGCGAACAGGGCGGCGGCAAACGCGCTCACTCCCCCTCCTACGATTATCAAATCATACATACTTCTTTTTCATCTTAGCAAGTTTGACCACATTTTCCAAGAGTTTAGCCACAGTCACCGGCCCCACTCCGCCCGGGGTGGCTGAAATATATGAGGCCTTCTCCGAAACCGAAGCAGTATCTATATCCCCCACAATCCCGCCGGCCTGATCCGCTGTACCCGCATCAATCAAAACCGCACCGTCCTTAATTGAGTTTTTCTTAATCAGCCCAGGCTGACCGGCTCCGGAAATTATTACATCGGCTGATCTGGTCAAGTTCGATAAATTTTTAGTGGCCCTGTCTGCCGACATAATGCTTAGTCCCCTTTGTTTTAACAATTTGCTCACAGGCTTGCCAACCAGCTCTCCTTGCCCAACCACTAAAATTTGCTTGCTGGACAAGTCCAGACCCAAAGAATCAAGGATGGTCAAAACCGCACCCGCAGTCGGCGGCACAAGTTTTGACTGTCCGCTTAGACAGTCCGCATCAAGGCTTGGATCAATTGAATCCAAAATTTTTTTTTGGTCGATGTGGGGAGGCAAAGGCAGCTGCACAATTAAACCGCTAAGGTTCGGCTCACGCCCCAGTTGCTCAATCTGTTCAATCAACTGCTCGGTGGTCGTGTTTTCTGAAAGTTGAATCATCTTAAAATCCAAGCCTATCTCCTCTGCTCTCTTTCCTTTGAGCTTGACAAATGACAGAGAGACAGGATCGCTCCCCACCAGAATATCGCAAAACAAAGGCCGAAAATTTAATTTACTGACCTCTGTTTTTAACCGCTCAATAATAGTTTGGGCAATTTGCCTGCTGTCAATAATCTTTGCCGGCATTATCGCTATTCCAAATATTTCATAATTTTTTCGCAATACAGTTTCCGCGCATCCAAATGGCGCCAAACACCATTCCAGACCAGCTGTTTATTCTCTTTATCAAACACTATCTTCTCCAAAATTTTGGCCGGATTAATCACCGTCTTATTATCCTGCTCCGCAGAGATTTTTAAAGCCTGCAAACCAGGATCAGAAACTTGGGTGTTATTTTTGAGCAGCTGCACCAGCGCCCTGCTTTCCTCAAGGTTCATTATCTGGTAAGCAGCCAAAGCACCCGCTGCGGTCTGCCACTCCGAGGCGGAATATAGCTCCGACAAATCTGAAACATAGTTTCTGCCCGACTCCTTCGGCTCCGACAACTTCAATTCTTCGGCTCCCACCCCCAACTCTTTCATTAAATTCTCCCAAAGCTCGCGGGACAGGCCATGCTTTTCTTCTTCGTATCTAACTTCTATGGCAGACAGCGCGGTTTCAGCTGTTGGGTCGTCTGATTCAGAAAGATTGGCAATCACAAAACCCAAAAAACCCGGATCTTCTCCTGTCCCTCCCCAGACTGCTTTTGAATCAAGGTATCGTTGGATCATAAATTTTCTAATTTTTTCTTGCTTGAATTTGCCGCTGCTGATTTTTTCCAGCGGCGGCCAGGTTTGCAATTCGTGAACGATAAACTCGAAAAGCCATTCGACGAATTGCTCCCCGACCAGTTCATCCACCGCTTCTTGGGTGGTTAACAATTTTTTATTGCTAATCGTCTCTTCCATGACAACTTAAGTTTACGGTTAAGTCCCTATAAATGCAAGGCCTAAAGATTACAAAGATCATCTTTGCATATTGCAAAGATGATCTTTAAAAGAGGGCTGTACTGAAAACAAAATTATTGGTTCATTGGCGCTGCTGGTGCACTGCCATCAGGCTTGCAAGCGCGGCATCTTGAACCGTGCGTGGCCGCTTCATAAATCGCTGACAATCCGACCAAGATATAAATAATCTTGGATACTACGGCATCCATGCCGCCAAACAAACTGCCTACCTCCCAATTAAACAATGCCAACAGCAGCCAATTAAGACCCCCGATTACCAACAAAGTAAAAGTTAGCAAGTGTAAACCTCTGCTATGTCCTGCCATCAAATTCACCCCCTTTCTTAAAGAAATCTTGAATTTCTATAAGTTTAAGCTGTTCAATATCAATATAGCACAAAAATACTTTTATTTCAGTCGCTGATCGTCGGGGCTCATTACAGGCAGAATTGATTTAATGGCGAAATCTCTGAAATTCGCATCCACTACCAAACGGCTTGTACCCCCGTTGTTCAGAAACACGTCAAAACTTGGAATCGGGATTAAGCCTGACTCGTGGACAAAGTAAACGGTCTGGCCGCTCTTCAACCAACTGCCCCAGGGATGAGCAATGTTCGGGTTACTAATCACATAGCCGGTGTTAGTCAGGGACGAGGTGGAGCCGCTGATCACGCTGGACAGTTTGAAGCCCAAGCCTGTGAACGCCGGTAAATTCGCAAAGCCGCTTTTGGAATTTTTGTAAGTGATGTAAATTGTGCCGTTGTCATTGACCAGTGTGCCGTTTTGATAAATCAAATTTCCAGAGATAATGCCGCCCACGGTGACAGCAAGAATGCCGCAGTAGCTGGTTGAGGAGCGGCAGATAATAATGTTGGCAGAGCCGTTCTGCTTGGCAAACAAATTGACATAATCAGCGCCTGCAGACACATCTACCACATTGGTGTTGGAATTGTTGGAGACAAACAAGGACTGGTTACTGTTCTGCGTGTCGAACACCTTTATGGTTTTAGTGGCGCCAACAGTCAGGTTGACGTTGTTGGTTTCAAACACTATTTGGTTGGTGGAGCCACTGCCCACGGTGACCAGCACGGTGTCGCAGAAAGAAGAGTTGTTCAGTGCGCAAACCCTGATGGTGGTAACCCCTGACTGGCGGCCAAAAATCCAAAGGTTGTTGCCAGAGATACTGGCGTCTGCCACATTAGAATTGGAATTATTGGAAATAAAGAATGAACCGAAAGCCCCGAAAATATTAAGGTTGATGTTCTGGTTAACGTTCAAAACCACGCTGTCCTGGCTGATCACGACTTGATTGCCACCACCCCCAGTGCCCACCGTGACAAAAATGTTGCCGCAACGGCTTAAATTGTTCTCACAAATTCGGACCGTAGCAGTGCCGCTGTTTTGGCCAAACAAATTCACGGTATTGAATGACACAGATGCAAACACCACGTTTGGGTTGGAATTGCTGGAAATAAATAAACTGTTGCTTTGCGTGTTGAACACGCTGATGGTCCTGGTCTCGCTGATGTTGAGAAACGGATTGCTGTTGCTAAATGTTAAATCCCCGCCGCCGCCAAAGCCACTCACTGTGACAAACAAACTGCCGCACTGATTATTAAAGTTACTGTTGGCGCAAATTGTGATCGTGGTACTGCCGTTGTTTAGGCCCTGCACAGTAATGCTGTTGAATGACAGTGACACGCTCGCAACATTGGAATTAGAATTATTGGAAACAAACAAACTGTTTCCCGTGCTATTAAATACTGTGGCCACGCGGCTCTCCCCGACATTCAAAGAAACCGAGCTTGGACTAAAGCTGATCTGGCCGCCTGAACCAGATCCGCTCACGGTAACAAAGACACTCACGCAGTTAAGACTATTGGTGCAGACCCTAATTGTGGTACTGCCGTTGTTCAATGCGCTGATAAACAAAAAGTTGCCAGTAATATACGCCGTAGCCACACTCGTGTTGGTATTGCCCAACACATTGGCTGTTTCTCCAAACGGCACAGTGACATTCAAAGTCGTGCTTTGTCCAGTTTGTAAATTAACAGAAGTTTGACTGATAAATAAGCCATTGGCCGCCTCGCCAATTGCAGGGAAGGCAGCTAAAGTAAGGACAAAAATGGCTAAGATTAGCGAAAATATCTTGTTCATAATCTATAATCTTTGTTGATTATTTAGCACTATATCCTAGCAAATCCGCAGCAAACATTCAAGGCTTTGGTCTTGACGAAAAAATAACCTAGGAATAGACTTAAATTGAAAGGAGAGCATCGGATGATTAATCCAGTCATGCAAGTGCACTCTACCTAAAAGAGTCCTGCGGTAAGCTCTAGGCGCTAAAGCCGAAACAAAGACCATTAACGCGAAAGTCTCAAATGAATATAGTGCACTTTTGCTAAAACCCCGACCAAGTACGGCCGGGGTTTTAGGTATAGAAGAGGACAGATGTTCTTACTGGCTTCTCTTTTCTATTACTCTGCGAGTTGCCTGATGAAAGACTCAAGCTTTTTCTGCAAACTCAACCAGCTTCTCATGTTTTTCAAGAGAACGGTAAATTCTCGAAACCAGACCTTGAGGCTCTGAGAATAATACTTCGTGTGTTTTTTCTAAATTCGGCTCAAAATTCATATATAAACTTGTCTAATTTGGCAGGCCAAGTCGAGACAGGTGGAAAACTACTTTGGCTATGGTTAGGGATATTTATATATCCTTGTCCAACCATTTACCTGTGAAGGGATGATTGTGTGGCACTGAAGTATAGAATCCAATTATGGTAATGGAAGTAAAGAAGCTGAATAAAATATCATCAATAGGAACTCCGACGATGCGTCCAATAATAGCAGTGTCATAATGATACCAGCTATGAGACATGAATATGTAGTCGTAAGGGATCGTAATCAAACCCATAATGGATGCAGTCAAAATAAGCTTAGGATAGCTTATTTTTTCACCTTTTCTAAAAATATAAAAGAAGGAGGGTATAATTGCAAACACCAATAGCCATTTTATGTATGACTCAGGATTATGAAAAATCAAAGAGTATAGTACTAATATTTGTAATACCGCTACCAACATTATTAAAGGAACGATTTTAAAATGAGGGACATTGATCACCGTTCTTTTTTTATGTAGAGAAGTGTAGATACCTACACTCATAGCAACGATCCAAAAAGCGAAGAAATATTCCTCAATTGGTGCTCCAAATAACCAACCTATAACACTTTCCATTGGAAAATCCCATACTTTAAATTCTATAGCAATGTTATCCCAAATTATGGTAGCAATAATCGCTAAAAAGCATGTGACCAATAATTTTTTCTTGTCTATATGATTCCCATTTTTGAGAAAAACAAAAAGTGTAGGTAGTATTAAAAAAACCAATGCTAAACGAGTGTAGGACGGTAATTGACTTCCTAAAATTAGGACAAGCAACCCAAGAATTGTTAAAATTAGAACCAGCTTTAAATTAGAACCTTTTTGTTTCATCTTAGTTTGATCTATAAATATAATACCAAGAAAGCTGTTAAATTGCACTTTTCGCTTCGCTCACTATCTCGCGTCCTTCGATTCCGATTGCAAAATTCTAATTGGCAGGCCAAGTCGAGACAGGTGGAAAACCTTTTTGGCTATGGTTAGGGATATTTACAAATCCTTAGTACGACTACCAGTTTAGCATGATCAAAAAAGCCTTGACAAAGGGCCCTTTTTGTATTAGGATTGATTGTTATAATCAGCGATTGAAAAGTGGCAATTACGTTGCTATTTTTCAGCTGCTGAACAAGCATCTGCCATTCGCATTTTCGCGAGTGGAGCAAAGCAAGACAAGCCTAAGGAGGCTTCTCATGAAAGAGCGCTATACTACTTGCCGCATTCTCACTCCTGTGCACGTGATCCGAAAGGCGGTCGTGGATGATTTTGTAACGATTACCACCACCGACACCACTGGTGCCACCTACGAATTTCGTGTGACGGCGGTCAACAATGCCCCAGGTGGTTCGAATACGCTCGAGCTCTCCGGAAGAATCGTCTACTGCGGGTTCGCCCACGTGAAGGCGAAGATCTGGATCCGCAATGATGAACGCGCCACGTTTGGCATCGACGACAACGATCTGGCCAGGGTCGAGCAGGAAGAAATCGCCAGAAGAAGCTCAAGAGGTGGCCCAGGCTGGACACGCAGACAGCGCAGGGCCATTACGCACGAGGAAGTCGAGCGACTGATCGAGGCTCATGGAAAGACATTTCCAACACTCAAGGAGATCCGCAGGATGGCCGCCGCTCACAAGGCAGCGGGCTTTCCGTGGTTTATTCACGAGTGGAAGAACAGGACGCTCGCGTTGGATCAGGCTGTGTACGCCGGTTGTGCTCCGGTTGCCTCCACCGATTACTGGAGCCGACTGCGAAAACTCGTGCTTGCAGCACGTATTGGATCAACGGAGGTGCCGTCGTACCGTGACGAGCTCTGCGAGATCGTTCACGAACTCTGGGATACCAACGCCTCGTTGAACGACATTCAGCGCTTCATTTCCGCTGATGATGTAGAGGCGCTGGTTTGGTCGATCTGGAGGCAGAATCCGGAATCGGCCAGATCCATGCCGCGCAAGCGCGTCTACAAGGACGAGGACAAGAAGAAGGGTTCTAAGTACAAGGCGCAACTCTTCCTGTTCCGGGAACCTTCACAGAGACAACACCATGAGATCGGCTTCGGTTTCGTGTTCTGCCAAGGTTGGGAGCTGACGTTCACACACACGGAGGCGTTCGAGGCATGCTTCTATTATGATGCCTCGCTCGATCAGAATAACTTGCCCGGCCCACAGGATTTGCCGGAGGAAGAAGACGAAGACGACAGCGACCTCGATGACGACGAGGACTTTGATGACGAGAAGGATGAGGACAACCTAGACGACGACCGGGAAGTCTAGATAACGGACTGAGCAGACCTACTGCTCCGCCAGGACCAATTCAGGTTCTGGCGTTTTCTTTTGTTTAAAACGCCTTATTTAACACGTTTCGGTTTTCAAAATCCTGTTGGTAAAACAAAAAAGACCTTCTTTCGAAGTTCTTCTTTGTTACTAGTTAGCCAGTGTATTAATCAACATTGTTTTAATAGTTGTTCTACCTTTCGCTGTTTTTAAATATTGTTCGCGACGCTTAGCGTCTTTCATTGAAATATAAGCTTCATAGAAAATTAGTTTGTAAGGAATATATGGTTTGGTGGAAAATACTTTGCCGGTATTATGATCGGTAATTCTTTGCTCAACGTTTTCAGTATAACCAATATACAGTCGGCCTGATTCATTTCTCAAAACGTAAACATAGTAAAACATATTTTTAGGCAGATCCAGCACCATTCGGTGCGGATCATTGCACTATTCTAATTGTATGTGGACTGACGACTCTGAAAATCCAAAGCTGGCGCCAGCCACATACCGAATGGTATTGTGGCAGCCTCACGGGGAATCGAACCCCGATTACCAGGATGAAAACCTGGCGTCCTAACCGTTAGACGATGAGGCCGTTAACTTTGATATTATACGTAAAATCTCTTGCATGTTCAAGAGACATAAAACTACAGCCCATGCCGCTTGATTGAGAAGTTCAGCGAATTGGTACGTCATAGCACTATAGGTTAATAGTGAACCAATTAGCAATACTCCATTTTTTGAAGGAGTATCGCCTGTCCACCCTCACCCAAGACAGGCCGTCGCTAATTTGCGTAATTTCATAAAGTATGATATAATATATGTAAGTTTAACCTTGCTGCGTATAGCAGCTGAAACAAAAATAAAAATTAAAATAAATTATGAGTAAGTTTCTTTCGCTTGGGCGCAATTTTGCCTTCAAGGCCGTAAGGCTGTTTTTATCATTGTCTTTAATTTTACAAACTGCTTCTGTGCCCTTGGCCTATGCGCAAGAAGAAGAATCCTCGGAAGCAGCGACGGTATCAGAAGAAGTGAAAACGGAAGTGGAACAAGCATTAACGGCCTCGGTCGAAGTGGCACAGGAATTGGACATAGATTTAAAACAAGAGTTGGATTTGCCGCCGGATTTTGATCCGACCGTGCCCAACGGGCTAATCAACAAGATTGGCTATGGCTTCAAACAATTTGGCCGAGGACTAAAAGAAGTAGCTTACAACACTTTTGCTTCTGATGCCTCCTACACAAGGGTGTTGGAAGATCATGCCAATCAGGAGTTATTCGAAGCAGTCAAACTTCATTCCGAAGATGCCGCTACCCACGGCGAAAAAGTCGTAGAGATTTTAGCTGAATTCCGCGATGATTTGGAAGGGATCAAAAACCGGATGCCGGAGCTGAAAAATTCTCAACCAGAATTGGCTCGAGCGTTGTCCGTAAAACTTACCGAGGATCACATATTTGTTACTCCCAAAGTTTTAGACAGTCTCCAAGAAAATCTGCTCACCGTCAACCCGGAAGCGGTCCCGAAATTATTAGAAGTTAAACATCAAGTTTTAGGCGCTACGGGAGAAACCTTAGTCGCCGCTTCGGACGGCCGAGCAGAAGTGGCTCAAACTCTCCGAACCATTTCCGAGCAATCAGCCAAAACGCCGTTCTCTGGTTTTAAAAACGCCGAACTTCTTTCTCAAACGAAAAAGCAGTTGACCACGGCTCCTTCAGAGGTACAACAAGCTTTCGATGAAGCCATAGACGCCTCACTCGCTTCCGTGGAACGAAATTTTGAAGCGTTGCCAGTGGACGACGAGATCAAGCTCCAAAGTTTTGAGCAATATATCAAGCAACTGCCTGGTTCTGATCTGGCGCGGATTAAACTGGTGGAGCAATTGAAAAATCGTCCCACTATTCCGCCGGTCATGATCGCCCGCATGCAAGAAATGAAGGCCAAACTGGCGGAAACCATGAGTAGCCGAATCCAACAAGTGGGAGAAGAAGGGATCCGCAAGGCAGTGAGTAAAATGATGTTCGAGTTTGAGTCCCCGGATTTGGAAGACCTGAAAATTCTTGGGGAATTTAAGGAGTTGGTGCCGCATGAGGAAATCAGAGCGCAAATCTCGCAACAACACGAACAGCAGGTGCAAAAATTCTTAAACCGCTTCGGCGACGATGCCAACGCCCGTCAGATCACCGCAGAATTTCAGACGCTGATGAACAAAGTGGAAACCGGCGCGATTATGCCGGACGCCAATTTATTCAAAACCCTGGATTCGCTCAAGGGTCGCCTGACTCCCGAGCAGCAAGGTTTTATTGAGGAGATGGAAACCAAAGGCAAAGCAGAAATGCTGAATAGGATGAAAAACGACCCACACTTTACTGACCGCCTCGGCTCCTTCAACCCCGCAGATCTGGAAGTGTTTGATAAGATCAGGGGAGAAGTGGAAGCCGGGTTCCTCCCGCCGCCGGATTTTGACTTCGGCGCCAGGTTTGATGAAATCGAACAGCGCCAAGCGGCAAACTTCCGGAAATTTTTAGAGTTTCAGGGCCAACCGGAAGCCGTGGCTCAAATCAAAGCCAGATTTGAGCAAGAAGTGCCGGGCTTTGTCAAAGAAAAATTCGAAACTAAACTGAAGTTTGATTTCGAAGCCGAATTTCGAAAGCACGAAGAGTTGGCGCGTGAAAAAGAAACTTTTTTCCGGCAAAAATTCGAGGAAATGAAACAGGAGTTTGAGGCTAACTTTGGGCACGCTGAACCCGGACAACGACCGCAAACTTTTCCCGGGCAGCCCGGGTTTCCCTTCCCCGGCCAAGTCCCGTTCGAACAGTTTGAACCGCCGCCATTTGAACAACCAAATCAACCGGAATCAGACCCATCTGTTTATTGTTCACAAAAAGGCGGCGTCTGGCATGATTCCTATTGCGAATTGCCCAATAGAGACAACCCAGAAGAACAAACCCGAACCGCCCCGCCCCCGCAAGAAAATTATGATCCTGCCGCCCGTTGCGCTGAAAGCGGCGGTTATTGGACAGGATCAGATTGTCGGTTTGAATCTACCAAGCAACAAAATGATACTCTGCCGCCAACTTATCCCCCTCCTGATGAACAACGACAACTTGAATCTCCTGAAAACTACGCTCCTCCCCCAGACTACACGCCCCCACAAGACTTTACCCCGCCACCGCCAGACAGCACTTTTCAGTCAGAGGTGCAAGGGGCGCACACTGAACTTTCTATGCCATCTATTTACGAGCTCTTTTCGTCAGTCTTTCGTTTTTAAAAGCTGATCACTTAAAAGGCCTCGATGTTCGAGGCTTTTTTTGTTGACTAAAAAAAGTTATACTTTAGATTATGACAATACTCGCCCTTGAAACCAGTTGTGATGAAACTGGCGCAGCCATAATCGTTAACGGCCAAATCAAATCCAATATCTTGGCCTCGCAGGCCAAGACCCACCTGAAATACGGCGGGGTAGTGCCGGAAGTGGCAGCCAGAGAACACGTCCTTTCTATCATCCCAACCATTAACCTGGCCCTCAAGAAAGCCAAAACCAAACTTGCGGAAATTGACTATATCGCAGTAACAAAAGGGCCAGGGCTGATGACGTCTCTTATGGTGGGCGTAGACACTGCCAAAACTTTAGGCTTAACCTTGAACAAACCGGTTTTACCGATTAATCATCTCGAGGCGCACATCTATGCCAACGTTGCCTTCGACAAGCTCAGGCAACATAAAAGTTTGATCCCTGAGCGTAGTCGAAGGGTCAAATTTCCCGCGATTATCTTGATTGTCTCCGGCGGGCATACTATGTTAGTACTGATGCGAGGACACGGGCAATACAAAATCATTGGCGAAACCGTAGATGATGCTGCAGGCGAGGCATTTGATAAAACCGCAAGACTGTTGGGACTACCATATCCTGGTGGGCCGCATTTAAGCAAGCTTGCAAAAAACGGCAATCCTCATGCTTTTAAGTTTCCTCGTCCGATGATTAATTCTGATGATTTAAATTTCAGTTTTTCCGGACTCAAAACCGCTGTTTTATATGAGGTCCAAAAATTAGATTCCCGCTTTCGCGGGAATGGACAGAGAGGGAAGCTAAAAGCTAACTTAGCCGCCTCCGTCCAGCAAGCCATCGTGGATGTCCTGATTGCCAAAACAGAACAAGCGATTAAAAAATACCAACCCAAAACTATTATGCTCGGCGGTGGTGTTGCAGCCAACGACCTCCTGCGTGCTCGCTATAAGCTATTAGCTAAGAGCTATCAGCTCTCAGTCAGTATCCCCCCGCTTAAATACTGCACAGACAATGCCGCAATGATTGGTCTTGCTGCTCATTACAAACTACTCACTACCCACTATCCCGACGCTGAAATTGTCAGGTCGAGACTCCGACCGAAGCGTCGGAGCAAACTACCCACTAAGACATTCGTCGCTGACCCGAACCTTGCTCTTGCCTGATTGATCGACTAAGCTCGGGGTAACTGCTTCGCAGTTAGTAGAACTCACCGGAGATTGCCCGTTAAAGCAATTGATTAAGTGAAAGCTTAAGATGGTACCGTCCGGTCAAAGACTGGACTCTAAGCACCTATGGTGCTTTTTATATTTTTTAGCCTTCGACAAGCTCAGGCAACAACATAGCTTGATCCCTGAGTGAAGCGAAGCGAAATCGAAAGATCCCGATGAAAGAATTGCCAAAACACTACGACCAAAGCAAAGAAGCCAAGCTTTATAAGCTTTGGGAATCTTCCGGTTATTTTGCGCCAGAGGCGCATCCGCCTTGGACGGACAATCCACAAACTAACCCAAACCATGGCAAACCATTCACGATTTCCATGCCGCCACCGAATGTCACCGGCACCCTGCATGTCGGGCATGCTGTCATGTTGGCGCTGCAGGACATTATGATTCGTTTTGAACGCATGCGTGGCAGAAAAACTTTGTGGCTGCCTGGCACAGATCATGCCGCCATTGCCACTCAATCCAAAGTTGAATCGGAAATTTATAAACGCGAAGGCAAAACCAGATTTGATTTGGGGAGAGAAGAATTTTTAAGACGGGTGGAGGCATTCGCCCAAGCCAGCCATGATACGATTGTAGGCCAAATCAAAAGTCTGGGCTCCAGTTGCGACTGGTCGCGTGAAGCTTTTACTTTGGATCAAGCAAGAACCTTGGCCGTGCGCACCGCGTTCAAACAAATGTACGAAGCGGGGTTGATTTATCGCGGCAAAAGAATTGTGAATTGGGATCCCAAACTTCAAACCACGGTGTCAGATGACGAAATCGAATGGAAAGAGGAACAAGTGCCGTTTTATTATTTGAAATACGGCCCGTTTGAAATCGGCACTGCCCGGCCTGAAACCAAGTTCGGAGATAAATATGTCGTGATGCATCCGAAAGATAAACGGTATAAAAATTACAAACACGGCCAGCAACTGGAAGTGGATTGGATGAACGGCAAGGTGACCGCCACAGTAATCAAGGATGAATCCGTGGATCCGGAATTTGGCACAGGGGTCATGACCATCACTCCTTGGCATGACCTGGCTGATTTTGACATCGCCCAAAGACACAATTTAGAATTTGAACAAATCATAGATTTTAAAGGCTTACTGTTGCCCGTTGCCGGAGAATTTGCCAGCCAACATATTAAAAAAGCCCGGCCCTTAATCGTGGAAAAGCTTAAACGACAAGGGTTGCTTGTAAAAATCGACGAACAATACACTCACCGCATTGCCACTAATTCTCGAGGTGGCGGGATAATTGAACCACAAATTAAAGAGCAATGGTTTGTGGATGTGAATGAACAGATCACGGATCACGGATCACGGATCACGCTGAAAGAATTGATGAAAAAGGCCGTGCAATCCGGCCAGGTCAAGATCATTCCTGAACGATTTAAAAAAGTTTACTTCCACTGGATTGATAATCTGCGCGATTGGTGCATCAGCCGACAGATTTGGTATGGTCACCAAATTCCTGTGTGGTATTGCGGTGGGGTAGAAAAAACCAGTCAACCACGAATGGGTTTCCACTCAAGCATCGTGCCAGAACTTCTCGGCGGCAAGCGGCGAACTTATAGACTCCGTGACCATAAATTTAATGTCGGAGATCGTTTTGTCTTTAAAAATAGTGGCAACCGAATTTTACTGGGGAAGGGAATTATCACCAACGTGATCAAGACTACAGTAGGCGGGATTGAACTACCGGATATGATCCATAGCGACAAATATAAAACTACTCCTGAGTTAATCGCTGCCTTTAAACGAATGCATCCTGACGAAAAAGTAACCAAGACCACTCCGGCCATTATCTATGATTATGAATTTATTCCGTTTTCAAAACAAGACCAAACAGAGGGCTGCGGGCAGATGACCGTTTCAGAAACAGCACCTACGAAATGCCCTGCTTGCGGCGGTACTAACTTCGAACAAGACCCTGATACCCTAGACACCTGGTTTTCTTCAGGACTTTGGACATTCTCAACCCTGGGCTGGCCCAAGCAGACGAAGGATCTAAAAACCTTTCATCCCACAGACGTGATGGAGACCGGCTACGATATCTTATTTTTCTGGGTGGCCAGAATGATTCTCATGACTGGCTTTTTACTAAAAGATATTCCTTTCAAGACCGTCTATTTACATGGGTTAGTGCGAGATAAGGACCGACAAAAAATGAGCAAATCCAAAGGCAATGTCATTGATCCTTTGGGCATTATCGAAGTCTACGGCGCGGACGCTTTGCGCATGGCTTTGATGGTAGGCAATCTTCCCGGCAATGATTTGCCATTATCTGAAGACAAGGTCAGGGGCTACCGCAACTTCGCCAACAAAATCTGGAACGCAAGTAGGTTTGTGCTGCAGAATACCCAGGATTATAACCCCCCTCAATCCCCCCTTATATTAAGGGGGGACAAAACTGCAGCTACTCCCCCTCTTAAAATAAGAGGGGGTCGGGGGGAGTTATTGCCCGAGGACAAAAAAATCCTCAAGGACCTCGACAATTTCGCCCAATCCATCACCAAAAAACTTGAGAAATATGACTTTGCACATGCGGCCGAGGATTTGTACCGCTATTTCTGGCACACTTTTGCGGACAAAGTAATCGAAGAGGCTAAACCCAAACTGGCAGACAACTTGTCCGCCGAAGCCCCGGCGAAGGCGGAAAAAAAACGCGCTTCCGCGCAGTTGCTACTCAAAACTATGTTGGAAACCCAGCTCAAACTCTTACATCCTTTCATGCCGTTTGTGACTGAAGCCATCTGGCAGATCAATCACAAAGATCTGCTGATGATCGAGAAGTGGCCAGGAAAACTAACTGGTGATTAATCCTTATTTATGGCTAACTAAAGCGAAAGCAGGTTTTTCCGCCTCGCCGAAGACGGCGAATCGGAGCAGGCGCCTGATCAAATCTGCTCCACTAAAAAGAAAAAGAGCCGTAAGCCTCTTTTAAAACACCCCGATTTTCCCCCTTGACAACTACCCACCTATCGCATGGTAGTTGTCAAAATTATTTAAACCTTACGGGCACGGCGAAGGAAGCGTCGAATTCGGGCAAGCCCGATGGATTGTCTTTTTCAATGATCAGCGCGCCAAACTCCGTGGTAGGAGTGGGAAAAATTAGCACATCCGAAAATTCCACATAGTCTTCGGTCATCCAATCGTCCTGGGTCATAAACCCTTGCCTGACTAAAATATTGCCAGTTTGATCTTTCAAGGTCACAGGCAGATTCGCTTCAAAAAACCAATAGCCTTTGGCTCGGCCTGCAACCGTGAAAGGACTGGTCACCAGCTCGCCAATTTGCGGCGTGTCCACGATCACCTCTGGTTCTACCCCTGTTTCTTCCACAAATGTCCGGCCGGCCGGGGTCACGCATTGCCTCGGAAAACTTTCTGCGATGGGATAGCCGGCGTCCGCGCAGGTTTCAAAATCCACAACTTCCTCTATAATAGGCTTGGTGGTCTTGGGCACGAAATATAGAAGCAAGCCCGCAATCACTATTAATATAGTAATTCTAAGATAATTGGTCATATCTTAAATTCTGAATCTAATAGAACCAATAATTCAATTTTGAGCATTCAACACCTAACGTAAAATGCGCGGCCGCTCAAAACACGTTGTGGTAGATAACTGATAGCAAGACGAACAAGAGAGAAGGTAATGATGCATGCAGCTGCTTTTTAAAAAAGTCTCAATCCGCCGCATCAGAGTCAAACCACACCTATTGACGGGGAGCCACAACTTATCTACATGTTATCTTTTAGCTCGTCCGCTTCTTTTTCTAAAAGCGCTTCTGACCGAAAGCCAGTTCCTGCCGGAATGAGTTTTCCAATAATCACATTTTCTTTCAATCCCCGCAAATAGTCAGTCTTGGCCGTGACCGCGGCTTCAATCAAAACCCGGGTGGTTTCCTGAAAAGAAGCGGCAGCTAGGAACGACTCTGTATTCAAAGACGTCTTAGTGATCCCCATTAGCAACTGCTCAACCTGGGCCTGTTTGCTTTTTGAGCCGACTTTTTTGTTGGCTTGAATCAATCTGGCTTTATCAATCAAATCCCCGGCCACTAATTCAGTGCTGCCTGGATCCACTACTCTGACCTTGGAAAACATTTGACGCACAATAATTTCAATGTGTTTTTCGTTGACATTCTGTCCTTGCGACGCGTAAATTTCCTGCACGTCTGAAATAATATAATCCTGACAGGCCTCGATCCCTTTCAAGGCAAAGATCTGGTGAAGATTTAGGTTTCCTTCGCTGATCGGCTGACCCTTAGTTACTAAGTCGCCTTCTTTGATTGTTAAGCCCAATCCTGCGGGAATTATATATTCTTTAAAATTCTCCGATTCTCTGATCACAGACAACTTATTATCACCAATCTTCACAACTCCCGCGGCTTTTGCCTTTACCAATTCTCCACTCTTGGTGGTATACAAAGGGTCGCCTTGCTTAACGTTCTCACCGTCTTTCAGCTCTAATTTTGGTCCGACCGCAGGCAGATCAAGTTGGTATTCGTCCTTGGCAATATCTTTGGTTTCTATCCTGACAGTTGATTCTTTATTGGTTGACTTGATAGAAACAACAAACCCATCAATCTCGGCAACCGCTGCTTGCCCTTTTGGTTCTCTGGCTTCCAACAGCTCTTCCACTCGAGGCAAACCTTGAGTAATATCCAAACCCGCCACGCCTCCAGTGTGGAAAGTTCTCATGGTCAACTGCGTTCCTGGCTCCCCAATAGCTTGGGCGGCAACTATTCCCACGGCAGAACCTAATTCCACTGGCTTGTTGAATCCCAAGTCATATCCATAACACTTAGCGCAGATGCCGCGGCTCAAAGTACAGCGAAGCACTGTGCGCACCGTAACCTCACTGGCTGTGGAGCGTTCAATCTTTTCCGCCAAATCATCGTCCACCAAACTTCCTGCTTTTGCCACCACTTTACCACCGGCATCTTTGACGTCTTTGGCCAAAACTCGACCGAACACTCGCCTGCTCAACGGCCTGCCCAAAACCTCAGAAGACACCCGGGTAATTACCCGGCCTTCCGCAACTCCGCAATCACTATCATTAATCACAATGTCTTGCGCCACATCCACCAGCCGGCGGGTAAGATATCCCGCATCCGCGGTTCGAAGCGCCGTGTCAGTCATACCCTTGCGCGAGCCGTGGGTGGAAATAAAGTATTCCAAAATATTCAGCCCTTCTTTAAACGAATCGCGGGCGGGCAGTTCAATCACTTCTCCGGCAGGGTTGGTCACCAGGCCTTTCATTCCCGCCATTTGAGCAATCTGAGAAATCGATCCGCGGGCGCCGGAGTTAACCATCTGATAAACTGGTCCATGTTCATCCAGGGTGGTGGTGATTCCTTCGGTAATTTTATCTCTAACCTCGGCCCAGATCTCAATCACCCGATTACTGCGCTCTTGGCTGGTTAGCAATCCTTGCTGGAATTGCTCAAAGGTCTTAAGCACTGCTTCGTCGGCGTCCTTAAGCAGCTGTTCTTTAATCTTCGGCACTGTCAGATCATCCATTCCCCAAGACACGCCGGATTTGGTTACATAGTGGAATCCGATTCTCTTTATGTCGTCCAGCAAAACAGCAGTACGATCAATACCATGGTCGCGGTAACAGTCCTGCACCACCTGCTGCAGTTTCTTTTTGTCCATCAGGTCATTAACAAACAACATTTCGTTGGGCAAAACTTGGTTAAACATTACCCGGCCAACGCAGGTCTCAGTAATCCCGGCATTGCCCCAACCCTTGCCCAATCTAATCTTGACTTTCGCTTTCAAACTCACTATGCCTGATTGGTAAGCCAAAATTGCCTCTTCCGGGCTGGAAAAAATTTTTCCTTCGCCCTTCTCTCCCGGACGAATCCTAGTCAACCAGTAGCAGCCAAGCACCATATCCTGGTTCGGACCCATGATTGGCTCGCCAGAAGCAGGCTTTAGCAGGTTGCGAGAAGACAACATAATATTTTTCGCTTCCTCTTGCGCCGCGGCTGTGAGGGACACGTGCACCGCCATTTGGTCGCCGTCAAAGTCAGCGTTAAAGGCACTGCAAACCAGCGGGTGAATCTGTATGGCCTTGCCTTCAATCAACACCGGCAAAAACGCCTGGAAGCCAAGACGGTGAAGAGTAGGCGCCCGGTTCAACAGCACATAATGATCCTTGGTCACTTCTTCCAAAATATCATAAACCTCTGTCTTGCCTTGCTCGATCAGACGGTTGGCAGAGCGCACGTTGTGGGCAAACTCTCTGATGATAAGTTTGGAAATCACAAATGGCTTGAATAACTCCAAGGCCATTTTCTTCGGCAAACCACACTGATGGAGTTTCAAACTAGACCCCCCCACAATCACACTGCGTCCCGAGTAGTCCACGCGCTTGCCAAGCAAATTCTGTCGGAATCGCCCTTGCTTGCCTTTCAGCATGTCGGCTAAGGATCTTAACTTTCTTTTCTGTCCGGTGGAGGCAGTAACCTCTTTGCCGTGTCTGATGGAGTTATCTATCAAAGCATCCACTGCTTCCTGCAGCATGCGCTTTTCGTTGCGGGTGATCACTTCAGGCGCGCCGATGTCCAGAAGTTTTTTCAACCGATTATTGCGGTTGATCACGCGCCGATAAAGATCATTCAAATCAGAGGCGGCGAACCGGCCGCCGTCCAATTGCACCATGGGACGAAGATCTGGCGGGATGACAGGCAAATTATCAATGATCATCCAGTCCGGCCTGATCCCGGCCTTAATCATGGATTTCATGAGCTTGACTCTGCGAGTCAGCTTGCGCTCGTTGACACTGCCTTCTGAAGCAGCGCCCTGCTCTAATAAACTATTGAGCAGTTCTTCTAAATTAATCTCTTGCACCAATTGCTGAATAGCGGCAGCGCCGATGCTGGCCTGAAACACCGGGCCGTATTTCAAAGAAAGATCTCGGTATTCCAACTCAGAAACAATCTGGTATTTCTTGATTGACTTTAACTCGCTTCTGGCTAAATCGCGGATAGATTCTAAATGCTCCAGCTCCTTATCCCACATATCTCTCACGCGGAGCATTTCTGCGTCTTCCTTGTCTGCCTGCTTTTGGGAAGACTTGGCATGATTAAGCAATCCGGTATAGCGTCCTTCAATTTCTTTTTTCTTGCTTTTAAATTCTCGCTCAATTTGTTCGAGCGTATTGGCTCGGGCCTCTTCGTCCACTTGAGTAATAATGTAAGCGGCAAAATAAACGACTTTTTCCAGTTCCTGCACAGACAAATCCAACACCAAACCAAGTCTAGACGGCACCCCGCGCAAAAACCAAATGTGTGCTACCGGGGCAGCCAGTTTGATGTGGCCCATGCGCTCCCGTCTGACTGAAGCCTTGGTCACTTCCACGCCGCATTTATCGCAGACTATTCCTTTGTATCGGATCCGCTTGTACTTGCCGCAGTAACACTCCCAGTCCTTGATAGGACCGAAAATCTTCTCATCAAACAAGCCGTCCTTTTCCGGCCGCTGGGTTCGGTAATTAATGGTTTCTGGTTTTGTCACCTCGCCATATGACCAGGCCAAAATATCCTGCGGGGAAGCAAGTTTGAGACGAACGGCCTTAAATTCTTCTGCTTGAGTCAGCATAAAGTTAATAAATTAGCTGTTACTTGTTACTTTTTAGCTTCTTTTTCGGCTTATCATCCACACCTACAACTTCCTTCTCTACTTCCAGCTTCTCATCAGTAGTGGCCAACTCCTTAATTTCTCCCTCGGGACTGGCCTCCATATCTTCTTGTTTTTTCTCGCCGACCAATTCTACATTAAGACACAGGGATTGGAGCTCTTTGACCAAAACCCGGAAAGACTCTGGGACATTGGGCTTTTTAATCGGTTCGCCTTTCACGATTGATTCATAAGTTTTAGCCCGGCCCACCACGTCATCGGATTTGATGGTCAACATCTCCTGCAAAGTATGGGCCGCGCCGTAGCCTTCCAAGGCCCAGACTTCCATTTCGCCAAATCGCTGGCCGCCGAACTGTGCCTTGCCGCCCAAGGGCTGCTGGGTGATCAAAGAGTAGGGACCGGTGGAGCGGGCGTGCATCTTATCATCCACCAAATGGTGGAGTTTAAGCATGTAAATCACGCCAACGGTAACTTTTTCCGCAAATTGTTCTCCGGTTTTCCCGTCAAACAAAGCCACTTTGCCGTCTTCTGGAAAACCAGCGCGCTTCAATTCCGACTTAATGGTTTCTTCAGGCACGCCATCCAGTGCCGGAGAGGCGATATTGTAATTAAACTTTTTTGCCGCGAATCCCAAGTGAGTTTCCAAAATCTGTCCGATGTTCATACGACTAGCCACACCCATAGGATTTAAAATAATATCCACCGGAGTCCCGTCTTGAGTAAACGGCACATCCTCAATCGGAATGACGCGAGAAATTACCCCCTTGTTTCCATGGCGGCCGGCCATTTTGTCTCCGACCTGAATTTTCCGCAAAACTGCCACAGATACTTGAATCGATTTGATCACGCCAGAAGGCAGTTTGTCTCCCTGTTCGCGGGAGAACTCTCTGATGTGGACCACCTTGCCGTATTCGCCGTGAGGCAGGGATAAGGAAGTGTCTTTTACATCTCTCGACTTCTCGCCAAAAATTACTCGCAGCAATTTTTCTTCTGCAGTCAGGTCAGTTTCGCCTTTCGGCGTAATTTTGCCGACCAGAATGTCGCCAGCTTTCACCTGCGCCCCAATCCTCACCACTCCGTTTTCGTCCAAATCCTTTAATTTTTCTTCGCCGACATTAGGAATGTCCCGAGTAATGATTTCCGGTCCCAGCTTGGTGTCTCGGACATCAACTTTAAAATCTTCAATATGAATCGAGGAATAGCGATCTTCTTCCACCACCCGAGAGGAAATTAAAATCGCATCTTCATAATTGCCGCCCTCCCAAGAGACAAACGCGACCAACAAATTCTGGCCCAAGGCCAGTTCTCCATTTTCCGTGGCTGCTCCGTCGGCAATCGGATCGCCGGCTTGCACAACTTGCCCCTTTTCCACGATCGGGTGTTGATTGATGGACGTGGAAGTGTTGGAGCGAATAAACTTCTGCAGGTAATATTCTCTTTTTTTACCGGCCTTTTCCGCAATCACTATTTTGTCGCCGGTAACTGAGCTGACTGTGCCGTCAGTGTCCGCGATCACAACCTGTCCGGAATCGTAGGCGGCTTTCGCCTCCACGCCAGTGCCGACTACCGGGGCCTCTGGTTTAATGCAAGACACTGCTTGGCGCTGCATGTTCGAACCCATCAACGCGCGGTTGGCGTCATCGTGCTCCAAAAAAGGAATTAAAGAAGTGGTGATCGAAATAATCTGTTTGGGAGAGACTTCAATATAGTCAATGTCAGAAGTGGATGCGATGGAAGGCACGCCGTGCACGCGCACCGAAGCCCGGGGTTCGGTAAAATGCCCGCGCTCATCAAACTCAGCGGTGGCTTGGGCAATCACCATTTGTTCTTCTTCATAGGCATCCAAATACTCAACTTCGTCTGTCACCACAGGCTTAATCAAAACTTGAGCCAAGCTCTTGTTTTCCATCAACCTCTTGGCAATTTCTTTGGTAATCTCCTTATCAGCCGCCACAATCAATTGCTCGTTTCCGTCAGAAATATCATTCAGGCTCAAATGTCCCACTGCGCTCTTGCCGTCATTGGGGACCTGCTTCAAAAGCTTGCGGTACGGGGTTTCAATAAAACCGAATTCATTAATTTTGGCATAGCTGGCCAAGTGCGCAACCAAGCCGATGTTCGGGCCTTCCGGTGTGGTGATTGGACAAAGCCTACCATAGTGAGAACGGTGGACGTCTCGCACTTCAAATCCCGCGCGCTCACGGGAAAGCCCGCCCGGACCCATAGCACTAAGCCTTCGTTTGTGTTCCAGCTCCGCCAATGGATTGGTCTGGTCCATAAACTGAGAGAGTTGTGAAGAAGAGAAAAATTCCTGAATGACGGCGACAATCGGGCGGACGTGGATGAGTTGAGCTGGCGTTACAGTCTCAAGATCGGCTAAGCTCATTCGATCTTTGGCGATTCTGCTCATCCGGGCCAGTCCGATTCTAAATTTACTTTGGATCAGTTCCCCGACTGCGCGCACTCTTCGATTGGACAAATGATCGATGTCGTCCCAGCCTTCTTGTGAATTGTTCAATCGAATAACTTCTCGGATGATATCCGTTAAATCTTGTTTGGTGAGAATATGGTCTTGGCGGTCAAGAATATTAAGTCGTTGATTGAGTTTGAATCTTCCGACTTCTGACAAATCATATCTGTCGGCTTGGAAAAACATCGCCTCGATCAAAGAGCGGGCGTTGTCTACAGTTGCCAAATCTCCCGGACGGATTCTTTTATAAACTTCTTTAAATCCTTCGTCTCGATTTTTGGAAGGATCTTTTTCCAACGTGGCTTGCAGGTAGCGCATGTCGGGATTGGTGTCTATGTCTGCCACGGCCGCCAATATCTCCTCGTCAGTTGTATAGCCAAAAACCCGCATCAGGGCAGTTACCGGGATACGACGCTTGCGATCAATTTTCACACTAAGCACGCCGTTGAGATCAGTTTCCAGTTCCAGCCAGGCGCCCCTATTCGGAATTATTTTTGCACCATACCAATTCCTGCCCCGGGCGGCTTCGCCGCTGAAAAATACGCCGGGGGATTTAACCAGCTGAGAGACCACCACTCGCTCAACCCCGTTGATGACAAAAGTGCCGCGGGGAGTCATTAAAGGAAAATCACCTATGTAGACATCCTGTGTTTTGGTTTTGTTAGTGGCTTTGTTGGCCAGTTTTACCGAAACGTACAGAGGCGCTTCATAGGTGGTGTTTCGTTCTTTTGCGGTTTTCTCGTCGTATTTGGGTTTGTCGAGAAAGTACTTCCCAAAGAACAGTTCCAAATTTTTACCTGTAAAATCTTTGATTGAATTGATTTCATCGAACAATTCCTTGAGTCCCTTTTCCAAAAACCACTGATAGGAATTGAGCTGAACCTCAATCAAATTAGGCATTTCCATGACATCATGGAACTGGGTAAAGAACTTTCTCCCAGTCTTGAATTTGGAGGGGCTTTTAAAATTAAGGCTTAAATTAGCCATTTTTCCTTTTGAGGTCATACCTAGTAGTAAAAAATTGATTAATTAAAAAGGAGAAAGAGCTATTTTAGGTGCAAGGTGGTCAAAATTTGAGATTTTGGCTTGTTTAAGCGATTTTTTGCCCAGCGCCAGTTTTTATAAACTGGGGTTGGGTGTCAAATTTTCACTACCGGGCACAAAAATAACTCTCTTTAATGCATATGCAAAAAAGAGCCAGGTTTAGGCTATGCTCTTATTAAAATAGATGCCACATTTATATATTACTCGTCCCCCAAAAGTTGTCAAGTACTACGCCTTTTGGGCTTGGTTATGTTAGCAGGTCTTGCATAGAAAGGTTTAAGGTTTTGTTTACTACCCTTAAACTTCTTAAGACTCAATAAATTTTTTGGAACTTGGTTTTTTTTTATTCCCACCAGCGGAATATCCAAAGCATAAGCCAAAGCATTGGCCGCCACTATCCCGGTGCGCGTGCGGCTGAAAGGACCGGGGCCTAAAACTCCTACAATTTTTTCCAAATCAGTAAATTTAACTCTTTTAGACTTGAGCAGTACCGACAGTTTGGGAAACAAGGTTTCCGAGCTTCGCCGTTCCACTGACCAAATTTTATTATAAACTTTTTTTCCATCGACCAGGCTCAAACGAATACTTTGATCATCAGTTGTATCAATAAATAGAGTCATGTTATCTAATTATTTTTCTAAGCAGCCTTGCTTGTTTGTAGGCCTGATACCACATTGGCGCAAAAACCAAATCAAATGCGCCCGGGTATGCTACTTCAAACCCGCCAAAGCCTTTTTTGAACCTGGTTATCCCGGCCCAGTGGTGTCTTGGATCAGATGAGACACCGCCGAAATCATAGTTTTTCATTCCCAATCTTTTGGCTAGCTTAATTCCTTCCCAATGCAGAAGATAAGGAGCCATTACATCTTTGTTGGCAGCGCTTGATCCGCCGTGAAGATAAGTTACTGTGTCAGAAAAAATTGTGAGCAGCACGCCAGATAAAGGCTTCCCTTGATATTCGGCAATTAAAAGTTTGGCGTGTTCTGGACCTAACTTTTCCCACAGTTGCCAATAGTAATTTTGGGGGTGCAACTTAAATTTATTCCGCCCCGCAGTCTCCAAAAGCAACTTCCAAAAAATCAGTAAGTCTTCTTTGTTGCCTTCCCGAACCACCACCCCGCGGCGCTGGGCCAAATTAATGTTATACCGATGTTTGGGTTTCATGTTAATAAGCAAATCTTCTTCTCTTTTCTCAACATCCAGCATCCAATTCACTGCTGGCTGCACGTCCTTCACAGCGCGGGGCAAGCTCAGAGGCACATTTGGCTCAACCCTGGCAAACACGATATCAGAATCGGTTTCAGAAAGTTTTTGGGGATCCACCAACCCTGCCTCGACATCACCCAAGGGCCCTCGGGGACTGTATAAATATTTTTTGCCTATGATCAAAGGCGTCTCGATTGCCAAATTTACAAAATCCGGGCCGGAAAATCTGTGAATCTTAAATCCTAAAGCGGCTTGGAACTCCCCCCAAACCCAAGACTGCAAAATCGACCCTCCCAGGTCGACAACTTTTTGATCCCAAGCTTGTTCTGTAAGGTTACTAAGCATAGTAATCAGTATTTACTTAGAAAGATTCTTCAAAGCCAGCTTAACTTTCTCTTGCAACTTGGTCACCTCGGCAGGCACTGCTTTTAAGGCCTCTCTGGCTTCTTGTTGTGAATAACCAAGCGCTACTAGTGCATCCAATACATCTGAGTGCTCTTTAGCCACAGGAGCCGCATCTGCCTCGTTTTTTAACTTTTCTTTCAGTTCCACGATCACGCGTTCCGCGGTTTTGCGGCCAATGCCGGAAACTTTGGTGAACACCGATGGGTCTTCCGACACAATGGCCGACTTGATCATTCCGACCGTAGCTAGCGACATGATTCCCAAGGCTGATTTGGGGCCAATGCCTGAAACCGCGATTAGCATTTCGAAAAATTCTAATTCTTCTGTTGCCAAAAATCCATAAAGACTGATCTGATCTTCACGGACGTGTGTGTGGATTACCAGTTCCGTTTCTTGGTTCTTTTTTAAAGATGCCAAAAGTGTGGGAATAACAAAAACCTTATAGCCCACCCCGCCGGTTTCCACGACCACAAATCCCAGTCCTTTATATTTTACTTGTCCGTTTATCGAGCCAATCATAAAGGCATTATATCACTCTCGACTAAAGTTTGCTCGGTTTGCTACAATGAAGGTTGCTATGCATTTCAAGCTGCGTTCAAATTTCAAACCGGCTGGCGACCAGTCGCAGGCCATAGAAAAATTGGTTTCAGGGTTGCATAAAAAATTCCGCTACCAGACGCTTTTGGGCGTGACGGGTAGTGGGAAGACTTTTACTATGGCCAATGTGGTGGAAAAAATTAATAAGCCGACTCTGGTCATTTCGCATAACAAAACCTTAGCTGCCCAATTAGCCAGCGAATTTCAGGATTTCTTCCCGGACAACGCCGTGCACTACTTCGTCTCCTACTATGATTACTACCAGCCCGAGGCCTATATTCCGCGCTCCGATACCTACATCGAAAAGGAAACGGAAATTAATGAAGAAATTGACAAGTTAAGAAACGCGGCCACGCAAAGCCTGCTGTCTCGCTCGGATGTCTTAATCGTGGCTTCGGTCTCCTGCATTTACGGCTTGGGCAGTCCGGGTGATTATCTGGACCTGTCTGTCCCTCTAAAAGTTGGGGCAAGCAGCAAACGAGACAAGCTCTTGCGCAAACTCACTGACCTGCAATTCATCCGCAACGATGTCAATCTTGAGCGGGGCAATTTCCGCGTCCGCGGCGACACTGTTGAACTGATCCCGGCTTCCGAGGACAAAATCTATCGAGTCAACTTCTTCGGGGATGAAATCGAAAAAATATCCATTCACGATCCTCTCACCGGCAGCGATCTAGGTTCGATTCAACATCTGACCGTCTTCCCGGCCAAACACTTTGTCACCACCAAAGAAAAATTGTTTAAGGCCGTAGACAACATCCGCGACGAGCTAAAAAAACAAGTCAAATTTTTCAAAAGTAAAGACAGGGCGATCGAAGCCCAGCGCATTGAACAGCGCACGAACTTTGACATTGAGATGATGCTGGAAACCGGTTATGTCAACGGCATTGAAAACTACTCGCGGCACATGGATTTTCGCTCTCCCGGTGAGCCGCCTTCCACGCTTTTGGATTATTTTCCAGATGAGTTTCTGTTATTTATAGACGAATCGCACATGACCCTGCCGCAAATTGGGAGCATGTATTTGGGAGACAAGTCCCGCAAACAAACTTTGATTGATTATGGGTTTCGCCTGCCTTCTGCCGCTGACAATCGGCCTTTAAAATTTGAAGAGTTTGAAAAACGAATTAGCCAAACCATATTTGTGTCGGCCACCCCGGTAAAAGACCGGGAGTTAAAAATTTCCAAACAAGTGGCGCAGCAACTTATCCGCCCGACCGGGCTTTTGGATCCCAAGATAGAAGTCAGACCAACGAAAAACCAAGTGGATGATTTGATGGAAGAAATCCAGAAAAGAGTGAACCTGCCTGCCGGCGGAAAACAACGCGTGCTGGTCACCACCTTAACCAAAAACACGGCAGAGGAACTGGCGCAGTATTTGACTGAATACAACATCAAGGTGCATTACCTGCACTCTGACGTGGACACCTTGGAACGCTTAGAGATTCTGCGCGATCTAAGATTAGGCATTTATGACGTGGTGGTGGGCATCAATCTTCTGCGCGAAGGTCTGGATCTGCCAGAAGTGTCGCTGGTGGCGATCCTGGATGCTGACAAAGAAGGGTTCCTGCGCTCCGACACTTCACTCATTCAAACCATGGGCCGGGCAGCCCGCCACATCGAAGGCCATGTGATTATGTATGCAGACAAAATCACGGGTTCTATGCAACGGGCTATTGCCGAAGTTGAACGGCGACGCAAGATTCAGGAAGACTATAATAAAAAGTATGGCATTACTCCCAAGGGCATAGAAAAAGCAGTGAAAGAATCACGTCTTGCGGGTAAGAAAGAGGAGTCACGGATCACGGATCACGGATCACGGATCGACTTAAACAAAATGACCCGGCAGGAAGTCGCGTACCTGATCGAAGAATTGCGGGATCAAATGGACTTGGCGGCCAGAAATCTGGACTTTGAACAAGCCGCCGGCCTTCGCGATCAAATCGCCAGCATCCGCGACAAACAACGGATGAAAAGACATAAGTGATGTGATGTATTAAAATCTCTAAAAATTCAAAGTCATCTAACTTGACAACCACCCACCTATCGCATGGTGGTTGTCAAATCGTGATCATCCGGTAGTAGCAAAGGACGGAGAAGTACAAGTTGAAATAAAAAAACGGGGCCGTGTCCTGTAAACAAACAGGGCGTGCCCATTGAAGTCAGGCGGCTGCTCCTAAGTACTGAACTTGCCGTCCGAGGTGGTCGATGCAGACAGCCGAGACCCCAATGCTGGCAAGCTCCCGATATGCTCCGACCGGGAACGCGCCAAGCTCTGCTGAATCACTGACCCAGAACGAGCTGTGACCATGGCAGGAGCGTGAGTGCCCCTCAGCCTGCAACGCTCGGATCAGCACCCCTGACACATTGAACCGCTCGGTGAGTGCCTGGGGATTGATAGCCTTGTTGCCCTTGTCCACCACGGACAGGACCACCGGGACCCCAAGCTTCCTAGCCTTCGCTATCGCCAGCGGGGCTGTGAACGCCGTTGGTTCATCTTCCTCGTAACTGATCTCAACTCGCTTGAGACCAGCCACTACTGACTGCGCCGTTGCGCAGAGTACCGATACCGGAATGCCTCGTTCCTGCAACATCTGCACAATGTCCTGGAACTCGGCACAATTCCCGGTCTCGCCTACGCTGGTCAGATAGACTTCTTCACAGTCCGCAAGCTGCTCGGAAAGAGCCCGTCGAACGGCGCTGACATCGCCACCATGCTCATTTGCCGTTCGACAGAATGAACAGCCAATGCCGCAATATGGCGCTGGCAACTGCACCGCCACCACTTTTTTCATAAACCCTCCTTTGTCCTTTCTAACGGACAATTATATCTTAATTACTTAGGCTGATTTGTCAATTATTTTCCAAAATTGTTGACAAAATTAGACAAAATTCTATAATGACTTTATTATGAGACAACAAATAGAACAACTCATTAAAAATATAGATCTTAACAATAACGAAATAGTTGTGTTGTCAATTCTACTTGAACATGCCTCTTTAAAGGTCAAAGAAGTTGCCAGATTGGCCAAACTTAACCGAACCACTGCTTACGGAGTTTTAAAATCTTTAATAGAAAAAGGGCTTGCTTCTTCAACGGAACAAGGAAAAATTTTGGAATTCCAATCTATTTCTCCACGTTTATTGGTAAATTATATAGAAAACAAGAAACTTGATTTATCAAAAAGTAAAGCAGAAATAGAAAAAATACTGCCGGAAATTGAAGCAGTACGAAACAAGCAAATAAGTTTTCCGAAAATTCAATTCTTTCAGGGAATAGAGGGGATTAAGCAAGCCTATGAAGATACTCTCCTGAATAATAAAGAAAAAAATCTTTATGATTTTACTGGTACTGATGCTGTGTTTAAAAAAATGGGAGCTGATTGGGTTTACTATTATATTACTAAAAGAGCTAAACTTGGAATAAAATGTTACGACATTGCTCCTGACACCGATTGGTCGCGCGAAAGTAAAAAAAGAGATAAGGCTGTTGCCAGAATTACCAAATTTATCCCAATAGAATATGCTTTTGATACCGAGATTGATATTTACGATGATAAAACAGCCATTTTTTCTTTTTCTGAAAATAATCCCATAGCTGTGATTATTGAAGACAAAAATATTGCCAATACATTAAAAGCTTTATTTAAATATGTTGACTCAACAATTCGGGAATAACTGTCCGCTTAATTATGTATCCGTTTTTTGTTAAACTATTCATCTATCACCTAACTTATGCCCAATACTAAATCTGCCACCCGCGAGAAGCAGAGAATGAAAAGACATAGACTAAAATAAGTTGACGCAAAACTCAACGACTGGTATTTTGTGATTAAGAGGAGGACGCATGTTTGACACGCTTTATGCAGTCATCCGTAAGGTGAACATCTTTGGCCAAACCTGCTACCACATCTCAAGCCAGTGGTTCAAGCCTCAACTGCCCAATCCAGAAATGTCAGCTGTGTTTGAAGTTCTGGATGCGGAGGAGTACGAAAGGGTTCGCCTGGCGCTTGTTGCGCTTAGCCTCAAGAGGATACAAAGGAACATTCCTTACCAAACACAGCGCCAGCGATTCGCCGCACGCTGCGCGCCACAAAACCACACTGGCCAGCCGGCCATCGTTCTCAACTTTGAGAAACGCTGCTAAACCATGACTGCCAAGTTAGGGGGCTGAACCATCAACTTTCAGCCCCCCTCCGCCTCTTGATTTGTCACCTATCTTTTGTTAGACTTAGCTGGATCTTATTTTACTTGTTTTCTACTCACTACAAACTACTAACTACTCACTAAATATATGCCCACCACCAAATCCGCCATCAAGGCCGCCAGACAAAATCTAAAAAGACGAAAATTCAATCTTCTTACCCAGAACAAAGTCAAAGCAGCTGTTAAGCAATTTAAAAAATTAACAACTGCTGGAAAGTTGGAAGAAGCTAGAAAAGCCTTGGAGAACGTCTTCTCAGCCTATGACAAGGCCGCCAAGAAAGGCATAATAAAGAAAAACAACGCCAACCGTCATAAATCGAGATTGAGCAAATTAATTGCCTCTAACAAAAAAGCCGCCTAACCTTAGGCGGTTTTTCTATATTCCACATTCACTATTCCAATTCTTTCATCTCCATCCAGTTCTTTCCCACTTTTACATCCACCGTTACTGGCACTGATAATTGATAAACCGTTTCCATAATTTTTTTGATTTTCGGCAAGTATTGTTTTTCTTTGCCTTTTTTAATTTCAAACACCAATTCATCATGCACTGACAGGAGTAAGCGACACTCGTCGTTTACAGCAGTTTTCCCCTCTCTGTCGCCTTTGGCGGCATCTCCCCCCGAGGGGGAGATTAAATCAGAGATAGATGAATTTTGCAAAAATTCATCTATACGAATCATGGCCATTTTCATGATGTCAGCGGCCAAAGATTGGAGCGGCATATTAAACGCCGCGCGCTCTGCCGCAGCTCGGATTGGATAAACAGGCGAATTAATCTCGGCAAAATTTCTGATCCGTCCCAAAGGATTAGTCACAAATTCATCTTCATGCGCTTGTTTGATTGTGGTGTCTATATATTTTTTTAAATCTTTAAACACCTCATAATATTTGTTGATATAATCCCGGGCCTCGGCTTGGCTCATTTCAGAGCGGGAGGATAAGCCAAAAGCCGACACGCCGTAAAGCACACTGAAATTGATGGTCTTGGCGTCCCGGCGCTGTCTGGGTGTTACTTTTGACTCAGGAGTGTCAAAAATTCTCGAAGCGGTGGAGGCGTGAAAATCGCCGTCTTTTCCGCCAAAGGCGGATCCGCCTCCGGCGGAGAAAATCTTGATCATTTCTTTATCGCCTGATAAGGTGGCGGCAATGCGCAGTTCAATTTGGGAATAATCCAGAGAAGCTAAGACAAATCCCTTTTCTGCCACAAAAGCTTTGCGCACCTGGTTGCCAAGCTCGGTACGAATTGGGATGTTTTGTAAATTGGGATCAGAGGAAGAAAGCCTCCCCGTGGCCGCCACCGTCTGACTGTATTTGGTATGCAATCTGCCGTCCGCCCCCACCAGTTCCGGCAAGGCATCGACATAAGTGGATTTCAGCTTGGTCAGTTCTCGATATTCCAAAATCAAATCAATAATCGGGTGCAATTCCCGCAACTTTTCCAGTTCTGTGGCCGCCGTGGACAAAGCTTTGGTTTTGCCGGTTTTGCGCAAGTTTTCTGTTGGAATCTTCAAGTGCTCAAACAACACATCCCGCAGTTGAATCGGAGAAGCAACATTAAACTTTTTGCCGGCTTGGCGATAAATTTGTTTGGTCAGCTTGTCTATCCGGCTGGTTAATTTTTTGCTCAACTGTCGCAGCTGTTTGAGATCAAGTTTAATACCTCTTTTTTCCATTTTGGCCAAGACTGGCATCAGTGGCAATTCAATCTCTTCGAATATTTTCAGCAGCTTTTTGACTCTAAGCTTACTAAATAAGTGCTTCCAAGATGCCGGACCGCCGACTTGGTAATGCCTTTGGCCCGGGTTGAGAAGATAGCCTGCGATTATTGCTTGTTCTTTGTTCTTGATAATCATAGTTCTTGTCTTTGCGAGCAGCTTGCGCCGAAGCAATCTCACCAAGGGATTGCCGCGCTCCGACTGTAACGTCGGGGCTCGCGATGGTGAAATATACCTTAGGGTAGACGGTTAGTTAAGGCCTTGATGCCAAGACCGTGCAGGAGTTTGATCACGTTGTCTTTATTATAGTTGCCAAGCTTGCATTGTTCAAAGTAAAAATCTCCGCCGAAGGCGGATCCGCCTTCGGCGGACAAATCACCTTTTCGATCAATGTTCGCCAGTTTTTGGGACAAATAAGCGCTGTTTTTGTCAGCTAATAATTTTTTCAAAGTGGCCGGCTTAATCTTACTGCTGCCTGATTCTGCCGCGGCATACACGCCATCCAAACTGCCAAAGGTTTTGATTAAATCCATAGCACCCTTTTCCCCAATGCCTTTGACCCCGGGAATATTGTCCGAGGTATCGCCTCGAATGGCTTTGTAGTCCACCCACTGCGAAGGTTTCAGCCCATAAATCTCCAGCATTTTATTTTCATCAAAAACTTGAATGTCAGAAAAGCCAATTTTAAACCGATAAACTTGGGTGTTGCTGTTAATCAACTGCAACATATCCAAATCGCCAGTGACAATAATATTTAAAACATCCTTAGGGGTTTTGTGAGAAATGATTCCTAGTAAATCATCTGCCTCATACCCAGCTTTTTCATAGACGGGAATTTCCAAGGCTTCTAAAATTTCCTTCAATTTAGGGAGCTGCGCAGTCAGGTCATCTGGCGTGGGTTTTCTAGTAGCTTTATAATCCGCGGCCAATTTATCACGAAAAGTCGGCCCGGGCACATCAAAAGTCACTAACGCATGGGTAGGCTTAATGTCTGCAAGCGCTTTAAACAGCATTGATAAAAACCCAAAGATCGCACCCGTGGGGAATCCGTCCGGCCCGTTCATTTCCGGAAGGGCGTGATAAGCGCGGTGTAGTAACGCGTGTCCATCAATCAGAATCAATTTTTTCTGAAATTCCTTAGTCATGTCTTTTTATCATTACCAATACTTGCATAAATTTGCCCGATTTAAACTGCACGAACTCTCTTTTATCTGTCAGCTCAAAACCTAATCTCTTATACAGCTCTATGGCTCGGGTATTGAAGTCCACCACGTCCAGATAAATATCCTTATCTCGTCCTATCCATTCTATGGCTTGTTGCATAAGCTGCTGACCATGGCCCTGTGATTGAAATTCTGGTAGGATGTAAACTGCTTTAATTTCATTATAATCTCCGCTTACCGCTTCGCAAAATCCCACGACCTGGCTCTCAACTTTCACGACCCAGGTATGCGCGTTTTCGCTTGGTTCTTTTAATCTCTCTTGGTGCCTTTGTATTCGGTCTTCATCGTCCATCCCCCGACTATCAATATCTGCTCGCGTTATTCCTTTCTCCTCATCTACATATGTGGTTTCCCATCCTCGTTTTCTGATGACAGCAATTGCTCTGGCATCTTCAGGGGAAGCATCAAATATTTGACCGGCTTTCGCGGCTGGTTGTTTTTCAGGATTAAATTTGTGTTCATTCATAAATTAATCATACCAAAAAACCCTGCCTGACGGTAGACAGGTGCCCCTACGGCAACATGTTTATAATTATAACGATCGTTATAATTATAAACATCAGGAAAAATTAGATATTAAAACGCCGGTTCCGCGATTTTTTAATTTTTTTCTAAATTCCAAATTCTATATTCTGTATTCTGTATTCTTTTGCTATTCCTCGGTCACCCGGAACACTTCTTCAACATCGGTGATTCCGGCCAGGGCTTTCAGCAGTCCATCTTGCGCCATGGTCACCATGCCATCAGTTACCGCTTGCCTTTTTATTTCCGTGGTAATGGCTTGCTGATGAATCAATTTTTCCACTGCTTCATTCACCACAAATACCTCGTATACGCCCACCCGGCCTTTGTAGCCCAGTCCTTTGCAGGCCTCACAGCCAGTACTGTGGTAAAAAATCAGTTTGGCCGGCAGTTTTACTTTGGCGGTTTTGGAAATTCCGCTTAAAATCAGCTCGGCCCGGGCCAGTAAATTTTTTTCCGGCGTGTATTCTGTCTTGCACGCCGAACAAATGCGGCGCACCAACCGCTGACCAATCACTGCATTGATAGCGGGAGCCAAAACAAACGGCTTCACCCCCAAATCCAAAAGCCTGGGGATGGCGCTAGCCGCGTCATTGGTATGCAGGGTGGACAGCACAATGTGTCCAGTCAGCGCTGCTTGCGCTGCGGTTTCTGCGGTTTCTAGATCCCTCATCTCGCCCACCATCACAATGTCTGGGTCTTGCCTGACGATAGCGCGCAAGCCCTGAGCAAAGCTTAACCCTCCCTTTTTATCAACCGGGGTTTGGGTGACTCCTGGAATCCTATACTCCACGGGGTCTTCCAAGGTAATAATCTGGTCTTGCCGCTGCCAGTGGGACAGGTGGTTAAAATCATGCCATTGGGTTTGCGCATCTGTTCCAATAAATTTTTCTGCGCCAGCCCGCTAATGCCCAAGTCGTCAAACTTCAGCTCCTGTTTGTCCTGCCGCAAGATCCGAAGCACGAAAGACTCACCGAAAGCCGAAGGCAAAACAGACACGCGAATGTCCACCGGTTGCTGGTTATAAGTCAAACTAAAACTGCCGTCTTGCGGACTGGTCACTATATTTAACTTGAGTTTTGACAAAATTTTAATTCGGGAAACCAATTGATGATACTCATCTTTCGGCAAGGTGGCGACATCCTGCAACACGCCATCAATTCGGAAGCGCACCTTGATGCTGGAAACGCCCGGCTCTAGATGAATGTCAGACGCGTCTACCGGCAGGGCCGATCCCAAAACCAGCTGGATCAGTTCCGTGGCTGACACGTTATACAATTTATTTGCCAGCTCTTTTAAAGAATTGATTTTTACTTCCGAAACCTTGTCTTCAATCTTTATGTCCTGCGACTTCCTGTCTGCTTTCACAATCCGGTTATAAAAAGTTAAGGCGTGTTCAAAACTGCTCTGCGAAATCAGATAAAGCTGGACATAAAAGCTATTGGCCTTTAAACCTTCAACTACCTTATTAACCTCCGACGACGGGTTAAGCGCGCCGAGTTTAATGTTTCGCCCTTCCTTATAAAACGCGATTACACCAGTAGCCTCTGCGGTTTCTTTGGAAATCATGCCCAAGACATTGTGATCAATCGGAAACCCGTAGAGGCTAATATAAGATACCCCCAAATTCTGCGCCTGGTTTTGGGTCCGTTCTTCTTCGAATTTTCTATCAAGCTCGGAATAAACCTGCTTAATCCTGATACTCCGATCGTTTGGAGTAAGCATATTTTTGTCTCAATTAGTAGTTCTTTTGTTTTAAGTATACTAAAAAAATCCTAAATCACCAATGACCTAGGATTTGCCCATTTCGGCTCGCAAAATATTTAAAATCTCTCCCTCGGCCTCGTTTAGCCCCAAAGGCATGATAAACCGGGTGGTTTGCCCCAACACTTCCGGCTTAAACGCGGCAAACATTGCAGACAGACTGACAGGTGCTGTGGTGGCTGAATGAATTTCCGAATGTAAATCATCAATCTCTCTGATAAACACAAACAATCTGGCAAAGCTTAGCTGGTTCATCATCTCTTTGATGATTTGCTGAATGTCTTCTTCGCTGGCTTCTGACTTTTCCAAGTCGGTAAGCGCCGACACCGAATGAACCAGCCTGATGGCCGGATCTTGTTTGAGCCTGGCCAGTACCCGGCCCCAAAGTTTGAGCAGGCCCAAGCTTTTATTTTTGAAAAGGGCGTTAATGATCTCCTGCTGTCTGGCTCCCAAGCCAATCAATTCCGAAGCCTTGGAAAAAGCCTGCGGCGTGGTGCGGGTATGCTGGAAGCTGTTGGTTTCAATAATAATGCCGGTCAAAAGATTGGTGGCTGTGTCCTGGTCAATTTGAACGGGAGCCAGTTTTTTCATTAGGTCAAAAACTATTTCTGAGCAAGAAGACGCGCTCAGATCCACCAAATTAAACTGCGCGAAGTTCTCATTGTAGGCCTGGTGGTCGATATTAATCACCGGTGTGCCAAAAAATAATTCTGTGGTTCGATTATAAAATTCTCCTAGGTGCTCCGGGGAAGCGACCCCAAGGGTAATGACCACATCAAACGCATAGCCCAGACTGCGAAAAGAGACGTCCTCTTTACTGAACTCTCCCTGCTTGGGTTTAAGATAGATGGAAACCTTGTCCGGCTCCTGCGAATAGCTTAGCTCCTCGACCGTGGTCTGTTTGGTGTTCACATCAATCACAAAACTTCTATTAAGCTTTATTGATCGGACAATGTCCTGATACCCGGGCAAAAAATTAAACCTGGGGCTGGTGGTGGTAGGGCTGATTATGGTTATTTCTTTGCCAAGTTTTTTTAGATACCCTGAAAGCGCCAAGGCAGCACCCAGATCATCTCCGCCGGGTTGCTGGGGCAGGACGATCAAAACCTTGGTGGAACCATTCAATTTATCAATTATTGGCTGAACCATCTCGTCTATCATAAAACTTCTAAAACTAAATCTTATTAATATACAACCTTTATTCTCGCCTGTCAACCGCCGCTGCCAAAACCGCACTGATACCCTCGACTTAAATGGCAAAAAATGCTAAAATAACTAAAGAAAACCACAAAATGCTGTATCAAAATTTAAGCTTGAGCGAGCTTCAGGCCTTGGCCTTCAAACTAGGATTGAACTATCAAAAACGCGATATCGTGATTGGCTTGGTCGGCAACTTAGGCAGCGGCAAGACCACGTTTGCCAAAAGTTTTGCCAAGGCGCTGAAAATCAAAAAACTGAAAAGCCCGAGCTTTACAATTCTCTCGGTGTATGGTTTCCAAAACCGCCAACTGTTCCATTTAGATTTTTACAGACTCAATCACTTGTCTGAATTGGAGGAGTTGGGGGTCAAAGAACTTTTGGCCGGAAAGAACCGGATCATCTTGATCGAATGGGCGGACAAGTTTCCCAAAATTTTAAAAGCCTGCGATCTAATTCTCAAGTTTAAAATTATTAGCAATAACCGAAGAAATGTCACAAGCTACAATACTTAAAATTTTTATCTTTGCCTCCCTGTTCCTGTTGCCTGCAACAGTCGCGGCAACCGGGCTTGTGTTTGATGACCAAACTTGGGAAGTAGAAGTTAAATACGCTGAACAAGCTAAGATTTTTTCCGTGCGCAACAACTTCGATTTGCGCCTTAAGGCAAAGGAAATTTTATTGAACCAAGCTTCTTTAAACACTGCTCCGACTCTGGACAATGCCAGCTTGGGGAAAATTTTAGAAGTTTCCGAAGCGCTTAATCAGCCCAGCAAGTCTGCGGAACTGGTGATTGAAAATCTGCGAGCAAAAAAATTCGAACCTGGACAAAATGGCCAAATTCTGGACACCTTTGCGCTCTATCAAGCCATTTTGTCTGGGACTGATCCGGTCCCGCTTTCAATAATTATTTCTAAACCACCGGTCGCCCTTGCTGACACCAACGAATTGGGCATCAACGAACTGGTGGCGGTGGGCGAGTCCAATTTTGCCGGCTCCCCAGCCAACCGTGTACACAATATCAGGGTTGGCGCGGAAAAATATAACGGTTTGGTTTTGGCTCCCGGAGAAGAGTTTGGTTTTAATAAATTTCTGGGAGACGTGGACGCGACTAATGGCTTTTTGCCTGAACTGGTGATCAAACAAGACGGGCTGAAAAAAGAATTCGGCGGGGGGTTATGCCAAGTGTCAACTACAGTGTTTCGGGCAGTCATGAATGCCGGCTTGCCTATTACCGAACGCAGAAATCATTCGTTTGCTGTTCAATACTATGCTCCGCAGGGCACAGATGCCACAATTTATCCGGGTGTCGTTGACTTTCGATTTATTAACAATCTGCCGAGCCACCTGCTCATCCAAACCCGGGTGGAAGGCAGTAAACTCTATTATGACTTCTATGGCACAAAAGACGATCGAGTGGTAGAATTAAGTACTCCTTATTCCTACGACCGCCAAGCAAACGGCGCTATGAAGTCAGCCTGGGGCAGAAAAGTCAGCATCAACGGGGAGATTTTAGAGGATACTTTTTACAGCAACTACCGCAGTCCAGACCTCTACAAACAAGAATCAGTGGTAGAATCAAACATCCCCAATCCTGACGCGGAAAAAAATAGCGCAGACGAAACCATTAACAACCCCGAACAAGCCCAATGATTACTCTAACTAAAAAATTACCCAACAACCTTGACTTGATTATCCTGCCTGTGTTCGCGGATCAGGACTTCGTTGCCAGCCTGAAACCTTTGGTCAAAGACGCAGGACTGCTTAACCTCGTCAAACAGGATTATAAAAACAAGTTTGGCACAACCTATTTAGTCTATCCCAACACGGATGAATGTCAGCGGCTGCTGCTGGTCGGGCTTGGCAAAAAATCCTTGTTTAGCCAAGCCGCCTGGCGCCAGGCCATACAAACAGCAGTCAGTGCTTGCCAAAACTTGGGCGTGGAGAACATTGGGTTGGTTCTGCCTGTCATAAAAAAACCTGATCTTGCTTCCTACCTTGAGTTGACGGGATTTGCCCTGACTTTCGGCACCTATAAATTTACCTATTATAAGCAAGAAGATTCCAAAGAAAAGAAGAAAACTTTGGAAAATGTTTATGTGCTGGCCAAAACCACTGCCGTAACGCTTCTGAAAGCTCTGGAGCAGGGCACAAACATTGGTCTGGCCGCAAACAACGCCCGAGACCTGGCCAATCATCCGGGCAATGTGGCCACTCCCACACATCTGGCGGCTCACGCCACAAAACTTGCCAAAAAATACCGCTTTAAAATCCGGGTACTTAACCCGGCTCAAATTAAAAAAGAGGGGATGGGTTTGCTTATGGGTGTTTCCGCTGGCTCCGATGAACCGCCCAGATTTATAGTCATGGAATACTTGCCCCCTGGCAAAAAGACCCTCAAGCAATCCCAACCCATTGTCTTGGTCGGCAAAGGCTTAACTTTTGACAGCGGTGGCATTTCCATTAAGCCTTCGGAAAAATTGGAAGAAATGAAATATGATATGTGCGGCGGAGCCACGGTACTGGGAATTTTCGAAGCCGTGGCAAGCATGAAACTGCCCATACATTTAGTCGGACTCGTCCCGGCTTCGGAAAACCTGCTCTCTGGCAAAGCAGTCAAGCCTGGTGATATTCTCCGCTCCCACTCTGGCAAAACCGTGGAAGTGATCAACACTGACGCAGAAGGCCGCCTAATCTTGGCAGATGCCATAAGTTATGCCAAAAAACATTACGATCCGCAACTGATCGTGGACTATGCCACCCTCACTGGTGCGGTGGTTGTTGCTCTGGGCTCTGACTACACCGGCTATTTTACCAACCGCGCTTCGACCTTTGACAGCACGATCAAACAAGCCTCCAAACAGAGCAGCGAATTATACTGGCCGCTGCCTCTGGCCCCGAGCTACAAAGACCAGCTCAAAAGCCAAACCGCAGACATTAAAAATGTTGCGGAAAATTCCCATGCTGGCTCCTCTACCGCGGCCCTTTTTCTAGCAAGCTTTGTGGGAGAAACACCTTGGATTCATCTGGATATTGCCGGCACGGCTTGGAACACCAGACCCAAACCCCATCTGCCAGCGGGTGCCACTGGTTGGGGCGTGTACTTCACCCTCAATTTCCTCCGCCAGATAAAATGATCTGGTTGCTATTTCCTGTTTCCTGATTACTATTTTTATGATCAACCAAGACACCCCGGAAACCAACCTCGCCAATCCCAAACAAATCCAAGAAGAGAGTTTTTTCGAAGCGACCCTGCGCCCCCAAAGTTTGGCTGAATACGTGGGACAGGAAAAAATCAAAGAAAATCTCAAAATTTTGATTGATGCCGCTCTCGGCCGCAAGGACACACTCGAACACATTATGCTTTATGGCCCGCCGGGCTTGGGCAAAACCACCCTCGCCCACATTGTGGCCAGAGAAATCGGGAGCAACATTAAAGTCACTTCTGGTCCTGCGATTGAAAAAGCCGGCGATCTGGCGGCGCTGTTAACCAACCTTGAAGCCAATGATGTTTTGTTTATTGATGAGATCCACAGGCTCAACAAAACCGTGGAAGAAATTTTGTATCCGGCCATGGAAGACTACGCCTTGGACATTGTCTTGGGCAAGGGTGCAGGGGCCAAAGCCGTCAGATTGGATCTGCCAAAATTTACTTTAATTGGCGCTACCACCAGGGTGGGCATGCTCTCGGCGCCCTTAAGAGACCGGTTTGGGATGACGTATCGCCTGGACTATTACGAAGAGCCGGAGATAGAAAAAATCTTGGAACGCGCCGCCAAAATTTTGAAAATTAAAATTGATGAGGCGGGACACAAAGCAATCGCGTCCCGCTCGCGCCGCACGCCCAGAGTAGCCAACCGCTTGCTCAAACGGGTCAGGGACTTTGCCCAAGTAAAAGCACAGGGGAAAATCAGTAAAGAAATCGCAAAACAAGCCCTGAGTATGATGGAAGTAGACGAGTTGGGCTTGGATGCGAACGATCGCAGAATCTTGGAAGTGTTGATCGACAAATTCGGCGGCGGGCCGGTGGGGGTGTCTTCTTTAGCCGCAGCTGCTTCTGAAGACATCGGCACTATTGAAGATATTTATGAGCCTTATCTGCTAAGGCTGGGGCTGATAATGCGCACGCCCAAAGGCCGGACCGCTACCCCTGCAGCCATGGAACACTTAAAAAAATTTCCTCCAGGCAAAAATCAGAGATTGTTATAAACACCGCCGGAAGGGCGGTGTTTTAACTCGATTATATTAATGATCTGCGAACTTTGTGCTGTGATAGAATCTCTAGTCTACAATTTATAATATCTGATTGTCCTTCACTTTCAAAATCTGGGTTTGTTTTTGGAGTTTCGGCAAATGGCGCTCTTCGGTGGAAGTGATGAACACTTGATAGTCTAATAAATTTTCCAAAAGCATGGCGCGGCGCTGTTCGTCCAATTCAGAAAACACGTCATCCAAAAGCATCACTGGTTTGTCTTTTTCATCAGTTAAATACTGGGCTTGCAAAAGCTTGATGGTGAGGACTTGTTCGCGCAGTTCGCCTCTGGAAGAATTATAAACATTTAATTCTTCGTCCTTGTTGATAATAAAGTCGTCGCGATGCGGACCCAATAAATTCGTGCCGCTTCTTGTCTCCGCCTCTCTAATCTGCTTGAGCTTTTCTAGAAACTGCTCCTGCTCCGCGTGCTCGCCCAACCCTTTATATACTATTTCAAATTTGCTTTTAAACCCCGTCAGGTCTTGATACTGCTTGTCAAACTTCTTGTTTAAAAAATCCAAAAAGCCTCGTCGCTGTCTGCTGATTCGAATTGCAAGCCCTGCTAGTTCCTGGTCCCAAAACCCCAACTCTTCTGTGTCTGCCTGGTTTTTATAAATTCTATCCAGCAAGCTTGAGCGCTGTTTAAGCACATGATCCAAACTTGCCAAATCAGCGGCATAACTTTTGTCCAGCTGTACCAGGGTGTCGTTTAAGTACTTGCGCCTGGTGGCGGGACCCAGCACAAACATGTTGAGGTCAGTCGGCACAAACAACACCGCTTGGAATGTTTGCCAGCTGGCCCGCTTTACTTTTTGCTGGTCAATTTTAAATACGCGCTTAAAGCTTGGCGAAGTTTGCACCACTGTTTCAAATTCGTGAGTGCCTCCTCTGCCTACAATTTTAAAATAATCTTCTTGGAGCTTCACAAGAAGATCATCACTTACCCGGAACGATTTTAAACGGGACAAAAAATAAACGCTTTCTATAAAATTGGTTTTGCCCGAAGCATTCTCTCCCAAAACCAGCACCAGTCTAGAATCAAGGCTCACATTTAATTCTTTGTAGTTGCGAAAATTTTCCAGCTCCAGACTTTCCAGTTGCATGCTTATATCTTTGTTGGCATGGCTATGTAAAGATAGTTATCTCGCCCCTCCGGCACAATCATGGCAGGAGAATTGTCATTGATTAGTTTCAACACCACTCTCGCTTCAGGCAGAACATTCAAACAATCAAGCAGATAGCGGTGGTTAAATACGGCGGAGTTGTTAAGACCCTGTACTCCTGCTTGGATGTCAGTGGTGTTCTCTCCGGCTTGGGCGGAAGAAGCTTTAATCACCAGCCCTTTTTTCTCCACGGCTTCCAGTTGGATGTTGTTTGATTCAGACGCGAACAGAGCAGCGGCCCTTAAAGCGTGCATTAAATCTTCACGCCCAACCACCACTTCGGTTTTAAATTCTTTAGGCACGATCTGTGCATAATCCGGATATTGGCCGTCAATTAGTCGGGAGATTAGTTCTGTGTCATTAAACTTAAACAGCACCTGGCTTTCGGAAAAATAAATTTCCACATCCTTAAGGCCGCTGCCCAGTATTTTGTACAGTTCGCTAATTGTTCTAGATGGGATGATCACCTCTTTTTTCTCCCGAACCCTGGTTTTTAAAAGACATTTGCGCTCTGCCAGCCGGTATCGGTCAGTGCTGGCAATGGTGAGTTTGTTTTCTTCAAAGGAGAAAAAGATGCCTGAAATTTCGGGTTGGGACTCGTTGGTTGCCGCCGCCCAGATTGTTTCAGAAAGGGCGTCTCTTAACTCATCTGCGTCAACCTTGGCAAAAGCTTCCTCTTTAATCTGCGGAATGAGCGGAAAGTCGTCGGCTGGCAGGCCATTGATGTTGGTGTGGTAATTGTCTGACTCGAGATTTAAAGTTGTTTCTTTGGTGGACAAGGATACCTTTTCGGTTGGCAGATTATTTATGTATTCATTAATGATTCTTGCTGGCACTGTTAGTGCTCCTTCTTCGCTGATTTTTCCTCCCACCCAAGTATTTACTCCAATTTCTAGGTTGGTTGAAGAAAGCTTCACTCTTCCGGAGTCGGTTTTGATTAAAATATTGTTTAGAACCTGTAAAGGATTCCCGACCCCCACCACCCGACCAACCATATACAGCCCCTTTTTAAGATTCTCTTTTGTACAAACTACTTTCATAAGTTTATAAATAAATAATAATTATATTAGAACCGGTGGGTTTGTGTATAAGGGTTTGTTTTGGTTGTTTGTTTGGGTTTAAGGAATAATTATTTTTTTTGTTAAGCTGTTAGTAAGCTGTTGGGAAGGGTTTGTTAAGTTTTTGAAATTAAGAGGGAAAAAAATATTTAAGATTTTTCTTTACAATTTATCCCCCTGTCAAACAACAGGTTGTGAACAGTTAATTAATATATATCCTGTCTTTTACCAAATCAATTTCTTGCTTCAACCCGCTTTTTTCCTTGATTGCTCTTTCAATTTTGTCCACGGCGTGGATCACGGTTGTATGGTCCCGGCCGCCAAAAAACTCTCCAATAGAAGGAAGGGAGGTTTCCAGCTCTTTTCTAATAATATACATGGCAATCTGTCTTGGATTGACGTATTCTTTCTTTCGAGACTGTTTTAGCAGGTCTTCCGGGGTAACATTATAAAAATCCGCCACCACCTCAATAATTTTTTTGGGGGAAACCCCGCGTTTTTTTGGCGGCGTAATCACATTGATCAGCACACTTTTTACTTGTTCAATTGTTGGTCTAGTGTTGTTGAGCTGGCAGTAAACCATTAACCGGTTTAGCGCTCCTTCCAGTTCCCGGATGTTGGTTTGGATGGTCTCGGCAATAAAGTTTAAGATCTCCGGTTCTAAATCGTAATTCTTTTCTCGGGCCTTGGTTTTAAGTATCGCCAACCGGGTTTCTAGGTCAGGGGCCTGGATATCGGCAATCATCCCCCACTCAAACCTGGACACCAGCCGCTCCTCAATGGCAGGAATTTCTTTTGGCAGGCGGTCCGAGGTCATGACCACCTGCTTGTTGTTTTGGTGGAGGGCGTTGAAAGTATGGAAAAATTCTTCTTGGGTGCCTTCTTTGCCTGCCAAAAACTGGATGTCATCCACCAAAAGGACGTCCACGGTGCGATAACGGGATTTAAAATTTTCGGACTTGCCTTGCGTCAAGGAAGAGACAAACTCGTTCGTGAAGCGCTCGGAGGTAACGTATAAAATTTTGGCGTCCGGCTTTTTTTTGCAGATTTCGTTGCCCACGGCCTGCATGAGGTGGGTTTTGCCCAAACCCACGCCGCCGTAAATAAACAGGGGATTATACACTTGTCCGGGTTTTTTGCTGACGGCGATGCCGGCGGCGTGGGCCAGCTGATTGTTGGCGCCGACAACAAAGGTGTTAAAAGTATATTTGGGGTTGATGCTTTGATTTTCCGTTTTCTGGGTTTGGGTTCTTGTTGTTTCCTTCCTGGCGGGCGGCGGTTGGTTAAGGGTTGGGTTGATGATCTGGTATTTTACTTCTTTTATCTCAGGAGCAATAGTTTTTAAAGTTTTGAGAATTTCTAGGTGATATTTGTTTTGCAGCCACTCTTTAGTAAAAGCATTGGGCACGCCGACCATAATTCCAAGGTCGTTTTTTTCAATGATAGAGGTGTTTTTGAACCAGGTGGTGAAGTTTGCCTTGCTCAAAGTTAATTCGAGGTTGCCTAGAATGGCTTGCCACAGCTGTTGGTTTGTCATGGGTTTCAAGTTTGTAAAATAAGTCTTCGTTTATTCTAACAGATAAGTTATCAACATGTAAAATAATAAATTATGGCTTATTTAAGCCATAATTATTTGGAGGTGTTAATAATATGTGGAATAAGCGTGTATTAGTTGTCTAAACTAAACAAATGTACTTGAGGGGTGACAAATCAAGGCAATTCAAGTATAATATCTGAGTAAACAAATGAGTTAATTTTCTGCTTTAAGTGAGAAAAATTTATGCAACCAACCTATCGACCAAAGAAAAGACGAAGGAAAAGAGTGCACGGCTTTAGAAAAAGAATGAGAACCAACAACGGCAGAAGCGTGTTGCAACGCAGAAGAGCCAAGGGCAGAAAAAAATTAACAGTGTAGCCAAATGGGCAGACTCAAGATCATCAAACAAGAAAAGGACTTTAGACAATTTCGATCCGGCAAGTCCTTCCAGGGCCCGGTTTTAAGAATCAGGATTAAATCTGCCAACCAAAACACCCCCCGTTTTGGTTTTATTATCCCAAAAAAGACCGTTCCGAAAGTAACCCAGCGCAACAAAATCAAACGGCGGCTGAAAAGTATTCTTACTAATAATTTAGATTTTATTAAACCGGTCGATGTGTTGTTGTTTCCGGGCGCCATAGCCGGCAAAAAAAAATTCAGGGAACTGGAAAAACAAACCGTCGATCTATTCAAGAAAGCTGGAATATGGACTTCTTCAGTCAACTAAATAAATTATTGGCGCGGCCTTTGATCGGGTTGATACTTTTGTACCAAAGAACCCTTTCCCCTGATCATGGGCCGCTGAAAAGCCGCTACCCTTACGGTTACTGCAAATTTCATCCCACCTGCTCAATGTATGCCAAGGAGGTTTTGGAAAAACAAGCGCTGGTAGGAATTCCGAGAATTGTTTTAAGAGTGCTTCGCTGCAATCCATGGACTGATCCTAAGATCGACCCTCCATATTCCCTGCCTCGCCGGCAGGCAGGTAGATTCAATATTCCACATTCCAATTCATGATCGGCAACATCTTCAACACAATTTTAGTTTACCCGCTGCTTAACCTGCTGGTGTTTTTTTATAACTTTATCCCTGACCTGGGCGTGGTAATAATTTTGGTAACGGTTTTGGTGCGGCTTGCCTTGCTTCCTTCTTTCCATAAATCTTTGAAGCACCAAAAGGCCATGCAAGAGCTGCAGCCCAAAATGAACGAGCTCAAAGAAAAATACAAAGATGATAAAGAACAACAAGCAAAGGCGCTGATGGAGCTTTATAAGGTTCACAAGGTTAATCCACTAAGTTCTTGCTTGCCAATGTTGATTCAGTTTCCGATTCTGATCGCCCTTTATTTTGTTTTTATCCAAAGCTTAAACGGCGAAACGCTCCAGGGAATTTATGGTTTTATTCAAGCACCGGAAAGTCTTAACCCTTTGTTTCTCGGATTTTTGGATCTAAGCAAACGGAATATTATTTTGGCTGTGCTGGCCGGCGGATTGCAGTATTGGCAGGGCAGGATGATGGCTCCCAGAAATCAAGGGGGCGACCAAATGTCTAAGATTTTCAGTTACCAGACGCTTTACTTTTTTCCGTTTTTAACGTTTATTATTGGTCTGCAGTTTCCCGCCGGCCTGCCTCTTTATTGGGTGGTCACCACCTTGTTTGGGGTGGGACAGCAATATTTTATTATTCACAGGGAAGCCAAAGAGGTCTTAAAAAATGCCAGTTCCTAATCTTGAAAATTTAAAGCATAAAATTCAAGAACTGCTTTTCCATATGAGCGTTAGCGCAGAAGTTTTTGAGCGCCAAGAAGAGGACCGGGTGGTGCTCAACTTAAAAACCCCTGATGCGCAATTACTAATCGGCAAGCAGGGGGCAAATTTAGAAGCGCTGCAGCATATTGTCAGGCTCTTGGCCCGCAGAGAATTACCAGAGGAAAATTTCCCTTTTGCGTTGGACATAGATGACTATCGCGATAAGCGCTCGATCTATTTGAAGGAGCTGGCGCGTAAGGCCGCCCACCAAGTGCGAGCAACCTCAAGAAGCGTGATTCTTGCCCCCATGCCTTCATATGAGCGCCGGACAGTCCACGACTATTTGTCTTTATATTCTGACATTGCTTCAGAAAGCACCGGCATGGACCCGAACCGCAGAGTGATTATTAAAATTATAAATAAAAAAGACCGTCCCAAAGACGACTTTCGTTTTATTGAGAATTCTTAAGCGTCGAAACAGAAACCATAAACCAAAACAATACCGCCAGATCGTTTTTGAAGTAAGGCGCATCCACCAGGCCGTGGATCAGCACCACTAACATAAATGAGGCAACAGCCAGGCTGAAAACGCCCGGCTGCTTTTTGTATCGGTCCAATACAAACCATAGAACGGCAAAGAAAGCGATGAAACCAAGCAGCCCAAGCTCCAGCCAGAGATTTAGGAAAATGTTGTGCGGATAGTTCAGGAGCTCTCCTCGGTACCCTGCTTGCTCTAAAGTATTTCGAAACCCGAACAGCCCGTTGCCAAAGATGGGGTTGCTGATAATTTTATGAATCCCGATTTGCATTAAGTCCAAATGCGCCGTGCTTGATGGGTCTTGGGCCACCAAGCCTATGCGGTTTCGAACCGGAGCGAGCAGCAACAAAACAAACAGAACCAAGAGTGTTCCTGACAAGGCTTTTTTCCAATGGAAGTTTTTGAAAGCCAAAAATATTAGGCCCGCGAACACGGCCAGCCAAGCGCCGCGGGACTGGGTTAAAAGCAGGGCCAGGCCCATAACAGCCAAGCCTGCAAAATGCGGATAGGTTGATAAGAGATTTTTTTTAAGCGCTAAGGCGAAAAAGAAAATAAACAACGGGCCTAAGTACAGCGCCAGCGCGTTCGGGTATTCGAACACCGACACGATTCGCAATGGTTCTGCTCCCGTGCCCCAAAATCTCAAAGGGAGGCCGATTAAAGTAACGGATTGGATCAGACCGAAGACGGAGACAGCCACTGCTGACCAAAACAGGCACAACAAAGGCAGGCGCAAATTTTTTGTGTTCTTGATTACCAGTACGGCGGCGTAAAATAAAAGCACCGGTTCTATGATAAATGCTTTTAACAGCCCCAATGCTTTTACGGGTTCGGGTGAGACGAGGGTAGAAATGATTCCTGCGAGAACGAAGGCCAGAACAAACCAATTGAGCCGCTGATGTTTTTTTAGCGATCCAAGCTCGTGGTATTTACTGATGAAAACCATGGCCAAAAAAACCACAATTAACAATTCTAAAAACGTGGTGGGCAATCCCAAAATCTCAAACCGCCAGCGGTAGATTGGCAAAAGCGCTAATATGCTTCCTAAAAAATAGATCATGGATTGATGTTGATGTATATTCTGGTGTTGGTTTCGATTGATTCACCGTTGCTGAGTCTGGCCACCGCGGTCAGAGTCTGCCAGCCGTTGTCTGCTGATCCGATACTGAAGTTATAAGGAGCCGCAGTTTTGGTTCCTTTAGACTTTCCTTCCAAGATTAGTTCCACGCTGTTGACGCCGCTTCCTGTAACAGCGACCTGTATCTCGAGCGGCAAACTATTAATTTCTTGATTAAACGCCGGGGTGAGGAATGAGATTTTGGGGTTGTTTATGCCACTCCCGGAACCGTCGTCCTCTTCCGTGGGAGGGAGGTTGTAGCCGGAGTTTGCGGCCCAGACCCTTACTGGGTTTTCCCAGTTTGGGTTTGCTGGCATTTCAGAATGAATTACCATATAGACCCGTGTTTCTACAAGTTGGGGAGGCGTAAGATCACTCGCCTTTTTCCCATTGAGTGTATTAACTTTGATTGGCACATGCACGTCATCAAATTCATCGGGCACGGCAAAGTCGGCAAACACCTCGGTTTTAGTTTGGGGGGTGTATTCTGTGGGGAGCTTGCCGGAGACAGCGTCTACCAAAACGTGCTGAATGCCCGCGGGTTCAGGGAATATTTCCGCAGGCGTGTTGGCCAGAGCCTCACGCATGAATTGGTTCCAAATCGGAGCCGCAACTATCACTCCGTCAGCGCCCGGCCGCATGGAAGAAAAATCATTGTTCCCGACCCACACACCAGCGACCAAGGAAGGCGTAAAGCCCACGGTCCATCCTTCTCGCCAGGCTTGGGTGGTGCCGGTTTTGGCAGCCACAGTGCGCCCGGGCAGGATCAGCGGCGAGTTGCTGCCAAAAGTAAATGCCCGCGCCTCGTTGTCCGTCATAATACTTACGATTTCATAAGCCACCTGTGGGTCGATCACTTCCCGGCCTCGGTCTTGCTCGTCGAACTCCTCCAGAATTTTGCCGTCGGCATCAGTGACTTTTAAAATTGGGGTGTCCTCGTGCCTGATTCCGCCAGAAGCAAGCACCCCCATCGCAGAAGTGTGGTCAAGCAGCGAGATTTCACACCCGCCCAAAACCAAAGACAGGCCGCAGCGGTCAGTGTTTAAGTCTGCGGTGATCCCCAGGTCCTTCATAGTATTAATCGCGTTTTGAACTCCGGTCAGAGCAAGCATTTTTACTGCGGGCACATTAAGCGAACCAGCCAAAGCCGTGCGCGCGGAAAGAATGCCATGGTCTTTTCCATCGTAGTTTAGTGGAGCATAGTTCTCTCCGTTGACTGTGCCAAAAACCGTTTGGACATCAATCAGCATCGTGGCCGGATTCATCCCTTGCTTAAACCCCGCGGCGTAGACATATGGTTTGATGGAAGATCCAGGCTGGCGTTCCCTCAGCGCGATGTTGACTTGCCCGTCATATTCTTCATCAAAGAAATCTCTTGATCCCACCATGGCCAGGATTTGTCCGGTTTTCGGATCAATGGCCGTGAGCGCCGCGTTTTCCGCTCTGTTGTTTGCCCGATTGCGCGCCACGCCTGCTTCCACGGCTTTTTCCGCGAGCTGTTGCAGATTGTAATCAAGCGTGGTGACGACTTCTAGTCCGCCTTCTTCCAGAGTTTTCTCTCCGTATTTTTCCGCCAGCAGTCCTTGGACATAAAGCACGAAGTGAGGGGCGAGGATGATATTTTTTATCTTGTTAAATTCGACTTTATCCGAAAGCGCCTGTTCCATCTGAGTGGAAGTAATATATCCTTGTTCTTGCATCTGGCTGAGCACAAATTTTTGTCTGGCATCCAGCCGATCCCGGTTGGGACCGTTGGGCGAGTAGAAGGTTGGTGCTTGCGGCAGAGCCGCCAGATAAGCCGCTTCGGCCAAAGATAGGTCCTGGGCTCTTTTGCTAAAGTAGGTTTGCGCGGCTGCTTCAATTCCATAAGCGTTTTGGCCGTAAGGGATTTCATTTAGGTAAAGCTTGAGGATTTCGTCTTTCGTGAATCTTTGTTCAATCTGGATTGCCAAAATCGCCTCTTTGATTTTTCTGGTAAAGGTTTTTTCCCGAGTCAAAATAGCGTTGCGGACGAATTGTTGGGTAATAGTTGAGCCACCTTCTCCAGTTAAGTCGCCGGAGGTGATATTTTTAAATATGGCTCGCAGAATGCCCCGGAAGTCTATCCCCCTGTTTTGGTAAAAGTTTTTTTCTTCAATGGCAATCGTTGCCTCTTTTACGTAGTCTGGAATTGCCTCCAGCTCAACCAAGGTTCGTCTGGCTTCGCCATGCACTTCATACAGCAGGGTCTCGCCGTCTCGGGCATAGATTTTGGTGGACTGCGGAATGATTCGGGCGTTGAGCTTGTTTGGGTCAGGCAGGCTTAGTGAAACCACGATAAAAGTAATGCCTAAAAAAATGAAAAATGCGAAAGCCGCATAAAAAGAAAACTTGAATACCTTTCGTCGAAGTTTCCTGTCTGATCCAAGCTTGTTGATTATCCATTTGGGCAAGCTTAAGACAAGCGAGAAGAATTTTTTAACCGGACCCTTGCGATTGTGCTTGTTCCAGCTGGAGTAATAATAGAAATTAGTCATCTTGGTCTGTTAATTATAGCAAAAAATGGTATAATGAGGAAAGGTACTAATGATGACGATGACTATGACAGACAATCAAAAAATCTCAGAATTGCTTACCCGGGGAGTGGCTGAAGTGATTGATCACAAGCACTTAGAATCGCAGCTTCGAAGTGGCAAGAAACTACGGGTAAAGTTAGGCATTGATCCCACTGCCAAAAATCTACATTTGGGGCATGCCCGAGCACTTTGGAAGTTGCGCAATCTGCAGGACCTTGGTCACAAGATCATTTTTATTATCGGCGATTTTACTGGACTGGTAGGTGATACCTCGGATAAAGAAAGCGGACGTCCAATGTTGTCTGAGAAAGAAGTAAAAGCCAATATGCAAACCTATCTTAAACAAGTTGGGAAAATTTTAGTCCTAAAAAAAGCTGAAGTTCACTATAATTCAAAGTGGTTGAAGAAATTATCACTGCTTGAGGTTGCCACCCTGGCTGATCAGTTTAGTTTGCATGATTTTATTAGCCGCGAATTGATAGCCAAGCGTTTGAAAGCGGGCAAGCGAGTGAGCTTTAGAGAGGCTTATTATCCCATAATGCAGGGCTATGATTCAGTGGCGGTAAGAGCGGACGTGGAGCTAGGTGGAACGGACCAGCGATTTAATTTGTTGGCCGGGAGAGTGCTGCAGAAGTTTTACAAACAAGAGCAACAGGACCTTTTGATCTTGCCGTTGATTGCTGGGTTGGATGGGCAGATGATGTCAAAAAGCCGGGGCAACGTGATCAACATTTTGGATGTGCCGAATGATATGTTCGGCAAGGTGATGAGCTTGCGCGATGAATTGATTGTTGACTATTTTGTGTTGCTAACGAACCTGCCATTGTCGGAAGTTGCCAAGGCGGAGCAAAAGCTAAAAAAAGGAATTAGTCCAAGAGATGTAAAAATTGAACTAGCGAAAGAGATTGTGGGGATGTATCACGGCAAGCAAGCGGCTGTGAAAGCCCAAAAAGAATGGGAGAAAGTTTTTAGCAACAAAGAAAAACCGACCTCAATGCCGGAGATGAAAGTGAGCACACAGAACGTCATTGATCTTTTAGTAGAAACCAAGTTGGCTCCAAGCAAAACTGAAGCCAGAAGGCTGGTTCAACAAAAAGCTGTGAAATACAACGATGAAGTAATTGATGAGTGGGACACGATGATTGATATCCAGTCCGGCGCGATACTCCAAGTGGGCAAACGCAAATTTGTCAGGCTTAGAAAATAATCTTATCTACTTTGGACAACTACCCACCTATCGTTCTATGGTTGTCCAATTAAGACGAGCGGCCTATCCCTGCCCAGGCAATGGCTGCCGCATCTGCCGCGTCATCGGGTTTGGGAATTTTTTTTAGGTTTAAAAGTTTTTGAATCATTCGTTGGACTTGTTTTTTATCTGCCTTGCCGTATCCCGTGGTAGCGATTTTGACTTGCAGCGGGGTCACTTCTACGATTTTAAGTTTATGTTCAGCTGCAACTACCATCGCCACTCCCCGGGCTTGTCCGACTTTGATAGCGGTTTTGGCATTGCTGGTGAAAAACAATGATTCCAGGCAAGCGGTGTCCGGCTCCCATTTTTTAATGATTTGCGCCAGGTCTTGTTTTATTTCCAACAGCCTATCCGAATCTGCCTCGGTAGAACCGGTGGTAATGCAGCCAGCTTCCAACAGCCGGGTTTTATTTTTTTGATGTTCCAGAACCGCATAGCCAGTTCGTCCGGTTCCAGGATCAATTCCAAGGATTCTCATAGATTTACGTTGGTGTGCACCTTAATCACGTCATCGTCATCCTCAAGTGCTTCAATTAGGCCTTGGATTTTTTTAGCATCCCCCTCCACAGCTTCTATGTTTTGCGCCGGGCGCATAATCGGCTCAGCGCTTAAGATCTTCAGTCCCTTGTCAGTGATAAACTTTTTTATCTTTTCCAAATCGAGAGGTAAGGTATAGATCTCTAAGCCTTCGTCTGTAATTTTTACATCTTCCACACCCTGATCAATCAGTTCCATTGAGAGATCTTCGATCCCAGGTTGCTTCTCCACCAGAATTTCTCCTTTCGCTTCAAACATCCAGCCCACTGATCCCTGTTCGCCCAATTTGCCTTCGTGTTTATTGAAAATGGAGCGGATGTTGGCTGTGGTGCGATTTTTATTGTCCGTGATTGTCTCAACCAAAAGTGCGGCGCCAGCAGGTCCATAGCCTTCGTAAGTCACAGCCTCAATAATACTATCTTTGCCTTCGCCACTGCCGCGTTTAATCGCTCGTTCAATGTTGTCATTGGGCATGGCGCTGTCCTTCGCCTTATCAATTGCCATGCGAAGCTTAAAATTAAAGGTTGGATCTGTTCCGCCGCCGGTTTTTACCGCAACCGAAATCGCCCGGGCCAGCTTGGTGAAGAGCTGTCCCCGCTTTTGGTCAGCGACGCCTTTTTGCCGTTTAATTGTCGACCATTTAGAGTGTCCGGACATAAATTATTTAAATGAAACCAGAAGAGTGATCTCGCCTCTAACACTTGGCATGGCATTAAGTTTTTCTAAAACTTTTTCTGGGGTTCCTTGAAGCAGTTCTTCATGGAGCTTGGTAAGCTCTCTGGCCACTACTATTTTACAATCCGGATGGATATTTTTAATAAACCCAACGGTTTTTATTATTCTGTGCGGAGAATCAAACGCAATCAAGGTGCTTGCAGTCTCGTGGCCGAGTTTTATCAGTTTAACTATTTTGTTTTCGGTCCTAGGTAAAAATCCCACGAACAAAAATCTGTCCGTGGGCAGCCCGGAAGTCGTGAGCGCAGTAAGTACAGCGGACGGTCCCGGAACGCTGACCACCTCAATACCTTCTTGAATACAGGCGCGAACCAAGCGGAACCCAGGGTCGGAAATGCCCGGGGTGCCAGCGTCAGTGATTAAGCAGGCGTTTTGGGATTTAAGTTTAGGGATTAGGGTTGGAAGTACTCTTTGCTCATTGTGTTCGGCAAACTGGATGATTTGTTTTTTCGGGATTTGATAATGCTGCAGAAGTTTCAAACTGTTCTTTGGGTTTTCGGCAATGATGAAATCGCAGGCTGATAAAGTTTCCAGCGCGCGCAATGTAATGTCTTTCAAGTTTCCAATCGGGGTGGCGACTAGGTAGAGCATAGGGAGAAATCCCAAATTACAAGCACCAAATAACAATTAAACACCAAATTTCAATTTTCAATCATTTGGTGTTATTAATGATAGTAGAAAATATTTTTTTAAGCTCTATCGCTTCGTTGTAAAGTTTACCCGCTTCTTCTTTTATTTCTTAGTTAAGCTCTGTAATTAATCTAAGCCAGTATGCTGATTCTTTAGCTTCTTTGCGACAAGTTTTCAATTTCATCTTAAAGTCTTTGTCGCCTAAAGATTCGTTAGCCTCTATGTAGTTTGCCCCTATGGATCCTGAAGACCTGATAACTTGTCTTGACTGCTCAAAGTTGGACGCAGTTTTCGGCAGTTTATTACAAAATATTGCTACAGATTTAGAAAATTTAAACGTCCTCTCCTCCAAGTCGTATTTATTGTTTGGGATTTGAGACATTGGATTTTAATTGGAACTTGTAATTTGTTATTTGGGGCTTATATGATCGTGGTTGTTGCCACCTTGTCCTTATCTTCCAAAGTCATGATTTTAACACCCTGAGTGGCGCGGCCCAAAGTTGAAATTTTCCCCACCGGCGTGCGCAGTGTTTGTCCGGCTTTGGTAATCACCACCAGGTCTCTTTCTTCTGACTTGTCTATTACGTGAAGAGAGACAATGTTGCCGGTTTTGGCGCTTAGTTTAATCGTTTTAATGCCAGAGCCGCCGCGTTTTTGGCGCTTATAGAATTTCAGGTCTGTCTTTTTTCCAAGACCGTTTTCTGTAACAATCAAAAGCTGGACGTTGTCTAGGTCGCCCTTTTTGGTTACCAAATCCATACTCATAATCCAGTCATCTTTTTTGAGCCGCATGCCTTTCACTCCCGCAGCGGTCCGGCCCATGGCTCGGACATCTTTTTCATCAAAGCGGATGGCCTGGCCGCCCGATGTGGACAGGATGACATCATCCTTGCCAGATGAGGATTTGACCCATCTTAGCTCGTCGCCGACTTTCAGTTTAATGGCAATCAGGCCGGACCGTCTAACCTTGGCGAATTCTTCAATCGGAGTTTTTTTGATCAGTCCTTTTTTGGTGCATAGTACCAGATAAGCCGCTGGTTCTTTTTTGGCAATGGCCAGCACCGAGCTGACCATCTCGTCGTTGGGCAGATCCAAGAAGTTGACCAAGGCTTGGCCGCGGGCGGTGCGAGAAGATTCGGGCAGTTCGTAAACTTTGGTTTGGAATACCCGACCTTTGTTGGTGAAGAAGAGTATGTCGTCGTGAGTGTTGGTGGTTTTGAGCCACTCCACCACGTCCTCTTCTTTCGTGGTCATGCCAATCACGCCCTTGCCCCCGCGTCCCTGGGACTTATAAGTGTCGCCGGCAACCCGCTTGACGTATCCAGATTTGGTGATAATTACAATTACTTGTTCGTTAGGAATCAAGTCTTCTACTTTAAATTCACCAATCGGCTGTTTGACCAGTTTGGTTCTGCGCTCGTCGCCGTATTGTTCTTTCAGCCGGTTAAGTTCGGTTTTGATCACGGTTTTTATCTTTTTCTCGCTCTGCAAAAGATCCTCCAATTCGGCAATCAGTCTCTTTTTCTCTTTTAGTTCGTCGTCTACTTTCTTTCGCTCCAGTCCGGCCAGGGCGCGCAGCTGCATTTGTAAAATTGCAGTGGCCTGCATTTCGCTGAGTTTGTACTTTTTCATCAGCGCCACGTGCGCTTCTTCTGTGGTTGCGGATTTTTTGATGGTGTCAATCACCGCGTCAATATGATCCAGGGCTTTTTTCAAGCCTTCCAAAATATGGGCGCGTTCTTTGGCTTTATTTAAATCATACGCGGTGCGCCGCTTGATTACCTCCACGCGGTGGGCAATAAAATACTCCAACAGATTTTTTAAATTCAGGACCTTTGGCTCAATCCCGTCCACCAAGGCCAGCATGTTGGCGTGGAAAGTGTCCTGCAGACTGCTGTATTTATACAGCTGGTTTAGAATTTTGTTCGGCAGTCCTTCTTTTTTCAAATCAATGACAATCCTCACCCCGTCTTTATCTGATTCGTCCCGCAAATCCCTAATCCCTTCCACTTTTTTATTCTTCACCAGTTCGGCGAACTGTTCCAGCAAGGAAGCCTTGTTTACCCGATAAGGAATTTCCGTGATAATAATTTGGTGCAGCCCTTTGTTTTCCACAATTTCAGTTTTTGCTCGGGTTACCACCGGTCCGCGACCCGTGGCATAGATTTGTTTGATGGCATTCCAGTCGTAAATTATTCCCCCAGTCGGGAAATCGGGTCCTTGGATAAATTCCAAAAGATCTTCCGTAGTGGCAGTTGGATCATCAATCAACTTGGTGGTCGCGTCCACCACTTCTTTCAAGTTGTGGGGTGGAATGTCAGTGGCCATGCCAACCGCGATTCCCAAAGTTCCATTCAGCAGAAGATTGGGAGCTTTGGCTGGCAAAACCATCGGCTCTTTTTTGGTGGCGTCATAGTTGTCCATCCAGTTCACGGTTTCTTTTTCCAAATCCGAGAGAATCTCTTCTGCGAGAGTTTGCATGCGCGCTTCTGTGTAACGCATGGCCGCTGGCGCGTCGCCGTCCATAGAGCCGAAGTTTCCTTGGCCGTCAATTAGGGGGTAGCGCATGGCGAAGGTCTGTGCTAGGCGCACCAAAGAATCATATACCGCGACATCGCCATGCGGGTGGTACTTGGCCAACACTTCCCCAACCACAGCCGCGGATTTTCTAAACTTGGCATTGTTTCGAAGTCCCAGTTCTGACATGGCATACAAAATGCGTCTGTGCACTGGTTTCAATCCGTCCCGCACATCAGGCAGTGCCCGGGCCACAATCACGCTCATGGCGTAATCTAAGTACGACTCCTCCATCTCCTGCTCAATCGGACGTTGGTTGACTTGACCAATATTGTTTATAGGGGTTGGTTCTTCTTTGGCCATAAAGCTAGTCTCTTAGTTCCTGCGTCTTGCTTAGGTTTTTAAAATCCAATTCCAGAGTTTCTTTAAAAATGTTGGTTGGTGCTTGTTCGAAAAACAAGTTATCAAAAATCAAGGTACCGTTGTCTGCTTCAATCTGTTGAAAGGTTAGGGTGCCAAAGTTTTCGGTGTTGGAGAGGATTTTTTTGACAAACGTTTGTCCTTGCCGGTTGGTTAGTTTAAGCGGGGTTAAGATTGTTTGACCAACTTTTAATTCTATTTGGTCCAGAGGGGAGAAGTTTAAGATGTCTTGGGTGGGGTTATTGACCTTAAAAAATATTTCTGAAGCGCCAGCTGGTGTTAACCCTGTCCGCTCCGCGGTTATATAATTGTTTTGGGCTTGATTCCCTTGATCCGCCAGAAAATTGTTGTCGGGAAGAGGGTTGTCCCCCAGAATATTTTCTCCTCCCAAATTTGAAATATTGTTTTTTAGCGTGGCAAGCCAGACAGCAACGAGAACGATACCAATAATAATTGTGGTCGTCCAAAGAATCCGGATTCTTGCTCCGTATGGTTTGTTTTGCAGGTTGCGGATAAAACTATTAAGGCTCATTTAATTTAGCGCATCGGAGTAAGAATCACTAATCTTGATCCTTCGCCGGACAGGTCCTTTTTCTTAATTGTTAGTTTTTCCATTTCTTCTGATTTGCTACCCATCTCTTTTAAAAATTTATCAATCTTGTCGAGATCAGCATCGAGTTTGGGGATTTTGAAACTGTGAGGGATGACGATAAACGGTTCTAATTGGGTGGCGATCCTGGCCGCTGACTCATAATCTAAAACCTGCTTGTTGCCCACGGGCACCAAAACTATATCCGCGCCTTCCATAATTTGTTGCTGGGGTTCAGTTAGTTGAGTTTGTTGGATGGGGCCAATAAAAGCCAGTCTAACGTCTTCAATTTCTATGGCATAAATAGTGGAAGCACCCAACTCTTTATTTTCTGCCGGAGCACCGATAATAAAAGCCCCTTTGATATCAAACTCTCCAGGACCCGAGATTATAAAAGGAGTTGACGAAACGGAAGAAAAGCTGTTGCACCAAGGATGTTCAGGATTAGTAGAGACGATTACGTCAGCCGCCCCTCTTACTGGGGTCAATCCGGATTTGCTTCCAAACGGATCGGTAATAATAGTGATGTCCTTGCCAGTAATTTTAAAACTGGACAACCCAAACCAAGAAATTGTCATATATAGATATTTTAGCAAATTTAGAGGGATTTGAGAAGGCTGAACAAGTCAAAAATGGGCTTGATTCTCTCCATAATTTAGCATATAATAAGGTTCGATACCCAAGCTGTCACAGCGTTGAACAGCTGGATCAACTTTAACGAAAATGTCAAACGAAACTACAGCCATTCTGTCCCACAATCAAGCAGTAACCATGCAGGAGTTGTTGGCGCAGGAGGGCACGGACATCAAGGTGATTAAAACTGGTGATGTTCTGGAAGGTCGAGTTTTTTCTGTTGGGAAGAACGAAGTCTATATTGACGTTCCAGGTATTGGCCTGGGCGTGGTTAGAGGAAGAGAGTTGTATGACGACGCTGTCTCTCTGGCTTCCCTCAAGGCTGGAGACCAGGTCTTTGCCTCAGTGCTGGAAGCAGAAAACAAAGATGGTAACATTGAACTTTCTTTCAGACAAGCCGGGCAAGAGCGCGTTTGGAAGACCCTGGTTGACAGAATGAAAAGTAAAGAAACGATCAAGACCAAAATTTTAGAGGCCAACAAAGGTGGCTTAATGGTGGAAGTGAATAGCGTCACTGGATTTTTGCCGGTTTCCCAGCTTTCGACTGAGCACTATCCAAGAGTCGAAGAAGGAGACAAGATCAAAATTTTAGAAATCCTAAAATCTTACGTCAATCAGATTTTTGACGTGCAGATCATTACTGCTGACCCGGAGGATGAAAAGTTGATTGTTTCGGAGAAGGCAGTCAACGAAGACGAGTTACGTTCAAAAATCGACAAGTTGAAGATTAATGAAATTGTAGAAGGCGAAGTTACCGGCATTGTTGATTTTGGGATCTTCATCAAGTTTGGTGAGGGCTTGGAGGGCTTGGTCCACATCTCCGAGCTGGCTTGGAGTAGAATTGACCATCCCAAAGATCTTTTCAAGGTTGGCCAAAAAATTAAAGCCCAGATAATCTCCATTGAAAAAGGGAGAATTTCTTTGTCCATTAAAAGGTTGGAAAAGGATCCGTGGCTGGAGTCAATCCAAAAATACGAAGTGGGTCAGATTGTCAAAGGCAAGGTTACTAAGGTTATGCCCTTTGGAGCATTTGTTGAGCTAGATCCGGATATTTATGGGTTGGTTCATTCAGTGGAACTGTCCAACGAGGAAGTAAAAGATACCTTGGAGCTTATCAAGGTCGGAGAGGAAAGAGAATTTAAGATTATTTCGATTGAACCGCAAGAACACAGGCTCGGATTGTCACTACGCGCTTTAACTGCTTTGAAGGAAGAATAGCAGTAATTACAAAGGTCACCTTTGCATATTGCAAAGGTGACCTTTGTTTTGTAATGTAACTTTGGTTTAAATACTGTTCCCTGCCAAATTATTTTCGATAGCCTCCAGATCATTATAAATCATCAGAGTGTTTTCAACCCAATGGTCTCTGGCTGGCTGTTTGTATAGGCCGTTCATTTGCTCAAAGCTCATATCAGTATATTTTATTTCGGATTTTTTCGGAGAAGTAATTAAAAACTCATCCATGGCCAGAATGCCTTCATCCAAATTGCTGCCCATGACCCATAAATCTGAACCGCCTACTCCCCAACAGTTGGCAGTGGTTTCCGGGTAGTTCCGGCACAGGGAACTTTCCGCGTTGGCCAAGGCCACAATCTTTTTCCAGTTACGGGCCTTAATCAGGGTTTCGACGTGACCAGCTAATGGCGAGCGGTAAGCTTCCAGATACACTCGCACGGCGCCGGCCAGAGTTCTTTGTTTGTTCAGTTCATTTTTCAGTTTATCGATCCGATAATTTTTCTCGGCCAGCTCCTTCAGCAGATTGAGGTATTCATATTGGTCGCCTTGGACGAAGACAATGGCTTGCAGTTCTGCTTCGGAATCGAGGGCGATTGTTTGATGAGGCGCGCTGAGGCCTAATAAACTTATTAACAGAACAAGCACGCCGAGTTTGTAGCTGATTGGCAGCTTATCGTGGGTCGCTTTAAGGAAAATTTTGTTTAGTTTCTGAATATGTAGAATGTCCATGTTTACTATAAGCAACAGTAACAAAAATTATTTAAGGGGTCAATGTGAGCATGTGGATAGAATGTTAGCTTTATAAATTCTTCGAAAGTAAGTATAATAGTTAAAGTTGGCGTGATGGCCGATCAGTTAGGCAAGGGTCTGCAAAACCCTTTAGACGGGTGCAACTCCCGTTCACGCCTCCAATCAACAGGTCTGCCCCGTAGTCAGCCGTAGGCTGTACTATCGGCGTGCAAATCCCGCCGTGGCCTCCACTTCTTCGCTCTTTGAGCTACGAAGTGCAAGCAAAGCCCGAGTGCTGGAACTGGGATACAGGATCGACTTAAAATCGATTGCCCTTACGGGATTGAGGGTTCGACTCCCTCCTCGGGCACCAGAAAGGAAATTTTAAAACCCCCTCGCACTCAAGCGAGGGGGTTTAGTTTTATGCTTCAATTGGCAACTGGTCTAATTGGTACAGCACGGCATTTACAGCATAGACCCAGTTTTGGTTATCCCAGCCGACATAGTTTGGCAGGATTTCTTTAGCAGTATCTGCGCCACTATCAACGTATTTACCGATCACGGTTTGCGCGTCAGTAATTGCGAACTCAAGGTTTGGATATTTTCGATGAGCTCCGCCGCCGATGCCCCAACAGTTGTAGCCCAACTGTCTTTTACACATCTGGGATTCGGCTTGGGAAATGGCAATAATCAATCTCCAGTCTCGCTGGTTCAGCAAGTAGTTAGCCTTGTCAGACAAAGGAGATTGCTTGCTTGCCAAGTATTCTGCTAGCACTTCTGAATTTTTTAATTTAAGCGTATCGAGGTTTACTTCGCCTGGTTCAACTATCATATCTTCTGGCAATTCATCAATGGCGGGAATTGTAATTCGTGGAAAGTTTTTGATTTCAAAGACTTGTCGAGTTTTGTTTTCGGTTTGAACTTCAGCGTTAACTTCTGATGCGAATTGCATGTTGGTTAACAATGAAAGTAAAGCGATTACGGAAATAATAGCCTTACTGTTCAACCTCACAAAACGGGCGGTCATTTCAATCAACCTTCCTTTCTTATTGGTCTTGCTCCCGCCCAGTCATCCGACCGGGCGGGACAGACATTATATGTAAAGAACTTATTGCGTTGTAAGCAACATAAGGTCTTCCGTTACCTTTTTCTCTTAAGCGAGGTGCTTTGCAAAACTAACCTGCGCAGCGCGACGGCGCGAGCACGTAGGTCGCAAACTCAGCAGAGTTTGACGACCGGTAGTTTTTGCAAATGTACCGAGCGACCTTATGTTGCCTACCCCCGCCTACCACAAGGATAGGACGGGGTACGCAACTAGCCATGTTAGCACAAAACCGCCCTTTTGTCAAGGGTTAAAAGGTAGGGTATACTTTGCCTATGGAACTCAATGGACAGGATACTTTTTCTTTGTGGAAGAAAGAACAAGAGGCTCTTAGCGAGCAACTAGTACAGTACCCAGAATTATTCAAGAAAAAGTCCAGAATTGACAATCTAGGTGTCCTAAAAAAGATAGGAATTGTAATCCCTGATGATAATTTACCTCAGGGTTTTATTAAGTTGTCGCCGTTAGATTTTATTGTAGAAGAAATTATTTCTGATAATAACTATGCCAGTGTTGAGTATCAGTCGTCGGATAATATTCAAGGAGCCGCTACACCGTTTATTGCCGCGGATTTGGTAAAGGTTGGAATTTCTACTTTAGAAGTAATAAAAGATTTGAGTTCGAATTTAAAAATTAAAGAAAGACAAGTCGGGAGCGCAGGGATTAAGGACGCAGAAGCGATAACAGCGCAGACTATAACCATGAGCGGGGTTAAGCCAGAAGCGGTCTTAGCACACAAAGCTATTAATTTCTTTTTAAGAAATTTTAGATACACAAGCGAACACATAAAAACAGGAGGGCTGTGGGGTAATCGGTTTATAATTTTTATAAGAACAGAACGGGAATTGCAGGAAGATCAGATAAAAGAAAAACTAGAACAGATTAGTAAAGTAGGATTCTGGAACTACTATTGGTTTCAAAGATTTGGTAATCGTACCTTAACTCATTGGTGGGGACTTTGTCTATTACAAGGAAAGTACGAAAAGGCCCTGCGTTCGTATCTTTGTGATCCCGGTGAATTTGATCTTCCATTCTTTGTATCAGTGCGACAAGCTGCCGCTGGGGCTTTTGGTAAATGGAATGAAATGAAGAAAATTTATAGTCCCTATCCTTATACATTTCGATATGAATTACAAATGTTGGATTCGTTAAGAGAGTTTCGATCAGATTACGTCAGTGCTTTTAGGACTATGCCAGATCAAATCAAACTTTGGGTTTATGCTTATACAAGTTATTTGGCGAATAAGGTATTGTCACTCATGGCCATAAAACATATAGGATTTCAGGAATTTATTCCACTTGCTTTGAGCAGTAACCCTGGAGCAAAACAACTTTATAAGACTTTTCTAGAGAAGGACAAAATTCCTTTAGATTTTCAGCGATCACTTAGGCGTTTCGATTTTATTAGATTTGGTGATCCTAAACTCCCCACAAAAGTGAAAGTAAAAATCCAAAAATACAAGGTGCTTCCTGAAGGACTCGCTATTAGTTTTGACTTACCTAAGGGCAGCTACGCAACCACTTTTTTGGCTCATATATTTACTTTGATCGAATATAAACCGCTTCCTTCCTGGGTAAAAAAACAAACTTACGATTTAAAGGAAGTATTGAATATGGGAACGTTGAAATCAGTATTTGATAGATTTAAAGGAGCAATCGTTTCAAAAGAAGATAAAATTTTTTAGTTAAATAATCCGTAAACTAATAAGAGCCCTAGCAATTGCTGCTAAGGCTCTTTATCTCACCCCCTCCCCTGATTGGAGTCGAAGTTGTCGCTACGCGTCCTCGCGCAGGAGGCAGGCCATGCGGCCTTCCCCGATGCGCAGGTCGCGCACGCCACGGCGGGCATTCTCGTCCATCGTGTGCGACGCGTTGAACGTGAACGACCCATCCGTGTCCCGGTTGTCGAAGGCATACAGGTGCTGATACGCCCTCTTCAACATTCCGTCCAGGTGGAAGCGCATTGCACCTGTCGGTTCAACCGGCACGGCTTCCTCGCCGCGTTCCCACCAGATCCGCAGACGCGCCGACTTGCCCGGGGCCTTCTCGACGTAGGCCGCGCTCATCGCGAAGCCGAGCTTCTTGGCGTCCTTCGCCACTTGGGCAAAGGACACTTTCTCCTGGCCTTCGCGCGTGAAGACCACGCGCCCGCTGTCAGGGATCTCGCCGAGGTCATCGACGCGGTCCAGCCGTAAGGCGTCGCGGCCAATCGATTCTGCCGCTTCGACATGGGCCAGCCGGCGGGCACGCATGTCCGCGAACGTCGGACGCTGCGTGGGGAACCCGGCCCGCACGAGCTCGTCCATCTTGTCATCGCTGACGTTGATGGACACCATGAACTTCTTAAACTCCATCCTTCCTCCTAAAATGCACTGCGGATTGGCTACCGCAATGCCGGAACACTGTTCCGTTCATCGGAAACAGCGCTGATACTAGCATCGATTATCTCAATTCTAAAACCAGCACCGCTTCGCGACCAAAACAATTTTAAAGAACAAACACCATATCTTAGCACAAAATGGGTGTCTTGTCAATACTAAAACGAGGTGGTAAAATTATCTATGCTTTAAAGGGCACGTGGCGGAACTGGAATACGCACATCCTTGAGGTGGATGCGCCTGTAAAGGATTGAGGGTTCGACTCCCTCCGTGCCCACCAGAGGACGCTTAGCTCAGCTGGTTAGAGCGTCGCATTTACACTGCGAAGGCCGAAGGTTCGAATCCTTCAGCGTCCACCATTGAAAAGTTCTATCAAACACGCTAAAATAATATTAATTAAGGCGGCAATCTTTTTATGATTAGCCGCCGATTTAAACAAAAAGTTAAAATTGAATGGAGTTCGGACTTTGCTTATGCAATCGGTCTTATTACTTCGGACGGATGGTTGCATAAAGATCAGCGTCATATTGGATTTAGTTCTAAAGAAATCGAATTGATTAATAAGTTTAAGAGAGCCCTTTTAATAAGTAATAAAACCATCGCTCATGTAAGAGGCGGAGAAACTGACAAGAAATATTTATTCGTACAGTTTGGAGATAAAATATTTTATCAGTTTTTAAATTCTATAGGTTTAACTGTTGCAAAGTCAAAGACGATAAAACAAATTGATATACCTGACAGATATTTTCCTGACTTTTTAAGAGGTTTATTTGACGGAGATGGAACATTTTATACATTCTGGGATAAAAGATGGCCTAAAAGTTTTGGATTTAAAACATCATTTGCTTCTGCGAGTCCCGATTTTATTAAATGGCTTAGGACAGAATTGAAAAGACTTTACGGATTAACAGGCTCTGTTCATAAGGGGGTTGGAGTATCAAATCTTGAATATACGAAAGGAGATTCTAGAAAAATTTTTAATGTGATGTATCACAGAAAAGACCTCTTGTTTTTGAGTCGAAAGTATTTTAAAATAAAGATCGCGTTGGAGCAGGATAAGTTAATAGGTTACGCATACTTGCAAAAACCAAGGATTGCGCCGGAGTAGCTCAGTGGTAGAGCAGTCGCCTGAAGAGCGACGTGTCATCAGTTCGATTCTGATCTCCGGCACCAAAAATGCGGGTATGGTATAGCGGTATTACACCTCCTTGCCAAGGAGGAGAGACGGGTTCAATTCCCGTTACCCGCTCCAGAACGTCTAACGTTCGACAAAGAAAAAATCCGACTAAATAGTCGGATTTTTTCTTTAAAACATTCGTTCTCGGCCGGCGATGATTTTAAGTTTCCGAGGTTCGATTTGGATAGTGGCCGGAGCCTTGGCTAATACGCGTGTGCCTACTCGAAGCGTCAATCCCTCTGGTCCTAAAATTTCCAATTTTTTTAAATGTAAGATAGAAACGCCAGGGATGTTTTCCAAACATTCACTCAAAAGATGTTTGCGATATTTGAAAATTTGATACTTGCTTAGTTTTGGCAGGAGCAGCACATCAAGCACGCCGTCAGCCGGATTTACAAAACTGCTTCCGCATGCTTGATCTCGGCTGTTGAAAACAACACCGCCCAACAGCGTATTTGTCCCTTGAAATTTTCTATCGCCTATAAAATTTACTTCAATGTTAGGTAGGTTAAATAGTTGGCTGATAAGTTTAAAGCTGTATAAGTTGCCTTTGTTTAAATCACTTTTTAATTCCATGCCAAAAGTCAGGTTTTTCAAAAACAAAGTTTTCTGGTTGACTTTTGTCTGTATTACACTGCCAAGGTCAAGCAGTATGGTGCGGCGGGCGGCTATGGTTTTTACAGCACTGGATATCGAGTTTATGCCCAGCATATTGCCAAAACTAGAAGGTTGAAGAGGGATGAACCCAATCGTTATTTCTTCATCATCAGGCACAGCGTTAACTACGTCGTGCAGTGTATCGTCACTTCCTACCGCAATAATATTTTTCGCTCTATGGCTCTCGGCTGACAGAACCAGCTGAGCCGCAGACCGGAGCGCGGTTACTCTGGAAACTTCGCCGCTGATTCTGAATTCAGAAAGAGAAGAGTACAGCTGGTTCTGTACTCTTTCAAATTGCCGTTGACTTAGATTTTTCGGATCAACGATGTAATAGTACATTACTCTTGTTCTTCTTCACTTTGAAGATCGACTTGTTTTTGTTCGCTCATCTTGCAATTTCCAGAAAAGATAGCGCCTTCTCTGATGCCTAGATTAGCACAGCTAATGTTGCCGGCAACCTTGCCTGTTTCCATAATCAAAATTGAACCCTTCACCGTGATGTTGCCGGCAACCACCCCGGCAACCACGGCGTTTTCCGCATTAATGTCCGCGTCAATCTGGGCTGTTCCTCCGACCATAATGTCGTGCGCCGTTTGAATTTTACCGGCAACCACGCCGTCAATCCGGATGTTGCCGTTGCTTTTCAGTTCTCCCTCGATCCGCATCCCGCTCGCCACGATTGTTTCTGGTTGTTCTTGTTGTCTAGCCATATAAATTAGTTGGTAGTTAGTAGTGAGTAGTTTGTAGTAGCTTTGCTCACTAGAAATTATTAATTAAGTAGCGCTTTTTATCGCCTCTGCTTCTTCCTCAGTTAGTTTGTGTTCCGAAGCCCCGGCTTTGATTGATTTGGCATAAATTCTGGTTCCCTCGCGTCCATGGAGCGACGAAACCACCACGCCGTCATTGTGATGATTGAGAATGGCCAAGGCAAAACTCATATTTCCTCCCGCGTCATCAAACGGGTTAAATCTCACCACTCCAATTTTTTGAAAATTATTTTTATTAAGAATCGAAAGGTCAGTGAGTTCTTCGGCAAGGCCAGAGAGGTCCTTGACGGTTTTGGTCAGCAGCCGGTTTTGATCCACCAAAACTTGCTCCAAATCCTTTTTTAGAGGGGAGGAGAAAAATTGTTTTCTGACCTGATCCAACTGGTAAAGTTTGTAGGTAAGCCAGATAATAGCAGTCAGCAAGACGACAGAAAGAATTGCAGAGCCATAAAGTAAATAAGTAGGATTCATTGGAAAAGACTAATAATGTAACCATTATATATCAAGTTCCCAACTTTGAGAAATCCCCCGAGTAAGCTATAATTTGTCTGTAATTAATAATGAATCATGTCCAAACACAATCAAGTTTCAATTCATAACGAAGAAGAAGAAACCCGCCAGCTGAAAAGAGAAATGATTTCCTCGTTTGTCTGGAATGTTTTGTTCCTGGCATTGTTGTTTGTCCTGTTTTTTATCGATCAAGCCACTGGTCTGATTGATAATTTCTTCGCGCGGCTGTTTAAATTTTAGTCAGGGCTTATAGTTCAGTGGTAGAACGGGGCATTCGCATTGCTCAGACGGCGGTCCGATTCCGCCTAAGTCCACCAATGAAAAAAATTTTTATTACAATCGGATTTGTAATCTTGGGAGCGTTGCTCCTATTTTTGGTTTCTTACAAAAACCAAACAGATAATTTTTCAGGTTTTCTAGACACCTCGCAGAATCAAAATCAAACCCCAACTTATCCTGAACAGGTTTTGATCAGCGTGCCATTTACTTCCCAAGCCCCGTTCGCGCAATGGGAGGATGATCGTTTTCAGGACGGCTGTGAAGAAGCAGCTGTCATTATGGCTGTGGCTTGGACCAACAATCAAACCTTAACACCCCAAGGGGTTACAGATGAGATTATTAGAGTTTCGGCTTGGGAAAATGAGCAGTACGGCAGCTACCACGACACTTCAGTTGAGGATACAGTTGATCGGATAATCAACCGCTACTACAATTACCCCAATGTCTTGACTTCACGCGACAGCACGATTGATGAGATAAAAAAACAATTGGCTTTGGGTAAGTTAGTGATTGCGCCAATTGACGGAACAATAATTGGGAATCCCAATTACACCCAGCCAGGCCCGCCGAGGCATATGATTGTGGTTGTTGGTTATGATGAAGTGCAGCAAGAATTTATTACCAATGATCCGGGAACGCGGAAAGGAGAAAATTATCGCTATAACTACGAAACCTTTTTTAATGCCATCCGCGATTATCCCACCGGACACAAAAACCCTATCTTGGGGATTGAAAAAAAGATCATTATTGTTGGGAAGCCATAAGTTTTTTAAGCTCTTCTCTCACCACTTCCCTATCATCCCAGTCAATGTAACGGCCGTGGCTTACGGCCATTTTTTGTTCTGCGCCTTTGCCGGTGACGATCACCAGATCATTTTTTTCCGCCTTGCTTAAAGCTTTGGCAATTGCCAGTCTTCGATCAGGTTCACGGAATAAATTTTCTTTGATTATTTTTCCGGCTTCCACTGCTCCGTCGGCCACGTCGTGAATTATTTGTTGCGGGTCATCGTCATAAGGGTCTTCGTTAGTAACAATAACTACATCTGCGTTTTCACCGGCCAGCTTGCCTAAAATTTTTCTGCGGGCGATATCTCTTCCTCCTCCGGTGGACCCCAGCACATGGATTATTTTATTGTGCGACGTGCCCGCCGAAGTCTGCCTTGGGAGAACGAAGGCGGGCCAGCTTTTTACAGTGGCATAAAGCTGTTTTAGCGACTCTGGTTCAGGCGCATAATCCACTACAATTTTAAAATTTTGTCCTTCGTTGATTAGTTCTACTCTGCCTGGAATATTTTCAATTCGTTCTAATGCTTGATAAGAATTTACTAAGTCTACGTTATAATTTTTTGCGGTTGCGATTGCGGCCAGGGCATTATAAAAATCAAATACTCCTTTGAGTTTTAGATTGAATTTTTGTCCTTCGACTTCAAAAGAAATGCCGTTTTCATCGTGTTTAAAGTTTGTTCCCCGAACTTGGGCTTGTTCGTTTTGTCCAAAGGTTACTTTATTATCAACTCGAAAATTTAAAAATCCTTGATTGTGTTGATCGTCGGCGTTTGCCACGATGGTCTTGGCAATTTTTTGTCCATTGATGATTTTGTGCGGTGAGTTTTGCAGCTGTTCAAAGTATTTCAGCTTTGCCTGTTTGTAATTTTCAAACCCTCCGTGAGCTTCAATGTGTTCAGGAGTTAAGTTCGTAAACACCATACAGTCAAAATGAATCCCGAGATTACGATATTGCAAAATTCCTTCTGACGACGCTTCAATCACAGCGAACTTGCAATCTTCTTCGACTGCGTGATGCAAAAACCTGGCCAGAAAAAATCTTCCCGGCATAGTCATCTTGTAAATATTAAGTTTGTCCCGCTCCCCTATTTTAAAGTTTACTGTAGAAGTCAGCGCGGATTTGTAGCCGTTGTCCTGCAGAATTTTCGCGATGAGATTTACGGTCGTGCTTTTGCCGTTGGTGCCAGTGACGCCAATGACAATTAGCTTTTCTGAAGGATTTCCGTAAATGAAATTTCCAGCCACAGCCAGCAAATAATAGTAGGCTTGAAAAATAAATTTTGGCACCAAAAATTTTAGAACTGATTTAGTCTGGTGAAGCATGGTCATGATTAAGATTATTAGTAGCGGCAAGCAATCCTAGAAGGAGAAAAAAAGTCAGCCGGCCTTGTTGTATTGTAGCAAAATAATGATCAAAATTGGCAAGCAGGATAAAAATTATTCCAGTAAAAAATAATGTAAGGGTTAGAAAATTTTTCTTCTGCCAACTATTTTTTAGAAGTTCTATAAGAATAATAGCAAATAACGCTGCTCCAAGAACTCCCAGCTCGGCAGCCAAAAAAATAAAGACATTATGGGCTGGTTGATATTGCCACGGCTCTAAATCAAACAAATCTTGAGCAACCACCACATAATTCCCTACCCCAACTCCTAACAGCGGCGCTTGAGACATAATAGTCAGTCCATTTTTATTGAACAATTTTCTACTTGCCAGCGCACTTTCCTGAATATTCTCTGTTGCACGCGAGACTATGAGGTCCTTATAGGTAAAGACTAATGTCCCGCATGAAACAACTACAGCACTTAGCAAAATTAGGAAAGTGAGCCTGGATTGGCCTGTTTTTAAAAAATCCCGGAGATAATAGCCAAGAAATACGATTGATGAGATTCCTGCTGCAATCCAGATAGATCTTGAGAAAGTATAGAAGATGCCGCTAATCAGCACGATCATCCCAAGTCCGACCAACCATTTGGTAAACCTTGTTCCACGGGAAACAAGAAAATATCCTGATATGAGGGAAAATAACAGAAACGCCCCTAAAAGATTGGGATGCGGAAACGTTCCATAAGCTCGGATGATCTTTGTTCCTGCAACCCCAATAGTCGCTAGCCCGGCAGTTCCAAGTGGTGCAACATATTCCCCTAGTAATTTTAGATTTAGGCTATGTTGCAAGTAAAATTGCAAGATTCCTAGAATTGCCTGGAAAACCCCTGAAATATAGAGTAAAAAAAGGGTTATATGGAATTGATGTTTCTTGTGAAACGTTGAATACACATACCAAACCAGTAAAAGCAGTTCCAGCCACTTGATTGACTGGTAAACTCCAATATCTATACGTTTCACATGGAACAAAGTTGCTAATATGAGAGCAAAAAGGGCTAAAATAAGTCTGTTTATGCGTAGTTTTAGATTAAAGCTCGGTTTCTCAGCGAGAAACCATGAAACAATTAAGGCAATAAAAATAATATCTGTTAAATAGAAAAAGAACCCTAAATGATAGGAAAAATACCAGTTAATATAAGCTTTTTCAGGAAGATAAAGGATTCTTGTCTGGATTGGAATAAGAAATACGAAAATATAGAATAGCATTTCATGCAAAGCAGTGTTTCTCAAGTATTGTTTCACGTTTTCCGGCCAAAATGGCTTATTAGAGCCAAAAAATAGATGTTTCACGTGAAACGTAGTATTATTTTCTTTATTATCGGTCATGTTAGCATTGGTAGACGGGTGAAACATTGACAAAATGTATCTAATTTAGTTTAATCATAATTTTTTGTAGAACCATAGTTATTATACGTTCATCCCGTTAGAAATAATACCCAACAGGGATTTCTAACGGGATTCATTTCTCTCATTTTGACATTGATAAAGCACAAGGTATGATTAGGAAGGAGGTTCCACAAAAGGAAGGAAAAAATCCAAAATCCTGGGACCTTCAGCCGGCTCCAAAATAGAGCCGGTTTTGAACGGAATGTTAATCAATTTCCGGGGTGGAGTATGCCGGTAGTACGCACGATTCGGGTTCGTGTAGACCGGGTTCAATTCCCGGCACCCCGACCAATTTTTTACTACATGAATCAACTAGAAACAAGAAGACAGATTGCGCATCTATTTTTCGGAATAGTAATTGTACTGTTGCTGCATTTTGATTTTCTCAACGGATTTATTTTATTCGATTTAATCATCCTAACCTTAATCTTTTCGTTGTTCAGTTTGCGATTCCAGATTCCTGTTGTCACTTGGCTGTTAGAAGTGTTGGACCGGCCCGAAGACATAAAAAAATTTCCAGCCAAGGGCACCCTCATGTTTTTACTTGGAGGGTTTCTGGTTGTCTGGTTGTTTCCCCAAGACATTGCCTTGGCTTCTATCCTGATTTTAACCTTTGGCGATGGTGTCAGCACCTATGTTGGCACTCATTTTGGCAAAACCAAACTTTTCTTAGAGGGCAGAAAAACTTGGGAGGGAAGTCTGGCCGGATTCATCGCAGCCGGGGGCGGTGCATTAATTTTTTTGTCTTGGCCAGAGGCTCTGGCTGCAGCTTTGGTCAGTATGATTGTCGAAGCATTTGAAATTAAGTTAGGTAAGTGGGAAATAAATGATAATATCACAGTTCCATTGGCTGCCGCAGGAACTATCTGGCTGTTTAGATTATTAATTTAGATTTATGACACCATTTATTTTAGGGATCAATGGATCACCGAACAATGGAGTAAAAAGGATTTGAAGCTCATGGCAAAAAATGTTTTGCAGTTGTTGCAAGCTGAAAAACAGCTTGAGTTGAACTGGGGTTACGGCAGTGAAACTTACAAAATTTCACCCATTGAGCTTTTGAAAAGAAAGAGAAAATAAGCTAGAATATGTAGGCTTTGCCGGACAAACAATGGACAGAACCTCTCGTAGTTTCCGCCCAAGGCGGACCCGCCTCTGGCGGACAATGCATATATTCATGCCCTCGTAGTTTAATGGATAGAACAAGGGACTCCTAAGCCTTAGATCCAAGTTCGATTCTTGGCGAGGGCACCATAAGAATTTTTTTCATCTTTGACTGATTTAGATCTAAAGAGCATAGTTAAGGTTATCAATAAATTTTATCTTGGGCCCTTAGCTCATTTGGTAGAGCGCTCCCATGGCATGGGAGAGGTGACCGGTTCGAGCCCGGTAGGGTCCACCATCGCGCTGAAGGCGATGATTCAGTTGTAAGATTGTTTGACGGAGATTAATTATGTCAGAACGTGAACCAAGACAAAGAGGCGACATTCCCAAAACTCCGGAACTAGATGTGACGGAACAGTTTTTGACCATGGGGGCAGTTGAATTTAGGGAGTTTCTGGATGACTATTTGAAGAATAATAAAGATTCGCGTGTTACAATCGAAGTTTCAGATTCTGATTTGACTGATGCAAAGAGGACAGTTTTGAGGAATCTCCAATTAAATTCGAGAGTGAAAGCGATAATCAAAGAATAGACAAAATGTTTTTCCCCACATACAAACACGAAAAACAAAAGTTGTCGCAAGGATTCAAAATAATTGCCGGAAGCGACGAAGTGGGCGTGGGGCCCTTGGCAGGCCCAGTGGTTGCGGCCAGTGTAATTTTGGATCCAGAATCAATTGGCAAGAGAAGAAGTAGAAACAAGTGGTGGTATGAAGTTCGCGACTCCAAGCAGTTAACAGAAAAACAACGAGCCGAGCTCGTTAATTTTATTAAAGACAATAGTTTGGATTGGGCGGTAAGTCGAGTGGAACATGAAACGATTGACCAAATAAATATTTTGCAGGCAAGTTTGTTGGCAATGGAAAAATCAATTGAAAGATTAAAGAACTTCCTTCCAGATTTCATCTTAGTCGACGGGCGTAATCAAGTTCCACATTTGTCTTGTCCGCAGGAAGCGATCATCGATGGGGATCAAAAAGTTTTATCCATTTCTTGCGCTTCAATTTTGGCAAAAGTGGCCAGAGATAATTTATTGAATGAGTTTCATAAACTTTATCCGCGCTACGGATTTGATAGACACAAAGGTTATCCGACTAAGGAACACAGAGCGGCGATCGCCAAATATGGCTTGTGTCCAATTCACAGAAGAAGCTTTTTGTCTGTGAAACAGGTATAATATTATATGAGGAAGGGTCGCATAGCGGTCTAGTGCGTCGGTTTCGAAAACCGATAAGGGCTTTATGCCTTTCGTGGGTTCGAATCCCACCCCTTCCGCCAGTTGGGAAATGAGAGTTTAGGCTCGCCCGCTCTAGTCTCTTCAGCAAGTGATATAATTAATCAAAGGTCGATGATTTAATCAATAAAATAATGAGGTCAAAAATCTATGGCATTATTTCTTGGAGTCCATGATCTAAAAAAGAATATGGGCAGTGGCTGGGAAGGTTATAAAAAGGCCTGTGCCGAGCTTGGCTGCC
>JACPKU010000003.1 GCA_016186915.1 Candidatus Doudnabacteria bacterium | reverse complement strand
TCACAGACTATATCGCGCGTTTTAGCATGGAATTGGTATTTTTGGTTATTGCCGGAATCACCTTAAGCGTCAACATTTCTCTTGCACGTCACGCCAACCTTCTGGAAACAAAAGATCAAAGCGTGATTTTTTCTTATCTGCGAACCAACCCGGATATCAACCTCCCCCTGCTTAAATCTTTTGATACTACTCGAATTGTTGTTTCAGATAACCTTGTCGCGGACTCGGCTGATAAATCTCCGTTCGCCCAAACCCTGCTGGTATCCAGTAGCCAAGCAGCCAAGCAAACGCTGGTCGAAACCACCACCATCCAAGAAAACGTGATTGTTAAAACCAACCCGACAGATTCCAAAAATTATCAAAATCTCAGCCGGACGGAATATACCGTGGTTTCCGGAGACACAATCAGCAGGATCGCTTCTAGCTATGATATCTCTCCACAGACCATTATGAAAGAAAATCAGCTGGATGAGTTCTCAATTATCAAACCCGGACAGACACTGACCATCCTTCCTTTCAGCGGGGTTAGCCACACGGTTGGAGAAAAGGACACGATCGCGTCCATCGCGGCAAAATACAAAGTCGATGAGTTCGATTTGATGGATGCCAACGACCTCGAATTGCCAAACCAGATTTTAGTCGGCGACGTCTTGACTATTCCGCTTAATCAAGTAGACGTACCGAGCCAGCGGCCGCCAAGTTCTGTTTTCGTCCGAGACGAAAGCAACAAAGTGGCTTTAACCCAAGCCCAAGCCCCTGGCAACCTCAATCCCGGCGACCTTTCTTTCTTGTGGCCCACGTCTACCAGAGGAGTTACCCAAGGATACTCTTCCAGACACCGGGCCTTGGATATTTCCAACAGTCAAATGGTGCCGATCTACGCCTCGGAAGCGGGATTCGTGGAAGTTGCCGGTTGGTCCCCAAACGGCTATGGCAACATGATAATTATCAACCACGGCAATGGCTTTAAAACACTCTACGCCCACGCCAACCAGCTTTATGTCAAAGCTGGAGATCGGGTAAACAGGGGCCAAACCATTGCGCAGCAAGGACGAACCGGCCGTGTAAGAGGCGCTACGGGCATCCACTTGCATTTTGAAATCTTAAAAAATGGGATTCAAGTTAAACCCTTCAATTACGTAAGCCCCTAAGGCCAGATAACAGATAAACCAGAACTCCGTGGGATAACCCACGGAGTTCTGATTTTGATATGTGATCCGTGATCTGTGTTATGTGAATGCTTACTGCACTGTCGCACCTACACTGTTTAACTTATTATCATTTAACGAGGAGGTGCTGACTTCTCTGACTTCTTCTGACTTAACATCTTGGACTGTAAAAACATCTCTGCCGGAAACCTGAATGTCTGAAAGCAGCTTCATGCTTTTCCCTCTGTCTGCTTCTGTGGGAGTAACTTGCAGTTCAAACGTGACAACCGGTGCGGGCGTAAACTTGCCGCTAAACGCCGGCAAGTCGCCAAGTCGCCAGCGGACTTTGCCGGCGTTGGGGTCGAAACTCAATTTTGCTTCTTCAACTGCCGGTAGTATCACACCTGTCCAAGCTGAAGAGGGTAAGGGCAACGAAGCAATTAGTTCCACATCTTCCAAATCATTGCTTTGGTTAGTAACCAAAAAGGTGACGGCGAAAACCGTGGTCTCCCCGACCTTCATTGGCAGCGCGCCAGAAACGTACTGCCCGCTGACAGACAAACCCAAACGAGAACCCAGTTTGATCGCAAGCTCGTTGCTCTTAATCGGGCTGGGCACCTGATCAGACGCAATCGTGGCGCTGGCTTTAATTACTTGATTTTTCAAATTGGTCGAGGAGTCTGATTTGAGAGGGATATTCAGAGTAATTTCTCCGTCTTGGTTGGGGGATAATACGTTGAGATTACTGAGTGTGGCCGACTTCCAGGTAACCACGTTGTTAGTGACTATTGCGTTGTTTACCGCAAGCCTGCTTAAATCCAAAACTGTTCCTTCTAAGGAAAGGATGATAACGATATCGGTCATACCGACCCTCCCCTGATTGCCATATTCTAAATTAAGCGAGATTTGGCTTCCTAAATAAACAAAATCATCAGGCACTGCGTTTAATCGCGCGTATAGAGACGACGCAACAATTTTAAAGCTGGCAGACGAACTAATTAAGGGAGCAAAATTGTCTCCAATTTTCAAGCCTAATTCGGCAATCATTATTTTCTCCTGGCTCGCCGCTCCCGTGAAACTGCCGGTAACCTCAATGGCTCCTCGCCCTTCCAGAGCCAGCTTAGGAATGGCCCACTGGTTATCATCTTTGCTTGGCGGAGGATTGCTCTGGGTGAAACTGAAACCACTTGGTAGGTTAAGCACGATGCTTAAGTTTTCAAATTCTTCATTTGAAACATTGGCGTAATTGATCGTAAAGGTTGTATCTTGACCGTTGGTCACATCAATTGGGCCGGTGATCTCCAATGTTAAATTCGGAGCCAAAACCACAGTCTTGGCATTGGCGGTAATGCTAAATTGAGAATTAAAGTTCGATAAACGATATTCCAATTTGGCTCGCAATTCTTTTTCTTCTCCGGTAGCTCCGGATATCTTGCCGCGAATAGTTACGGTCCCGTCGTCCCCTGACTTAAGATCAGGCAGACTGAATCTTTGTCCGGTATTAGACACTGCCTCTGGCTCAGCAGTTTTAAATTCAAAATCAGGCGGATAAAAAACCTCCAATGAAATATCCACCAAATTTGCGTTCTCGCCGTTGCGGTAAATGATTTGATATTCTGCCTCGTTGCCGGAAGTTGTTTTGTCCGGGCCCCTGATTTGTAAGACCACATTGTTTGAAACCACGCTTTCATCCCCATTCCCCCTGAACACCCACACCGCCACCACAGCAACTAACACAAGCATCACAACACTTACAATAATAACTAATTTATTATCTCTAAAAAAAATTTTAAACTGATCTGGAAAACCCTGCTTTCCGGCAGAAGGCAATTCCTGTTTTAGTTCTTGGTCAAAAATTTGGTCTTGATTTTGTTCTTCCATATTTTACAGTGAAACTAAGAATAAGTTAGATTTTAGGTTGCGCTCCAGAATAAACTCGATAAAGTTGTTGATCGTCTGATGGAGTCTTTCTCCTGTTTTCTCATTGAGAGAAACTTTTTCTGCTTGGGTAAAGCTGCTTGATTTCAGGGTATCGAGATGCAAACTCAAGGATTCCGGGATCTTGAAATTAGTGTAAGCTTCTTGCATCCCGAAACCCAAACGGGTCAAAAGTTTCAGGGTAAACGCTTCCAAAGCCGGATGAAATTTGTTTTTTTCAACCTTTGTCTCCGCCAGATGTCGGAAAAACTCGACCAAGAGATCATAAACCGGCTTGCTTGGATGCTCGTCAGCTGTCATTTTAATCATCAACTCACAAGCATAAAAAGCAATGCCAATTTTCACCAAGTTTTCTCTTAACTGTTTAAAGCTGTTTTTCACTCGAGCAGCAATCAAAACCGGCAGAAATTTGCCCAGTGTGACTTCAATCTCGACCTCTGACAAATCTTGCAGACTATAAGCCAGTTTGCTTTTATTCAGCCTGACTGATCTCGCCAGAACCCTGATCTTGCCGTTCTCCTTAGTCCAGAGAGTTACAATCTGGTCCGCTTCTTTATAATTTTGTTTCTTTAAGATGATTCCGGTGAATCTACGATATCTCATTAAATCTTTATATTTATTGTTTTATTTTGAATTTCAACCTCTTCTCCTTTTATCCCTTTCACCTTTTCCACTTCTTTTATATATGTTTTTTTTGTATCAAATAATTGCATGGCCGCGAGAAGCTCTTCATCCTCTGTATCATACGATAAATTAACCATTTCGCCAACTTTTAATCCTCTGTTTTTACGCATCTCTTGGACAGTTCTTTCCAAGTCACGGGCCAAGCCTTCTTGTTTAAGTTCGGCGCTTATCTTCCACTCAAAGTCCACTTCTCCAGTTTTTTTATGCTCAATGCTTTTGACGTTCAATTCGTCAGCCAAGATTTTTACCAGCCCAACTTCAAGCGACTTGCCTGACTTGGTTATGTAAAAAAGCTTGGCCAGAGGCTGCCTGACTTTAATCTGTTTAGCCTTTCTCAAGCTATGCCCTGTCTCTACCAAACTGCGCACCTCTTCCATATCAGCCAGTAATTTTTCATCAGCTTTGCCCAATTTCACGCCTTTTGGCCAGTCAGTCAAGTGGACCGAAATTATGTCTCTCCTTGTAAGGTTGCGGAATATTATTTCGGAAATAAATGGAGTAAAAGGCGCCATAACCCTTGACGTAACCAGCAAGCAATGCCTGAGAACCTCAAAGAAAACCAAATCCTTTCTTCCCCTGCTGCGGCGGACATACCAAGTAGAAAGTTCGTCCAGGTATGCTAAAATTGTCCGTGTTGCTTTTACTGTGTCGTAAGACTCCAAACCGCTTTCTACTTCCAGCATCAGTTTTTCAGTTTTTATCACAATCCAACGATCAAGCACGTTTTCTAAATCTCTATCTAAATCTTTAGGCTCTGGCTCAAAGCCAGCTTCGTTGGCATAAGTGACAAAATAATTATAAACATTCCAGAGGATGAGAATGTTTTTGCGATACACCACACTTAACTCCCGTTCGCTGAAATTCAAATCCTCGGCCTGCATCACTGGTGAATTCACCAAATAAAATCTCAAGGCGTCCACGCCATATTTTTCCATCATCAACCACGGATCAGGATAATTCCTTTTGGATTTGCTCATCTTCGTTCCATCTTCAGCCAATATCGTGCCGGTGGTGAGTATATGCTCAAACGGCGCCTTGCCGAACAAAATCTGGCCCATGATATGCATAACATAAAACCAGGCTCGGGTTTGGGGAATGTATTCGACGACAAATTGGCCCGGGAAGCGGCTTTCAAAAATTGCTTTTTGGTCAAAGGGGTAATGGTATTCGGCAAACGGCATTGAGCCGGCTTCGATCCAAGAATCAAAAATCTCCGAAACCCGGCGCGCCTTTCCGCCGCAATGTTTACAAACCAAAACTACCTCATCAATGTAAGGCCGGTGCAAATCAGCAATCGAGACGTCTAGCGCAAACGGCTGCGCAAAGCCCGGATACGGCAATTCAGAGCCGAAATGCCGCTGGAGGGTCCAGAGCGGATCGCCGTGGCTGACAATCAAAATATTCTTCCCTTGGTATTTCTTGTTTGTCTCATTGACAAAGTCAAGCATGCGTTTCAGTACTTGCTGGTTGGTTTCACCGCCGTCGGGCGCCTTGTCCCACCTCTGATGATACGGAAACTTCTTTTTAAATTCCGAGTCAGACGTGCCATTATATATGCCTACGTTCAGTTCCCGCAGCCTAGGGTCTGTTTTGACTTCACAGCCAAAATACTCTCCGTAAATTTCAGCAGTTTCCTTGGTTCGTATTAAATCAGAGGCAAAAATCAAATCTATCTTGTTTCCAGACTCTTCCAATCGCTTGGCCGCAGCCTGAATGCGTTTTTTCGCGTGCGGCAACAAATTGCTTGGCTTCTTTTCCGGATAAGCACTGATTAAGTCATTGGCATTGTGTTCTGCTTCGCCGTGTCGGCTGAAGAAAAAATTGTTCTTCGCTAATCCCAAGTCCTTAATGCTTCCCACCACTGTATTCTTGCCGCAGTCTTCGCATTTCCAAACCGGAATCGGGTTGCCCCAATAGCGGTTGCGGGAAATGTTCCAGTCCGGAGCGGCTTCCACACTTTTTTGGTAGCGCCCGTGCTTAAGGTGCTCGGGATACCAATTCATCTGTTTCTCATTGCTTTTAAGCAAATCTTTTTTGATTTTCTGGACATTGATAAACCAGGCAGGAATAGCATTGTAATAAAGCGCGGTGCCGCAGCGCCAACAATGCGGATAAGCATGCTGGTGCGGTCTGCGGTCAAACAACAACCCCCTCTTTTCTAAATCTTGCTTGATAATTTTATCCGCGTCTTTAAAATACTCACCCTTAACAAGCTTGGGCGCTTGGTCGTTAAATTTCCCTTTTTCGTCGAGTAACGGCACCACAGGCAACCCAACCTTTAATCCTAAATTATAATCATCTTCACCATAAACCACGGCAGTATGTACGATTCCTGTCCCCTCTTCCGTATTGACGAAATCCGCGGCATAGACTTTGTACGCCTTATGGTTCTTATCATCCTTATTAATCTTATCTACCTCAAATAAGGGCTCATATTCCAGTCCAACCAAATCCTTGCCTTTAAATTTGATATTTGATATTTGATATTTGATATTTGTTCCAAATACTTCAGGAATTCTTTCAGTCGCAACAATATAATTCTCTTCTCCAACTTTTATGATTGAATACTCAATATCCTTCCCCGCGGCCAAGGCCACATTGCCTGGCAAAGTCCACGGCGTGGTGGTCCAAGCCAGTAAGTAAGTTGGGTCTTCGACAGGCTCAGACATCAACTTACTGCCTGAGCGTAGGCCTTTGGCCGAAGTCGAAGGCTTAACCTTAAATTTTACTGTGACCGCTTCTTCCGTCACTTCCTGATAACTGTTATCCATGGCCACTTCAAAATTTGACACTGGTGTCTCGCAGCGCGGACAATATAACAAAACTTTCCGCCCTTCATACACCAAACCCTTGTCATAAATTTGCTTAAACGCCCACCAGACTGATTCCATATAATCCCGGTCCATGGTTTTGTAGGAATTGTCAAAATCCACCCAGCGCGCGATACGCCTAATGGTTTTGCGCCACTCGGAGACATATTGTAAGACTAACGATCGACAAGTCTCATTGAATTTTTTAATTCCAAGTTTTTCAATATCTTTTTTGCCGGAAATGCCCAAGTGCCGCTCCGTAATTTCCTCAATCGGCAGTCCATGGCAATCCCATCCCCAACGGCGGCGCACAAACCGGCCGCGCATCGTCTGATAGCGCGGGATAAGATCTTTCACGACAGAGGGCAGGATACTGCCATAGTGAGGCACGCCCGTGGCAAACGGCGGGCCGTCGTAAAAAGTATAAGGCTTGCCGTCGCGAGTTTGCTCCAGAGACTTTTCAAATATCTGATTGTCTTCCCAAAACTTCAAGACCTCTTCTTCTAACTTTGTGAAATTCGGTTTGGGATCAATTGGTTTGAATGGCATAGGCTTACATCTCCTCCAGGGCCTTAATTCCCAACAGATCTAGACCTAAAAACAAAATTTTCTTTGTCTGGTTTACCAGGTTGAGCCGAAAAGCTTTTTTACTTTCATCTTTTTCCTGGATTACTGGGCTTTCGTGATAAAACTTGTTGGCTGTGGCAGATAATTCAAACAAATGATTGGCTAAGATATTTGGCATATAATCGACACTCGCGTCTACGACCTTCTCGTTGAAAATGGAAAGCAGAAACAAAAGCCTTCTCTCAGTATCAGTGATTGGCAGTTTCGAAATTCGTATTTCTGATTTCGAATTTCCGCTCTTTTTTAGAATACTACTTAAGCGAGCGGCTGTATACTGCAAATAAGGCCCGCTGTTTCCTTCGAAATCCAACACTTGATCCCAGTCGAATTCAATATCAGAATGCCGATTATGCTTCAAAATAAAATATTTTAAGGCTGCCTTCGCCACGGCCTTAATCACCTTTTCTTTATTTTCTAAACCAGGATTTTTCTCCGAGATCAGCTTCGAAACTTTTCTTTCGGCTTCCATAATGACATCATAAGCCAAAACCATGTTGCCTTTGCGGGTGCTTAGGGCCTCTCCTTTAAAGCTGATGAAGCCGTAATCAATGTGCTCTATTTCCTGTTTACTATTTACTATTTCCCCCATCAGCTCAAGGATGGCGGTCAGCTGTTTATAATGCAAGCTCTGCCGGTTGTCCACCACATAAAGATGCTTTCTGAACCCTTGTTGTTTGCCAAAAATAAAAGTGGCCAGATCGCGGAGCAGATAAGTCGTGCCGCCGTCGGATTTTATGATGATGGCCACGCCTAACCCTTGTTTTTCCAAATCTACTACCTGCGCGCCTTGGGATTCTTTTAACAACTTTTTAACTTTTAAATCTTCCAGCACTCCGGGCATCTTGTCTTCGTAGAAACTCTCCGGCCAATGATGGTCAAACGGCAGAATGTCCATCAGGGTATTGATTTTCAAAAATTCCTGCATGCTGGTGTCCACCAGCCTCTGCCAAATTTTACGATTTTCTTTATCCCCTTGCTCCAGCTTCACAAACTCCTGCTTTGCCTCTTCTCGCATCGAGTCGTCAGCATTAAGCTTGGCATATAATTTTTCGTTTACTTCGCCGAATCTTTTCTGGGCCAGGATCAAATACCCGAACTGTGTCCCCCAATCTCCCATGTGTGTGTCAGATTCAACCTGGTAACCCAAATACAAAAACATGCGCTTGATCGCATCTCCAATCACTGCGGTCTCTAAATGCCCGATATGCAAGGGCTTGGCAATGTTGGGCTGAAAGTATTCCAATAAAATTTTCTTTTTATCTTCTCCCTTGACGGGAGAAGTGGCACGAAATGCCGATGAGGGTGGTATTAGATTTTCTATCTTCAGCCTAAAATTAATAAACCCAGGCCCGGCCACAGCTACCTTTTCAAACATTTCCTTATCTATATTCTCGATAATCTTTTCAGCCAAATCTCGCGGCTTGAATTTTGCTGATTTTGACATAATCAAAGCCGCGTTAGACGAATAGTCTCCGAGCTCGGGCGCGGGATATTCAATTTTGAATTTTTTCAAGGATTCCTCGTCCGCTGAAATGTTGGCTTTTTTCAGGGCAGAAAGCACCAATCTGTGCAGCTTTTCTCGCATTAACATAAACCTATTATATCTGATAAAATGACGGTGTGCTACCCCTAGCATACTGTCAGTTTAATTCCTGCAAAACCATGCCAACCCATGCGTCCAACAAAGAAGCCTTCTATTCCTACTCCATTGATGACTCGCTGGAGGCCGGTTTGTCGCTGCTTGGACACGAAGTAAAAAGCATTAAGTCCGGGCAAGTTAGCCTGAAAGGCGCATACGTCACCATCCGCAATGGCGAGGCTTTTTTGCGCAACGCGCATATCGGCAAATACAAGCACGCCACGAATCTCGAAGGTTACAATGAAACCAGGGAACGCAAACTGCTGCTGCACAAGCAGGAGATTCACAAACTTCAAAACCAGACCCATGAAAAAGGAACAGCGCTTATTCCTCTTGAACTCTACACCAAGAAACGAAACATCAAGCTTAAAATCGGGATCGGCCGCGGCAAAAAACAGTTCGACAAACGAGAGGCTCTCAAGAAAAAAGAAATCAAACGGAAACTGGAAAGAACCATTCGAACAAGGATTTAAACGTTATAATTTAAATATTATAAATGTTCCTCACTCCTACGTCTATTTTGTGCGATCGCACATTTTAGCAGTAAAGTAAGAGGCGCGTATTTTAGAAAAAGTTGCTAATCCACAAAATCTAAAAACGGATAATTCCTTCAATGACTTTGATAAATTTTATTAAGTCCAACTCCTTTAACAGTTCGTAGAATTCCTTGGGTAAAATATATGGTGCGATAAATACGCTTTTTTGTATCATTGTAAATTTCATTTGCTTAAGTAGCCTGCGTAAAAAATTTCTGTACGTTCTCTTTTCTTCAGGAATATCAAAGATGATTATGGTTGAACGCTCCCCTCTCCGTTTTGTTTCGGTTTTAAGTTTATACACCAACTGCTTAACCTTACCCTTTGCTGTTAAGGAATAAAACACCCGATCTTCCACTACTTTCTTTTTAAGCCATCCTTGTTTGCGCACCTTTTCCACAGTGTCATAAAGCTGCTTGCGCGTTAGCTCTCGTTTATAAATCGGCAGCCCGTACATCTGCCTCATGGTTTCCGAAAAGGTCAAAGGTGAACCGCTGCGAAAGATCTCCAGTAATTTTTCAGTCAAATTTATTTTCTTTTTCTTTGCCATATCATTATTCTACGTCTATTTTGTGCGATCGTCAAATTTAGACGTAGGGAAAATTTTTGACAGATAATTTTTTTCAATTTGACAGATAATTTTTTTCGAAATTAAAGTCCCCTATTCGGGGCCTTGGTGGCATACTACCATTCTACGTCTATTTTGTGCGATCGTCAAATTTAGACGTATTCCAAACCGCCCCCCTTGTCAGCATCCGAAATTATTGATAGAATATTATTCTTCGCAGGGTTGAATAGCCCCGCGCCAGGCACTTCGCGTCGGTACGGGGTAAACTTCGGCCCCAGTGTAGTCCCGTCAAACGGGACACTACGGGGCAGGAGTACCGGACCTAGAAAATTGATCATTATGGCTGAATCTTTGATGATCAACTTTGTGGGGCTGAATAGCTTCGACCCGCCTTCGTCAAGACTTCGGCGGGCGGGAATGCCGGTCTTACTAAGTTGTCCGTAAAGCAATTGTGCTTTGTGATCAACTTTGTGGGGCTGAATAGCTTCGACAATGGCTCTTTGAAACTTAGGCAAGTCCGGCTAGCCTAACCAACCGGTTACCAGGGTAAGGCAAATCATAAATGCCAACTCTTTGGCAAGCAAGGTAAAGAATGCTTTTGCATTCTCCCCTGCTTTGGCTGTTGCCTAATAGGTGACAACCCATCGACCCTGTGATGCTTGTTCGCGGGATCATCGGTGTTATATTTCAAGCTTACAGATGCTTGCGCCTGAAAGCATTTGGAAATTTAAGGCTTATCGCAAAGCGCTTTGGTCTGCTTTTATGCTCGGCGAGAAATCTTAAAGCAGTCTAAACTTGTAGATTAAATTTCATAACGGCTTTTGGACGGGAGTGCGATACTCCCCAGCTCCACCATGAACCATTCGCGAACTAAAGTTCGCTCAGGTTCATGGCTAAAGCCACCTTGTGCGAATGGTTTATGCCCCGTACCCGAACGTAGTGAGTGGTACAGGGCTTTACAAAACGCTGTTTTTGCCCTATAATTGTATTGTTCTAAAAAAATTAATCTTTAAATCATAGCGACTCAAAAAACTAGAATCAACCACCAGATCAAAGTTCCGGAGCTGAGAGTAATTGACGAAACAGGCAAAATGATCGGAGTGATGAAGACTTCTGAAGCCATCGCCTTGGCCTTGGAAAAAGAAGTTGATCTGGTAGAAATTTCTCCGCAAGCAAAACCGCCGGTAGCCAAACTGCTTGACTTCGACAAATACCGCTACCATCAGGAGAAAATGGCGCAAGAAGCCAAAAAAAAGATCAAGAAAGTCACAGTCAAAGGAATTCGGCTTTCTGTCCGGATCGGCACGCACGATCTGGAATTTAAATCCAAGCAAGCAGACGGATTTCTAAATCAGGGCCACAAAGTGAAGATCGACGTCAGGATGCGAGGGCGCGAGCAAGCCCATCCTGAACTGGCTTTTGACTTAATAAAAAAATTTCAAGAACGAATCACCACACCATTCATAGTCGAGGTGCATCCCAAAAAACTCGGCAACACTATTTCTCTAATCTTAGCTCCAAGTAAATAAGGATCCGCGGCGTTCAGATCATATATGAAGCAGAAAACGAACAAACGAGTGGCCAAAACATTCTGGATTACTGGATCTGGGAAATTGAGGCAGCGCAAAGCCGGCCAGGATCATTTTAATTCCCGAGAGAGCGGCAAGATTACCAAGAATAAAAGACGGGACAGTTACGTCCACAAAAGCAATTTAAGAATTAAAGAACTGATCGGGAGTAAATAATTTTCAATTTCTAATTTCTAATTTTCAAAAAATTAATAATATTACAGTATTAAAAATTTAATAAAAATTGAAAACTGAAAATTGATAATTTTATCAGGAACCATCCAAGCATTATGACCAGAATCAAACGCGGAATTGCCACCCATAAGCGCAAAAAAAATATCCTGAAGCAAACAAAGGGTTATCTAAACCGCAGGCGCACCAATGTTGCGGCCGCCAAAGAAGCCATCCTGCATGCCGGGGCTTATGCCTACTCCCACCGTAGAACCAGAAAAAGAGATTTTCGGAAACTCTGGACGGTGAGAATCAACGCCGCGAGCCGCGAGCAGGGCATCCCTTTTGGCAAACTCATGGATCTGTTGCACAAAAATAAAGTCGGGCTGAACAAAAAAATGCTGGCAGAGTTAGCAGTGAGAAACCCAAAGGCGTTTGAGGCTTTGGTAAGTTCAGTGAGATAAATCCGAAGCACGAAGCACGAAATTTGTTTCGGATTTCGATATTCGATATTCGAATTTAAACCAAACCCCGGGGAATCCCCGGGGTTTTCTTTCTTGTTTCTATCTACTTATTACTGCTCGAGCGGTCCTATTGTCCTTGCAGTTCATTGATCAGCCGCTCCAGCTCCACGTTTGGCCCAGAGATTGACCGCGCCGCTTCAAACTCAGCTAAAGCTCCGGCCAGGTCTCCGTTTCTTTGGTGAACCAAGCCCAAAGAATAATGCGCATTGGCATGATTGGGCACAGCCCGCAGCACGTCTTCAAACGCCCGCTGCGCCTCTGCTAAGTTCCCTTGATTAAACGCTAATCTTCCTTGTTCAAACCTAATGTTGCTATTGCCCGGAAAAAGCTTGGCGGCTTCATCAAATTTAGCCTTCGCCCCATTTAGATCGCCGGATTTTTCTACTATTCGGGCAAGTTCAATGTATGAATCTGGCAAATCATCTTTCAGCTCAATTGCCCGATCCAGAGCTTCCTTAGCTTTTTGCAGCATTGCAGCATCTATCCTGGTAAAATTGGCAATCTGAGCGGCAGAAAGCCTCCCGGTACCGCTGGGATTAAACCCTCTTTTTACCTCTTCACCGTCCAAAACTGAATTCCCGTTTGTGTCCCCTAAAGCTGGATTGGAGCCCAGCTCCTGCTCTCTGGCATCAGACAATCCGTCCTGGTCGCTGTCAGGCCCGCTGCCGGCAATAGAGGAATCTATGACTTCCGAAGCCGCTGAATAAGCGCGGGCCAGCCGGATGTACAAGGCGGGATTTTTAGGATCCCGCTCGATGGCCGCGCTCCATGCCACTATGATCGCGTTGTCCGCCCCTTCCACTCCCAATGGCCTGATCCCGGCGTAAAACTGCGCCAGGGCTGACCAGTTGCTGGCTTTCCCCGGAGAAACTCGGGTGGCGGACACTCCGGCATTGACTGAGCCAGCCAGCCAAGTCTGGACATTCTGTATGTTCGGCTCCGCCTCCGCCGCTTCCTTTGACGCCATAAAGATCAAATTTTGTCCGTAAGCCAAATAGTAAACATCACGGTAAGGGTTAAGCGTGATGGCCCGCTGGAATTTTGCCGCCGTATCTGCAAAATCCGGATCAGCTTTGTTCAATTCCTTCAATCCAGAAGCGTAAGCAACATCCGACACATACACTGCGGCTTGGAAGAACGCCCCGACCAGCAGCACCGCCAACAACAGCAAACTCATGAACATCCAGGACAGCGCTGATCTTGGGGATGAGGAAAACGACAAACTTTTCACTTCGTCCGCCCTGTCTTTTTCTCCCTCGAGCGAAACCGGCCAGTGCGTAATCGCTATGAACATCGCCAAACTAAACCAATACAAGAAGTAGAAAGTGGTGTTGAAGAAATAGAAGAAATGGGTGATGAAAAGACAGAGCCAAATCGCGTACATCAAGAATGCCTGCATCCGTCCTGGATGATTGATCTTGCGCAGCAAAAAGAACAGGCCGTAAAACAGAAACAGAATTGCGGTCAGTTCAAATGCCAGCAATCCCAAAATGCCGGTTTCGATCGCAATGTTGGCAACCTCAGTTGAGGCCCGATCAAAGTTCAGACTCCAGACCACTGTTTTGTTTAGAGCTTGCGGCTTAATATTGCCAAACGCTATCCCGGTAGTGCCGGGGCCAGACCCTAAAATCGCCTGCTTCGCCCCCCCGCTTAATGAATTGCCCACCAGCTCCATGGTTGCGGAGTTGGACAGCTGGATTTCTATCGGCAGACTGCTAGGAACCAAGTTTCTCGGATTCAAAGACTGCGGCAAAAATTGGAAGGCCACAAACAAGATGCTGACTACGAGCAGAATCATTGGCCGCCAAAACCAGTTAGGACCCACTCTGACTGACTGCTTTTGATCAGTCAGGATCATGCCAAGGGCAAGAAAAACTATCATGCCCAAGCCCAAAACCAGCCAAGCCACAAACGCATTAACCAAAAACATCACCAGCAATCCAATAATCGTCAACCCGGCGTAAGCCAGTTTTTTAAGCTTATTTTCGCTGTGATCATTCATCCATAACCACTGAACAATAAGCAACGTGATGGCCGTAAAAATGCTCAAACCCACCAAACTGCCGATCGGATTAAAGTTGTTGCTTTGGGCAAAACCCGCGCGAATCAGATAAACCCCGACCAGCTGTAAGAAGCCATAAGCCACGACTATCCCGGAGCTGATAGCCAGCCACTTTATCAGTTTCTGGGTCAGCTGCCGGGTCCTGACATTGTTAACGATCAAGAAATACAAAATCACCAAAGCCAAAACCGACAGAAAACTCCCAGTGAATCTGCCGTAGTAGCCTAAGAACGAAGAGGCCTTGTCAATCGAGAAAAGACTGGAGACAAGGTATAGGCCGAGAAAGGCCAAGACAATATAGTCCAAAGAAGTTTTCACCCAAGACACTGACCGGGTGGTTAAAATTTTAATCACCCAAATACCCAGCATTATCACCACGCCCAAGAACAGCAGGGACTGTTTGTTGAACTCGCGCAGTTCCGAGGTAAGAGGCAAAACCAGCAAGGGCAACAAAAACACCAAACCAACCAAGCTCCAGCTGATGGCTTTGTTGAATCCGGAAATGTCAACCTTTTGCAGAACACCGGCTTCCTCAGGCGCCGGAGGCGCTGGTGGGGCGGGAGACTCAACTGGGGCGGGTTTGATCCTTGACTTCAAACCCCCGCCTTTCACCCCCATATCCACTGCTCTCCTTAGCGGGGAAGGTTGATTTTGGTCTTTATTTTTGCTTAAAAATCCTAACATATGTTCTTCTCCTTATTATTTACTTAATATTTTAGCATAAATTAATTGTTGATAGGTTATAGGAATAATAAGTGGGATAAGGACTATAGGAACCTGGCCTGCTCCCCATTCTTTGTATGCCCCAAAGCCTCGCCTATTATCCCTATTATCCCTATTATTCTTATCTTGCCTATTATCCTTATCTTCCTTATTTTATTTCCCCTCTCCTCCCCATCCTCCCTATTATCCTTATTATCCTTATCTTCCCTATTCTTCCCATCATCCCTATTCCCCTTTTATACTTATCCATCTCTTGGCTTTTCTAAATATCGCTTTAGCCATTCATCTTCTTCTTCACGTTTCTTAAGCTCGCGCGTTTTCCATCTGTCCTTGAGTTTATCTTGATAACTCCCATGCTCCAAATAATTTTTCTCGACTGCTCGCAACTGTTGGTCAACCAGATATTTGGCTTGGTGGATAAGGCAAATAGCAACATTAGCAGCTTTTTCCGGATCATTTAAATAGGTTTTATAAGGATAATAAGTAGGATAAGGACTATAGGAACCTGCCCCAGAGCCTCGCCTATCATCCTTATTGTTCTTATCTTCCCTATCATCCTTATTATCCCTATCCTCCCTATCATCCTTATTATCCTTATCTTCCCTATTATCCCTATTTATCCTATAAACAATCTTCCGAACCTCCACCGCTTCCGGATCATTCTTCCCCCACAACTTTAACCGGTTTTGTCTTAAAAAATTCTCATAATCCCCCAGCAACTCCCCCAAAGAAAATCTCGATGCGCCCAAAAGATTAACCTTAATTTTCTCCGAGGTCTTATTTTCCGAAGCCTCAACAATGTTCTCCTGGCCGTCTCTGGCGGCACCTTCCATTTGAGTCACGATCTTATGATTTTTTATATGCCGCCGACAAAACTCAACACTATAGTCATAGACTATCGTGGCCATTTGATAAGATTTGAGATCTTTATACATAATTTATAGGTTTATAGGAATAATACGAACTATAAGAACTATAAGCCTCCTATTATTCTTATCATCCCTATCATCCCTATCATCCCTATCATCCCTATCATCCCTATTGTCCTTATTGTCCTTATTGTCCTTATTCTCATATTGGCTCCTCTAAAGCTGGCGGTGGCGCGGGCTCAGGTGCTGGCAGCGCCGCTGGTTCTGGCTGTGGAGCTACTGCTGGCTCTTCGACCGGAGCTTCCTCGGTTATCGGTGTCCCTTGTTCCCCTTCCTCGACAACGGTTGGCGTCTCCTCAACTACTGGTTCGCCCTCCCCTCCGGTCGATTCGCCAAGTACTGTCGGAGTGGACGGCACTCCACCTGAAGCGGTAGCCGCTTGCGCTTGCTGGCCCAACAATGCTTTCAGTTGCGACTCGGTCACGCAGGTCTCACCCAAGCATAATTTGTCAGTCCGAACTTCTCTTGCCACTAAAATCCCTTCTTCCGAGATGCTCCACTTGCCGCTCAAAGACGCAATGGCTTTGACATTCAGGATTGCAAAGCCCGACATGTCTATATCCTTGTCATAAACTATTTTGCTTGATGAGCCATCAACAGCAATATCTATCCTCTGATAAGAAAGATTAACAAACACCAGAATTTTGCCGGTCTTCAAGGTCGAACCTTGAAGGGACTCAAGGGCTATTCCTATACTCTGCCCGCTCTCCGTCATCTTCATGGCGTAACCAGGGAGCGTCTTTGATAAAGTTAAACGATCCCCTGGCTTAATCACCCCGTTTTCTTGGGTAACTTTGACCCTGGCTCTGCCCTGAAAGAAGAACTTAGCTTGGTTGGCTTGGTTAATTTCTGTTACCACCCCTGCAATCCCCGAGCTACTACTCCCCGCCCGCTTCAGAGATCCTTGCTCATCATATGCTACTACATCCCCGGTCTCTATCTGATAACTTCCATAATTAGATTTGAATCCGCCATACTCTGGCTCAGGCAAATTCAATCCCACTGCCACGTTGATAACTTTCGCGGCCCCTCTTCTCGCCTGTAACTTTGCCAGCTCTCGCAAAAGCTCGCTGTCCTGCTCTGGGTCATTTGGGTCTTGATAGGTAGCCAAGCTGTTGTAGACCGGGTTCGTTGAGCTTTCCAAAGCCCGTCCGATGACTTGGCTGAATTGCTTAGCTGTAATCTCTTCCGGAGAAACAGCTGTGGCTTTTCCGTCGTTATTTCCCGACGGAAGGATGTAGTCGCCTTCATTCACTTTGCCGCTAACAAGCACCGGCACCTGGCCAATGTAAGCCACCACGACCCAGTTAGGATCTTTATCGCGGGAATAGCCTGCAACAATAGGGTTGCCGCCTCTTATGCCCGCATCGGTGGAAGTGACCATGACAAACGTGGCATTGTTCGTGTTCTTGGTTATCTTGTTGTTTTTGACGCCGACAACTTCATAGACTTTGATTTCTTCATTATGGTCAAGCTTCTCCATGAACTCGCCATAGTCGACTGCGCCAGTGGCCCAGCCGTCGTCATTTAGGGCAGAAGCATCGTTTCTGATTTTTGCCTGAATGTCAGTGTTATCGTAAATAACCAAGTCATTGTTCACGTCTGTATAAATCGATGCATCAGTAGTTCCGCCATCTTGAAGAACAATACATGCAGATTGGCAGTTGGTAAGAATCACACTACCATCAAACCTGGAATCTCCCGCATCCACCAACAAAGCGTAGTTAGACTGGCCTTCAGTTGGCGCATCGGCAATGATCAAACTGGCGGCTGTCGTAATGTCTCCTGTCAAATTATCCGTAATTCCCGGCTCTGAAATAAAGACCTGGGCGATTTGGCTAATGGATTCAGTAGCAGTCTGTGTCGTGATTTCATTATCAAACCGAGACCCCACCAATCTTGTCGTATCTCCGGAAGCGCCGGTGAGCGTGCCGTCCACAAACAAACTATAAGCAACTGTTGATGCACCACCACTAGTAAAGCTGCCAGCCACTTGGAATTGGGCATAATTCACAGCAGCAGCACCAACAGTAACCGCTCCCCTAACATCCAAGAGAGCGCTCGGCCCCGTCGTCCCGATGCCGACGTCGCCAGCATTCACTATTAACCCATAATTAGCAGTGGTGGCACCAGAAGCATTCAGGTATAACGCTACGTTCGTGCCAGAGGTGGCATTGGTGTGGGTATTGGAGATTTGGGCGCCGTAAGTGGTGATGGCCACGGTTCCATTCGCCCCAGCTGTGAGGATATTCAGGGCAGTTTGGGAAGCGGCAGCGGCTGTGCCAGAGACTTGCAGATCAACTAATTTTCCTGAAGTTAATGTTGAGGAAGCGGCATAGAGGCCTGTGCCCGTGGTGAGGGAGTTGACGGCTAAGCTAAAGGCGCTGCTGGTGGTGGTACCTGTGGCATTGGCTGAAAGCACAGACAAAGTACCGCCCGGGGTGGCTGTGCCGATGCCGACGTTGCCCGAAGAATCAATAGTCAAACGGGTATTTGTGCCAATAGCAGTGGTGCCGATCTTGAATTTGTCGGAGTCCCCGTCATCAACTCCCATTGTAAATGTTTTAGTGCCAGAGAGCGCAAATGCTAGAAAAGGGTCTCCGTCTGTCGCTGTGTTACTAATCTGAATTCCCGTCGTTGCGCTGCCATTCTCAACTTCTAAAAGTTCAGCTGGATCAGTGACCCCGATGCCGACGTTGCCGGCACCAAGAATTGTCATCTTAGTGGAAAGCGAACCGCTGTATGTCTGAAATTCCAGACCATAATTATTTGCTGTATGTTCCTTATTCTTAATTGCACTTTCAACGACAGTGTCAATCGCATATAACAAACCGCCCATATAATCAGAACCATCACCCAAACTAGAATCAATTTTTATATTTGGTCCCGTCGTAGCGGTTGATTTATCAATGTGTAAAAGCTCCCCCGGCGCCGTCGTCCCGATGCCGACGTCGCCAGCCTCAAAGATAGCCGCATAGTTACTTGTTGCTCCTGAAGCTGTGGCATAGAGGCCAATGTTAGTAGTAGAGGCGCCGGTTTTGGAGAAATAGCCGCCGTAACCTGTGCCGGTGATGGCGCCGGTGTGGCTTGCGTTAATTCCTTTGGACAGGTTTGTGGTGGAAGTGGAGGTGACTGTGAGGATATTGGTAGCATCTGCTGCGGCTCCCAAGCCCAATCTGGCAAACTGGGGGGTGGAGGTGGTCAGCACATTCTGATCCATGTCATAGAGTTCATTCGCGCCTTGGCCAGTGTCGAGGGTTGTTACGGTAGTGGCTTGGGCGTTTAGAGTTCCGGCAACGATAACGTTTCCTGAAGCATCCACGCTAAATCTGTCTGTGCCCGAAGCGTTTTCCGCTAAGAGGTAGTAGCCGGTCCAGCCAGCATTGGTGGTGGCCGTGAGTTCGATGGGGTTGGTGGTGTCAGTGATCACACCCGAGGTTTCGGTGTTGACTAGCGTGGCGTGG